>NZ_AJLL01000023.1 GCF_000317225.1 Fischerella thermalis PCC 7521
GAACACCGATGAAGCCATAACCTTTAATTACATCAGTGACTGTGCGATCGCCTTGGTTAATCAGCACAGCCATTGTATAAATTACACCATGAACTAGCCAGTCTTAACCAAATTAAGTTAACTTTAATTTTTTGGTAGTCTTTTTCATTTCTTGCCATTTTTGTTGCAGTCTCTGCACATCATGATTATGACCACCATAACGCCAACTGACATAGGCTTGGGAGATTTCCTCTATCACCTTAGCCGTTGCTGTCGCATGATATTGGTATAAAATTGTTGCATACTCTAGCGGTGTTTGGGCTGGGTGTTTCACTAAACCTTGTTCACTTGTCCAACGCAACATTTGCCGATATAGACGTTCCATTGGTGGTAATTTCCTCAAAGCGTAGTGATAGCGCCACTCCCGCCATCTATCCCAGCCTAACCAACTTAAGAAAGCTGCTGTTGTGGCAAAAATTAAGCCAGTGAAAACACCCAGCCATCCTTGGTAAAATAGCGACAAAAACCAAGAAAAAGCTTTGCTAGCCCAGGTGAATATAGCCCCAAATACATAATTCAGCAAACCTGTTACAGGAGAGGGTAGCCAGCCTGCAACCCAATTCCAAAATTGACGCAAAGTGTTGAAAGTCTGCTCATCTTCTACTGAAGGAGGAATTAGGGGGTGGTTGGGAATCGGGTCAAACGCAAACCAGCCATATTTGGGAAAATACACCTCTGTCATTGCATAGGCGTCGGTGTTGCGGACGATGTACATCCCCGTAAAAGGATTAAACTCTCCCGGCGCAAACCCCGCTACCAAGCGTGCGGGAATGCCAATGGAACGTAGCATTACCGTTAAGACTGTAGAGAAATGGTCTGGATAGCCGCCTTTATGTTTGAATAAAAAAGCTTCTACTAAGTCTTCGTTTTCACTCAAATAAGGTAAATCGAGGGGATTTTCCGGGACTTTATAGTTTTGTTTGAGATACTGAGCTAGGTAAAGAGCTTTTTCGTAAGTAGAGTCTAGTGATTTATTTGATTGTGCGACTCTTTGTTGGTTGTAGTTAGCCAGAATGTCTTCCGTAAGTTTACGTACTTTGGCGGCGGTTTCCGGTGGGATTTGCAGGTAGTAATTTTTAATACTTTGTGGATATTTATTGGAAGTTTTGCCTAACAAAGTCCGATCGCGATAGGGAACTTGGGAAATGACTGTGTAGGTCATACCTTCTGATAATCCTACAGGCGATCGCAATCCGTCTTCTTGATCCACAGCCAGCATGGGTGTCGGGAAGTAAATTTCTTTGGGAAATGCCATTGCTGGAATCAGGTTTGGCAAATCAGACACCACTGTATAAGTCTGGATAATTTCTTTAGTTTGAACTGCACTGATTGGCGGGTCAAGAAAAATTTGGTAAGACCAAGGTGATCGCTGTAAGCGTTTAACTTGATCATTGCGAGAAACTTCCCAGCCTTTACCTGTGTAGCGGTCAAAAGCCAACACTCGCCAGAAACCTGCTGCTTGCGATCGCACCCGCATGACTATTTTGGGTGTCATCTCTCCCCGCAGGTTTTGGTTGATTTGGCTATTAAAACCATAATAAAAGCTATTATCTACTTTCCCCGGTTGACCGGTTTGGCTGCTGCTGGTACCACTGCTACCATTAGCTTGATTGTTAGGATTACCTTGGCGGACATAGCCAGGGTTAATAATATTACGTCCTGTAAATTCGCCTTTCGTCTCAATTGGAGAACTGACCGGAAACATCCGCAATTGATATCCTGGTAGGCGGGGTAAAAGGGCAAAGATTACCAGCCCTAGCCCTACTATCATCACAAAATTAAATATTAAAAATTTTAAATTAAAAACAGAGGAATTCCCCTGTGTAGAGGAATTCCTCAAAATTTGTTCATTCTGAGTATTTAATTGCTCTAATCCAAGTCGGGAACGGTAATCTACTACTAAAGTGGGCAGGGCGATCGCTAAAAATAACAGTAATATTGGCGCAAATGCCAGAGTTTGACTCAGTGTTGCTGCCACACCCAGCAGAATCAATCCAATGAGAATTGAGTAACTCAAGTCTTTCCGACGAGGGAGATCAAAGCAATGCAGTACCTGAAGTTGGATTAATAGTTCTGCTAAAGTCAGTCGTGTATCGTTCAATTCTCCTAACAATCGCCCTAGGAAAGCACCTAGTGCTACTAACATTCCTATGGCAATACAGAATTTAACTGGGATATTGCGATCGCGGCGACGATAATAACTCCAAATTGCACCTAATATCGACAGTGGTACTGCCCAGAAACTAGACCAAGTTTCAGCGGCAATATCCGTCGCTACAATGCCCACAATTACCAACGCTAGCACTAGCACCCGCAAGGTAATTGAATCTTCCACTTCTGCTGTTACAGGGGACTGGAGCATATTTTGCCGCCAGTCATGGCCCAAAGGTAGACGCCAAAGCCAATTCATCCTGGAAAAGTTAAACATTTCGATCTAAAAAGCAGCGGATGGGTACAAAAGCAAAGCGATAATAGTAGACGCTACTGACGCAAAACGAGCGAGGTCAACTTTTACCTCTCTCGTATTACAAATCTCCTCACTGTAGCTGCCTGTAGACGCCCTAATAACCGCTTTTTAAAAAATGGGAACTCTTGCAAAACCAGGATGATATTCATTTCATAACAAAGGCTATTATCAAGTTTCAGTGCTAGCGATCGCTAACTATTGAGTTATTTTGTGGGAATAATTACAAACAACAAAGGCTGCTGGTCTATTTCTTTCAACTCAACCATTAAGGTATAAGCCTCATCTAGTTGAGTACAGCATAATTCCACACTCAAACAACCTGGGCTAGAAGACTCTGCCCTTGCTTGGGAACCACTACCTTGAAGTTTGACAACCCCTTTCGAGGGTAAATCTCCTCGAATCAGCAATTTCGGCACTGGGCCTTGAGATTGGTATTCTACTCTCAAATTGAGAACACCCACACTAGTTAGCCATTGCCTTTCTAACACTGGGTTTGTAGTAGAAATTGGCAATGTCAAGCTTTCTAACAGTTGTTGAGCTGCTAGCAACGACACCAGCATCTGTTGCTGTGGTTGTAAATCTGAATAATCGCTATCCAGATTCGGCATAGGATTTAGGGTATCTCCATACCGGAGGTTGGCTCTTAGCTGGATTGTCCCTGCTAAGTCGTTTAAGAGTTGAGATTCATTAGGGAAAAAGCTTTCCACTGCTTGGACTAATTTTGCCCCTAATGGTAAAGAAGATGTTATCAGTGCTTGACATCTGTCAAGCAATTGCCGGAAAATATTCTCCGGCAGAAGTGTCGGTAAATTCAGTTTGGACTGGTGGGCCACCCACGCCCAGCTAGGAACTAGCTCCATCACTGGTTCATCCACATACTCGGGATAATCTAGTATTTGTGTTTCCCAAGGAAATAGCGGAGGCTGGTCTTCAACTTCGACTTTTAACCGACGTTTAAGTACGGCTTGGAAACGTTCTTGCACAGTTGGAATTTCTCCCAATAAAGATGTTTGGGGCTTCCATCCCTCTTGTTCGCCACTGGTAAATTCTGTGGTTGTTAGCAAAGGTTTGTCTGCCCCGTTGATGTCCTTACATTTAACTTGCGTATACTTTCTGGAACTGACAGGATCTGTCAATAACCAAGAGAGTAAATTTTTTTGTAAGGTTTCTGAGTCACTATTCATGAGTAGAAGCACTTGATCCGGACACTAGGGAGTTACGAATCTCCCAGGCTTGTTCAAGAATTTTAAACCAACGCTTCTGAAGTTGTGCCATTGATAAACCCAAAGTTTTAGCTATTTTTTCATCGGTTTGTCCCTGCTGCTTCAGTTCTAATAAAGAGCGTTGCTTTTCGTCAAGCTTTTCGGTATAAGCTTGCCATTGTTGAGGAGTTAAACCTAAGTTAGTTTGCAAATCCGCTTCTAACCACTCGTGAACTAACTCCCAACGATGCAACAAAGCAAACCGAATTAAATGATACTTGAATCGTTGCTGCAAGTAATCCCTCTGACGGGGGGTTAAGCCCAAAATTGACTCGATTTCTTGAGCGGACAAATCTTGGAGGCGCAAAGCAAAGTAATCAGCACAATCAGTTTGTTGGCGTTCTTCTAAATAATTCATTAATTCCGTAACCACAACTGATCGCAGGGTATCTTCTTGGGGCTCTGGCTCAGTCTGTGTAGCCATTGCGCTTCGCAATTGTTGTACTGCTGGATCTTCCCAAGAACCTTCGGCTTCACCACTACCTTCCGCTGCTTGTTCTATATCTACACAAGTTTCTGGAGGTTGCTGTTGCGAGAAAGTTTGTGCCCGTAGGATGATCAATTGTTGCTGACGTCCTGGAAGGGGAATGCGTCGCTTGCCGTAGCGTTCCGTAAATGCCATGTACTCTGCTAATTCCAGCAGTGTACGTGGACGGTAAGTTGGTTCTAACTGATTTTCTCGCCGGAAAGCGTTTAAAGCCTCCAAGTAAAAACTTTGGAGAAAATCTTCAATAACAGTTAGTCGTCCTTGATAACTCAATTGCCTTTGTGGCGGATTGATGTAGCGGTAGATGATCGCACTCAAGGTACTATGTAATTCAACCCTGCCGCGATTTGAACCCAATTGGTAGTATCTCAGGCACTGTTGCAGGCGATGCTTGGCTAGGGTCATTGCCGAATTTTCTACAGAACCGGAAGCCTGAATACGTTTACTTTCATTGCAAATCCGGTAGACCTCGGCAGCAATTCGCATTGCTACGTCACGGCAATTCTGGTCGCAAGCTTTAGTTGACTGCTGAAGTTCTTGGAAAAGGAATGGAAATATCGCCTCCACGCCGATAGAAAATTCTCCCTGAATAGTTGTGGTTGCGGCTAATTTCATAAGTTTCGTGTCTAAACTGACCCTAACAAACTTGTTGACAACCTGTATGACTGCGGGTATTGGGAGGGGTTTTACGTATAAGCTAAACCCAAGGCAGTTTTGCCTTGAGAATGCGGCTGATTTTATGATTCCCGATTTTTGTTTGATTGTTTGCACAGCCCTTGAAGTTATAGCCAATACTCGATAAGCCGTTTACAGGTAATTATGGACTTAAAAGCACAAATCCAATCGCTGATTGATAATGCACCCCAAGATGGTATAACACCGACACTGGTTGCAGCAATTGCCCCCGCCCTTAGTGCGATCGCTCATAAGTTAAGCCATTCCCAATACTATATTCTCCAAAACTTGGATGAGGAATTGGTCTTAACTACATTAAGCAACCGTGGAAATCCACAAGAAGAAAAGCAGGTAATTTATGCTTTTCCTACCTTACAGGATATTCCTAGATCTTATAGTGCTGGGCTTGACCCTCAAGTAATAGCTGCCCCCATACCTGTCACCCATATATTGTTCCAGCTACTGGCACTAGAACCCGTAGATAGTATAGTCTTTTTTGACACGGCTAGCACCAACACAAATGGAATTGAAGTCAAACGAACTGATTTGCAGCATTTAGTCCAACAGCAGCTGCAACAAAACCAACCAAAGAATCAAGTTCCACCAGATATTGCTTGAGGGAACTAGAAAGTTTAGATTTTGGATTTCAATCTAAAATCCAAAATCTAAAATCCAAAATTCTTTCTAATTCCCGATCCCTAATAAAGCCGACTCAATACATAGTCAGCTATTTGAATCAATGCTTGACGTGATTCTGAGGGCACAAGCACCCCAAGTTGTTCAACTGCCAACTTCGCATGGTGAGCAGCTAAATCCCTTGCCCTTTGGATACCTTGGCTATCATGAATCAGCGCTAATGCTTGCTCTAAATCACCTTCTTGAGCAAATTCTCTTTCAATCAGTACTTCCAAGTAAGGTTTTTCTTCCAAAGCAAATAAAACTGGCGCAGTCAAATTACCACTTTTGAGGTCCGAACCAGCTGGTTTACCGAGAGTATCTGTTGAACTAGTGAAATCTAAAATGTCATCGACAATCTGAAATGCTAAACCCAGATTTCGACCATAGTGATAAAAATGTTCGGCAGTTTCTTTTGATACTTCACTAATAACTCCGGCGGCTTTGGAACTGTTAGCGATCAGAGATGCTGTTTTGTAATAGCTTTTTTTGAGATAGGTTTCTAGAGAAATATTGGTATCAAAGCGATTCAACCCTTGCTGAATCTCTCCAGCGGCCAAATCCATGATCACCTCTGATAACAGCTTTACTACTTCTAAATTGTCTAAATTTGCTAGATACCAAGAAGACTGAGCAAAGAGAAAATCCCCTGCTAGGACGGCTATACGATTGCCAAACAGACTATGAACTGTGGGTACACCACGCCGCATTTCTGATTCGTCAACAACATCGTCATGTACCAAGCTCGCTGTGTGAATCATTTCCGTGATTTCAGCTAAGCGGCGATGACGTGGTGTAATGTCTGTATCGAGCATGACTGCTCGCGATATCAGTAGAACAATGGCTGGTCTGATGCGTTTTCCCCCAGCTCCGAATAGATGTTCGGCTGCTGCATAAAGGATGGGATGACGATTCCCAACTAGCTGTTTGAGGTTATCTGCTAGTATTTGCAGGTCTGCTTCCACAGGGGAAAATAGGGAGGTAGCTGGGGTCATGGATTGGCGGACTTTGGCTTAGGTTACGAAAGTTTACATATCCTATACTCATTTTAAGATAACCCAGAATTAGCGCAAAGGTTTTCTCAGGAAGTTCCTAATTTTGGGGACAATAAAATAAAATATACTTGTACTAGTTTCAGAAAAATCAACATTTTATTGATAAATTTAATACAGTTATAGTTGCGTATATATTCACTAAATGCGGTAAACACGTAACTTCGTTAACAAAAAATTTATCTCTACTATATAAAATCTTTAAGTAAATGCGAAAAAAACTACAAAACACTACTGAGAAATCGCCTATAAACTATTACACATAAATTATTTCTTATATAAAGAAAAATTTCTGAAATCTTTTGTGCAATAGTTTAGAAAATTTTTGAATAAGCATAAAACTTACCTGAAAAAGTCAGGGCTATTGTGTTACGCTAAAATCTAGGGATTTTAAAATTTTCAGATGTTCACCACAGCAAGGTAAATAGCCTTTAGGTAAATTTGCTTAATATGTTGTGAATGAACACGAAATAATCGCAGGTCAAGCCAAAAAATTCATTTTTGTGCTTACACCTGTGATGAGCGAACCTCTAGGTTAGGAGCTGTGGATTTCCTTTAGAGGAAGCAGAGTGGTTTACACATCTTCGACGCTGTTTTTGTGTCGGCGTCGCTCCTAGCAATTTAAGGTACGCATTCAAGACAGCAGACTGGGTAGACTGCTGAAACAGTAGTTAAATTTCTCTTAGATTATTTAACTGCTGTGGTAAGTATGGTCTGCGAAAAAATCGTAATAAACACAATCTATTAATTCGGAAGGACAAAAGTTCTCCCGCTAGTCTCGTATGCAATATCTAAGCCGCCAGTAATTTGTGTGGCTCAATTCTTGCTAATTTTACTCAATTTATATTTCTTTGGCAAAGGCACTGGTAGGAAAAATGATTTATGGGAAGATGCCTATGATGATCTTCATATTAGCTTCTGGATACTTGTTCACCATCTACTTGCTATTGGCACTAGCAAAGCGAACAGGCAATAAAACAACATCTAACAATACTGCTTTAACTCATACAGGAAATTATACACAGGAGGTATCGGTAACACCAAATGTCACTGAAGCCAGTAGTGTACGTTAGTTAATGGTCAATTGTCAATTGTCATTGGTCATTTGTTCTTTGTAATGAGTACTAATTATTAATCCATGCCCAATGACCAATGACCAATGGCTAATTACTAGAAACTGCTGTATTAGATAAGCATACGACCTCGGCCATAGGAGTAAAACCTAACCATTGCGCGGATGACTCAGCAAATTGTTGCGGACAACCACTCACAATAAAGCGGGTTGGCAAAGCTGGATAGGTGTTTTTAAGACCTAGTAAGTCTAACTCTTTTGCACAAGCAGCTACAACATGTACAGCCGGATCAATCAGTTTCACAGAAGTTGAAAGGAGCGATCGCAATACTGGTGCTAGGTGGGGATAATGGGTACAGCCATAAACAAGAGTATCTATTTGCTGTTGTACTAAAGGCTCTAGATAGGAACGTGCCACTTCAACTGTGTAGGGGTCATGAATGCGATTTTGCTCTATTAGCGGCACAAATTCCGGGCAACTAACCTGCCAAACCTGGACATCGGGATTTATTTCAATAATAGCACGCTTGTAAGCATTGCTCTTAGCAGTTGCGGGAGTAGCAATTACACCTATGCGCTTTCCTTGCTGCACTGCTGCCCTTGCCCCTGGTAGAATTAGCCCTAGAATTGGCATAGGAAATTCCTCGCGTACTATCTCTAGTGCCAAGGCAGAACTCGTGTTGCAAGCCATAATCACCATTTTCACCTGTTGCTGTTGCATCCAGGTGAGTATTTCTCGGACAAACTGGAGAATTTCTGCTTGAGAACGAATCCCATAGGGAAGTCTAGCTGTATCGCCAAAATAAATAATTGATTCATTTGGGAGTTGGCGATAGAGTTGTCGCAGTACCGTCAGTCCACCCACACCACTATCAAAAATACCAATTGGCGCACGCTGGGGTTCTTGGGAGAAATCGTATAGATTGCCTTCAAACTGAGAAGATGAAATCACAGGCAGAATTTGATGTCAGTATTGCGATATTTTAAGATACAGGATTTTGTAACGATTTGTTCATGGTTGATTGTTGGTAGTGGTTAGCTACAACACCCAAACAACAATTAACTACACTTCTATCTTTGCTGTAAGTATTGGAGTATACCACTAGCAATTCCTTCTGCCATCCGATTTTGATATTCAGGGTTTCCTAGTCTGGGGTTGTCTTCCCGACCAGTCATATAACCTGTTTCCACTAAAATTGAGGGCATGGAGCTTTTTCTCAGGACGTAAAATCTGGCCTTTCTGACACCCCGGTCTTTGAGAGTACTAATCTTGCTAAGAATAGAATTGTGGACTACTTGGGCCAAGCGGTAGCCACTGTCGTAATAGTAAGTTTCTAGACCATTTACATCCGGGCGCTGATCCACGGAATTGGCGTGAATGCTAACAAATAAAGTAGCATTAGCCCGCTCTGCGATATCTACTCTTCCCTGTAATTCGACAAAATAGTCAGAATCACGTGTTAAAACTGCTTGATAGCCATTTTGTTCCAAAATAGCTGCTACTTTTCTCCCAATAGGCAGAACAACATCTTTTTCTAACAACCCGCCTAATCCTGGCGCACCGGAATCTTTACCACCGTGTCCGGGGTCAACGACTATTACTACTCGTCCTCTAGGTGCTGGACGTGGTGGTTGTGTCTTTGGTAGACCGTCGGAATTATTGGCGTTTGGTACTGGTAATGGTTGTGGATCTGCTTGTGGTAGGGGAGGTAACACAACAGAAGTACGATTGCGTTGTAGTTCTACAGAGACAAATTGATCACCAATTTGGTTAACGGGCCCAATTTGCACTCCAGAAGCGGGTTGGACGTAAACAACAACAGTATTAGAGTCTTGTTGTTGCAAGCGCACCCGGAGGATGGGGCTGTTTGCATCCATGACTGGACCCTTGACAGGTGTAGCCAACTTGGCATTGGGAATGGTGATGCGGAACAGACCGGAGGATCTATCCCAACCACCACTTGCAGTTAAATTGCGATCGCCTTTGATAATTAATTGTCTGCCAGTAGCACTCAGTTCCACAGCTTGAATTGTGGCCACATCATTGGTAAGAATGGGCGAAGGGCTGGGATTATTAGCTAAGTTCCCTCCTGGTAATCTCGTTACACTACTATTAGGTAAAAGCACTAAACCACCAATTGCACTGGTACTTGCCCGCCAATCAGGACTACTCTTATTTACTCGCATTGTTATGCGGACTGTGGGTGGTGTAGTTGTCAGTTGGGTGAATTGGATACTGCCAACACCGTAGCGATTCACATTTACATTCTGCTGTACTAAATTTGGTGATAAACTAGCGCCAGTAATATCAATATCAACAGTGCTTTTGTCTTGACTACGATTTACCTTTACTTGGGGACGACTACCACTAGTGCGAACAAAAAAACCATCTCCTGTGATTCTCAAACTTTCTATTTGTGTGGTACTAGTATTGGCACTAACTAGTGTTCCTTTATTTGCAGGAGGAGTATTAGAATTTTCTGGAGTTACCACACTATAGATATTTCTAGGAGTGGTAGCAACTTCCTGTCGTTTGGGCTGTGGTAATTGCACCTGCCAGCGATTAGCCGTCACTCCTTCAAATTTTACTTGTTGGGGATCGAGGGTATAACCGGGATTCAGTTCGACTACTACCCTTGTGGTTTGGGGGTCAAACTGACCGATACGAATGGCACGAATTGCACCACCAACCGACTGGACAAGCTGTGGACGCCCAAATTTAATCCCGGGTAAATCAATTACTAAGCGTGTGGGATTAAAAACAAGTTGGGCTGTGGGTTGGACAGCACCATCAGTATTAAGTTCTAATCGATTTTGATTGGCATCAAAACGCCAAGATTGTAAATTCGCTGCATTCGCAGGCGACGATAACAGGCAGATACTTAAAAAAGTAGTAGGTATCAACCAGTGGTGTAGTTTCACAATTCTTCTCCTGATTGGCTTTTTAGGGGAGATGTAATTTATCAAGTGTTGGTTAAGACTCAAATCTTCACACCGTTATCGCCCAAGTCTTAGCTTATACCTTTGGTGTATCGGTTTGTACTATATAGACAAAGATACTTTATAAAGTTACAGCTAATGGCGTCAAGATCTAGTCAAATCCTCTGTGTTTTCGCTGCTGTGAACACAGTAAAAACTGTCTATGAATAGCAGCAAATTACACTAATATATAGATAACCCAAATTAACTACTGTTGTTAGTTTTGGTCAACAATATGGTTGGCAGCAAAAAATTTTTGTATTGTGTAGTTTCTGGTAACTTATACATTCAGCCTGAGAGTAAAACTGGAAAATACCATAGTTTAATTGCTGAAAAAATCTTGCCGCTTCAGCATAAATACGGTAATAGCTACGGTAATCATTTAAAGTATATTGTGATCTGATTATCTGCGCTGAAGATACTGGAGAATACCACGCGCGATCGCCTCTGCCATTTGATTGCGATAAGATGCACTTTTTAACTTAGCCATATCTTCCCGACCAGTCATATAACCTGTTTCTACTAATATTGAGGGCATAGAACTTTTCCGGAGAACATAAAATCTAGCCTTTCGCACTCCTCTGTCTCTAACGTTCACACTTTGCAGAATACTCCTATGCACTATACGCGCCAGACTTAAACCAGTATCGTAATAATACGTCTCCAAACCACTGACATCCGGACGACCTGCACCTGCTGAATTTGCGTGAATGCTGACAAATACATCCGCATTCACATGTTCAGCCATTTGTACTCTCGCTGGAAGGGTGACAAAGTAGTCAGAACTCCTTGTTAATACAACTTGTACGCCATTTTTTTGTAAAACCTCTGCTATTTTTTTACTGATAGGTAGAATAATATCCTTTTCTCTAGCTCCGCCAATACCAACAGCCCCTGAGTCTCTACCACCATGTCCTGGATCTATAAGAACTACCACTTTTCCCTTGACGGGACGTAAGGGTGGGGGTTGATTTGGATTAGGAATTTCTGACAAAGGTTGCGGGTTCGGTCTTGGTAAAGGAGGTAAAACAACAGACGGTGGTGTTACTCCATTTGATAATCGATTTGATGATCGGCGTAACTCTAGGGCTAAAAGCCGACCGCCTGGTTTGTTAAGTTCGCCAATTTGTACCCCTGCTGCGGGTTGGACAAAGACAACGACTGTACGGGGGTCTTGCTGTTGTAGGCGTACCCGTAAAATTGGGCTAGTAGCATTTAATTCTGGCCCTTTGACATCGGAAGCTAGGCGTGCATTGGGAATAGTGATGCGGAACAATGTAGAGGCTCTATCCCAACCAGCATTACCAGATAAAGATTGATCACTTTTAATGAGTAATTGAGTGCCATTACCAGCCAATTCTATAGATTCAATTGTGGCTAGTGAATCATTATCATTGTCAGAGTTACGCAGTATTGATGGTTTTTGGTTATCGCCAAAAGAAATACTAGAATTATTACCCCTGGGCAATTTACTCAGCACGGCATTGGGTAAAATTACTAAACCATCTCCACCACTAACTGTTGCTCGCCAGTCGGGACTATTTCTGTTCACCTGCATTGTCAACCGGACTGTGGGTGGTGTGGTTTCTAGTTGGGAGAGTTGGATATTGTTGACACCATAGCGATTAATTGGTAAGTTCCGCTGTTGGAGATTTGCTGAGACAGTAGCGTTGGAGATATCCATGTAAATGTTTGTGCGATCGCTACTGCGTCTTACCTTCACCTCTGGTTTTCTACCACTGGTGCGCACAAAAAAGCCATCTCCTGTGACGCGTAAACTTTCAATTTGAGTCGCACCAACTGCGGTTTGAACTACTGTCTCCCTATTATTATTGGATGAGTTACGAGATTCGGTTTTGACCACACTGTAAAGATTTCTGTTGAGTGAGTTAGTTTCCTCACGTTTTGGTTTGGGTAATTGCACCCGCCAGCGATTAGCACTTATCCCCTCAAATTTCACCTTCTGGGGGTCAAGGGTATAACCAGGAGTCATTTCAACTACTACCCTGGTGGTTTGGGGGTCAAACTGACCGATACGGATAGCACGAATCGCACCACCAACCGACTGGACAAGCTGTGGACGCCCAAATTTAATCCCGGGTAAATCAATTACTAAGCGTGTGGGATTAAAAACAAGTTGGGCTGTGGGTTGGACAGCACCATCAGTGTTGATTTCTAACCGATTTTGATTGCTATCAAAACGCCAAGATTCTAGATTCGCTGCATCAGCAGGCGACAATAGAACAGAGGAGATACTTAAGACAGTACTAGGTATCAACCAGTGTAGTTTCACAGTGCTTTCTCCTGAGTCGCATTTTATGAGAGCGGTTAAGCGGTTAATCTGTAGAGGTGTTAGTCAATCCAACAGATGGTTACTGCCAATTTTTGGCTTGGATAAGTAATCTAAATAGCAAGCAGCTACTAGCTATACGATTAAATAAGTTGCTAGAAAAGAGAAATTTCTTTTTGCATACGGTTTCAATCATTAGAGTTTTATGTATAATTTTGCTCACCTACTTGTTTCATTTGTACTCTAAAAAACGTGATTTTGAACTTAGATAAACTGGCAAATAATGGCGTAAGTTTTAGCATGTTACTTACTCTTACCGTGCGTTGGTGACAGGAATATTTCATGTGCAAAGCTCAAATTAAATCAACAAAATAAATGGATAAAATTAACAATAGCAGTCAATCACAACGATATACACTTGCGTTGCACAAAGATTTTTTGAATTTTTCGGTTGTTGGCAATTGATGCACCTTCCCTATAAGGAAGCCGAACTAACAGAAGTAATTGCTAGGGACTGTATAAAAGTCAAAAGCCTTCTTTTGTGAGAGTTCCTTATCTTGTCATTTGATGGGTTGATTTCTCCTATCAGTACTGGCTACAAAAAATCAGCCTTTCTTAATTGATGACTCAAGACTAGTAGGTGATACTTTTGTCCTTTGTACAACACCAAATGCCTCAAATGACTTAATGATAAATGATCATCTCAACAATTTAATATGCAATTTAAATCCATGGCTATTTAGTAATTAAGAAAAGCTCCTCAAAAGCATAACTAGGAGTGACGGGTAGTGCAACATAGAAGTTTCCTCTCTTCATGAAATCTTCTCGATAACACGGCACGTCGCCCGGTAATAAGTAATGGGTAATAGGAAAGAACTTGTTCTAAATTTTCCAATTACCAATTACCGGACAATCTCCGCTACCCTTGCATTGGGCGAATCCCCGTATATTGTATGTCGGGGAGCGTCCCTCAATTAGCTTCTTGAGAATTTGGATTGGCTTCTAGGCTTTCACTATTAGAGGAATTTATTGCTAATGAAGTTCCAGAGGAAGCATCTAGAAGTAATTCATTGGAGTTTGGTGACACCAATGTTGGTTCTGGAAAAACGAACCTTAACAAAGGAGGGGCTAAAAAGGTTGTGATAATCACCATCATGATAATTGCTGCCTCCAGTGGTTTCGAGAGAATATTAATACTCGAACCAATACCCAGAAACACCAATCCGACTTCGCCCCGAGGAATCATTCCCACACCAATTGCCAAGCGATTGATTTGAGGTTGACCAAACACACTAAAACCTGTGACAAGTTTACCGAGAATGGCAATTAAGATCAGGAAAAAAGCCATAACTAGACCTTCTCGGTTGGTAGGAACTGCTGGGTTTAGCACACTCAAGTCAGTTTTTGCTCCTACAGTTACAAAGAAAATCGGCACTAGCATATCAGCAATAGGAACGATTTGCTTTTGGAGTTCTTTACGTTTATCTGTCTCTTCCAAAACCAAACCGGCTGCAAAAGCCCCCAGAATTGCTTCTAGCTGGATGACGGCGGCAATATATGCCATCACAAAAGCAAAAATGAATGCTGGTATGACCAGTTCGCCGCGTGTTTTGAGCTTATCAACGATCGCCACAAAAGTTTTGTTAAAAAGGTTACCAAGAGCGATCGCACCCAAAAGAAAACCACTTGCACTGATAATTAAATAAACGACCTTGCCGACATCAACAGCGCCGTCTTTGGCAAGGCTGGCCACCACAGCCAGAACAATAATTCCCAGTACGTCATCTATGACAGCCGCACCCAGAATAATCTGTCCCTCTTTAGAATTGAGACGCCCTAACTCTGACAAAACTTTGGAAGTAATACCAATACTAGTGGCAGTTAGTGCCGCCCCAGCAAAAATTGCCGGAACAGCAGGGATACCAAACAAAATCATCAAACCCGCCGTACCAGCAGCAAAGGGTACAGCCACCCCCACTACTGCCACAATAGTAGCTTGAATACCCACTGCCATTAAGTCTTTGAGGTTTGACTCCAGACCAATTTCAAACAGTAGGATAATTACACCCAGTTCTGCTAAAACAGAAATTACCTCTGATTGAGCAACAAACACACTCTCTGCGGCATCAGGATTCAAGCCAGCAGTGGTTTTTAGAAAGGAGATAATTAAAGAACTAGAACTATCTGCGCCTGTTTCTGGGAATACCAAAAAATGCAGAATAGATATACCTACTACTACACCACCTACAAGTTCGCCTAATACCGGTGGTAAGCCGAAGCGATTGGATAATTCCCCACCAAGTTTACTAGCAAAGTAGATTACTACCAAACTCAGCAGCACTGCTGCCACTACTAGGGAACTATCAGCGGTTTCACCCGTAGTTGCGAGTAAGGGTAACGATGAGTTGATTGTACTTAGAAACTGCATTGATTCTGTGGAAATCATTCTTTACTAATGTATATGTTGTTAGTTGTTAGTTGCTCGTTCTTTGGAGAATCAACCATCAACTATCAACCTGCAACCAGGAACTTTTAGGTTTAAACGTACGATCGCACCTTTTATCTGAAATCCCCAGTTATGTCTTGGTAGTTGATTTTTAGTGTTTCACACACCAAACAACAAACAACTATCAACTAAAAACACACGTAATAAATATGCGACGAATAGGAATTATTGGGGCAGTTGGGTGTTGGTCTTATTGGTGCAGTTTACGCAGTGACATTGTATAGCGATCGCACTCCAGAAGCGATCCTCAATGGTAAACCTGTTGTTCCCCAATGCACTGCAACTAGAACGTGATTTAGGAATAAATTTCTGGGATGATGAATTTCCTGGCTGCGATCGATTCCACTTATTGAACATGGTAATCAACGCTTTGATGAGTCATAGATGCAAGGGGTATTCGATGAATTTTGGAATTATGCTCAGTACACCCAAACCTTAACTGATTGCTTCTTGAATCCCCCAGAGCATATGCGAGATATCATGGTCGCAATGGCTCAAAATCCAGAAGTTCTTAAAGATCACTTTGGTCTAGCGCAAGTCCTGGCAATAACTTGTTACAATCGTTAGGGCAATTTTTGCCAAAGTTTTGATACACTTGGGAGAATTTACCTGCGGGAAGGCACTCTTAGGGTGTCTAAATATCCTTGTGCAGTTCGATAATTCTCAATATGTCTTTTCAACATAAAATTGCGAGTATATATACTGATGGTGCTTGCATCGGTAATCCTGGCCCTGGTGGTTGGGGTGTTGTCGTCTACTTTGATGATGGTTCGGTGCATGAAATGGGCAATGCTGCTGCTGAAACCACGAATAACAAAATGGAAATGCAAGCGGCGATCGCAGCTTTATCTTTCCTCAAAGCATCAGGACAAACTCAACCTATCACTCTCTATAGTGACAGTGAGTACCTGATTAACTGTGTAACTAAATGGATCAAAACCTGGAAAAGAAAAGGCTGGAAAAAGGCGGATGGTAGTCCTGTTCTAAACAGAGACTTGCTAGAACAACTTGAGCAACTCAACAGCCGTCAGGTACAATGGCAACACGTCCGTGGTCATGCTGGTAACGTAGGCAACGAACGCTGTGATGCGATCGCTCGTGCTTTTGCTAGTGGCAAAACTCCGGTGTTACGACAAATTTCTGATATCAGTTTATTGGATGATTTTTTACTGACATCAACTGATTTTGTGGTAGCAAGTGTATCTGATTCTGATCCCGAATCGATGATAATTAACAAAAACACACGAGAGATCAGTACCCTTGCATCAGAAATAACCATGACGGACACATCGAATCATTCAACGACCCTTTCCCATGAAGAATTACCTCGCGAAATGAGGGTAGTACAACTGCGCAACTTAGTTGAAACTCTACGGATTGCTGAAGAAATAGCCGAAAAAGGTTACTTAATCACTAGTTCGGAATTAGCAGATTTAATGGATGTCCACGCCAGTGCTGTCACTAGTCGCGGTGATCAATGGCGTTGGCGTAATTGGATTGTTTCGCGAGTCCGACGAGAAGGTAATCAAATTCTTTGGGAATTGGAGCGTGGTGATCATCTGAGTGATGAAAATGATACTTGATAGTGTTATTTTTTGCTTGTTACTAGAACCAGCAACTACCAACCCTCAACCACGAACAATTAGTTATAATTTCTTCCTCGCCACTGTCGTGGAGTGCGAAATGCTGATATGAAAATCCGCATGACGGCTAAGGGGTCAGCCAATGGGGAAAGCCAAAATAACCAACCGCCTCTAGTCTGAGTGCGGTCATAACAAGGTGCGATCGCAAACAGCATACCAAAGCGAACTATCAACAAAAATAGGTTCAGTCCCAGTAATAGGAGATGGGGGATTGGGGTGATGGGGAGATGGCGGGAAAGCAATAAGTAACTGAGGATGATCAAAACAGGTAAAGCTTGAGTTGAAGTTAGTACCCATAAATCAGTCCATAGCTGAGTACGGGAAGAAGCATCTTTTAAATCGAGACTCCGACCCCATTCTTTCCAAGTCTCTATTGCCCCTTCGTACATCCGCACTTTCAAGACTTTCGACCCATCTAAAAAGCCTACCTTAAAGCCGCAAGCGGCGATGTGTCGAGCCAAGGTAACATCATCGCAAAAAGAACTTTTGGCACTAGTATAACCATTGACAGCAGCTAAAACAGAACGACGGCATAAAAAGCATTGCCCATTAGCCATAACTCGTTCTGGTTGTTGCGTATTTACACCCGCAGGATCGAATCTATAAAGCAACGTCATTAACAACGCTGGTTGTAGCCAACACTCTCCTGGATACTTAAGGATAAATTTTGGCGAGAGAGAAACTAAATCATATCCTCCAGTTATTGCCGTTTTTACCAAACCCGCAACTAAGCCTGGTGATGGTTGAGTATCAGCATCCATACCCAAAAACCACTCGCTGGCTTCGCAAGAGTGTAAAAAGCCGTTGTGTAAAGCCCAAGGACGTCCTACCCAAGCGGGGGGTAAAGGATCATCGGTAATTAAACGAAAGCGGGGGTCTTGTTTTTGTGCAGCTTTTACTAAATCAGGAGTGTGATCTTGGGAATTACTATCTACAACAATTACTTCCCGGACTTCATAACTTTGACGACTTAAACCAGCCAATAGAGGACTGATACGAAGGGCTTCATTCAGGGTAGGAACTACTACACTCACACTACCTAAAAGGTCTGGTGTTGGGTTTTGTGGCGTAACAGGAGGATGACGTAAAGGCCCTTTCAACAGACGTGACAACAGAATTGCTACTGCTGGTACTTGTATAAGTAGTAGAAAAAACGAAAAAGAACTTACTATAGTTAACGAGTCTATCACTGTAAAAATACTGAGTTAATATAACGTGAGTTCGATTAATATTATCAGACTAAACAATTGAATCACCCGCAAGTAAACTGCGATCATTCCTTTCATCTCCCTACATCGCAAACTCCTTGTCTGCCTTCGTGTTGTATAAACTGTACTCAGCAGACTTTATTCTCCCGCCATACCGCGACTTCTTCGGCTGGCGGTGGGTAGTTTACTTAAGAGCAACTTTTACCGGGGCTATTTGTACTTTATTGCTAGCAGGTTCTACAGCAGCATCTGTAGAAGTACTTTGAGTCTTCCACCACAAGACTACGGCTGGAACTGCACCTAAGAACAAACCTAGTAAGACGGGGATGGAAAAACCAGCCGCCAAACTCATGACTGTTGCAAAGCCAAAGTTGCTTAAATAAACAATCAAAGGTAAATTAAGTTGCGATCGCTCTAATTTGATCGGTGTATTCCGCCATAATAATGCAGCTACTGTCATAAACACTGAGCCAGTACCAATCCATCCAGCAAAGTTTTGATAAGGCATCCCAAAGAAAGCTCCTGGTTGCTGCCAATACCAAAAAGGTAGAGATGTTTGGCTCATTGCTGGATCAAGCACAAAGTCCCAAGAAGTCAGCAATAAAGCACCTAAAGCGATCGCGCCTAGATGACGCCACAAACTAGGTTTTTTATCAACTTCTAAACCAGCACGTGCTAGGAGGTAAGCTACACATCCTACGTAAAACCAAGATAAAGGAATAGTAAAAGGTACTAAACCCGCAATTTTATAACCCAACCCACTTAAGTAGCTGTAATGACCGAAAGGAAAGCCAGTACTGGTTCCTAGTAATTCACTGCTTAAAGAAATCAACACCGATGGCAGCAGAAATGAGAGCCACAAACCTAACCCTAATGTTCTATAAGCATATAAGGAAACTGCTGCTGCTCCCAAAATCATATAAACGACGCCGCCTCCAGCCAAACTCCATTGCATGGCGGTTTGTCCAATCTCTGCTAAATTCAAAATTATTTCAGCGTGAGGAACGACCAGTAATATTCCTACCAGTCCAAACACCATTGATACAATATGACCAATTAGGCACACGCGCTCAGCGATAACAAGTTGTTTCATAATATTTCCTGAATCAAGATGTGACACGTGGCTATATAACTGCTAACAGTTTACAAATGTTTAAGAATATATATAACTTAATTTTGCTGAAATTCTTCTGTTAAATTGCTCAATTGTTTTTTAGCAGAGCATCATCGCCTATTGATTACAGACAAGACAAGTCAGAAAATTTTAGTTATTGTTGCAGCTATTTAGCTTAAAAACGGGATTATTAAGTAGCAAGCCTGTAAAAATAAAGTTCTTGAAATAAAGGTTTTTTAATCCACGTAAGTGGGTTTTATATGTGTAGCAGCGACGTCTAGTCGCCAGGTGTATGACCCCCACGGGCAATTGCCCACAACGAAGGAATGAAAATTTGACTCCTCCTACAACCCTACACCCATTTTGAAGACAGATATCAAAGATGAAGTATGAAAAATTTTTCATCTTTCTGCCTTCCTAAAAGTATAAATCCCTGTGGCAATCACAACTCATCCTATGGCTTTTTTGCAAAGACTTCCTTGGTTTTCTTTAATACTGCTGTTGCTTACGTACACTACCTTTGGCTGGGTACTATCAAGATCCAGAACTCAGCCAATATTATGGCTAGCGGTTGCGATCGCTATTGTAATTTTTATTGCTATCTTGACTATTCCTTTATCAAAAATGGCTGACTATTCTGTAAGCTTATTTCGATCAAATCTAAGGTCATTTGGTATTGCTGTCTTGGGAGCTTTTTTGTTCTTTCTGATTATGGCCCGTTTTCGTCTATTTCTTGATACCTTGGTGATTATTG
Organism: Fischerella thermalis PCC 7521; assembly: GCF_000317225.1. Classification (GTDB taxonomy): domain Bacteria; phylum Cyanobacteriota; class Cyanobacteriia; order Cyanobacteriales; family Nostocaceae; genus Fischerella; species Fischerella thermalis. The sequence goes on from NZ_AJLL01000023.1 coordinate 20,224, forward strand.
CTGTGACTATGTTGGTAAAAATAGACTTTCAAGCAGCAGGATTTAGCCAAATACTAGCTTTTTGGCTCACAGTGGCCTTTTCCTTTGCAGGTTTAGCCTTGGGTGTACTAGCAGAAAAGTTGATGTTTAACTATGGTCTAATTTTTTAAAATTAGGGCAGGTATTACTACCCGCCCCAAAATTACTGAATATTTAAGATGCAGCAACAGTTTCAGTAGCAGCAGGATAAACGCTGACTTTTTTACGGGTTTTACCCTTGCGTTCAAATTTTACAACACCATCCACGAGGGCAAATAGAGTGTCATCGCTACCAATTCCGACATTATTACCGGGGTGAAATTTAGTTCCACGCTGACGCACTAGAATATTACCTGCGCGAACAACTTGGCCACCATAGCGTTTGACACCTAGTCGTTGAGCATTTGAGTCACGACCGTTACGTGTACTACCTGTTCCTTTCTTATGAGCCATGATTTTCTCCCTTACAAAAATTGTTGTGCGTTGATCGTTAATAGTCGGTTGGAATAACTAACAACCAACAAACAACAATCAACAAGCAACTAATAACAAATTATTCTGCAGATTCTTGTGCAACCTCGGTTGTTGCTTCACTAGTTACAGAAGTTTCTGCTTCTGAAGCAAGCACAGAACCATTAAGGCTAATAGAATTGATCATCAGCCTAGTGATTTCTTGGCGATGTCCGCGTTTTTTGCGGGTTTTCTTTTTGGGCTTCATTTTATAGACTAGGACTTTACGACCCCGCAGTTGTCGCATCACTGTCCCTTCTACCTTTGCTCCTGTTACTAACGGCTGCCCAATTGTTACTTCGCCGTTGTGTTGCACTAGCAGTACTGATTCTATGCTAACTTTCTCATCGGGTTGGGCACAAAGCAGTTCAATGTCATAAAAGCGGCCTGGTTCAACTCTTAATTGTTTACCGCCAGTTTCAATAATCGCGTAAGTCATTTAATTGTCCTTAATGAGGTTGCCGTACAGGTAGCTGGCTTTGGTCTCAGAATAAACGCGATCGCCTGCGTTGTTGGAACTATTTTTGCCAGCTTTTGCAATACGTCTACCTGATCCGAGCAGGAATTAGACAGACAACCTATTAGCTTACTTTACAAATATATATTAGTCAAGCAAATCACCACATTTGAGGTAGTCCACAAAGGGCGGTGTTTTAAAGCGTGTGGTATTCAACAGAGGACTTAAAGTTCTCAGGGGTTGCAAAGGCGAGATACCAGACTTTTTTTCAAAAAGTTGGGATCTCGCAGCCTATCAAAATCAATGTGGTTGAGTAGTAGTGCTTTGTCTCATTAATTACGTGGGGTAAACTCCTTTTTGATTTCTCTTCCTTCGTTTACTTCGCGTCTTTGCAGTTCCTTTTTTTAACCCTTAAAACTAATGGGACAGACCAGTAGGTTCACTAGAGGAACTGTATCTTGTAATGAATGTTCATCTTGGTAGTGAAATTTTTTCATTGGGACTGTCCTCTGGCTTTATTTTGTTAAACCCTACAGCACATATTCATACAGTAAATCAATTGTTAACAAACAGTTGATATTTGGAGGCAAGTTATTCTTATACACCAGCAACAAATGATAAGTAACAATTACAAATGATGATTGTAATTGTATTGATTAGTGTTTTGAGTTAAAGCTGTGAATGGTATCTATGCTTTCCCAAGAGGGAGCAAAAGATGGAATTGATAAAGGGCAAGCTTTCCATCCAGACTTTACTGCTACATTTAATAGATTACACGTACCCCCGCGCTGCCCTAAGGGCGTATAATGCCGACAGTAGCGACAAGCAGAAACACAAGATTTTAAAGTTGTCATAACCAATTGTTTATGATTAAATAAGCATTCTCACCGGGAAAAATTTTTCCCCATCAAGTATGGCAATTATTTCCTCAAAAACACACAATAATTGTATGTTTCACTATAAAAACTTTGCATTACTAAACATAAGTTTATGTAGTAAGTATTACAAGGTTTTTTGCTTACGTATACTTGGTGAATTTTGTGTAAAGATACGAGAAATTACGGTTATCAATAATTAAATATCAATACTTATAATTAGTAATTATCGATAGCATTTATTAACTACCTAAACAAAATTATTAATTACAAATTTTTGTTGTTGGAATAGTAAACAGCGAAACCCTACTCCTGTTTCCTTATCTAACAGATAAATTAGACCTGCCTTAAAAATGGGTGTAGGGGTATAAGGGTGGAAGGGTGCAAGCGGATGAAATTTTCATACCCTCGTTGTGAATTATATTCATGGAGTCTCTTGCAAAATTTATAGATGTTGAATAGTAGGAAATATATATGAAAAGAATTGAAGTTGAAAAAAGAACTATTTTAATCGGTTTAGCAGGTAGTCATGGATATGGTTTAAATCGTCCAGAATCCGACTATGATTATCAGGGATTAAAAAATCCTTTTCCCTAAAAGATACATTACCAACTTTAATGATTGAAAAAATACTCAGAATATAGATGAGGTTAACTTTATTAAACAAGCGCTGCAATATCCTTATTCTTAATCTTCATCAAGTTATGAATCAAATTATTAAGTTTGTAATAACACTTGTTTCAGCTTGTAGGCTAATGCCGGAACTTTGAATCTAAATTGTGTATCCTGAAGACAACTGACATTACAACAAAATGGAGGTCTGATGACTCCCAAAATTATGCGTCAGCTTTGGTCTGTAATTGAGACTACCCAAACAAAGACGCTACTGCAATTAGATGATGCTAGCTTAGTACAGTGGTTGGTTAAGCAAACCAAAACGCAAGCTTTGCTAGATTGCCAAGAAACAGATTTTCTCTGTGACTACATTCAATCTCGCTTACCCCTCATCCGCGACCTTGCTAATGAACGTCAGTATTCATGAAAATAAGTCATTGGTTATCAGTCATTAATCATTGGTCATGGTTAACAACTACTAACTACTAACCATTAACTCTCGATAAATAACAAATGACAAAGGACTAATGACTTTATTGAGGTAAATATCCTTCTATTAAACAATCTGCTCCCACTACACGCACCTCTACACGTTCCAAAGACAATGCTTCAGTCATAGTGGTTAAACCCAAGTCACCGACGGGTGTAGGAGCATTGCTTCCACCAATTATTTTTGGAGCGATGAATGCTAGGATTTTCTGTACTGCTCCTTGAGCGATCGCATTAGCTGCTAGAGTTCCACCACATTCCCACAGCACGCTACAAAAGCCGCGATCATATAAGTAAGCCATTACTTTTTCTGGTGTCAGTGGCGATAATTCGATTACTTCTACTCCCTGTTTGAGCAGCATTTTTCGAGAAACAGGGTTGGCTCCTACATCTGTCAGCACCAAAGTAGGAGCCTCTTGAGTATTCCACAGATGAGCTTGTGCTGGTAAATTCAGACTGCGACTCATGACTATCCGCAGGGGATTATGCGCTCCCTGTTGACGACTGGTTAAATGTGGATTGTCCAGTCTCACCGTATTTCCACCGACAATGACAGCATCACAGGCTGCGCGCACTTGATGCACTACGCTACGAGCCTCCTGGTTAGTCACCCAAGCGCTATGACCAGTAGTCGTAGCTATTTTGCCATCTAAGGTCATAGCGTATTTTAATATGCCCAAGGGTCTTTTGTAGAGAATGCGATGGATAAAGCCTTCATTTAACTTTCGACAAGCTTCTTCTTCCACTCCAACTATGACTTCTATGCCCGCCGCACGTAATTTAGCAATACCACCACCAGCTACCAGGGGGTTAGGATCAACCATACCGACTACTACCTTGGCCACTCCAGCAGCAATTAATGCTTCTGAACAAGGAGGAGTGCGTCCGTAGTGATTGCAAGGTTCCAGACTAACATAGACAGTTGCCCCACGAGCATTTGCACCTGCTGCTTTGAGTGCAAAAACTTCAGCGTGCGGTTCACCTGCACGGGGATGAAAGCCTTCTCCAATAATTTCACCATCTTTAACAATCACTGCCCCTACCATCGGATTTGGGGAAGTGCATCCCAAAGCGCGCCGAGCAAGTTCCAAACAGCGCCGCATCATTGCCCGGTCAAACTCAGTTCCTACTTTTTGTTGGGGATGTGAATCTGATTTAATCACTGAATTTACTATAAGTACATTTTCTTAACTGTGATCAACTAGGGGCTGGAAATCAATTAAAAACAGAAAATGATAAATTTTTAATTTTCCTAGCCCTGTTCCAACTCTAGCTTTAATCCATCTTGCCAGAGATTGCCAAAATTCCAGAAAAAATTAAGGGTGAGGATAATTTGGGATTGTAGTCTCAAATTATCTCCACCCTTGACTTTTTGCCTGGTGGTTCATCGCAAGACCGCTAGTTAGAATCCAGGTTATCCACACTCCGCCCACAAAGATTTTAAAACTAACTTTTAAACTTGTTTTAGGATTGTTGCTCGGCTAATTTCAGTTGTTGCCACCAACGATTCAGAGGAAAATAAACCACTGGCGCCCAGAGGCTACTAACTATAGCAGAGGCTAGGGCTACCTTTTGATAATAACCCCAGATGTCTGCCGTATTGCGATCGCCCATAAAAATTAGTTGTAAAGCAAAAATTGTTTCCACCAAAACCGCCATGCCGAAGACAATTAAGGCGATGGAAATAAAATCTTCTTGAATAAAACGCTGTTTTTGCAGCAAAGCTGTTAGACAGCCTACCACTGCTAAACTGAGGGCGTGAGTGGGATCTGGTGATGTCATTGCATCCTGAAGTAATCCCAAAACTATACCCGCTAATGCACCTTGGAAAGGTGTACGCTTGACACTCCAAGCCACTACCCAAATTAATAACCAATTAGGGCCAATGCCTAATAGTTCCATACCAGGAAGACGGGTAAGCAGCATCAGCAAGCAGAGGATGACAGAACCAAAAATCACGGCCCAATTTACCATTAGTCGGAGGCGTGGATGCCAACGTGAAATGGGGTTGATTTTTATTATGGATTTTCGCGATCGCGATTTTGGCTTATTTTGCCTGCCACCCCGAAATGCAGGAAGTTTCATTTTTTTATTAAACACTCATGTGTAAAGTACACAAAAATATAGATATTAATCTTTACCCTTCATCCTTATTTTTGTGATTAGGGATTCTCCTGTTGTTGATTTTCTGGCTTGGGATATACTGTCACCCAATCCAAAGATCGAATAGATGGAAACAGTTCTACTTTCGCTACTGAGGCTGGCAGTTTCTTTAAATCTAGGGACTTAATTCTTCCTATAGGCCAACCAGAGGGAAACTTTTGGCTATAGGTCGATGTGACAACTACATCCCCAGGTTTGACATTGGGAACTTTTTCATAAAACTCCAGTACTGCTTCTGCGGAAGCATCGCCCCGTACAACTCCTTTGGCTCCTGTACGGCTGATATTTACACCCACCTTACTTTTCAGGTCACTAATTAATAACACACGGCTAGTATTAGGAGTTACACTCTCTACCAAACCGACTAATCCGCCTTCAGCCTTGACTACAAATCCTTCTTGAATTCCTGCTAGACTACCCCGGTTGAGAATCACTTGTTGCCACCAGTTGTCTGCACTGCGCCCTACGACCCGTGCTGGGATTGGACGTAACGAAATAGGCTCTTTTTCGACGTAACCCAACAACTGTTGCAGCTTTTTATTCTGGTTTTCTAATTCTGTTATTTGAGCTTCTAATTCTAATACACGAGCATCTTTCAACCGTTCCTCTGGATTTGTCCCTGGCTGCAATATCTGGAACTGACTGGTAACACCCTGATAAATCTCCAGTAACAGCGCTCCTTGAGTTTGTCTCAGTATCCAGGCTCCACCAACTATTAGAGACAGTATTCCAATGTGTAATCCTTTATGCTCCCACCAGCGACGTGCTGTAAACATATATACCTTTATTTAGCCGTGTAAATACTAACAAATTTGGATTATTTACAAACCCAATCTCAGGGATTGCTTGTTCTTACTACATATTTCGGGAACGACCGCTGAACACTCGTTCTAGCTGTTTGAAATTTTCTAACACGCGACCTGTACCTAATACAACACAGCAGAGAGGATCAGCAGCAACGTGGGTGACAATCCCGGTTTCATGGCTTATTAGAGTATCTAGTCCTTTGAGCAAAGCGCCGCCGCCTGCTAGCATAATGCCCCTGTCAATGATGTCTGCTGCTAGTTCTGGCGGTGTGCGTTCTAGAGTCCGCTTCACTGCTTCAATAATCACTGATAGCGGTTCCGACATACTTTCACGAATTTCTGGCCCTTTGATGGTTACAGTGCGCGGTAGGCCAGATAGTAGGTGCAAACCCCGGACTTCCATCATGGCGTCATCATCATCGTGAGTCGGGTAGGCAGAACCAATGCGAATCTTAATATCTTCAGCAGTACGTTCCCCGATCACCAGGTTATGAACTTTCTTCATATACTGCATTATTGATTCTGTTAGTTCATCTCCAGCAATACGTACTGATTCGCTCAGTACTGTACCCTGAAGACTCAGTACAGCTACTTCTGTAGTACCACCACCAATATCAATGATCATGTTGCCAGTTGGTTCGGCTACGGGTAATCCCGCCCCAATTGCTGCTGCCACAGGCTCATCAATGAGGTAAACTTCTCTGGCTCCCGCTTGTGTTGCTGCATCCATCACAGCTCGTCTTTCTACCCCTGTGACACCACTGGGTATACCAATGACAATCCGGGGTAATACTAGTGATTTACCTTCATTGACGCGCTGTATAAAGCTTTTTAACATGATTTCGGCTGTATCGAAATCAGCAATTACACCATCGCGCAAGGGGCGCAGGGCAATCACATTTCCCGGTGTTCGACCGAGCATTTTTTTGGCGTCTTCTCCTACTGCCAGTGCTACCTTTTCGTTTTGGTCGATGGCAACTACTGATGGTTCTTGAAGAACAATACCTTTACCAGATACATACACTAGGGTATTGGCGGTACCGAGGTCGATACCCATATCTCGCGATAAGGAAAACTTACTGAAAAGGCCCACGGGTTTTGTCGCCCCCTATTTCGATACTTTTGACTACTACCGTAAGAGAGAATCGTGCAGGATTTTATTACTTTTTTTGACCTGAGTCTAGTAAAGCAGGCTATATTTTGTATAACTTTTAGGAATCTTTGCCTTTTTGTGGCTGCTACTGTTTTATATTCTCTGACTGTAAAGACATATCCGTACACTTTTGTAGTTATAATAGGGTAATTTTTATCATTATAGTCAGTAAATATAATTGTTAATTATTTAACACAGTTTTTTCAGTTTGAGAATTCGCTATGATGAAAATCATTATGTATGAGTACGTCTGTACTGAAAGGTAACACCCATGAGCATTAACATCGTCACCTTAGTTGGTCGTGTAGGCGGCGACCCTGATATGAAGTATTTTGAGGATAGTGGTAGTGTCAAATGTAAACTAACACTAGCAGTAAGGCGGCGATCGCGTAGTAGTGATGAACCTGATTGGTTCAATTTAGAACTATGGGGAAATACTGCGGAGATCGCCGGTCGGTTTGTACGTAAAGGAAGCCTAATCGGAGTTAAAGGTTCCTTAAAATTTGATACTTGGAATGATCGCACCACCGGGGCGCTGCGTTCTTCCCCAGTAATCAGAGTAGATCAACTAGACTTGCTTGGTTCCAAGCGGGACGAAGCAGAGATGATGGATAATAATCCCGATAATTTTTAATCATTTTGTTGTTAGTTGTTAAGTAGGTCGGTGTTGAAAATTGTCGTTATGACAAGGCAGGAGGCAGAGGGCAGCTATGCTGAAGGGAAGAGCTTTTTGGGCAACTTTACTTTCCGTTACATAGTTCGGTTTTTTTGCACCGTTCTACTTAGTTGTTTGTTGTTTGAAAAAATCAATAATCAACAACCAACAACCAACACTTGACTAATAACTAATTTCCAACGTTACCGATGCTTCTACTTGCTGTTCACCACCTTCTACGGGAGTGGAAGCATTTGCTGTTTGAACCGCATCCGCACGAAACATGGGGCGTGGTGGTGGAGGTGGCGCGCTGGCGCCGTTGATTTGAATGCTTACTACTTCTTTACGCTGGAAACCCAAAACACTAAAAACGGCTTCAGCTTGTTGTTGAGCTTCTTGGGTAGCTTCTTTTAATGCTTGCTTTTGGGCTTGAGCGATCGCTTCATCAGTAGCCACAAAACTAATACCGCTAATCTGCGTTGCTCCAGCCTTGACAGCTTCATCTAACAACTGGCCAGCTTTATCAGTAGCAATGCGGAAACTTACAGTATTACTAGCACTATAACCAGTTAGACGTTGAATGTTATCTTTATAACTATATACTGGATTAAGAGTAATGCCAGTAGTTTGTAGTTTCTCCACATTACGGGTCTTGAGCAGTGTTACCACAGCTGATGATCTCCGAGCAGCCTCTTTTTGTGCTTCTTGAGCAGTTTTAGCCTGCACTTCTACACCTAATACAACTTCAGCCAGAGTAGCAGGAATTGATTCTACCCCGCGACCAGTAACAGTAAGAATTCGTAACATCCTCTGTTTCTCTTGTGCTAAGACAGGCTGGCTAAAAGTAATACATAGCAGCATGGCAAATGATAAACTCTTCCACAAGTTCCCAGTCAATAACTGAGAACCCAACAAGGTGGGTTTGTTCATAAAATTTCACTCCTCGAAATTATTTTTTTAGTGGTTGTTAGTTTTTAGTTGTTTGTTATTAGTTGTTTGTTGTTTGGAAGTACTTCTATACAGACGCAACGCTTTGTGTCCCTACTAACCAATGTACAGACGTGCCATGGCACGTTTCTACAACTACTAACAACTAACTAATTATGTGTCTCTACTTTGACACGTGATTATTACTATATCTAGGATGGTTACATTTTTAGAAACTTGAAAACTTCACGACAACTTTTGGAGATGCTTTCATGGCATATTGGTTGCTGAAAACTGAACCGGAGGAATATTCCTACTCAGATTTAGAACACAATGGCAGTACGGTTTGGAATGGAGTGAGCAATGCTTTAGCCCTAAAGCATCTACGGACAATGACCATTGGTGATTTAGCGTTAATTTATCACACTGGCAAGGAGCGGCGAATTATAGGTGTGGCAGAAGTAACCAGTCAACCTTACCCCGATCCAAAATTAGATGATGTTAAACGAGTAGTTGTAGATTTGCGGCCTGTGCAAAGACTACCTCTACCAGTTTCCTTAGCGCAAATAAAAAAAGATAGCAGCTTTGCAGACTTTGATTTGCTGCGTCTTCCCAGGCTATCTGTAGTCCCAGTGTCAGAGTTGCACTGGGAGCGCCTCCTACAGTTATCAAAGCAGTAATTATTAGACTTTTTGTAAAAGTCGAAATTAATCCTCCTCTGGCCCTTGAAAGGCGTCCCACCAGATTATCTGTAGTCGAATTAAAAGGAATTGTTATTAGTTGCGATCCCAAATCGCCCTATGATGATTAGCGCGGTGAAACAATCAACAAGAGTAGTTATGGAATTGTTGCCAGAAAACTTACAAACTTTACAAGGAAAAGTAGCAATTGTTACAGGAGCTTCACGGGGAATTGGAAGAGCGATCGCACGGGAATTAGCGAAATTTGGTGCTAGCGTAGTTGTCAACTATGCTAGTTCTAGTCAAGCGGCTGATGAATTAGTGTCAGAAATTACGCAAGCAGGGGGAAGTGCGATCGCGCTTGCGGCTGATGTCAGCAAAGAAGAACAAGTTGATGCTTTAATCAACGCTGCGATCGAAAAGTTCAATCGCCTTGACATCTTGGTCAATAATGCTGGTATAACCCGCGACACACTTTTACTCAGAATGAAGCCAGAAGATTGGCAAGCAGTAATTGATCTCAACTTAACTGGTGTATTTTTATGCACACGTGCCGCCAGTAAAATCATGCTCAAACAGCGTTCAGGACGGATCATCAACATTACCTCCGTTGCTGGACTCATGGGTAATCCCGGACAAGCCAACTACAGCGCTGCTAAAGCAGGCGTGATTGGTTTTACTAAAACTGTTGCGAAAGAACTAGCTTCTCGTGGCATTACTGTTAACGCCGTTGCCCCTGGTTTTATCGCCACTGATATGACCAGCAATCTCGATGCTGAAGGTATTCTCAAGTATATTCCCCTTGGTCGCTATGGTCAGCCAGAAGACATCGCTGGCATGGTGCGTTTCCTGGCTGCCGACCCCGCAGCAGGCTACATCACCGGACAAGTCTTTAACGTAGATGGCGGTATGGTGATGGCATAGAAAAAATTATGAATTTATGAATTATGAAACTGGGCTTTCGTCTTTTTCATAATTCATCATTCATAATTCATGTTGCCTTTACCCTCTGCCAAACGGTGAAACCTAACAAAGTAATAATACTGAGGGTAGTAGCAATTATAACTACCAAACTCATGCCTCGGATTGTCATCGCCAGCCAGTTGCAAACTAAAGCAATTGACCAAAGAGTCAAGGCTGCATGGCGCTGAGATAAACCCCAAGCTAGCAAGCGATGATGTAAATGGTCTTTTCCGGGAGTACTTAGGGGGTTTTTCCCTGCCATAAGTCGCCGCACAAATACTTGGGTAGTATCTAGCACTGGCAAAAGTAAAAACAAAACAGGTGGTACTAAAGAAAAAATTGTAGTGGCTTGTAGTTCACCGACAATAGCAGTTGCAGCTAGTACGTAGCCAAAAAAATATGCTCCGGCATCACCCATAATAATGTGTGACGGATGAAAGTTGTGGCGTAAAAAACCTAATGCTGCTCCTGCTAAGGCTGCCAAAACTAGTGTTGCTGCTGCCCAGTTGGGAAACTGCGCCGAAACAGCTAATAAACTCATAGCAGTGATAAAACTAACTCCTCCTGCCAAACCATCCATACCGTCCATCAAATTGATGGCATTAGTAATTGCTACCACCCAAAACACCGTTAGCGATGTGGAGAGTAGCGAGTCGAGGGGAGTACCAAAAGTAACTTTAATGCTAATGCCATTGCCAACCAACAGCAGGGCCGTCAGAATTTGTACTAACAGACGAACTGAGGGAGGTAAACCGAATTGGTCGTCAATAAAGCCAACTAGCACCAGTATCGAACCCCCCAAAAGAATAGTTAAAACCTGAGCTAGTACACCTTGAAGTTCAATTGGCCTTAACAAACTTGCCAAGATCAAAGCTGCTAGCACTCCTGCGTAGATAGCCAGACCGCCTGCATTTGGCAAAGGTTCTCGGTTTAAACGCCGTGCATTTGGTTGATCAGCCCAACCAACTCGTAAGGCAAATTTACGTACCTCTGGAATCAAACGCCACGTTACAACCCACGCCAATAGAAATGTAAACACTACTGCTAACCAGCCGGAACCGCTGGGTTCAGCAATACCAAGCGCCTCAAGGGAGCTGTATATATTCATCTCCCGTTTCCACCATTAATGCCAGTATCCAATATCAGCATCAAGTGTATAACAATCATTTTTTTTTCTCACTACAAATATGAGAGTATATGGACTGCCTTATTTGGGTTCTCGTAGCTTGAATTAAGGGAATAGGAGGAAATTTAGATTTTTTTGGGTGGATTCCCCTACATCCCTAAACCTATATACTCCTATAGCCTAGTAAAGATTAATAAACTCAACAGCTTATGGCTTGTTGACTTAGCACTCTTGGCTTGTGAGTGCTAAATTGTCTAATGGAAGAACTCACAAATTAAACCAAACTAAAAAGTATGGCCAAAATTATTGCATTTGATGAAGATTCCCGACGTGCCTTAGAAAGGGGCATCAATACTCTTGCTGATGCAGTGAAAATTACCCTGGGGCCAAAGGGCCGCAACGTCCTTTTAGAAAAAAAGTTTGGTACACCCCAAATCGTGAATGACGGGATCACCGTTGCTAAAGAAATTGAACTAGAAGATCCCCTAGAAAATACAGGGGCAAAACTCATCCAAGAAGTTGCTTCTAAAACAAAAGAAGTAGCTGGCGATGGCACAACTACAGCAACTGTACTAGCTCAAAGCATGATCCGCGAAGGTTTAAAAAATGTAGCAGCTGGAGCAAATCCAGTCGCAACAAGACATGGGATCGAAAAAACCGTAGAAAGGCTAGTGCAGGAGATTGCAGCAGTCGCCAAGCCAGTAGAAGGAAGTGCGATCGCTCAAGTCGCGACTGTTTCGGCTGGAAACGATGAAGAAATCGGTGCCATGATTGCCGAAGCAATGGAAAAAGTCACTAAAGATGGTGTAATCACCGTAGAAGAATCTAAATCCCTAACTACGGAATTAGAAGTAGTTGAGGGGATGCAGATTGACCGGGGTTACATTTCCCCCTACTTTATCACTGATAACGAACGGATGACGGTGGAATTTGAAAATGCCCGCATTCTGATCACCGATAAAAAAATCAGCAGCATTCAGGACTTAGTGCCTGTTTTAGAAAAAGTTGCCCGTTTGGGTCAACCTCTATTGATTATCGCTGAAGATGTAGAAGGGGAAGCTTTAGCAACTTTGGTAGTCAACAAAGCACGGGGTGTGCTGTCAGTTGCTGCGATTAAAGCACCTGGATTTGGCGATCGCCGCAAAGCGATGTTGCAAGACATTGCTATTCTGACAGGCGGACAATTAATTTCCGAAGAAATCGGTTTAAGTTTAGATATGGTTTCTTTGGAAATGCTGGGAGTTGCCCGTAGAATTTCCATTGACAAAGAAAACACAACCATCGTTGCTGATGGCGAACACAAAGACGACGTACAAAAGCGCATCGCTCAAATTCGTAAGCAGTTAGAAGAAACTGATTCCGAATATGACAAAGAAAAACTGCAAGAACGCATCGCCAAGCTAGCTGGTGGTGTAGCCGTAATTAAAGTTGGTGCAGCCACAGAAACCGAACTCAAAGACCGTAAATTGCGGATTGAAGATGCTCTCAACGCCACCAAAGCAGCCGTAGAGGAGGGTATAGTTCCTGGTGGTGGTACGATGCTGATTCACCTATCTACAAAAGTCGCTGAAATTAAAAACAGCCTCAACGAAGAAGAACAAATTGGTGCTGATATTGTTGGGCGATCGCTAGATGCACCCCTGCGCCAAATAGCAGATAACGCTGGTGTTGAAGGTTCTGTCATCGTTGAAAAAGTCCGTACTACAGAATTCAACGTCGGCTACAATGCTGCGACTGGTGAATTTCAAGACATGATCGCCGCAGGTATTCTTGATCCTGCCAAAGTCGTACGTTCTGCCTTGCAAAACGCAGCTTCTATTGCTTCTATGGTCTTAACTACCGAAGCTGTGGTTGCCGAAAAACCTGAGAAGAAACCCGCCGGTGGTGCTCCCGATATGGGTGGTATGGGCGGTATGGGTGGTATGGGTGGTATGGGTATGATGTAGCCTCATACTGTCTGTATCTAATATATTTGTCAGCAGTTTGCCTTGCTAAGGCAAACTGTTTTTTTCTACAATTTCTCACCCAGTATTATTTATATAACAAACTTAGCTATAATGCTGACCAATTCATTATTTTAGGACTTATGCACTCTCTATGCATTCTTGGCGTTCTTGGCGTCTTGGCGGTTTGATAAATTAAGCTTTTTGGCACTTTTCGCATAAGTCCTGCATTTTCTAAATAATGCATTTTTAATTGTTTAATTAATCTTTTAATCATTAATAACTTTGAATCAAATATCCAATGTTAAGATTTTTATTATTCAGCCATTCGTAGCAATAACACTTTATTATTGACTATTTAGGAAAAATAAAATGGCTAAAAAAAAGCATCACTTAAATTCAATAGTAACTGAACCAGAGAGTGAAGATTTCTATCATCAACCAGGAACTATACCAGGAACCATTATTGTTGATGCAAACGCACCACCACCAAAGATAATATTAATTGACTATAGCCCAACCGAAGCGATTAGCAAAGAAGTGGAAACACCAGAAGATTGTATTCCTTACCTAGATACTGAATCGGTAAGTTGGGTAGATGTCCGTGGTTTAGGTAGTGAAGATATTTTACAAAGATTAGGGCAGGTTTTTGAGTTACATCCTTTAGTTTTAGAAGATATTGTAAATGTGCCAGAACGCCCAAAAGTAGAAGATTACGAAGATCAATTAGTGATTATTGCACGTATGGTCATGCCTAAGAAAAAATCTCATGGGTTTCATAGTGAACAAGTCAGCTTAGTATTAGGAAAACATTACTTGCTGACAGTTCAAGAAGAACCAAAACGAGATTGTTTTGAAGCAGTGCGATCGCGCATTTTCAAAAATAAAGGTATTATTTGCAAAAATGGCCCAGATTATCTAGCCTATGCTCTTATGGATGCAATTATTGATGGCTTTTTTCCTGTCTTGGAAAAGTATGGCGAACGCATTGAAGATTTAGAGGATGAAGTTATCTCTCAACCTACACCTAAAACCTTAAAGAAAATCTATAAAGTTAAGCGAGAATTACTACAACTGCGTCGTGCGATTTGGCCACAACGCAACTTACTTCATACTTTGATTCAGGACGAAAATGAAATGATTAGTCATGAAGTACGAGTTTATTTGCGAGACTGTTATGACCATGCAGTACAAGTCATAGATATGCTAGAAACCTATCGAGAACTTGCATCAGGTTTAATGGACGTTTATCTTTCGGCGGTCAGTAATAGAATGAATGAAATTATGAAATTGCTAACTGTGATTTCAGCAATTTTTATTCCTCTAACTTTTATTGCTGGCGTCTATGGGATGAACTTTAATACAGAAAAATCACCATATAATATGCCTGAGTTGAACTGGTATTGGGGATACCCAGCTTGTTTAGCAGTGATGGCAGTCATCGCAGGTATCTTACTATATATTTTTTGGCGCAAGGGATGGCTAGAAAATAGTTCGAGATTAAACCGTTAAATCAGTGAACAGTAAACTGCTAACTGATAACTGTTCACTGCACATGAAAATGTTTACAGGAGTTTATATACATGGTAGCCAGAAATGAGGGGAATTTAATTTTTTTGACGCTGTATATTATCGGCGTCACATATACCTTTACAAAAATGATTGAGTCCATCGACGACAAAATCAAGTTTATTTTTGAGAAGCAAGTTGTCGATGAGCAACTCAAAGACAAAGACCTGCAAAATGATATCGGTATCTCTTTTAGGCTCAGCCCCTCATATTTTATTGATGAATTGAAAGAATTATCTGTAAGTATTGAAAATAAATCTCAAAATCTTGCCTTATATGTAGACTGGGATAATTGCTCTTTAGTAGTTGAATACAACAAGCAATCACGACGAGTCATTCGCAAATCACCAGATGTCACGCGTGACCTTGGTGTACCGCAAAGTCCTAGCTTAATCGCCCCTAGCAAAACTCTCTCAGCAGCAGTGACTGCTGAAGATGTTTTTAAATTGGATGAGTTAACAAAAACATACCAAGTCAATACTCCTTTGATTAATATTAGTGCACTGGGAAAAAGCCCTGTGAAAGCGCAAAGGTTATTATTTCAAGATTTTATGGATGGAAAAAAAGAATTAAAATTTTCTTTGCAGCTAGTATTGAGAATCTCTGAATTGCGGGTTGGTCTAGCTCCAGGTGAGAATAAACCCCCTATGTGTATTATCGATTGTCCTTTCACAATCAAAAAACTGCCTTGGTATTACGCTATGCCTTGGAATAGAAAACGTTAAAAGGTCATTCAGGACTACACTAGTATTGGTAGAGAGTAGGCGTAGGCGGTTGCAGACTAGCCAATTTGTGCATAGTTTGAGGAAAGTCCGGGCTCCCGAAAGACCAAACTTGCTGGGTAACGCCCAGTGCGAGCGATCGCGAGGATAGTGCCACAGAAAGATACCGCCAAGAGTAGGTAATGGGTAAAGGGTAATGGGTAACGGGAAAAAACCAATTACCAATTACCTTTTCCCCAATTACCAATCTTTGGTAAGGGTGCAAAGGTGCGGTAAGAGCGCACCAGCAACATCGAGAGGTGTTGGCTCGGTAAACCCCGGTTGGGAGCAAGGCGAATGGAACTACGGTTGGTCTTTTACCAGTTCCGCGATCAGAGCCGCTAGAGACGTCTGGTAACAGCCGTCCCAGATAGATAACCGCCCTCTTGAATTAAGAGAACAGAACCCGGCTTACTACCGACTCTCTACTCAGATGGAATGATAGCAAGCACAAGCTACATTCCATTCTTTGCTTTGAAGTTCCCTCCGGGACGCTGCACGTAGACGCTGAACGCGTCTACAAAATTTTCGCAAAATCTAAAATCCAAAATCTAAATCGGATGACCCTCGCTTATCCACGCCGACAACGACAACTTGAAAGTCTAGTCAGAAAATTAGGTTTGGCAGTAGAAGCACCAATTAAATGGCAACTGCTAGACTTAGCACTAACTCATCCAACCGTATCTGAGTCAGCAAATTATGAACATCTGGAGTTTGTTGGTGATGCTGTGGTGCGGTTGGTAGCAGCAATTGTGTTGTGGGAGAATTATCCAAATTGTCCGGTGGGAGATTTTGCGGCAATTCGTTCGGTATTAGTGAGCGATCGCATTTTAGCTCAACTAGCACGCTCTTACGGTTTTGAACTATATTTACTTGTGGCTGGCAGTGCTACTGCTGACAAAGCTGGTCAACAGTCAAGATTAGCAGATGCTTTTGAAGCAGTTCTGGGAGCGCTTTACCTCAGCACAAACAACCTAGATTTAATTCGTCCTTGGCTAGACCCTCACTTCAAAGAACTGGCAGCAGAAATTCGCCTCGATCCAGCCAGACTAAATTACAAAGCTGCTCTGCAAGAATGGACTCAAGCCCAGTTTAAGGTTTTACCAGAATATCGAGTTGTAGAAATTAGTCAGCCTCATAATAATCAAGAGCGTTTCATTGCCCAAGTGTGGTTGCACGGACAAAAATTTGGTGAAGGAAAGGGCCGTTCCATTAAAGCTGCCGAACAAGCAGCAGCAAAAGTTGCTTTTTTAACTCTAAGTACACAGGAAAATCACTAATTACTTCCAAGCAAAAAGTTAAAATTCCAGGGTTTTTCCCAATTGACGATAGTTATATAGACTACACACGATTGAGTAGAGGCGTGATCTTTCTCGTTCACATCTTGCACTAAGCCGTGAACTAAAGTTCACAACTCAAAGCTTAAACCTGTTAAAACAAGCTGAAATTTTGATTTAGTCTGCTTCTAGTTCTCGTTACCAAGTTCTTCAACTTAGTGACGAGGTTTTGGAGGTTCAGCCTTATAGACCTCTTGCACAAATATTTTGACCCCACCCTAACCCTCCCGGTTCACGGGGGATTGAGGGGGCTTTCAGGATTCATGCAACAGGTCTAATGACTGCAACTAGTGCAAGACACGAGTTCACGTCTTTATTCTTGACTCTTGACACTTGACTAATGACTAATCAAATTAAAATTGCTGTCGTTGGAGTAGGACGTTGGGGCGTGCATTTGTTGCGAAATTTTCTAGAAAATCCCCAGGTTGCAGTTGCAGCAGTGGTAGACCCCAATTCAGAGCGTTTGGCAACAGTACAACGTCAATATTTTTTTAGTAAAACTACGGAAAAAAGCATATTATTAACAACCGAATGGCAAAAAATTAAGCAAATAACAGATTTAGATGCAGTCGTAATAGCCACTCCTGCTAGCACACATTACTCCCTAATTACTGATGCTTTAGATTGGGGATACCATGTTTTAGCAGAGAAACCTTTAACTTTAAACCTAAAGGAATGTCATGAACTCTGTCAGCTAGCCCAAAAACGGCAACGGCAACTCATGGTAGACCACACCTATCTATTTCATCCAGCAGTGGAACGAGGACAAGTTGTTGTTCAGGAAGGAGAATTAGGGGATTTGCGCTACGGCTATGCTTGTCGTACCCATCTCGGACCAGTCCGCCAAGATGTTGATGCCCTATGGGACTTAGCAATTCATGATATTGCTATATTTAATACTTGGTTAGGTCAACAACCAGTGAGCGTACAAGCATCGGGTAGGGTGTGGCTACAAGAGAAGGTAGGGAAGTTGGGAGAACCGGAGGTGGGGAGAAGCATCACTCCATCTCCCCATCTGCCCATCTCCCCATCAGGTTTAGCCGACTTAGTGTGGGTGACACTAACCTACCCTAATGGTTTTCAAGCTTATATTCATTTGTGTTGGCTCAATCCTGATAAGCAGCGACGTTTAGTAGTTGTAGGTAGTCGAGGCAGTTTAATTTTTGATGAAATGTCAGCTGCATCACCTTTAACGCTGCTGCATGGCGAACTAGAAATGCAAGCCAATAATTTTATTCCTGTCAATCAAAGCCAACAAGTGCTGCAAATCGAAAAAAATGAACCATTAAAACGAGTATGCGATCGCTTTGTTCATTGCATCCACAACAATACTCCTTGCATGGTTTCATCTGGTTGGATAGGCACGCAGTTAGTAAATATTCTTGCTGCCCTGACAGAATCACTTAACCAGAATGGCAAACTTGTTGTATTGAACACAGATCATTACTGAGTTCTGGTTTTTGGCTAAGAGAGTTTAATTCTCCCACTCTCCTCATACCAAGTTGTGGTCAAGCGTAACACTTTTGGCAATGGGGAGATGGGGTGAAATTCTCTCCCCATCAGGAAACTCCCTATCTTCCGATACCTCAGTTACTATTTTTGAATGCAACTTAGTACCATCTTCTGTGTTCTCCTGATGGGTATCTATCAAAGGTAAAATAATTTTCACTGTTGTACCTTGATTGATACCTTTACTTTCAAGGGTGATCTTACCTCCCATCAGTTCAATTAAGTTGCGTGAAATAGCCAATCCCAGTCCTGTACCACCAAATTTGCGTGTAGTACCATCATCCACCATGACAAACGGGCGAAATAACTTTTGTTGCTGGGCGGGATCAATGCCCACACCTGTATCTTGAACAGTAACAATCACCTGGGATTTACCATCAATTTGTTGAATTTCTGTTGTGATTGTAATGCTGCCCTCCTCAGTAAATTTAGTAGCATTACCGAGAATATTAATTAATACCTGCTTCAGTTTGGCTGAATCAGCATTCACCAATATCAACTCGCTCATCTGTTGAGGAATATTTAACTGCAAGCCTTTTTGTTGAATATTCACAGATTGCAAATTGATGACTTCTTTGAGTAATTTTTGCAGGTCTATTGGTTCTAAAGATACAGAGAGTTTACCAGCTTCTATTTTGGAAATATCAAGCAGTTCATTAATAATACCTAGTAAGTGAATTGCAGTGTCATCAGCACGCTTGAGGAATTCGAGTTCTTCTTCTCGATCATCACACAAGTCATCTCGAACTAGGCGAATACAATTAATAATAATGTGTAGTGGATTTCTCAATTCATGAGAAGTTGCTGCCAAAAACTGACTTTTACTCTGGTTAGCGGTTTTTGCTTCTTTCCAAGCTATTTCTACTTCTTCTGCCCAAGCTTTGAGACGTTCTAGCATCTGATCCAATGCTTGAGCCAGTTGATTGAATTCTCGGATTTTAAAGTTGCGCGGGACTGGTACTGTACTATGGTGACTGTGGAGATTCAGAGCATAGTCGCGCAATTCTTCTACAGGAAGAGCCAAGCAACGAGCTAAATATAAAGCTGCCAAAACACTGGCACCAATTAAGCCAAATGTCAAAACAATCAAAATTAGTTTGATTTGTCCTAAATCATACAAAGCATTGTCCAGACTAGTAACCGCTAAAATCACCCACTTTTGCTGTTTTCCTTGGATGATTGGACTGTCAATCGCAGTGTAACCAGCGAGTAATTCTTCTCCCTCTTTATCAAAAAATAAATGCAGAGTATCTTGCTTACCAGCAATGGCATTTTTCATGATCATTTGCAGACGTGAAGCATCTATATGCTGGGCAATATTAGTACCAATTCGACTAGCAATTGGATGTGCTAAAATTATTCCATTTTCGGCAATAACTACTGTTGATCCTGTAAGTAGGCCAGGTTTATTTTTGATTTTTTCGCGTAGAACCGTTGATTTGAAGACTAAATTGTAGCGCCATTGACCAGCAAGATCGTAAACTGGTGCTGATAATAGTAACTTTAGTTTACTTTGTTCATCTTTATTTCCGGTAGTGTTCAATTTTGGTGATAATAACTTTACTTCTAATTCCTGATCAGAAAAAGAAGAATTTAATTGACTTATTGGTTCTTTGCCACAAGTACTAGCACTAATCGTATCGCTATTAGAATCTACTAATTGTATGCATTCAATTTGCCGTGGTTGCTGTTGTGCTAGCTGATGCAAAAACTCTTCTATTTGGGGAAGTGTACCTGATTGAATTACCTGGGTTTTAGTCGCACTGAGCAAATTTGCTTTTAAAGCAGCGAATGTATCTGCAATCTTTTCTCCCTTGAGAACGGCACTTGCGGTTAAATTTTGACGGGCAGTTTCTAGCAGACTATAACGTGCTTTTTGATAGGCAACTATTTCACCTATCAATAATACTGGAACAGACAGGAGCAAAATCTTTGATACTAAAATCCTTCTAAAGGAGGATTGACGCTGCTTAGCCATCGGCACTCTCACTTGGCATTTGCAAACCACAACAGCAACCAAATGCAATTAGATTAACTAATATTATTAAGCAATGAATATTGGTTGTTGCCCAAAATTTTAAACCATCATATGACTGGATAGCAAAAAAATACATCTTACACAAACACTGAAAGCAACTAGTTGTGATTGCAAATTTAATTTTATGCAAATAAAGCAGTGAAATTAGTTGTAAACAGGAATGTGCCAGTATCATTATTTTTGATAATCAAAAGTCAAAAATATTAGAGAAAAAATATACAAAAAATCAATGATCAAATATCGACCTTATACTACGGTGGTTTTAGCCATGAGTGCAGATGGCAAGATCGCTGATGTTACGCGATCGCCTGCTCGCTTTGGCTCCAATAGCGATAAAGCACATCTAGAAAGCAAAATCGCTGCTGCTGATGCAGTCTTATTTGGTGCTGATACTCTCCGCGCTTACGGCACAACACTGACAGTAACGAATCCACAACTGCTGCAAAATCGAACACAAGGGGGTAAACCCCTTCAACCAGTACAGATAGTAATTACACACACTGCCAACCTAAATCCGGAAATTCGCTTTTTTCAGCAGTCGATTAAACGTTGGTTGCTCACCACAACCACAGGGGCGGTTTTTTGGCATAAAAGACCTGAATTTGAGCAGATTTTGGTATTTGAAACAGAAGAGGGAAAAATTGACATTGCAGCAGCCCTAGAGCATCTAGCAAAATTAGGTGTAGCACGATTAGCAATACTAGGTGGTGGTGAATTAGTCGCCTCTATGGTGGAATTAGATTTAATAGATGAACTCTGGCTGACCATTTGTCCCTTAATTTTAGGTGGTACTGGTGCGCCTACACCTGTGGGAGGCAAAGGATTTTCACCAAAATTAGCTCCCCAGCTAAAACTTCTAGAAGTTAATACTGTAGGACAAGAGGTTTTTCTTCATTATCAAGTTGTTCGTTAGTTAATGGTTGATAGTTGGTTGTTATTGGTTAGTGGTTAGTGGTTAGTGGTTTTTCACTACCCCTCACACTCCCCATCACCCCCCAACCCCACAAAGTGGGGACCCCTAGCCCCCCATCACCCCACCCCCAATCCCTCATCAATAGTTGTAAGATAATTATTAATTTTTGTATCGGAAGCTCGCGATGGTGGAACAACTAAAGCCTCGCTACTCTGTTGCTTGGATCAATAAAATTGCCGAAGTTACCCAATCGATTTGGGATGCTTTAGCACTACCACTGACAACCCCATTTTTAGAGTGGAACTGGCTGAACAATTTGGAAACTTCAGGTAGCGCCACAGCTAAAACCGGTTGGTTACCTAATCACCTCACCTTGTGGCGAGACAGAACACTCATTGCTGCTGCTCCACTTTACTTAAAGGGACACAGTTATGGCGAATTTGTGTTTGATCACCAATGGGCTGATTTGGCGCAACGTATAGGTGTAGAATATTACCCAAAAATGTTGGGTATGTCACCGTTTACCCCTGCGGAAGGTTATCGATTTTTAATTGCGCCTGGGGAAGATGAAGATGAGATTACAGCAATTATGGTGCATGAAATTGATGCTTTTTGCTCAAAACATCGTATTTCTGGTTGCCATTTTCTCTATGTAGATCCCCAATGGCGTCCTGTTTTAGAACGCTGCGGTTTTACTGCTTGGCTGCATCATAGCTATATTTGGCAGAATCTTAGCTTTCAAACTTTTGATGATTATCTAGCAGTATTTAACGCTAACCAGCGCCGCAATATCAAGCGAGAACGCAAAGCGGTAGAGAAGGCTGGTTTGCGACTACAACCTTTGTGTGGAGAAGAAATTCCCAAGTCTTTATTTGGGTTAATGTACGAGTTTTATGCAGATACTTGCGATAAATTTGGCTGGTGGGGTAGTAAATATCTAACCAAGCGGTTTTTTGAGCAGCTACATGATAATTATCGTGATCGCGTTTTATTTTTCGCTGCATATAACGAACACAATCAGCATCAACCAATGGGGATGTCTTTTTGTTTGTTCAAGGGCAATAGGATGTACGGGCGCTACTGGGGTAGCTTTCAAGAAATAGATTGTTTACATTTTAATGCTTGTTATTATGCCCCGATTGAATGGGCGATCGCTAACGGTATCCAAATTTTTGACCCTGGTGCAGGCGGACGCCACAAAAAACGCCGTGGTTTTCCAGCAATGCCAAACTATAGTTTGCATCGTTTTTACAACAATCGTTTGCGACAAATTTTGTGTTCTTACATCGCTGAAGTAAATGAACTCGAACAAGAAGAAATTGAAGCAATCAATGCAGAATTACCATTTTCTCAAAAATATAATTGAAGCCTAAAATTCTCCTCTAACAGACTAATTAGACGAAGATAAGAACTAAACTTGAGAAAGGGTAAAAAATCCTTGAGTCAAGTTTAGTTTTACGATACGTATGGGTTTGAAATTGGAAGATTTAGCGCAAATAGATGATAAACTTTCTCAGCGTCACATTGATCTTGATCCTGGTGGATATTTCATTATTTACTTAGAGCGAGAAACAGGGCTGATTTGTGCCAAGCATTTCACTAATGTAATTGATGAGCATGGTTTAGCAGTAGATCCAGAAACGGGAAAAGTAATTCCGGCACGAGGAAAAGTAGAACGAACTCACACAACAGTATTTACAGGGAGGACAGCAAAAGAATTATGTGTGCAAATCTTTGAACAAACAAAGCCCTGTCCCGTGACTCAGCTCAACCATGCAGCTTATTTAGGTCGAGAATTTGTTCGTGCTGAGATTGCTTTGGTGACAGGGCAAGAGTATGTTCAAGATTAGTTGTTGGTTAATGGTTGTTAGTTGTTTTTTGGTGGTCATTCCATAGACGCGCAAGCGGCTTTCCAGAGGATACAACTAACAACAACCAACAAACAACTACTGACCATCAGAAGATGATGGTTGGACAGCTAGGTAAATGTAATAAGTCGCCATTGGGATGACAGTGGCAGCAATTAAAAGCCCCACTACCCAGGCGATCGCATTGCCTTTATCGGCTGCTTCTGTTTTCCCAAAGGTGCCTTCTACCTGCACTTTTTCCACTATTTGGGGTGGACCAGGATCCGGTTCACCAGAAAGTACAGCGACTAAGCGATCGCTAGCATCTAAAAATGCTTGATTATATTTGTCACCATCTCGCAAAGGTGCCATTAGGGTTTCATCTGCCACACTTTTGGCAATTTCGTCTGTCAGTAAAGACTTGACGCGATCGCCACTGATAATAGCAGCACCGTTAGTAACGGTATCAATCATTAATAAGGTTTGATTGGCTTGTGCTTCTGTTGTCGGAAACCATTTTTCAAATAATGCTTTCGTAAAGCTTTCCGGGGTTTCACCATAATCTAAACGACGTACGGTAACAAATCTGACTTCATTTCCAGTTTGCTTGGCTAAATCCTCTAAGGCACTACTAATTTTGCCTTCATTTACACGACTAAGGACTTCAGCTTGGTCTACAACCCAAGTATTGGGTGTTAAATTGGGCATTTCATATACACCTGTAGCAAAAGCTGGTGTAGCAAAAAATGCAGAAACCATAAGCAGAAGGCAGAAAGTAGAAATTCTCAATCCTTCTGATTTTGACATTATCCATTGGATATGTTTTTTCCAATTCAATAGTTGGCAGAGGAGCTGTTTCATTGGAGTAATGTTATGTATAAAGACGGGCTTTCACCAAAAATACTACATAACTATAGGACAAGTCTCATCTTTTGCCAGAGTCTTTAGCAGTTAGTAGTTATCAGTTATCTGGGAAAACACCACACCAATTGCTGTCAGGCTTTATGGGTAACGAGTCTGACCGCTTCCCCTTTAACCAAACCTCTCTATTTTCCTAACGTTTGCCAAGACAAATGCGATCGCTTTGATTATTTTTACCCATAAAACCTGATTTAGTTACATATTTTATGACTTTTCAACTTGATTGTATTCATTTTCTGGGTATGCGATCACTGCCGTTAGATCACAACTTGCTATCGTTCAATCACAAGATGATGTCGTTAGATCGCAACTTGCTGCTATTAAGAATGCAGTTTGAGTCAGAATAAGATTGACCACCAATCTAAGCTAAAATAAACTTCAGCATTGCATGAGGATTGTTAAATTACCCAAAAAATCCTTGAGCTAATGCCTTAGCGTTATGCGATTGAAAATCATTACGTTATGTTGCTTTACCAATATTAAAAAGTATGCAATTTATATCTTCAATTAAAGTTGAGTGAGTGGCTACATATAATCAAGTAAAGATAAACATTTCGATGCAAATTTATGGGCAGCAAAATTATCTTGTTCTCAAAGCTGTGTATAAATATTGGTCAGATGCCAGTTCATATAGGTAGGACAAATAGCTGGTAAACTAATAATTACTTGACTTTATATTAATATGTGGTTTTTGTTTCCTCTTCATTTGTTATAAATAGATAGACGTGGCCAAAAATATAATTTTATGTGAGCATAAATGATAGTTGTTTATTGCTTGATAAAAGCAGTAATTAGTATTTTTTATTTTATGGACTTGATTTCTAACAATTTCTTGCATCAGCATACAAAAATATTTGCATTTTCGTGATTCATTCGCAAAATCATTTTATCATCGATATATAAAAGTAATAAGAGAGCAAGTGAGAAAAAAGTAGTAAATATAGATATCATTAATACTAATAAATTAAATATTAATTCAACATTACTCAAATTCCTAAAGGCCAATGATTACACAATCTTTTAACTCAGACAATATTCTGGTAGTTGATGATTCACCTGATAACGTGTTTTTAATCAAAACCATTTTAGAAGAAGAAGGCTACACAGTTACTACAGCAGAAAATGGTGTTTCTGCATTGGCAAAAATTTCTGAAGCTAATTTTGATTTAGTGTTGCTAGATCTGATGATGCCAGGGATGGATGGTTATGAAGTAACTAAGCGGATCAGAGAAAATAGGAGTTTGCCATTTATCCCGATTTTACTGATTACAGCCCACGATTCACCCAATGTCGCCCAAGGTTTAGATTTAGGTGCTGATGATTTTATCCGTAAACCTGTGACAGTGGATGAGTTATTAGCAAGAGTGCGATCGCTGCTGCGATTAAAGCATAGTATAGATGAAAGAGATGAAATTGCGCGTCAAAGAGAAGATTTTGTTTCTCGTCTCACCCACGACTTACGCACACCTCTAGTTGCAGCAGAACGAATGCTGACACTGCTTTCGGAAGGTGCGCTAGGGAGTTTATCAGCACCGATGCAGGAAGTGATCACCATCATGGCTCGTAGTAATACCAACCTGCTAGCGATGGTGAATACCTTATTGGAAGTATATCGTTTTGAAGCAGGTCGTAAAACCCTAGCCTTTCAACCAGTTAATTTAGAGCAATTACTCAAAGAAGTTGCAGGCGAACTAACTCCTTTGGCCCAAGCCAAGCAACTGGCAATAAATTTAGATATTGATGAGCATTCTAGCAAAAGTACAATTGTAGGCGATCGCTTAGAACTACATCGCCTATTCACCAACTTAATCGGTAACGCCATTAAGTTTACCGATAAAGGTTTTGTCACCATAAGTCTTGTACCAATTACCAGTAATGATAGAAGTATTACGATCAAAATAGCAGATACAGGACCTGGAATTCCTCCTGAAGAACAAGCAACTTTATTTGAACGATTTCGCCAAGGTAGTCACAAGCGTTCTGGTAGTGGTTTAGGACTGTATCTTTCTCGTCGAATAGTAGAAGCGCACAAAGGAAGTATCGAAGTAAATTCAGAGTTAGGAAAAGGCAGCATATTTACTGTTAATTTACCCATCAAACAATAACTTTCTAAATTACGTTTGATGTGAATTCAGCGTGCAAAACATTTATTTTGTAGAAAGCGAACACCGACACACGGATGATTCATCTGTGTACATCGGTGTTCATCTGTGTTCGATATTCACCGATTTTTTGTAGCTTGAATTCATCTCATCGTCCGATAATTTTTGGGAAGACGAACACCGATAAACCAATGGATGCAGAGCGATTACTCGTTAACAACAGCAGTGAATGCACATTAGATATAAGTTATCAATTAAGTTGAGATACATCTATTTATAACCAAAATGTATTAAAATTTATCGATATGGGCATTCTTCAGTTATCCTCATTTAAATTAAACAAAGTTGTTGGAGAAATTAAATGATTTCTGAAACCTCAATTCATCCAATTCTTGAGCAACAACGAGTTTTTTTTCAATCTGGTAAAACTAAATCACTATCTTTTCGTATTTCCCAGCTCAAACTTTTACAACAAAGCGTTAAGGAAAACAAAACAGTAATTTGTCAGGCTTTAAAAGCAGATTTAAATAAACCAGAATTTGAGGCTTTTTCCTCAGAAATAATATTAGTTTTCAAAGAAATTGAATATTGTATCAAAAATCTTAAGAACTGGACTAAGCCTCAAAAAGCAAAAGTCCCTTGGCAATTAATTCCTGCTTCAGCAAAAATTTATCCAGAACCGTTAGGAGTTGTTTTAATTATTGGTACTTGGAACTATCCTTTTCAGTTAGTAATCACACCATTGATTGGAGCGATCGCTGCTGGAAATTGTACTATTATTAAACCATCAGAATTAGCTCCGCATACATCCAGTGTTATTTCTAAGCTCATAGCTAAATATTTCCAGCCAGAATACATTACAGTTATTGAAGGAGGTGTGGAAACAAGTCAAAAATTATTGTCAGAAAAGTTTGATCACATATTTTTCACTGGTGGTACTGCTGTAGCTAAAATTATTATGGAAGCCGCAGCCAAACATCTTACACCTGTTACCTTAGAATTGGGTGGCAAAAATCCTTGTATTGTTGATACAGATATTCATATTGCACATACTGCTAGACGCATTACTTGGGGTAAGTTTATTAATGCTGGACAAACTTGCTTAGCACCAGATTATTTATTAGTACATACTAACATTAAAAAAAATTTAATATCTGCAATTCAAAAATGTATCCAAGACTTTTATGGTAATAACCCTGCCATCAGTCCTGATTATGGCAGAATTATCAATCAAAAACAATTTGATAGAATCATAAGTCTTTTAAAGGGAAATAAAATTATTTTTGGTGGAGAAACAAACAGAGAACAACTTTATATTGCTCCTACATTAATAGAGAATGTTTCCTTGACAGATTCTATTATGCAAGAGGAAATTTTTGGGCCAGTTTTACCAATTATCGAATACACAGATGTATCGGAAGCGATCGCTTTGATCAATTCCCTACCTAAAGCTTTAGCTTTGTACTTATTTTCTAATAACAAAAATCTTCAACAAAGAGTTTTACAGACAACTTCATCAGGGACTGTGTGTCTCAATGAAACAGTCATGCATATTGGAGTCTCATCCTTACCATTTGGTGGCGTAGGTGATAGCGGTATCGGCAGTTATCACGGTAAATTTAGTTTTGACACATTTTCTCACTATAAAAGTGTATTACACAATCCCTTTTGGTTGGATTTAAAATGGCGATATGCTCCCTACACAAAGGGTAAATTATCTTTTTTAAAAAGATTGATTGGATACTAGTCCTTAACTCTCCCGAATACAAGGCGCTGCTGCTAGAACTTGCGCCTCTGTTTGCATCAGTTCAATATCTGATGACAACCACTGACGAGGTGCTTGACAGTGGTGAGCCACTAATAGTCCCCATAATCCTTTGGGAGTCAAGACTGGTACAACCAGGTTGGCGCGAACCTGCAATTGGCGCAGAAAATCTCGGTGACAAGTAGCAATTGCCTCTGATTCAATATCGGGGATTGCGCGTACCCGTCCTGCCAAATACATGGCAGCATACTCATCATTAAAACAATCATCAGGTCCTGTTGAACCTAAGATAGAAAATTCTTCAGAACTCAAGGCTTCAAATGTTACCTGTCCTTGCCATTGATAGTAAAAGTAATACAAAACCACGCGATCCACTTGCAAAGTTTCTCTGAGACGGTTTGTTGTTTGTATGACTAAAGCGTCTCGTTCCATTGTTCCGATCAGGCGTTCAAGTACTTTTTGCAAACCGCGATCGCGATGCGCTGTGACACTAGGATTAAATTCTGGGTTGGGATGACTTTGCACTGGTCTGCAATAACGACTGATTGACTAACCTTCCATGCTACACATGGCAGGTGATTCTCTTAACTTACCGTTATAAATTCCTGACTCGACAAAATGTTTTAAATTTTTAAGAATCTATCTAAGTACCATTTCACAAAATTATTGATACAAATTCTTTGTCCCCCTCGTCGCCCTTGTCCCCCCTGACTGCCAAATGCATCAAACTTATAGTGAAATGGCATAAGTAGCCGTCATGAGGTGCGAACCTCACCCCCCTCCCCTCTCTTGACGGGGTGAGGTTGTCAAATCATTAAAAATTACTATAGCGCTCCTCTGCCCAAGGTTCGCCTCTATGGTGATAACCATTGCGTTCCCAAAAACCCAATTCCTCATTTTGGAGAAATTCTAAGCCATTTATCCACTTAGCGCTTTTCCAAGCATAAAGGTGAGGAACTACCAGTCGCATTGGTCCACCGTGTTCTGCTGGTAATGGTTCACCAAATAATTTAAAAGCAAAGAAATTTTCTTCTTTGAGAAAATCTTCCATAGAAATATTAGTGGTGTAACCGCCGTAGCAGTGTTCCATCACATAGACTGCTTTGGGATCAACTTCAATTTGCTTCATGAAGTCTGTCACCTTAATACCAGTCCATTTGACATCGAGTTTAGACCAACGGGTTACACAGTGGAAGTCAGCAGTAAACTCGTGCTGGGGTAACGCCATGAAATCTGACCAAGTAAAAGACTTGGGTGTCACCAAACCCCATACCCGAAATTGCCATTCATCTGTGTTGACTTGGGGAGTATCACCATAGGTTAAGACAGGAAAACCCTTAGTCAAATATTGACCGGGTGGAACCCGTTCTTTTTCTTCCTGCGCCGGTCTCTGAAAAAACTTTCCTAGCATAGCTACCAGAAAAATAGGTCTTCTGTAGACACTTTAATTTTTATATAAGTATTTGGTAATCAGTCATAGGTAATGGGTAATAGATAATGTATTCTCTCAATTACCAATTACCAATTACCAATTAGCAGTTTTATGATTCCTCTTCTTCCTCTTCTTCCGCAGACGGGTAGACAAAGGTAGAGCGTCCAGTCAAAATCGACTTACCAAGGGAGAGAGCTTTTTGTGCTTCCAGGCTAGCTTTACGTCTCCAGGTAGCTCGACGCTTATCACGTTTGGATTTAGATGTTTTCTTCTTTGGAACAGCCATATTAGCGGATAACGCAATTTTTGACAACCTTATTATTCTAAGCCATCAAGGCATAATTGGTTATTGGTTGTTGGTTGTTAGTTGTTAGTTGTTAACCGTCCCCTTTGTCTCCCTTGTCCCTTCACACCCCTCACGCTCCCCATCACCCACCTCCCCACTCCTACTTCCCAGCTTGGTTATTCGTTGCAGGAGCAGGGGTTGTGAAGTTGTCTCCAAAATATAGAAGCGATCGCGCTGTTTTGAAGTATTTTGCCCAGCGTCGTGGATCGGGACGCTGACGCCACTGGGGGCGAGTCACTGCTAATTCTAAAACTGGTGCGATCGCTCCGTTGTTTTGTACGGAGACAAATATGGAAACATCTGTTACTAAGATATCTTGATCAAAACTACGTTGAGCAGCAGCTCTAGCAGCGGCTTCTGCTCTTTGCAGTAGGGTTTCGTAGTTTTCTTCTGGTAAGCGATCAATAAACAGGTCTACTCTGGCGGTGTAAGCTCGCACAATTTCGGGTGCGATCGCGCCCATTGTCAGCCAAATCGGAACCGCAGTACCCAGCAAAACTACTGCCTGAGCTATCCGGATTCTCTTAGCAATTAATGGCATAAGTTGAATAAGTCTCCCAGGAATAATTCTATTTCCAAAGAGAATTCTGCATGATGACTGATGACTGTAACTCTTCATAACCTGTATACTCCTCACTATGAAAATTTTTGGTGAATCCAAGCACAGTATAATTTCGGTTAATCAAGTAAGAAAAAATACATTTTTTATTCTGTGTCTAAATGAAAATCAACCGGAATTGGGAATTCTGAACAGCGAACTCCCAACTCGCAATTGTTTTAGTCACGCAGACTATCAATAAAACACTAGGTTAGCTTTGTTTTTTCAGCAAAGACAACCGCGATTTTAAGTAAGCAAAACATAACCGGCAGAAAGTGCGATGGCAAATAACTGGGCGATCGCTATTGGCGTAAATCAATATCAATTCTTTCAACCGTTAGGATGTGCTCAAGCCGATGCCGAGGCGTTAAAAGATTTCTTGGTAGTAGAAGCAGGTTTTTTACAACAGCAGTGTCTCTTAATGACAGACACTTCACCACCTCTCGGTGATAGATCTACTTATCCCACCAAGGAAAACATTCTGCTTTTATTAGAAGATTTAGCTGCGGCATGTTGGCAGCCCCAAGACAGACTGTGGTTTTTCTTTAGTGGTTATGGCATCAATCACAACGGACAAGATTACCTGATGCCTATAGAAGCAAACCCTGCTCACATTGAAGAAACTGGCATAGAATTGCGGGCGTTAATGCAAAATCTGCAACTTGCTAGGCTTGACACATTGATATTGCTGGACATCAACCGTGCTTATGCTAGTCAGGCTAATACTCTCATTGGTCAAGAAGCAATTGAACTAGCACAAGAATTACAAATTCCTACTATTATTTCTTGCCAACCAGAACAATTTTCTCACGAAAGTACCGAACTTGGTCATGGATTCTTTACAGCAGCAGTATTGGAAGCTTTGCGTTCTGGCAATGGCAAGACTTTGGATGATCTAGAAAGATACTTGAGTCTGCGCACTCCAGAACTATGTCAACACTACTGGCGTCCAACGCAAAACCCTGTTACTATTATTCCCTCCAGGCAACAAGGAATCTTACCGACATCACAAACTAATCATCGTATCAAAAATACAACTTCCCTTAGTTCTAAAGAAATTTTAGCTGCTGCTTTGCCCACACCTTCGCTGCATTCTAATTCCCATCAATTAACAGCAAATACAACTACCTGGAATGGAGTGGGGGAAGTAGGGGGAATGGAGGAAGAAATTTCCAACTATTCATCACTTTCACCCCCAGCAACAACAAACTACTCACAAGCAAAACAAACAGCCACAGCCAGCACCTCTATTTGGAAACCACTGCTGTGGTGGGGTGTAAGTACAATGATGGTTATTGGCTTGCTGGCAGTGGTTTTTCTTCGCAATCAGGCAGGTTTTAGAACTGTAGAGATTTCCCCAGCTGCCACTAAAACTGCTACTGATGACAGTGACACAGAAATTCTGCCTGTACTACCAGAGGTTGCTAGAAATAACAAGATTGTCAAGATTTTGCCAACTGTTCCACCGCCTCTACAAAATAATCAAATCAAACCACCGACTGTTCCTCTATCTGAATCAGCTAAGCGTCAGCAAGCGCTGTCGGACTTAGCGAAAATGTCACTGCAACCGAATCAAGCAAGCCATCTCAGCTTGGCGATCGCTAAAGCTAAAAAAATCAAACCTGGAACTCAAGGTTACGAACAAGCACAAACAAATATTAAAATTTGGAGTGGCATGATCTTAGACTTAGCTAAAAATCGTGCCAAACAGAGAAAGTATGCCACAGCTGTGGCTGCTGCTGAGTTAATTAATCAAGATCAGCCAAATTATCCACAAGCACAAGCAGCAATTCAACAGTGGCGTCAACAAGCCAAGCAATATGTGGCTAACACAACCCTTTTGGATGCTGCAAATGGCTTAATTCAGCCAGGACAAGCTTCTACTTACAACCGTGCGATCGAAGTCGCTAAGAAAGTTTCACCAGGAGAACCAGGTTCCGATCAAGCGCGAAAATCTATAAATAAGTGGAGCGAAATCATTTTGCAACTGGCTATGCGCCGTGCTTCTAGAGGAGAAACCAAAGCAGCAATTGCCACGGCTTCTTTAGTGCCAGAGGGAACATCAGCCTATAACAAGGCTCAGCAAGCCATTGAAAAGTGGCAAAACAGAAAGCCGCAAAAGTGAGGTAAGGAGGACGCGGGAGACACGGGGGGAATAAACACCTATTCCCAATCCCCGATCTCCGATTCCCTAGCAATACTGGGAAACATCCTCGCCGCATTCATCGGCTAGATAGCAAAGCGCTCGGAAACGTAAGCTCATAACTTCTTCGTATAAGGGGTTCAGCTTACACATTGGTGGGATGTGAAATAAGGTTTTACCAAATAGCTTAACATCGCGCTCAAAGGGACATTGAGCAGGAATTAGATGACACAAGCGATGTGCGAATTGGCGATCGCTTACTTTAACGTGGTCTAGCCACCGACGTAGAGGCTGGAGAATATCCAAATCAGGTTTAGAGGCTGGATGATGTGAGTGAATAGCATTGGTATTGCTGGCTTCGGTTGGAGTTAGTGCTACCCAGCTAGCGAAAAAAATCTTTTTTGTGGTATTGTCAAATACCTTCATTACCTACTCCTCTTTTTGCTTGAGGGTCTTCACCACTTCGATGAAGATATACAATGTAACAATTGCATTTCCCGGAAAATTCTTGTCCCGACACACATGCTACTCGCTATTTCAGTAGTCACTTTGCTCAGAACTGTTCTAACTACGTCAAGTTAATCTCAATTTCCTGGGGATCGGAAGTGGGATTGTGATATTTTCTTAATAACTTGACATAGTTAAAATTTTAATAAAGTCATCTGTCTTTAGACAGATATTAATGTAGCATTTACGAAGTTTTTTTGCAGAAAATTTCTCACTAGAATTTTGCCCAAGTACATGTCTAGTGTGAAAGAAGACTTAGCATCCAGAAATGACTTTTTTGTCATCAGTTGCGATGCTTTTCACGCCGCACTGACTGGGGTTATGAGTCTTCTGGTCGCTGTTTGTCGTTTTTTGCCCCTGATTCAACAATTGTGCATTCCTAATTCAGAATTAGGATAACCAGCAAAAGATGTTACCACATATATTGAAATTTGCCACCTATATTTTTTTAGGGTTGACCTATCTGGGGTTAGCATTAGGCTACCTGCCTGGTTTACGCATGAATCGTGCTGCGATCGCCTTGGTGGGTTCTGCCTTTTTAATTGCTTTGGGTGTAGTAAGTTTGCAGGAGGCTTGGCAAGCAATTGATCCCACCACGATAGTGTTTTTGTTGAGCATGATGGTGGTGAACGCTAACTTAACCTACGCAGGATTTTTCCCTGAAGCATTGTCGCTGCTTTTACGTTTTACTCGCAGTCCTTTAGGGATATTGATCGCTTTAACCTTTGGTAGTGGTATTCTTTCCGCTTTTTTTTTGAATGATACCTTGGCACTAATTTTTACACCACTTGTCTTGAGCCTCACTCAAGCTTTGAGATTGAATCCCATACCCTACTTATTAGCGATCGCAGGTGCAACAAACATTGGTTCTGTCGCTACCTTGAGCGGTAATCCTCAAAACATCCTGATTGGCTCCTTTTCAGGTGTCCATTACTTGGATTTTATGAGGGTGATGACTCCAATTGCTGTAACAGGGTTAGCAATTCAAGTAATTCTACTGTGTTTACTTTACCCAAATGTACGCTCAATTGTCCCCTGCGAACACTTACCCACAGGGAAAAAGCGCATCTTTAGACCTTTGTATAACAAAACCTTAATAATAACCACCGGATTGTTAATTGCTTTTGCTGTTGGTTTACCTTTAGCAGAGTCAGCTTTAGTAGCTGCTAGCTTATTACTTATCACTAGGCGAGTCAAACCACAGCGCATTCTGCAAAAAGTAGATTGGAATCTGTTGGTGATGTTCTCTGGACTATTTATATTGACTAAAGCGGCTCAAAAACTGAATTTACTACAACCCTTTACCTATGCAGTGAACTCTGCTGCTGGTTTACTGGGAGTGACAGCTATTTTGTCGAACTTAATTTCTAATGTTCCTGCGGTACTGCTGTTACATCCTCTGATTGCGAAAGATGATACCCAATCTTGGCTGTTGCTAGCAGCAGCATCAACTTTGGCAGGTAATTTGACTTTGTTTGGTGCAGTCGCCAACTTGATTGTCGTAGAAGCGGCGGCGGAGTTGGGTTATAAGTTAACCTTTTGGGAGCATCTACGTTTTGGTGTGCCGGTGACGGTGTTAACTTTACTTGTGGTTTATTTGTGGATTCACTAGGTTTCTGGCAAAAAGTTTATAGCGATCGCTTAGGTCGCACAGGAGAGGGGGTATTTGGACTAACTGAAGACTTAGAAAATTATCCTGAATTTCTTGAGCGTGTTGGCAACAGTTCGGAACCATAAGATACCGCCGTCTAAGTTTGATTAATAAAAATCGAACACAGATGCACACAGATACACACAGATGGATTATCCGTGTGTATTTATGTGTCTGTTGGTGTTCGCTTACTCAAAAGCAATTAGAATTTTGCCAACAGATAGGAGATTTTCAATTTCCTACGATGCTACCTGAGCAGCTGTGCGAGTCCGCCGTCTTCTACCATCAGCAACTTTTACAGGCGGTTCATCAGGAATTTGCATCAGCAATGTCAGTGATGGTTGACATTGCAATTCACGACGAATGGAACGTGCTAGTTCCCGTTCTAATACTTCTTGCAATCCACCCCAGTCTACTTCTGGTTGATCACTCTCGAAACCTTGGGCAAATTCTGACCAACGTACACTGAGGATTTCTTCAATTCGCTGTTTTACCCATTTTTGGAGGAGCGATCGCTCGATACTTGTGACTACACCGCGTAGGTGAATTTCTGGTTTTACCATCAGTTTGCCAGTCCAATCTATTGCTGCGGCAATGGTAACAATACCTTCTTCTGCCATTTTCTGCCGTTCTTGCAAGACTTTGGCGCTGACCATACCAGAACTAGAAGTATCTACTAGTTCTAAACCAGATGGAACTTTTCCTACAGCACGAATTGATTCTTCTGTCAACTCTACAATATCACCATTCTGGATAATCACCATGTTCTCGGCAGGAACACCCATACTCTGGGCTGTTTCGGCGTGCTTCACCAACATCCGATGTTCACCATGAACTGGTAAGAAGAACTTGGGACGAGTTAAGGCTAGCATGAGTTTTTGGTCTTCTTGACAGCCGTGACCGGAAACGTGAATGCCTTTTTCCCGCCCGTAGACTACATTTGCGCCCTGCATCATCAATTTATCGATGACGTTGACAACAGCGATCGTATTCCCAGGAATCGGGTTGGCAGAAAATACGACTGTGTCCCCTGGACGAATTTTGATATGGGGGTGTTCTTTGTTAGCAATGCGTGTCATGGCTGACATCGGTTCGCCTTGAGAACCTGTTGTCAGAATCAAGACGTTTTCATCTGGCAGATTGCGGATGGAATTTAAAGGCTGAAGCAAGTCGTCGTTACACTTGATATAACCCAGATTGCGGGCATGGGCAATCAAATTCAGCATCGAACGTCCAACGACTGTAACGACACGGTTATGCTTCTGTGCTAACTGCAAAATTATGTTGATGCGGTGGACGCTAGAAGCAAAGGTTGTCACAAACAGTCGTCCTGGTGCTTGGGAAAAAACCCGATCCAGATTAGGAAAAACTGAGCTTTCTGAAGGCGTGAATCCAGGTACCTCAGAATTAGTCGAATCACTCATCAAACACAGAACGCCTTTTTCCCCATGTTCGGCTAAGCGTTGGATATCAAACCGTTCACCATCTACGGGTGTGTGGTCAAATTTAAAGTCTCCTGTGTGGATCAGGACACCGAGGGGGGTATGGATAGCAACGGTGAAACTGTCAGCAATGGAGTGGGTGTTGCGAATATATTCCACAAAAAAGTGTTTACCAATTCGCACGACGTCGCGGGGAAGGACACTTCTTAATTCTGTGCGATCGCGTACTCCTGCTTCTTCCAATTTACCCTCTAGCATGGCCATGGCTAAGCGAGGGCCATAAATCACAGGAATTTCAAATTGTTTCAGGTGAAAGGCTATACCACCGATATGGTCTTCATGACCGTGGGTAACAATCATGCCTTTGATTTTATGGCGATTTTCCCGCACGTAGGTCATGTCTGGCAGAACAATATTGACTCCGTGCATTCCATCTGTGGGAAATGCCAAACCTGCATCTAAGAGGATAATTTCATCTTCGTACTCAAAAACGCAAGTGTTTTTACCAATTTCATGTAAGCCACCCAATGGAATAATTTTGAGGGCGGAATTAGTTTCGTTTTTAGTCATTTTCTCCTGAGATTATTTTGTCGTTAGAATATGAGAATTTAGCGGTCTTTGAAGACAGTTCAAAGTATCTGTCTATTAAAAGTTCAGCGAGAAGGTGATTGAGTATGGCAGAAAAAAATAAGTAACAAATTGATAATTTTTAATGTTTTATGAAATTAACTTTTTTCCTCCAACATAGTCACCTTCTGCTTTCTTGTAGTCCTGTTTTTATGAGCTTGTTTATTGCTTAGATATTTTTGATAAAAATAACTCTACACCAAAGAATTTATTAGTAATTTTTCTGTGGTAACATAGGCTTTTTGTATGCCACACTTTCAAAATTACTGAGAATTATTATTAAATTCTTCTAATGTATCTTTGAGTGCCAAAGTAGGTTAGATGCCAGTTTTATTAGATAAGATTAAGTTCCTTCATCACAACTTCCAACTTCTGAGTAACTTTTGCGTCAGCTTCGCACAAAGGCGGACGCGTTGAACCAACTTGCCAGTTTTGAAGTTGTAATGCTTTTTTAACTGGAATGGGATTTGTGGTTACAAACAAAGCTTTAAATATGGGAAAAAGCCGCAGATGAATGTCTATAGCGACCTTCATTTGACCCGAATTAAAGGCTTGAATCATCTGTTGTAGTTCATTACCTACAAGATGAGAAGCTACACTAACAACACCCTTAGCGCCAACTGCTAACAGTGGCAATGTTAAAGAATCATCTCCAGAGTAAATCTGAAATTCTGTTGGTGTCAAGCGACGGATTTCACTTGCTTGATCCAGATTTCCACTTGCTTCTTTTATACCAACAATGTTTTTAATTTCAGCTAACCGAGCAACTGTTTCGGAACTGAGGTTTTGACCTGTACGACCCGGTACATTGTATAACAAAATAGGCAAGTCACCAGCTGCTTGGGCTATGGCTTGAAAATGTTGGTAAAGTCCCTCTTGTGGTGGCTTATTGTAGTACGGAACAACTTGTAAAGCACCGTGTACTCCTATTTTAGCTGCTTTTTGAGTAGCGGCGATCGCTTCTTTGGTGGAATTGGAACCGCATCCTGCTATTACCAATGCTTTTCCTGCTACCGCTTCTAACACAACGGAAAATAGCTGATATTCTTCCTCCCAACTTAATGTAGGAGATTCTCCAGTTGTGCCACACACCACCACTGTATCAGTACCGTTATTTGCTAGATGCTCTGCTAGTTTTGCTGCTACATCATAGTTAACACTGCCGTCTTCTTTAAACGGCGTAATCATTGCGGTTAAAACTCTACCAAAATCTACCACCCTATTTTTACTCCTGATTTTTTTGTTTTTGTGTTTTGGTGGTTCTTTATTGTAATAACCTATTTGCAAATTACTTTCAAGGGTAGATTGTTGTTTGTTGGTTGTTGGTTGGTTACCAATTACCAATTACCAATTACCCGTTACCCATTCACCAATGAAGGAATTGGTTTAAGTAAACTTTTTTCTACTAATAATTCCGCAATTTGTACAGCATTCAATGCAGCTCCTTTGCGGATTTGATCACCACATAACCACAGTTCTAAACCGCAAGCATGGGAAATATCCTGACGTATTCTACCAACTAAAACTTCATCAATTCCGGTGGCATCAAAGGGCATGGGAAAGTAATTTTTCTGCCAATCTTCCACCAATTTTATACCAGGAGATTTACTTAAAATTTCTCTGGCTTCATCTGGACTAAATGGACTTTCAAATTCTAGATTAATCGCTTCTGAGTGAGCGCGCAGTACGGGAACCCGTACACAGGTAGCAGTAATTCTTATCTGTTGATCACCGAAGATTTTCCGTGTTTCGTTGACCATCTTCATTTCTTCTTCGCAGTATCCCCAATCATTTAATGGGGAATTGTGCGGAAATAAATTGAAAGCCAAGGGATAGGGAAAGACTTCCGCAGCTGGTTGTTTGCCTTCTAATATAGCTCTAGCTTGAGCTTGGACTTCTGCCATTGCTTTTGCACCCGCACCACTGGCAGATTGATATGTAGCTGCAACAATACGTTTGATGGGTTTGATTTGGTGTAGAGGCCACACTGCTACCGCCATTAAAATTGTGGTGCAGTTGGGGTTAGCAATAATACCTTTGTGGTTTGCTGCTACTTGGGGGTTAACCTCAGGAACAACTAAAGGTACTTCTTCCTTCATGCGAAACGCACTGGAATTATCGATAACAATTGCACCTTTTTCTGTGGCTATCGGCGCCCATGTCTTGGAGGTGGAACCTCCAGCACTCGCTAGCACTATATCGACATTTTCAAAGGCGCGATCGCTAACTGGCTCTACTAATAAATCTTCTCCTTTGAACGTTAGTTTTTGCCCTGCACTACGTTCTGATGCTAATAACTTTAATTCTGAAACCGGGAAATTACGACTTTCTAATAATTCCAACAACTCCCTGCCGACAGCACCAGTCGCACCCAAAATAGCTACACAATAGGAATTAGACAAACTGGCTTCCTCCTTGAAGTTTCTTTTTGAATTTTTGAGTCAATTTACAATTTACGCATCTATTAAAACTACAGACTCTTAATAATTTTACAAACCTTGATGATTTACCTTAATAAAGTTTATTTATTAATTTAATACATTTGTTTTTTACTGTTACAAAACCTATATTGTACTTTACAACAATTAATAACTATTAATTTCTTTAATATTTTATAGATCGTATATTATACAGCAAGATCCCTTTTTAGTGTTAGTCATTTTACTATGGCTCGATATTAACTGAGCAAAATGCTTATAAGCAGCCATTATTAACTGTGTACACAGGATGAATAAAAATATGACTCTGACGACACCCCAATACCCTCACTTCCCTACACCTCTTTGTTAGGGTTATAGATACGTAAACTGATTTGCGCTAAAGTGTCAAGAGCTTTCGCATTAGCAGTAAACTGGATCTCTGTTCATCAACATAGATTCAATAAAGCTGATCAAGCCTTGTGGGTAGATTTTCTGCCAATGAGGAACAGCCCAGCAAACGAGAAGTTTGACGTCTGTTGTAGAAGCAATAAGTAAAAAAATACTAGCAGAAAGCAAATAGAGACTAAAGCATGAAAGTTACCCAGGAAAAACTTCCCTCCAGTCAAATCGGTCTGGAAATAGAGATTACACCAGAAAAAACCAAGCAAACCTACGAACAAGTCATCCAAAATTTAAGCCGTTCTGCCAACATTCCTGGGTTTCGTAAAGGCAAGGTGCCACGGCAGATACTGCTACAGCGCCTAGGGACAACTCGAATTAAGGCAGCAGCGCTAGAAGAACTTATTCAAGATGGCATTACAGAAGCCGTCAAACAAGAAGATATCAAGGCGATCGGACAACCACAATTACGTTCATCGTTTGATGACTTGATTAATAATTATGAACCAGGTAAGCCCTTGACTTTTTCGGCGACTGTCGATGTGCCACCAGAAGTCA
This sequence comes from Fischerella thermalis PCC 7521, assembly GCF_000317225.1. Taxonomy (GTDB): domain Bacteria; phylum Cyanobacteriota; class Cyanobacteriia; order Cyanobacteriales; family Nostocaceae; genus Fischerella; species Fischerella thermalis. The sequence continues at coordinate 60,489 of NZ_AJLL01000023.1, forward strand.
AGTTGAATCAGTACACTGATTTACATATCAAAGCTGAAGAAATCACCTACGACCCCGCCAAAGTGGATCAAGTCCTGGAAAATGAACGCCAACAAATGGCGACATTGATTCCTGTAGAAGGACGCCCAGCACAGTTGGGTGATATTGTCGTAGTTGACTTTAAAGGCGTACTAGCCAAAGCTGAAGGTGAAGACGAAGCAGCAGAACCAGAAGCAATACCTGGCGGTGAAGCCACTGATTTTCAAGTAGAGTTACAGGAAGACAAGTTTATCCCTGGTTTTGTCACAGGCATAGTGGGAATGAAGCCCACAGAAACCAAGGAAATTTCTGCAACTTTTCCAGAACCCTATGCCAATGAAGATTTAGCTGGAAAACCAGCTATTTTCACTGTAACCCTCAAAGAAATCAAAGAAAAAGAACTGCCAGAGTTGAATGATGACTTCGCCAAAGATGTCAGTGAAAAAGAGACTTTGGCTGAATTACGCACTGACCTAGAAGAGAAATTCCAAAAAGAAGCGGAACAAAAAACTAAAGAGAACAAGCAGGAAGCCCTGTTAAAGGAACTGCTCAAGCATGTAGAAATTGACTTGCCAGAAACAATGATTGAACGGGAAGTCGATAACATGCTCACACAAACAGCTATGCGTCTTGCACAGCAAGGGCTAGATGTCAAGAGGTTTTTTACTGCCGATGTGATTCCGCAATTACGTCAGCGTTCTCGTGATGAAGCCATAGAACGCCTCAAGCGAACCCTAGCCCTAGAAGAAATCAGCAAACGCGAGTCTATTCAAGTTACTGATGAAGAGGTCGCCAGCAAAGTCAAAGAACTTACCGAACAGTTATCTGGGCAAGATTATGACCCAGACCGACTGCAAGAATACGTCAAAGACGAACTGCTGACCGAAAAAACAATCAACTGGCTGCTGGAACATGCAACAGTTGAACTAGTACCCGAAGGTTCTTTGAGTGCAAAAGAAGAATCACCAGCCCCAACAGCCGAAAGCGAGGAACAGATTACCACAGATGCTGAGGAAATAGCACAAGAGGCAACCCCCCCAACAGAAGAGGCAGAATAAATTTGGGGATAGAGGATCAGGGATCGGGGATTGGGCATGAATTCAGTTAACAGTTAACAGTTTAATTTGATAACTGGTAACTGAATTAGTTCTCTCCTTTCCCCCATATTCATACTGTATTCACACGATAAGAAATTATATGAGGCATAATGGTTAACACATACCTAAAATAAAAAACCATTCGCTCATCACAGGCAGCATATGCTGTCTCACCCACTGTTAAATTAAAAGTCAAACATTTGTCTGTATGCTTGTATCGCAGTCGGGGAATTACCCAATTAGCAGTTTGAGTCCTTTTGAAATTCGCGCCCAGAACGGCCCGAGTAACATCGTGCCGATGGTGGTAGAGCAATCTGGCATGGGAGAACGGGCTTTTGATATCTACTCCCGCCTACTGCGAGAACGAATTATTTTCTTGGGAACGCCAATAGATGATACCGTTGCTAACTCCATCGTTGCTCAATTACTTTTCCTAGACGCTGAAGATCCCGAAAAAGATATTCAGCTATACATTAATTCTCCTGGTGGCTCAGTATATGCAGGGATGGCGATATATGATACAATCCAGCAAATTCGCCCGGATGTTGTGACCATTTGCTTTGGATTAGCCGCTAGCATGGGAGCATTTTTACTAGCAGCAGGAACTGCGGGTAAACGTATGTCTTTACCTGATTCGCGGATAATGATTCACCAACCCCTTGGTGGCGCTCAAGGGCAAGCAATTGACATAGAAATTCAAGCAAGGGAAATTCTTTACATTAAGGGCAAATTGAATCAGTTACTGGCACACCATACTGGTCAACCATTAGAAAGAATAGAAGCTGATACTGACCGGGACTTTTTCATGTCGGCTGAAGAAGCAAAAAATTATGGACTGATCGATCAGGTCATCACCAGGCAAAATCTTCCCGCAGCAGGGGAAAACGTCACCATTCTGAAATAAGAGGCTGGTATGTCTAAGTACGACTCCCATTTAAAATGTTCGTTTTGTGGTAAGTCTCAGGAGCAGGTGCGTAAATTAATCGCTGGACCGGGAGTCTATATCTGCGATGAATGCGTTGACTTGTGTAATGAAATTCTAGATGAAGAGTTGCTTGACACAAATAGTGCTGCGTCGCAACCAGCACAACGGTCAGAAGCTCCTCAAAAACGCCGTGCCCGCTCCACCAGTCTCTCGTTCAACCAAATCCCCAAACCACGAGAGATTAAAAAGTATCTAGACGAACATGTAATCGGGCAAGACGAAGCCAAAAAAGTATTATCAGTAGCAGTTTACAATCACTATAAGCGACTGGCGATCGTTCAGTCTAAAAACAATGGCAAAGGAGCAACTGATGATGCCGTTGAACTGCAAAAGTCCAATATTCTTCTAATTGGCCCTACAGGTTGTGGCAAAACTCTTCTTGCCCAAACTCTGGCAAAAATTCTGGATGTACCCTTTGCTGTGGCTGACGCTACTACCCTAACAGAAGCAGGGTATGTGGGCGAAGATGTGGAAAATATTTTGTTGCGACTGCTGCAAGTAGCAGATTTGGATGTCGAAGAAGCGCAACGGGGAATTATCTACATCGACGAAATCGATAAAATTGCTCGCAAGAGTGAAAATCCCTCGATTACAAGGGATGTATCTGGTGAAGGCGTACAGCAAGCTTTGTTGAAAATGCTGGAAGGGACAGTTGCCAACGTACCCCCCCAAGGCGGACGTAAGCACCCCTACCAAGACTGCATCCAGATTGACACTAGCAATATCTTGTTCATCTGCGGTGGTGCTTTTGTTGGCTTAGAGAAAGTGGTGGAGCAGAGAACTGGTAAAAAGTCAATAGGCTTTGTGCAACCAGGGGAAGGTCAAACAAAAGAAAAGCGGGCAGCAGATACTCTGCGGCATTTAGAACCAGATGATCTAGTCAAATTTGGCATGATACCCGAATTCATTGGGCGTGTACCAATGGTGGCAGTGGTAGATCCGCTGGATGAAGAAGCACTGATGGCGATATTGACTCAACCACGTAGTGCCTTAGTCAAGCAGTACCAAAAACTGCTGAAGATGGATAACGTCCAGTTAGAGTTTAAACCGGAAGCTTTACGAGCGATCGCTCAAGAAGCCTATCGTCGTAAAACTGGTGCAAGGGCATTACGGGGTATTGTCGAAGAGCTAATGCTGGAAGTCATGTATGAGTTGCCGTCTCGTAAAGACGTCAGTCGCTGCACAGTCACACGGGAAATGGTAGAGAAGCGTTCCACTGCTGAGCTATTAGTGCATCCTTCTTCCCTACCCAAGCCAGAATCAGCATAAACTAAAGATACGGGGACACGGCGACAAGGTGACACAGGGAAAAAAGATTCTGAGCCTCCCCATTTCCCAATGCCCCGAGTTCCCCACCTCTGACTACTCCTCACCACCTCCTCTTGGAGATGTCTTACATTAATGTCCGTGGCGTAGAGCATTATTACGAGTGGATACGAAAACCATCCATTATTTCTCAACCTAAACCAGTGATGGTTTTTGTACACGGTTGGGCTGGTTCCGCTAGGTACTGGCAAAGTACTGCAACAGCTTTATTGGAAGAATTTGATTGTCTGCTTTATGATTTACGAGGGTTTGGACGTTCGCGTGGTAAGCCGACTGCTGTCACTAAAGCTAGTGAAGTCGTTGCTGAGTCCGATTCTCCCCAGGAAGAATTACAAGCACTTACACAATTAACCTACGAATTAGAAGAATACGCCCACGACTTAGCAGCGTTGTTGAATCAATTACAAATTCAACGCGCTTACATTCATGCCCATTCTATGGGTGCTTCCATCGCTACTCTATTTATTAACCGCTACCCAGAACGAGTAGAAAAAGCAATTCTCACCTGTAGTGGTGTTTTTGAGTACGACGAAAAAGCCTTTGCAGCCTTTCATAAGTTCGGTAGCTACGTCGTCAAATTTCGTCCCCAATGGTTAGCAAAAATACCTTTAGTAGATAGAATGTTTATGGCACGGTTTCTGCATCGCCCTATACCAACAGCAGAAAGGCGTGCTTTCTTACAAGATTTTCTCCTCGCTGATTACGATGCAGCTTTAGGCACAATTTTTACTTCTGTCAGTAAAGCTGCTGCTGAATTAATGCCCCAGGAATTTACTAAAATCACTGTGCCGACGCTGCTAGTGTCAGGAGAATATGACAAAATTATTCCTGCCGAGATGGGACGTCAGGCAGCAAAACTGAATCAAGCAGTTGAATATGTGATGATTCCTGGAACTGCCCATTTTCCAATGTTGGAAGATGCACCAACTTACCTGCAACGGGTGCGGGAATTTTTGTCAAGGGTTAATGGTTAATATTCATTTTATGTGTTTGGTTGTTGTTTATTGGTAGTTGGTTGGAACAAACAACAAACAACCATTAACCCAATCCTAATTCTCTTTTGAGCAAATTAATCGATGTAGTACCGATATAATTTTCACCACACATGAGTTTGGGTGGACGAATAATATCTTCAACACAGTTGTGTAAAGCTGCTTGTGCCGCAGCAAAACTAGGTTTGTCTGTGCTAAAAATTACCTGCGCCCGCTTGACCATTGCTTGAAGTTTGTAACTATCTTTTGGTTGTGAAGTCATCACGAGTATTTCATCTCCCCGTAGACCGTGGAGAATAACTTCTGCGGCTCGAAGCCAGCCAGAACTTAAACTGACTATACCAATACAGCTGTCTTTTGGTAGGTTTTTCAAAAGATTGAACTCTTTAGCGTAGTCTTGGATATCTAAGGGAATTACCCGCACCGCTTTAGGAGCAGCAATCACTTCTACTTCACCGATAAAATATCGACTGGTAACAACGGTAGCAGAGGAGGTTTTATCAAGTACAGCAGGTAATTCTTCCATTGTGACTAGCTGTACTGGTATTTTGAGGCTTTGTTCTAATTCATACACCATTAATTCTCCAGCACCAATATCACCAGCTGGAACAGCTACTAATACTCGGGCGCTACAACGCAAGCGCCAGTCTATTTCTGCCAAAAAGATCTCTCGTGCTTGATTGAGTGAACAGCCGTGAGACAGTAACTCATCTAGTGCTTGTTGCACAACCTTGTATGCTTGAGGATTTTCTTTGAGAATCGGTGATTGCAGTTTGCTACCACCTTCATGGCCTTGGGCGCGGACGTAAATACCTGAACCAGCAAGACTTTCTACCAGTCCGTCATCTTCGAGTTGGCGATAAACCTTGCTAATGGTATTACGGTGTAGCCCAGTTTGCATAGCCAGCGCCCGTGTACTCGGCAATTTATAACCAGGGGGATATTGCCGAGAGGCGATCGCAAACCTAATTTGATTAAACAGTTGAGTAGATGCGGGAATTTCACTGTCTGGCTGAATACGGAACTGAATCATCACCGAGCCTCCCAAGATGCTGGTATAAGAAGGCAGCTAGGCTGCAAGCAGAAAGCTACAAAGCTTATATAATTTGGTTTTTTAGCCTTTTTGACTGCATAGTTATTTTTGCCACACTGCATTAGAGCATACTGTAACCAGCTACAAATTTTACTTGTTAAATATTTTATTTATATATTCAAATTATTCGAGGGAAATTTATAGTACGATAGTGCGTTCATTACCAGTAGTTGATAATTTGATTTGGAATAACCTAGAGGTACTTGCATAGGTATATCTAAAATAATACATAGTACTGGTAAAATTTGTTATGGCACGAGCAATCGATACCGCAACAGTTAATCTCTCACAAGCGGATTTGGAAATAGCTGCTTACTTAGCCCAGCCCCAAGAACCAGGTTCTTACCCAGGAATTATAGTATTGCAGGAAATTTTTGGCGTTAACTCCCACATCCGGGATGTTACAGAACGTATCGCTCGTGAAGGTTATGTAGCGATCGCTCCCGCACTGTTTCAACGTGTCGCCCCCGGTTTTGAAACAGGTTACACACCAGCAGATATAGAGGTGGGTAGAGTCTATGCTTGGGGACAAAGCCAAGCATCGGAATTATTAAGTGATATTCAAAGTGCGATCGACTACCTCAAAACTTTACCGCACGTAAAAAAAGATGGTTTCGGCTGTATAGGTTTCTGCTTTGGCGGTCACGTCGCCTATCTAGCAGCCACTCTGCCAGATATTAAAGCTACTGCTTCCTTCTACGGCGCACGCATTACTAACGCCACACCAGGAGGCGGCGATCCCACCATTACCCGTACAAAAGACATTTCCGGCACTCTCTATGCTTTCTTTGGCATGGAGGACGCTAGCATTCCTGCTGAACAGGTAGACCAAATTGAAGCAGAGTTAGAAAAATATAAAATTCCTCATCGCGTGTTTCGCTACGATGGAGCTGATCACGGATTTTTCTGTGACCAACGTGGCAGCTATAATCCTAAAGCTGCCGCCGATGCTTGGGAACAGGTAAAACAACTGTTTGCACAGCAACTACAAAAATAGTCAACTGTCAAGGGTCAATTGTCAGAGTCATGAAAAACTCTTGACAATGAACAATGGACTCTAGACTCTAGACTAATTAACAATTTGTCTTCACAGGTCATGAATTCTGAAACTAAACTTTCTCACAAAGCCGATTCATCGTTTTCACTAGATGATTTTGCCAAAGCACTGGAAAAACACGACTACCAGTTTCAAAAAGGACAGGTAGTACATGGGAAAGTATTCCAGTTAGATCCTGATGGTGCTTATGTGGATATTGGTGGCAAATCGTCTGCCTTTATTCCTCGTGAAGAGGCTGCTTTGAGAAATGTCACAGATTTGTCTGAGGTGCTACCGCTAAATGAGGAATTAGAATTTTTAATCATTCGCGAACAAGACGCCGAAGGTCAAGTCACTCTCTCACGGCGACAGTTGGAAATTAAACACATTTGGGAACGATTAGCCCAAATGCGGGAGAATTCTCAGACCGTAGAAGTGCGGGTATTAAATGTCAATAAAGGTGGTGTTACTGTTGATCTGCAAGGTTTACGAGGATTTATTCCGCGATCGCACCTGCTAGAACGTGATAATTTAGAATCTCTCAAAGGACAAACTCTGACTGTTAGTTTTTTAGAAATTGATCGCAATAACAAAAAACTTATACTTTCCCAGCGTTTAGCGACTCGTTCCGCTAGCTTCAGTACCTTTGAACTAGGCCAGTTGGTAGAAGGAAAAATTAGTGGTATCAGACCTTTTGGTGTATTTGTAGATATAGATGGCGTGAGTGCTTTACTTCATATCAAGCAGATCACTCAAAAATTTATTGACAATTTGGAAAAAGTATTCCAAGTTGGCCAGTCAATTAAAGCTGTAATTATTGATTTAGATGAGGGGAAAAATCGGGTTGCTGTCTCTACCAGAGTCTTAGAAAACTTCCCTGGTGAAGTATTGGAGAATATGACCGAAGTGATGGCAAGTGCCGAAGCACGTGCAGAAAGAGCCAGGAAGAAGATTACTGAATAGTTTTAGTTAGTGGTTAGTGGTTAGTGGTTAGTTGTTGGTTATTTCCAATGCCCAATTACCCATTACCCATTACCAATTACCGACAAGGACGGATAATATAAATATTCAAGCGGAAATATATAACAACTCTTTTCGTAATTTCTGCAAACTTTCTTCATTAAATGCAAATTTAATTGACTCTACTAAATCACGCCAACAAAGCAAGTGCAGGTTCTCCTGGGGCTTGCCAAAATTCCTCAGCAAAAAACTCTGTCCACCATTTAGGAGCTTGCTTTCTGTATTCTGGGTTTAACTGCTTTCGCCAACGCCTGCGCCATTTGGCCCTTTCTGCTTGAGTTGGTGGGCGGACTCCCACAATCGGCGGAAAATCTGCATAACTGACAAACTTACTCACACCCTTGGCATGGACGTAAACCATGTAGCGCCAGCATTCTATAACATAAATACTTTCTGGCTTGAGATTGAACATCAAGCAAACAGCTTCTTCTGTGACAAATCTGGCTAATGGGTTGATGGTTAGGGATTTGTGGACAATTTTTGATTCACGGATGACAATCGCTTTTGGTGTGGGTAATGATAACATATAGACAAATCCTTTTGAGATGGATACATCCAAATCCCTTCGTGGATAGCTTTTTACGGATGCTGTATCCGTTGAAAAAAGAGATTTGATTGAATGCGAATGCGATCGCCCTTCAGTTTCCTACACCGGGGGGAGATCGTTTTTTAATTTAAAGTGTAATAATTAAACGATAGAATTTCATCATTTGTCAAGATTAAGATGGGATTGATTAGGCTACGAATTAGGGAATTTGCAGGTGAAAAAGGTTGGACGTTAAAAGATGTCTCTGACCGTTCGGGAGTAGCCTATAGTTCAGTGAGAGCTTACGCGCGATCGCCAGGGTTAGCAATGGTAGATTTTACCTCAATTTTGAAAATGGCGCGGGCATTGGATGTGATGATTGAAGACTTGGTTGAAGTAGTAGAAGAGTAGTTTGGTATTAGATGTGATCGCGGATTTTTCCTTGATATTCAGCATTCGGTTGATGGGGCTGTTACTATCAGCCCTAGCTTTGTGGGTATTTGCTCAAATCGCCGACGGAAGTTCTATAACAAGAAACTCAAACGTTCGACCAAAGCATTTTACTGGCAATTCGGCAGATACATACACCCATAGGCGATCGCATAATCCTGGGTATCACTTTTCTAGGTGAACCCGTATTCTTGCTTCTGATTTGTTTGGGAATAGGGATAAGATTACTCTATTATCATTGTCGTTCGCAAGCAACCACTTTGGCTATGGTCGCAGTTGGTGCGGCTGGCTTAAATTATTTAATAAAAGTTATTTGGTAGAGCGCGCCCGCAACTGTGGAATCGTATGTGGAAATAACACGCAAGGGAAATGCTTTGAGAGTAGCTATTCACAGAGACAGACTACGACAGCAATTAAAAGTTGCGATCGCACGTTTACTTTCTCAATTCGCATAGTCAAATTGTGCCAGTTTCTTGATGACAAACCAGGAGTAGCGCGAACCCTTGCTCAACAATTATTAAGATCAGGAACATCTATCGGAGCTAATATCAAGTTCGGTTAATTGCTTACAATTTTATGCTTCGGTGTTGGTCATTGGTTTTTCCGATTACCCTTCGGGTTCGCTACTTTGCCATCTCGGCAGAAGCCAAGACGGCAAGAAGTAGTCTCACCGATTACCCATTACCTATTACCAGCCCACGCGACAGTATAAGTATTTAAGCGAACATGATATAATGTAGAACAAGCGCAAGCTGCACAAAGTAAAGCAGATTTGATTGGCAAAATGATGATTGCGCTCAAAGAATCACGTGAAACTCGGTATTGGCTAAAATTACTCGTTGCATCTGAAATAATACCTCAAGAAAGGATTAGCCACCTCCAAACCGAAGCCGAAGAACTGACAAGAATTTTGGGCGCTATTATAGTCTCCAAAAATAGTGACCGACGCCACCCATCTAATTCTTAACTTCCTCAATTTTTAATTTTTAATTTTTCATTTTTAATTCCTTAACGGAGAGGGTGGGATTCGAACCCACGGATGCTTTCACATCACTCGATTTCAAGTCGAGCGCATTCGACCACTCTGCCACCTCTCCAAAAAAAGCTGCCGAAATATATTCGTCAGCCGTCAGCTAAAAAAGCTGACCAGTAAGTCATTATAACTCAAATTCATGCAGTTTGCACTACTGAACGGGATTTTTCATACAAAATTTCTTCAGCTACTTTGTAGTCGTTGCCAACCCAGATACTAGAAGCTTGGGAAACGACACCATTTCCCATTAGCACAATTGAAAAATTCCGCAGTTTTTGACCATCAGTATCTACAATTCTCGGCACAGCTGCTGCATTTAAGTAAACTGTCCCCTCTGGACTTCTAAACACGCGCTTGCGCAACACTTTTTTGGTGTGTCGTAACGTGTGGTGCATATGACCAAATGTCACCAAAGGAACGGTTTTACCAGCAGTGAGAGTCAGAGAAATCGCCTCAGCTAAATCTGGATCGCCAAAATCACCACCGATAGGATGCCAATCTTTACCACAGGGATCTTCGGGGCGATCGCCTAACCCAGAAGGGCCATTATGACCAACAAAAATAATTGTTTCATAAGCAGCCTTTTTGACTGCGGCAAAAATCCGGGCGGCGGACTCATCCAGATCCGTGACACCATATCGTTCTTTGCAGATATCAGCGAATCGCCATTCTGGCCCACCCCAGCTAAAGGGACGTCCCCCCACCACTGTCAAGTTAAAAGCAGGAATATCCAGTTTCCCATAACCAACATGGGCTGCACCTAATAAATCTAGCTGTTCCTGCACCCAATCTTCTTGAGAACGGTCGTAGGGACACTTTTTCCGTCCCCATTCTGTGGCAGTGTACCATGCATCGTGGTTTCCCATCACTGCTGCCTTGGGAATATCAAGGGATGCGATCGCTCTTACCACTTCTACCGACTCGTTACCAAAATCCCCGACAAACAGCACTAAATCAACACCAAGATGCTTAAGTGCATTGCCATCCTCCACTTCCCATTGGTCGTGAACATCTCCAACTACAGCGATTTTCAATGTTTTTGAATTAGTTGTCTGACTGGTCATGCCACTTTCCTTGCCATATGCTTCCAGCATAGGCAATTCATCAGGATTTTGGCACAACTCCCAAAATTGTCTTATGATTTCACCAAAAGTCGGCGGGAGAACTAATCTGTTTCGAGGGGTAGGAGTTTTGATAGCCCGCCAACTTTGGTAATCGGTAATCGGTAATGAGCATTATTACTTATTACCACAAAATACCCTGGTTTGAGGCGGAGGATGAACTTATCTGATAACTGTCACTTCACCCCATCATGATCAATTGCACTATAGATATCATCGGGTGCGAGTCCTAACCAAGGATCGGAACTGGGAGTTAAAAACAGTTCGGCGTAAACTTTATTACTTGTTTGATTACCCTGCACAAACCATTGATGAATTTGTCTGTGCAACATATATTCATTTCTACAATGTATTTTTGTAAAAAAGCTTGCTGTATTGTTTTGTCACCTTTCTTGGTGTCTTGGTGTCTTGGTGGTGAAAAAGATGATTTTTGAAACACCAAGACACTAAGACACAAAGAATTTAAATTCTTTTACACCCACCTTAACAGGGGTAGTGGTTAGGTGATGTCGAGGAGGATGGATTTATTACACACTCCCAAAGTAATTTGTCAGCTATAAAAATTTCAACAATTCCTGCATTTGCTTTACTCCCACCAACGTATTCGCACACAAAATCCCAGATGCGGCTACCGCAGGGACACCAATTCCTGGCATAGTGCTATCACCTACACGATACAAACCCTGGATGGGTGTGTGGGTTCCTGGAAACATGCCCTTACCTGCTGCGATCGCAGGGCCGTAGGTTCCCTGATATCTTCGTAAATAATAAGCATGGGTTAGGGGTGTACCAATCAGTTCTAACACCACACGCTGTTTGATATCTGGGATTATTTTTTCTAGGGCGCGGTATAAAGTTTCTGCTTTCTGCCGTTTCTTTTGTTCATATCCATCACTGCGTTCCCATCCAGTATAAGGTTCTAGAGTGTAAGCGTGGACTACATGATGTCCTTGGGGGGCAAGTTTTGCATCCCAGACGCTGGGAATTGATACCATACAGGTATTCCCTGGTGTAGTGATATCTTGATTAGCTTCGTGAATTACTACGTGATGTCCCGTTAAATTATCTAAACCATCGGCACGTATACCTAAGTGTAAATGCATAAAGCTATCGACAGTTGGTGTAGCTAAAGCTGCTTGACGTTCAGATGCAGGTAAATGATCAGGATCTAATAGCTGAGTATAGGTATCCCAAATACTGGCATTAGAAATTACTATAGGCGCTTTCAGAATAGAAGACTCCGATAAATCAAGACTGCTCTGTTGTCCTTTTGTCTCATTATCCTTCCTTCGCGATCGCAACCGTACACCTACAACTTTTCCCGATTCCACCAAAATTTGCTCAACATGACACCCCAATAGCAACTTACCACCCCAGCGTTCTAATCCCCGCACTAAGGCGTTCACAATTCCTCCACTGCCACCCACAGGGTACTCAACGCCAGCACGAGAACGTTCACCTAACATAAAAGCTACTTCGGGGGCAATTGTCCCGTGTGCTTTTAAACCCGATAATAAAAAGCATTCTAGGTCAATCAACCGTCTTACCCAAGGGTCTTTGACAGTAGCATCCATGACATTACCTACAGAAGCCTGGACAAGGGGCAAATTAGGTAACATCTTTAACAAAGAGGGTAAATAACGCCCCAGCAGCACAGGTAGTAATTGCCAATCTGCTCTCAGTGCCAGGGCGGGGATACCTTTGATGGCATCATATAAAGGCAACAGACGCTGTTCAAACTGTTCTAATTCCCCGGCACCAACAGGAGTAATTTTAGCTACTTCTTGCCGATAGCGATCGCCATCACTGTAAACTGCCAAAGTTCCTTCGGGAAAATGGTAATGTCCTAATGGGTCATAGCGAACCGCTGCCACAGATTCGCCGATTACATCCAGAACTTGTTTTAGGGGATTTAAACTCTGGATATCTGTCAAACCACAATAAAATGAAGGCCCAGAATCAAATTCAAATCCCCGACGTCTAAAATTATGAGCTGCACCACCAGCAATTGTGTGACTTTCGCAGACAATTACGCGTTTACCATAACGCCCCAGTAAGGCCGCAGCACACAACCCACCAATACCGCTGCCGATGACGATGACATCATATTTATCCTTTGTCATTTGTCATTTGTCCTTTGTCTCTTGTCTAATACTAATAACAAATGATCAATTACCCTTGAGTATTGACCATTGACCCTTGAGTATTGACCATTAACCAATGACCCATGACGAACCATTAATTGAATTAAAAGGTGTTTCCAAGTCCTTTGGTGACAATAAGGTTTTAGATAACATGGATTTGAGGATTTACCGAGGAGAAGCATTAGGGATAATTGGTCCTAGTGGTACTGGTAAATCAACAATTTTACGTGTGATTGCAGGTTTAATTGCTCCAGATACTGGAGAAGTTATTGTACAAGGCGTACGCCGCAAAGGATTGATAGAGGATGGTGCTGATCCGGTTGGCATTGGTATGGTGTTTCAGCAGGCAGCATTATTTGATTCACTCACAGTTGATGAAAATGTCGGGTTCTTTCTCTATCAGCACTCAAAACTGTCGCGATCGCAAGTTCGCAAGTTAGTTGAGGAAAAATTAGAAATGGTGGGATTACCAGGAATAGGCGATCGCTATCCTGCGGAACTATCTGGAGGAATGCGAAAACGGGTAAGTTTTGCGCGTGCAATTATGTCTAATCCCGAAAATCCCAAAGAAGGACCAGAGGTTTTACTATACGATGAACCTACTGCTGGACTCGACCCCATCGCCTCAACCGTGATCGAAGATTTAATTCGACGGTTGCGATTTACACAAGGAGTCTGTAGCACCTACGCAATTGTGACTCACCAAGAGAGTACCATCCGTCGCACAGCTGATAGGCTAGTATTCCTGTATCAGGGTAAAGTACAGTGGCAAGGTACAGTTGCTGAACTAGACCATACAGATAATCCTTTAATCAGGCAATTTATGAGTGGTAGTATATCTGGACCAATTCAGGTAGCAGGATGAGGAGTGTGGGGAGTGTGTAGACACGCTTTGCGCGGCTTCCCGCAGGGTGGGGTATCGGGGGTTAATAATAAATAAATTAATTACTGACTAAATAACTGCTAACCACCAACAACCAACAACCAACAACCAACAAACCACAACCTAATCTAAAATCTAGAAATCTAAGACGGAGGATAAAAAATGCGATCGCGCACATTTCGAGAAGGTTCTGTGGGTTTACTACTGCTCTTAGGAGTGGGTGTGTTTGGAATGATTATCCTCTGGTTAACAAGATTTACGGCTGCTGCAAGTTCATACAAAGCTTTTGTGGAATTTGCCAATGCTGGCGGGATGCAAAAAGGAGCAATAGTTCGCTTTCGCGGCGTCAAAGTAGGCAATATTGCTGCAATCCGACCGGGGCCAAATAATGTAGAAGTGGAAATCGAAATTGCCAATCCGAACCTAATTATTCCCCGTGATGTCAAGGTAGAAGCGAATCAATCGGGTCTGATTAGCGAAAGTATAATTGACATTACGCCTAAATCACCATTACCGAGTGGCGTAGATGTTTCTAAACCATTAGACAGAGATTGCGATCCGAGCCTCATCGTTTGTAATGGTTCACGGTTAAAAGGTCAAATTGGTATCAGTTTGGATGAGTTAATTCGTAGCAGTACTGTTTTTGCCAACATTTATACTCAGCCTCAAATCTACGATAACCTCAACAATACATTAGTAAACGCCTCTAAGGCAGCAGCTCAAGTCGTTGTTCTCAGCCGCGATCTTTCCAACTTGACTAAAACTACGCAAAAGCAATTAAGTGGTTTGTCAACTGCCACAAATTCAGTTGCAAATGCAGCAGAGCAAATCAGTGCATCTACAACTAAAACAACCAATCAATTTAGTAATACAGCGAATGCTTTTAGTTCCACAGCAAAGGATCTCAGCCTCACAGCGAATCAAGCAAGTCAACTGATTAAAAATTTGGATACCTTGCTAAAAAGTAATCGCTCTTCTTTGGTTGGCACTTTAAATAATATTACGGCAACCACCACTGAACTCAGAACTACAGTTAGTAGTTTATCACCTACTCTCAATCGCTTAACACAGGGAGAGTTAATCCAAAACCTAGAAACCCTCTCCGCCAATGCTGCACAAGCTTCAGCTAATTTGCGGGACGCCAGCCAAGCACTCAACAATCCTAATAACTTGTTGGTGTTACAACAAACCCTGGATTCTGCCAGGGTAACATTTGAAAACGCCCAGAAAATTACATCAGATTTAGACGAGTTGACCGGTGATCCAACTTTTCGAGAAAATTTTAGGCAGTTGGTAAATGGTCTAGGTCAATTGCTGTCTTCCACTCAACAAATGGAACAACAAATTGAAGTCGCATCTACACTCAATGCAGTCAAAACAGCAGTGAAAAATCCCAACGCCACAACATTAACAACAAACAATCAATCACAGTTGAAATTTAATATTCCACCTACAAATTTCAAAAGTGCAACTCAAGAAATTCAACCAACAGCTATTGAATTTACTACCTCGCCCTCACAAGAAAAACTATTGCAGAAATTACGTGAATACGGAAAACAACAGCAGGAGGAAGGAGCAGCAAAATAGAACACTACTATCACAGTCTCAATAAAAGATAGATGAAATAACCACACGTTTCTCTAAGAAGAAACTTAAGCTTACTTGTGAAACTTCGATAACGAGTTGTTGGTGTTGCAGATGGATGTGCATCCATTCCTAAGTCTTGCACGATCAATTTCCAAATATGCAATTTTCCCCGTTAGACTCTCTCAGTAGAAAAATTATTGTTGTTGCAATTACCGCATATCAAAAGTATATTTCTCCTCACAAAGGCTTTGCTTGCGCTCATCGAGTACTCTACGGTGGTGAGTCTTGTTCTGGGTACATCAAGCGGGTAATTGCCACTGAAGGGTTACAAGCAGGACTTTTGATGTCTCGCGATCGCTTTGCTGCTTGTAAAGAGGCTAGCCAAATTTTGCTCTCTTGTCAAAGAGTGAAGACGGCAAGGGCAAAAATGCAATTTGTTAACTCTGAGTCTGGGGAAGAAGATGAAGAAGAGGAAGAAGTATTAGAAAATACAAATAAATCTAAATATAAATCCTCATCTACAGGAAAATACTGTTCTAATAAAAGTTACAATAGACACAAAAATTGTGATAATGTAGACTGCGGTAACAGCTTACAAGACTGTAGTTCGTGTCCTGAGATGAGCTGTGACTTTGCCAATGCTATTGGTGATTTAGGGAATTGTGATTGTAATTTACCTGACTGCGGTTCTTTTGATTGTAGCGGGGCTGATTGTGGTTCTCTCGATGGCGGTAGCTGTGGTAACTAGTACAAGCAGGCAGGAAATTATAAAAATATTTTGTATAAAATTTAATTTCTTTTCCTATGTTGATATTGATTTTATGCTGCCCTAGAGCAAAATTTTTACATTCATAAAAGTGCTTCACTTTTATGATATATATGAAATACACAAACCCTATCAAACAACCGTAGATTTGTAGAGGTTCCTAGCAGTGGGCATAGTAGTTGAAAACGTATCTAAGCAGTTTGGCAGTTTCCAAGCGGTTGATCGGGTGAGTCTCGAAATTAAAAGTGGCTCTCTGGTCGCTTTATTGGGGCCATCAGGTTCTGGTAAATCAACATTGCTACGGCTCATCGCTGGTTTGGAAATGCCAGATAGTGGCAAAATAATTTTGACTGGCAAAGATGCCACCAATCAAAGTGTGCAGGAACGCAATATTGGGTTTGTGTTTCAGCACTATGCTTTATTTAAGCACATGACAGTGCGGCAAAATGTTGCTTTTGGTATGGAGATTCGCAAGTTGCCAAGAGCAAAGGTGAAAGCGCGGGTAGAACAATTATTAGAATTGGTACAGCTGAGTGGACTAGGCGATCGCTATCCATCGCAGCTATCCGGTGGACAACGCCAAAGGGTAGCCTTAGCTAGAGCGCTAGCAGCAGAACCGAATGTATTGTTATTAGATGAACCTTTTGGAGCATTGGATGCGAAAGTCCGTAAAGACCTACGCGCTTGGTTACGACGCTTGCATGATGAAGTACATGTAACAACTGTTTTCGTAACCCACGACCAAGAAGAAGCGATGGAAGTTTCTGATGAAATCGTGGTGATGAATAAAGGGCGTGTAGAACAAGTTGGAACACCTGCGGAAATTTACGATCATCCCGCCACAGCATTTGTAATGAGTTTTATCGGGCCTGTAAACGTATTACCGAGTACTTCAAATATTTTCCAAAATAATGGGTTTGATTCGGCACATCCAGAAATGTTCCTGCGCCCCCAAGATGTGATTATCGAAACATCCCCTAACGGCACTACTGTAGCTGCAAGGGTGAGTCGGTTGATACATCTAGGTTGGGAAATTCAAGCAGAATTGACTTTAGATGATGGACAAGTGGTAACAGCACATTTGACACGCGATCGCTTTGATGAATTGAATTTAGAACCGCAGCAAAAAGTGTATGTGAAGCCGAAGGATGCGAAGTCTTTTCCGCTTTATTATTCGATTTGAAAAACTAATACTCGATCACATAGATCCCCGACTTTTTTAAGAAAGTCGGGGATCTGGTAAACTTTAGTTCTTATGTCCTCAGCATAGCTGCCTTGGTTCAATCAACTTGACTTTACTTGCGGCTGTTGTAGCTTTTTCCCGTGCGTGTTGAATATTGCTGCCTTTCGCTAAAGCTACTCCCATGCGACGATAAGGATGGGCAGTTGGTTTACCAAATATTCTAATGTCTACATCTTTTTCTGATAAAGCCTCAGCTACACCTGTATAAGCGATCGCATCTAATTTTTCTGAAGCTAAGATAACAGCACTTGCCGAAGCCCCTAACTGTTCTATACAAGGAATTGGTAAGCCTAAAATTGCTCGCAGATGCAGTTCAAATTCATTCAAATTTTGCGAAATTAATGTTACCATTCCCGTATCATGGGGTCTAGGTGAAAGTTCTGAAAATATTACCTCATCTTGAGTAATAAAAAATTCCACACCAAAAATTCCCGCACCCCCCAAAGCATCAGTAACTTTTTTGGCTATCTCCTGCGCTTGTGCTGTCATTTGTTCGGAAATACCCGCTGGTTGCCAAGATTCTTGATAATCTCCTCTTTCTTGGCGATGACCGATAGGAGAACAGAAAATTGTGGGTGCATTCCATTGCTTAATAGTAAGCAAAGTAATCTCAATTTCAAAATTAATAAATTCTTCTACGATTACCTTTTGAGTGTCACCTCTAGAACCTGCAATCGCATAATTCCACGCTTTTTCTACTTCCGCTTTTTCTTTAACAACTGACTGACCTTTACCAGAAGAAGACATTACAGGTTTGATCACGTTGGGAAAACCAATTTCATCAGAAATCGCAATTAATTCTTCTAGAGTAGAAGCATAACCATATTTTGCAGTTCTGATGCCTAATTCTTGGTGTGCGAGTTCCCGGATGCGATCGCGATTCATCGTATAGTTCGTCGCTGCTGCTGTTGGGATAACTGTAATTCCCCTTGCTTCAAATTCTAGTAACTTTTCTGTTCTAATTGCTTCAATTTCTGGTATGATGAAATCCGGTCGATATTTTTCAACAATTCTTTCCAAATCATCAGCACTCAGCATAGAAATTACTTCTGCACAATCAGCAACTTGCATTGCTGGAGCATTTTCGTAACGATCAACAGCAATGACATAATTACCAAGACGTTGAGCAGCAATTACAAATTCTTTTCCTAGTTCTCCCGAACCCAGCAACATTAATTTTTGTGGTAGTTGGATCGAATTACCTATAAATTTATTCATTGTCTATCTCTGTATATTCTACGCTTGGTGCGGTTAACCATTTTAATCTAATTTTGAAGAGCTAAATATTACACCACCCAAAAGTAAATCTTGACGTTGTTGATTGCTTAAACCAATTCCTTCACCAAACTCACATTTATTAACTAAAGCATTTATCCATATAGTTTCATTAAGTGTAGCTTCCCGTAAATTTGCTTTTGTGATGTCTGCATCTGTAAAATTGGCAAAAATTAGATCTGCATCCACTAAACTACTTCCTTATAAATTTTCCCGGATGAGGTTTACCCCTGCTAAATCTAAGCCAGATAAACCTGCTCCCAGCAAATTAGAAAAATTTAGTTGATTAGGATACTCAAAAAATCGGTTAATAAATGATATTTGCTTCATTGAAGTGCATTTTAGTTAAAAAATCATAACGTGCTATTCCTAGTTGTTTGAGAATTTTGTTCCCAGAAATAAATGGTTGGCTCACGGTATTTGAGATTTGTGATATTTAGCATTCTTATTTTAATTTAAAAAATCTTTTGGTTTTCAAATAAACTACAGCATATCACGAAAATTACTCAATATACCTGGTATTCATAACTATGATTTAGACTGAATTACATTAAGACTATGGCAATTGGTAATTGGTAGTTTTATTATCTATAACCTATTACCAGTCGAGGGCTAAGTAAATTAATGTTGTATTGATTAAATAACTAGTATGAAAACAAAAAAAATACTTGTTAATTTTCAAGGACGTTTACTGATACTAACTACATTCTTCTTGATGGGTTTGATCAGTGGAATAACTTTCTTTTCAGTTGGTATTTTTAGAGCTAGAGTCATAGACATTGATAAAGCAAATCAACTTTTAGAAGCAAAAAAACAAAAAAATAATTCTTTTGGTGTTACTAAAGTACTTTTTTCCCAAGGATTTAGTGACAAAGGAATCGATTTGAGATGTCTATCTTGGCCTTCAAAAACTTTGAACAGTGGTTGGAGCAACAATCCGAAAGACCATGATTTTTTTATCGATCATTACGTACCTGCTGGTAAACAAGCCATTATCTGTGCGACACCTGCGCTATCCGCTGCATTAGCCGTACATCCTCGCAAAAAATTTCTCTATGAAGTGTCAAAAATTGACTTAGATGATGGGTTATATGTTCGAGTTGTAGTTGGGGTATCAGAGGCAAGAAAACCTTGTAAATTATTTACAGGCAGCGTAGATTGCGTTAATTCTATTTTGGCACGGCAAGCTGTAGTTAAATATGAGCGGTAATTGGTAATGGGTAATAGGTAATGGGAAAAACCAATTACCTGTTACCTACAAGACCAACCATATCGTAAGTAATTAGCCGGACTTGATATGAATAACTACTAACTACTAAACACTAACTACTAAACAATGTACCGGACTTGCCATGGCACGTCTGTTACAATCACCAACAACCATCAACCAACAATCAACTACTTTCTTGTATATGTTGTTTTGGTAGACACACTGTAACTTTAGTGCCTTGATTGGGTTGGCTTTCTAAGGTAATTTTACCACCATGTAATTCTACGCAAGCTTTTGTAATTGCCAATCCTAGACCTGTTCCAGGAATCGTGTCCACGTTACTTCCACGACAGAATGGTTGAAACAGGTTGGTTTGATCTTCTATTGGTATGCCTATACCTTGGTCTTGAATACAAAATACAATTTTAGACTCTTGACCCATCAAGTGCAGCTCGACTTTACCTCCTTCGGGAGAATATTTGATTGCATTAGAAATCAAATTACTGAAAATAAGCCTTAACAGTCCTTGATCGCCCGAGAAGCCTTTATGATTTCCACCACTCTTAAAAATAAATTCGTGGCGATCGCCAAAGAATTGTTGCTGTTCGCTAATCAGAACAGAGAAAAATTGCTCTAAGTCGAGGGGAGTAGTTTTAAATTTAGTTTTATTGAGTTCAAATTGATTCATCACAAGCATGTCATCTATCAGTTTGGACATGTGTCGTGATTTTTGCTCAATGATGTGTAGAAACTTTTGTTTTTTAAATTCATCTAAATGATCGCCATGTTGCTTGAGTGTAGATGCAGCAGCTAAAATTGAAGCCAACGGTGTGCGGTACTCATGGGAAATAGTCGCGACGATTTGAGATTTAAATGCGTTGAGCTGTTTTTCTTTTTCTAGAGCAGCTTTTGTCTGTGCTAGTAATTCTGCTTGTTGAATTGCGATCGCTAACTGCACAGATACTTCATAAAGTATTTCTAGTTCGTCAGATTGCCACTCGCGTTTTCCTGTACACTGGTGAGCAATCAAAAAGCCCCAAGGTTTTGATACTACTTCTTTTTGACTTAAAGTAATGGGAACCACCAGATTTGCTTTACTATCTAATGGTTCTAACAGGTTTAAATTGCAATCATCTGAGCCAGCCCAATAACATAATAAATTTTGGTCTGTAGTGTGATTTTGCCAAGTTTGTTGATCATCAATTTTTGGATGTGACTGACATACCATGACGCGATCGCACTTGAGCAATTGCTGTACTTCCCTAACAGCCGTGTATAAAATTTCCTCCAAATCAAGAGACTGACGAATGCGTAGCAACATAGTAGCAATCAAGCGCTGTCGTTCCTGAGTCCTTTGTAACTGAGTTTGCAGACATAATTGCTTGATCACATTACGAACTGCTAGCTGCAATACATCCGCTTTCAAGTGTTGCTTAACTAGATAATCTTGGACACCCCTTTTCATCGCTTGCACAGCAATCTCTTCATCACCACGCCCGGTAAGCATAATCACGGGTACGGAAGAACCAAAGGTTTTCTGTCTCAGCTCATCTAAAAATTCGATTCCGCTCATATCTGGTAAGCAAAAATCTAGCAAAATCAGATCACAGGCCATGTGTTGACACAAGCCAAGCCCAACTTCTGCTGAGTCTGCCTCCAGAATTTGGTAATAGTGGTGAGGATCTTTCAAAAGAAAGCGACGATAGATTTTCCGATCCGTTGCACAATCATCAATGATGAGTAGCTTCCAGGCATTCGGCATAAGAAAATGGGGCAGAGGTCTAATACTCTTCCTCAAGATTGTCATAAATTACGAAAACATTAAGAAAAACTAAAAAAATTGTAAAAAAAATACAAATGTTGATTGTTGGTGGAGTAGTTAGTTATTCACTACTCCACCCTACGGGAAGCCTATGAGCGCGTCTACACACCCCTCACACCCCTCACACTCCCCACACTCCCCACACTCCCCACACTCCCCATCACCCAGAAGCTGGCGGAACATTCACTTCCAACCAATAATCCACAAACGCTTGAATGGTCTTTTGCAGTTCTTGGACATCCATTGGCTTGACGAGATAGCCATTTGCCCCCTTTTGATAACAAAATTCAATATCTTTGGGGTTAGATGAAGTGGTAAAGATTACTATGGGAATTTCTTTAAAACTTTGGTCTTGCTTAAGTTGCTCTAAGATATCACGACCATCAATACCTGGTAGATTCAGGTCTAGTAAAATTACAGAAGGTCGGGATGAGCCATCGGGGTTTTTTCCTTCTTGATATAGGTAGTCTAAAACTTCATCCCCACTAGTACAGCGATGTATGGGGTTTTGGACAGCCATGCGCCGCATCAAGCGCTGAAGCATCCGAAAATCTTCGTTGCTGTCCTCAACAACCAATAGTGGTTCGTTAAGTTTCGTTGCCATCAGTGAAGTTATGTTAAAAATGTATTGTTTATTAAAAATGAAAGTTTTTTTAATATATCTTAACTTATTCCAGTGTCAAGTAAAACGTTGATCCTTCGCCTGGGGTAGACTCTACCCAAATTTGACCACCGTGGCGTTCAACTATTTTCTTGGCAATAGCAAGTCCTGCACCTGTACCACCGCCGTATTTTTCTTGAGTATGCAGCCGTTTGAAAAGTTTGAAGATGGTTTGGTGGTGATGGGGTGGAATGCCAATACCGTTATCTCGTACGTAGAAAGTGATTGGGGAGTGGGAATCGGGAGAAGATACAGTAGAAAAATTACTTCCTTGTCCCCCTTGTCCTCCCTGTCCCCAATGTTGATCCAAATACCCAATCTCTACCCATCGTTCTGCTTTATCGTTGTATTTAAAAGCATTAGTGATGAGGTTACTAAAGACCTCGTTCATCAGAACTGGGTCACACCGAATTGTGGGTAGAGGTCTGGGAATGCGAAGTTCGAGATTATGTTGTTGACGGCTAGCATGAAAGACATTTATAACTTGATCAAGCAATTCATTTAAATTAACCGCTTGTAATTGTAGTGCTGCTTGTCCTAATTGCGACAGTCGTAGCAAACCATTAATCAAGGCTTCCATACGTATCGATAAGGAAATCACAGTCTGTAAAAACTCTGTAGCATCTTCATCGAGTGCGGATGCATAATCTTCAAGGAGAATAACAGAGTAATTATATATACCGCGCAACGGTTCTTTGAGGTCATGGGAAGCTGCATAGGCAAAGGAAGCTAATTCGCGGTTACTGCGTTCTAACTCTTGGTTAATCTTGGCTAATTCTTCTGCTTTTTTGAGGACAATCCCAACGATCGCATTTCGCAAACTCAAGGCGCTATCAATTTCACATTCTTGCCAAGGTGCAGATGTCAATCTGACAATTTCCTGCCATTGTTCAAAGGATTTTCTGGGACAAAGGGTGACACTACCATCTGAGTGAACCTGGATGGATTCATGAGGATTACCAGCCCAGGTAACTGTGCGAATGACTTCGGGGCGAAACCAGAGAATGTAATAGTGTCTTAATTTAGAAATCCGCAACAGCAACAGACCACTGGCGATGTCTTTAAATGTCTCAGCTTCTGGGTAAAGCTTTGGCAGAGAATCAGTACAAAATATATTGTCGTTCACCTGAGTATCTGCCCAGGTAATTAGCGATCGCACGTCCTCTAAATCCGGTGTTGTCCCCACTAGGGAAATTTCACCATCCAGACAAACCGCCGCCCCTGTCGCACCGACAAGACCTAACAAACGGGGTTCAGGCTGGATTAATGCATCTTTTAAATTATCTGCTTGGGAAATAGATTCTACAACACCAGACCGCAGAGATTCTAATCTGGCTTTATAATCCACTTCCTCCTGAATAACTTTATTAGCTAACTCCGAGGACACAATCTGTCCTAAAAATTCACACCCACTTCGGATTTCATAAGGCACATATTTGGGAGTTTGATGATGACAGGAAATTAATCCCCACAGGTTACCATTCTTAATTAACGGAATAACCATCAAAGCTGCTACACCCATATTTTGATGAAATTCCACACAACAAGGATGAACACTCCGCAGCACAGATAGACTCAAATCCAGGGGAGTATCATCTGTGGTAGCAATCAATTCCGCAGGCTGAGCATTGAATCTGGGTATAAGTCGTAACGAATTACGTCTGTATAACTCCCTAGCTGGTTCTGGGATATCTGTGGCTGGATAATGAAGTCCCAAATAAGGTGACAACTCTTGTGTTTTTGCTTCAGCAATTACTTCCCCCGCCCCTTGGTGGTCAAATTGGTAGACCATGACTCGATCAAACCCTGTAATTTCGCGTACTTGTTGGGCTGCAAGTTGTAAGAAATCTATCAGGTTATTTGTGCATTTAAGTTTGGCGATCGCTCTTTTAATTAAGGCGTGGATGTTGAAGAAATTTACTTGGGCTGGCGATTCTGTTAATTCTAACTCCAGAATAATTTTGTCACCTACGCGATGCACAAAAGCATCAAATTCTCGCTTACCTTCCTTTGTACAGACTGATAGCTTCAGGTAATTGAGAGTATCAATTTCTTCTGTTGGAAGTTGAGCGATCGCTTCTAAATCCAAAGCATCAATTAGATAACTGAGGGGTTGACCCAGCAACTCCTCTGGTTGTTTACCCAGATAGTCTTGAGTATTGCTGCTAACCTGTAGTATCTCCAACTGGGTACTCAGCGCTAGTAGTACACCATGAGGCTGGATTGATCCAGGGTTAAGAGTGAGTTCGTTGTGACTGTTTGAGAGCAACTCCAAATAATGAGATTTTGAATACAGTGTTTGTGAAACTACATTTTTGGGGTTGGCATTTTCTCTACCCCAATATAAACAATTTTTCTCTATTTTAATATTTTTTAAAGATTTTGGATAGATAGAAATCTAAATAGAATAAATAAGCTTTGGATATATATGATAACGATGAAGTCGCGATCGCCTACAGATTTGAGTTTGAAACCGTAAAATAACAAACAGTCTAGGTTTTCTGTGCTATTTTTCTTGGTGTCTTAGTGTCTTGGTGTTTAATAAAATAATTTTTTACCACCAAGGCTCTAAGACACAAAGGTGAAAAGACCAAAATTCGGGAAAATTTTTGAGGTTTTTTTACCCACCACCAAAGGGCTTGTTTTCTGTACCAACACAGTTGAAAAAATTACAGATTATTGGCTCTGTGAGCAAAACAAATTCCCTCTTTCAACAGATTGAATAAACGAATGTCATGCTATTGCGATCACGATCATCTGCACCTCTGATTGTGATTGTCCTACCTAATTTCCATAACTACACTCTTGCGCTCAATAAATTGTTATATTTTTAACTTAAATTTTATATATTCTCAGTATTATCATGGACTAATACTGTAGACAATCAAACCATTATGGCGTAAAGTAGAGATATTCAAAAAAAATTACATGATTATCATTAAATATTTTGACACATATAGTCGATTATTTTCAGTAAAATAACGGTTAACTGAGTAATCATTATATCTGTCCTCAAGGTGATACTGAATCTACAAATAATTTCACAATCTACCGTACTAGTGAATGTGGACAGCACACAATTAACAACCCAAACTAATCGTACAGCTACTTTGACTCTACAAGCAGGTAGCAATATCATTCTAAATGCTGCTTTTACTATGCAGAACCATGGCTGTTGTGCCGAAGGAGCGTGTTTATTGATAAATATACAAAAAATTAATAAACACCTTGATTGGGTGTAAGAACAAAATAATTAGGAATTGATTAAGTAGAACGGTGCAAAAAAACCGAACTATGTAACGGAAAGTAAAGTTGCCCAAAAAGCTCTTCCCTTCAGCATAGCTGCTCTCTGCCTCCTGCCTTGTCATAACGACAATTTTCAACACCGACCTACTTAGCAAATGAAAAACTTATACTAATTTTAAATTTTAGAGCTTGGAGTAGGCATATAAAACAATACTGCCTATCCCGATATATATTTTCTTCAAATTTTTGCACCTCACTTACAAATTCTATTTACTAATGACTAAATTTAGAAATCTTAGAAGAGCTATGTCCAAACAAGAAGTTATTAGACTATTTAGAGCTGCTCAAACTAATCCTAATTTAAGGGAAATACTTAATTCGGCATCAGACCTAGAAACTTTTGTAAAAATGGCGCAACAACAAGGCTATAATTTCACTGTTGATGAATGGCAAAAAGCTACTGGCTTAGTAATGGAAGATTCAGAATCTCAGGTATCTGAAATTCAGGGAAAGTGTGAAGGGTGAAGGATGAAGAATGAATTTAATTTGTGACTGTAATTTCTCCTTTTTTATCAATCTTAACTGGTGTTTTGGGAAAATCTTTTGCAATCAAGTTGCGTACAAGTTTTACAGTTCGTAATTGCTTATCAAGATGGGGAATTCCCTGCCGATCCATATGTACAGGAATAATTTTACTTCCTACTAAATCCCCTTGAGAATTTAACTTAACTTCTAAAATCATTGAGTAACCAGTCTCGGCTTGTGTAGATAAAGTTCGATATCCTAAAAAATTTCCTAAAGAGTAAGCAATCAGTTTTCCTTGATAAACTTCTATGGCTCTGGGAACATGTGGACCATGACCAAGCACTACATCTGCTCCAGCATCAATCATTGTCCTAGCAAACTTTACCACATTACCGCGATTTTCCCCGTAAAAAGTTTCTGTCCGATTTTTCACTCGCAATGCTTTTGTTCCCTCTGCTCCTGCGTGCATTGATACAATTACTACATCTGCACGTTTTCTGGCTTGTTGTACAAGGGCTTTGGCTGTTTGGAAATCGTGAATCGAGTTGTAACGTTCATAGGGTGCAAACCCGATCATTGCAACTGGAATATTTTTAGCTTGCAGCAAAAGTATTTGATTTTTATGACCTAGTGTTTTGATACCAACCGCAGAGAGATTCTTGATCGTATCTGCAAATCCCACTAAACCAAAATCCATCGCATGATTGTTAGCTATATTGAATACATCAAAGCCGACGTCAGCAAATAACTGAGCATAGGAAGGTGGAGAGCGAAATGCAAACACCTGTCTACGACTGATGTCTTTGGTAGTGTAGGGATACTTTGTTAAACTGGTTTCAAAGTTACCAAATAAGATATCAGCTTTTTTGAGGTGTGTCCTTACCGACTTTGGGATTAATTGGTTGCGATCGCGTGGTAATCTGTTGTTAGGAAAATTTGTACCAGGAATCACATCTCCTACTGCTTGAATGGTAATAGTGTCTATGTAACTAGGCTCTTTAATCAGTGGAGGTGAGTTCGACTCAGGGACAATTTCACTAGGTAGGCTGTTCGTATCTGTGGCTTGGGATCGCTTCGAGCGGATGCTCAATCCTATACTAATGCCTACACAAAAACATACACCAACAAAAGCCAAAGAAAGTAATTTTACCCCTGGTCGTGGATTAGCCATATTCCCACTCCTCACACCATGAGATTAGTCTACTCCATAAGTTAGAGCGTGTCGGTAGCAATGCTGGTGCAATATGGCAAATTTAGCTGAATTAATGGGAATTTTGATTTATTTTGCAAACAGGCGATCGCGATGATGGGGAGCATCAAAATCAATCAGTAATCCTTTCGGAACAATCCGAGTCGGGTTAACTTTGGGATGACTGCGGTAATAATGTCGCTTGATGTGGTCTAAGTTACAAGTCTGCTTGACACCAGGTTGTTGGTACAAGTCTTTGAGATAATTCCACAAGTTAGGATAATCTACAATCCGGCGCAAGTTGCATTTGAAATGCACATAATAAACTGGGTCAAAGCGATACAAAGTTGTGAACATACACCAGTCTGCTTCGGTAATTTGCTCCCCACATAGATAGCGTTGCTCCCCTAAGATTTTTTCCCAATGCTCAAGAGCATCCCTTGAGAATTCCCAAACCCATAGTTATCCTCCTTTGATGGATGTGTGCTGGTGGTTGTTTGTTGTTTGTTGTGAGTTTTTTGTTGGTAGGAAATTATCCTAAACCACCAACAATTAGCCATCAACAACCAACCATCAACCTATTCTTCATTGAGAATTTTCGGGACTTTGAAAAATTCGCCTTCTTGTTCTGGCGCACTCTGAAGAATAGCTTCGCGATCGCTGTAAGGTTGTAGATCGTCAGGGCGTGTCACGTTGCTAACATCAATAGCCCGTGTTGTGGGTGGTACATCACTAACATCCAATTCACTGAGTTGCTCAAAGTAATCTAGAATGCTTGCCAGTTGGGTAGTGAATTGCTCTTCCTCTTCTGGTGTCAATTCTAAACGAGCAAGATGGGCTACTTTACGGACTTGTTCGCGATCAAGCATAGATAGTCAATGGTCAATGGTCAATGGTCAATGGTCAATGGTCAATGGTCATTTGTAAAAACTCTGGACAATTGACAATTGACCCTGGACTAAAAGAATACATCAATTTGCATTCTGCCTGTGGTTTTTAGCCAGTTTTGGGCTTCAATGTAGTTGTTGGGAGCAAGGCGAATGGCTCTGATCCAATAATCAGCAGCTTTGTCAAACAGTGCTTCGCCACCGTCTTCGTCTCCTGCTTCTTTGGCTTTTTCACCCAAATAGTGGTAAATTACCGCAATGTTATTTAAGGCTTGTGGTAAGCGGGGATTGTACTCCAGTGCTTGGTGATATAACTCTAGAGCCTTTTCGTGTTCGCCGTTACTAGCGTAGATTAATCCCATGTTGTAGAGTATGTAACCGCGATCGAGGGAATCATCTTCTAGTTCTAAGGCTTGTTTATAGTTATCTAAAGCTTCGGCGTATTCTCCTTCTGACTGCGCCGACATTCCATCTCTGTAATAAACAAAGGCTTCTTTGGCTCTTTTGTTAGCCGGCAAAATCTTCAGGATCAGATCTGCCATGACTGTAAAAGATTTATCGATAAAATTATCGTTTTTCTGAGTTCTTGGCATAGGACGCCTCTATTGAGGTTGGGCTACTGGCTGGGCTTTTTTTAACTATTAGCTAATTTAACAGTTATCAGTTGTCAGTTGTCAGTTGTCGGTTGTGTGACTATTGATTAGACTCAAATTTTGACTGGGGTAATGCACTCAGCGCTATTATTTTTAGGGCTGTTCACCAAGGTTGTTACAGGATAGCTAGTCATCGCTTCTGATGGGTAGGGGTGCAGTAGTGGTTGTAGCAATTCCACGTCATGAACTTGGGGATCGAGCCATAAATCATAACTTTCCTGTTGGAGAATTACTGGCATACGATCATGAACCATTTGCAGTAATTCGTTAGCTTGGGTTGTCAAAATTGTACAAGATTTTATTCGTTCTTGTTCTGGAGATTGCCATTCCTCCCATAATCCTGCAAAACTAAAAGGTTTTCCATTCGACAGACGAAAATAATATGGCTGTTTTTTACCGTCTTGTTGTTGCCATTCGTAAAAGCCATCTGCTACCACTAAACAGCGTTGGCGCTTGAAAGCACGACGAAACGCTGGTTTTTCGGCTACGGTTTCTGCTCTAGCATTGATCAGCCTTGCTCCCATGCTCTGATCTTTCGCCCATGAGGGTATTAAACCCCAACGTAATCGCTGAATTTCGCGCTTATTACCTTCAGAATTATACAAAACCACCAAAACCATTTGCGTAGGTGCAATGTTATATTGCGGCTTGAAATCAGGAATTTTTTCGACCTCAAATATTTGGGTTAAAAC
Organism: Fischerella thermalis PCC 7521; assembly: GCF_000317225.1. Taxonomy (GTDB): domain Bacteria; phylum Cyanobacteriota; class Cyanobacteriia; order Cyanobacteriales; family Nostocaceae; genus Fischerella; species Fischerella thermalis. The sequence goes on from NZ_AJLL01000023.1 coordinate 89,969, forward strand.
TTCTGGAAATACGCTTAAAGTAAATCTTCCACACATTGTTTGATCCTTAATGACTGACTCGAATTAAACATTTCAATGATAAAAATAATACTTAAATAAAATTTGTTTTTCAGAGAATTTATTTCGTCTAGAATTGCGGCATTTATAAAAATTTTATTCTGTTTATTAGTTTTTTTGAAAAACCATTGTATTTTGCTGCATCATAAATAATCAAAACCTTCATCTCACAATATATTGGCATGGAAACGCTAAGATTGTACGATTTTTTACCTTCAGGAAATGGCTACAAGATACGTCTTTTATTATCACAAATTGGTATGCCATTTGAGAGGGTAGAGGTGAATATCTTGAAAAATGAGACCCGAACACCAGAGTTTTTAAGTAAAAATCCGAATGGTAAAATTCCATTATTGGAGGTGAAACCAGATAAATATTTGGCAGAATCAAATGCCATATTAGTTTATTTGAGTGAAGGCACAGAATTTTTACCTTATGACCGCTTTTTACGAGCGCAAGTAATGCAATGGTTGTTTTTTGAACAGTGTAGCCTCAAGCCTTTTATTGAGCCATTAAGATTTTGGATTTCTATACTAGGTAAAGCAGAAGAATACAAGGAAGCCATAGAGCAAAAACGTGAATCTGGTTATGCAGCCTTAAAACTGATGGAAAATCATTTACAGAGTCATAACTTTTTTGTTGGCGAACGTTATACTATTGCAGATATTGCATTGTTTGCTTACACTCATGTAGCTGATGAAGGTGGATACGATTTGAAACAATTTCCTGCTATCCAAGCATGGATTGAAAGAGTAAAAGCACAACCAAGATATATCTCAATTAAAGAAGAATTACAGCATTGATTTGTTCATATAATTTGCATCTACCAACTCGTTTTCTAGCATCAGCAGAGAAAACGAGTTTGTTGTATTTCAGAGTAGTTTTAATCGTTTATTGGGTTGTTGTGATAAGCATCATATCTGGTGAATGTCAACCATAGCGGGTATTGCCGAGCTTATAAAGCTATGTTTGGTTTACTCCCATTCTCTCATTGAAATTTTTCACCGATTCTGATTCTTGCTTAATTTTGTTTGAATGTTATGTGGCTTTATAAATCAGTGTCTATTTCAATTAGTTTTTGTCTTGATGATAACCCAGACTTAATTCTAATCCTAGATTGTGGGACATGAAAATTTTCAGATAAAACTTTTATTAATTCTTCATTTGCTTTACCATCAACAGGTGGTGATTTTAAATAAACAATCAGACTGCGATCGGCAGCTTCTTCTATTTTTTGCATCTTTGAGTTTGGTTTAACTTTGACCTTTATTTGCATAACTCTTTCCTTGTAATTGTCGCAGCCACAACCAACCTAAAAAACAGCCTACTACGTAATGAGGAAAATCCCACCAAGCAAAGGTTGTACCTAGAAGTAGTTTACCTACCAAAGTAGCGCGAATTTGCTCTAAAAAAGGAGGATGCCATAGTTGTAGAAACTCTAATATACAGGTAATGATAAAGACCCATAAGGGAATTTGAATAGTAGCTTTTGAACTCCGTAAAAATAAAAATGCAAACAAGCACCAAAATATTTCGTAGAAAACAGCAGCCCCATAATCATTGAACCATTTTTGAGCAAAACCAGTATAGTTTTTAAATAAAAAGCCAATCCCTGTAACGATGAGCAAAGAAATTATTATATAGAGGTCTTGTGTTTTTTTTGACACGCTTTTCTCAGGGTTCGGGACAAGTCAATTAAAAATTAAAAATTGAAAATTAAAAATATAAACTTTACAATTCTTAATTTTTTTTAGCCCCTCCTATGAAAAAAATGGATGTAGGCACAGAAACTCTACGTTCCTTTGTGTTGACTCTACGTCCCTGTGCGTTTAAAAACGGTATGATTTTAGGCAAAGCTGCACTTAAGGTTGGTTTGGATTCCCGTTGCCAATCACAGAAATTTTATGTCGGTATACTAATTCACCGCCGTACCAACCGGAAATGCCAAGAAGTGTAGCTACAAGTACTGAGATTACGAGTCCCCAAGGTAGTACAGCAGATATGGGGTTATTCCAACGTAATACTAGGTTGATAATCGTCAGCACCAAAGCACTCACGTTCAGGATTAAGTGCGCCCAACCAGCAGTACGCTTACGGACTCGTCCGATTCTTAAAAAGTCCATAAGCCCGGTTAGGGCTGCTGCTACACCACCCACCAAGCCAGCAGCGATTAACCAAAAAGAACCCCTTGCCCAAAAACTATCATCTGTGAACCAGAAGACTGCATCAGTTAACAAGGCCCCTACAAGAAAAGCAATTGGGAATTGTACAAGAATAGGATGGATGGGATGACCTGCAACTGCTACAGTACTAGGTACACCAGTGTCACGAAATTCTCTATCGTCACTTTCCAAAAAGGCTGGAATATTAGGATAGGGTGTAGAGCTTCTTTCTTGAGTTTCAGACATTACGAATCAATCTCCAGTTCAACTATCCTTGAGTCAATCTAGAAAAGTGAAAAAGGAATTTTATCTATCTGGCGGTGGAGGTATAGTTTTCGTAGTTATCTATCTCAATGTATAGATATATTTTTCTTTTTAAAATTATCCTAAAAATGAAATTTTTATCTCCTTGGTTTTGAGGTTATCGTTCAAAAGAAAGATGGTACTCCCTGAAACCTTTATGTAACCTAAGAAAAGTAAGGAGACAAATTTATTTTAGAGGGGAATACAAAATGGTTGTCGCTCTGGATGATGCTAAGCGTTCTGCTATTGCCATGAAACTGGCGGATATGAAAACAATTCAAGAGTTGCTAATTCAAAATGAAGAACAGTTTTTAAAGGAAATTAACGATAACGAAATTGCCGATCACTTCCGGAAAATGCTCGAAGATGATCGCAAAAATAAGGGCGTTCTGGAAACAGTTAATGTGCAATATGGCATTCAAGCCGAGCCAGAAAAAACATTTACAGAAATGATTAATAAGGTTCGGCAATTGATGCAAGGCTCTGAATTAAGCTTGTATGAAAAAGTATTTCAGCATGAATTATTAAAGCATCAACAAGTAATGTCCGGCTTGACAATTCACAAAGCAGCACAAAAAGTTGGTGCGGATGTGATGATGGCGATTGGGCCTTTAAATACTGTTAACTTTGAGAACCGCGCTCACCAAGAACAACTCAAAGGTATCTTGGAAATCTTAGGTGTTCGTGAACTCACTGGACAAGACGCAGACCAAGGCATTTGGGGACGCGTACAAGATGCTATGGCAGCATTAAGCGGTGTTGTAGGTAGTGCTGTTACCCAAAGTAGTGATAAAAGCGATATGAACATCCAAGATGTTATTCGCTTGGATCACAACAAAGTTAACACCTTGTTCACTGAATTATTGGCAAGTAATAATCCTCAAAAAATCCAAGAATACTTCGGTCAAATTTACAAAGACTTGACCGCTCATGCTGTAGCTGAAGAAGAAGTAGTCTACCCAAGAGTGCGTTCTTTCTACGGTGCAAGTGAAACTCAAGAATTGTATGACGAACAAGCCGATATGAAGCGGAGATTAGAGGAAATTAAAGCTATTGATCCCTCTTCTTCTCAATTCAAAGATAAAATTAGACAGCTCATGGATGTTGTCGGCGACCACATTCGTCAAGAAGAAAGCACAATGTTTGCTGCTATTCGCAATAACTTGAGTAGCGATGAAAGTGAGCAATTAGCTACCCAATTCAAAGCTGCTAAGCAAAGAATCCAAGAGAAAGCAGCTAAGTAGTTAACATATCATGTTCGCTTAAATACTTATACTGTCCTGTGGGCTGGTAATAGGTAATGGGTAATTGGTGAGACTACTTCTTGCCGTCTTGGCTTCTGTCGAGATGGCAAAGTAGCGAACCCGAAGGGTAATCGGAAAAACCAATGACCAACACCGAAGCGTAAAATTGTAAGCAATTAACCGAACTTGATATCACTTTGGATCACTATGTTTTGTAGGGGTGTATAGCCATACCCCTACAGCTTTTTATTTGAAAATAAAAAAAGACCAATAATATCAAAGCTGGCTAATTGCTTACGATATAAAGCTTGAACATTGGGTATGGCTAAAAAATAACCAATTACCCATTACCGATCTCAACTAATAATACAAGTATTCAAGCGGACATAACATAACCAATATCCTGAAGCATTTGTAAATGCTTACTAACAGGTGCAAGTGTATTGGCAGTAATCATACCGCTAGCGGCAACTGCTGGTAGACCAATACCAGGAAATGTCGAATCTCCACAACATAGCAGCCCTTTTAGAGGTGTAGTGGAACCAGGAAAGAAACCTTTTCCGGCTGGGATGGCTGGGCCATAGGAACCTCGGTGACGGCGTAAAAATCGTTCGTGGGTGAGGGGTGTACCCACAAGAGTAACATTACAACGCGATCGCACATCGGGAATAATTCGTTCTAAGGCTTTCCACATCACCTCTGCGCGTTTTTGCTTTTGTTGCTGATATTCTTGGCTGTTTCTGTTCATTCCCTGCCACAATGCATACGGTTCATTACCAGGAGTGTAGGCGTGAATCACATGCTTTCCTGGGGGTGCGAGCGATGGGTCTAAAATAGATGGAATCGATACCAAAACAACGTTTTGCTCGGCGGTAACACCTCTTTCCCAATCGTTGACTATGATATGATGACAAGCCAAATTAGGGCGCAGTTCTTGGGCATCAATACCTAGATGTAGATGCATAAAGCTATCACATTCTGGTGTGTTGGCTCGTTGTTGAAACGATTTTGGCAAAGCTGTTTTGGGCAATAATTTCAGTGTATCCCATACCGATGCATTAGATATGACAGCCCGACGCGCCCGGATCACCTTGCCATGACGCAAACGCACACCTGTAGCACGGTTATTTTCTACAAGCACTTGTTCGACATGAGCATTGAGTATTAACTGACCGCCATATCGTTGCAGTCCTCGTACCAGTGCATCTACAATCGCACCACTACCACCCACTGGATAATCCAGTACCACACCTGGTCGATACCAATCTGCAAACATAAATGCCATCTCTGCGGCACTAGTTCCATTTGCTGGTATTCCAGAAAGCAGAAAACAAAGCAAATCTAGCCAGTTACGAATAAAAGGATCACGAACAACACCATCTATGATTTGGCTAAAAGCCCTGGTCAATTTGGTGATATTAGGCCCATGGCGCGCCATAGATAATGCAAATTGACCCACTGTGATTGTTGCACCCAAATCATAGCGCACTGCTGCTGGGGGAATTGCTACAGCTGCCTTAGCTAGGGGTTCCATTATACGTTGCAGATGACGCCATTCAGCTACAGCATCCTGACCACGCAGTTGGGAAAGAACTTCAAAAAATTGGTCATCGCCGACGGTGGTGTCAAAATCTCCTTCTGGGAGACAACAACCCCATGTATCGTATGTCACCCATGTTAAATCCTCTGCGATCGCATCTAGTACTTGTCGCAGGGGGTTGGCAGAGGGTTTGTAAGATAGTCCAGAATAAAGGGATGGTCCAGAGTCAAACTTGAATCCATGACGCTCAAAAGCATGAGCAGCACCACCAGCGATAGAATGGCTCTCACAAACGATGACATCAAAGCCATATCGTGCTAGCAATGCTGCACAACTCAAACCACCAATCCCGCTACCAATAACAACTATATCTGCAATGTCCATTAGACATCGGAAGTCTATTATTTTATTTGAAAAAGGGGTGCGTTGCAGAGAAAGCAAGATGTTTTTGAATTGTTGTAAACGAAAAAATTTAACTTCTTCGCGCACTTCGCGTTTAACGCGGTTCAAGAATCCATCCCGATTTTATGCAACGCCCAAAATTTTTCACCCTAGTGTATGCAGTTCGTGGAGGTTACTTGATTACTAGGGATGTGAGGGAATGAGGATGTAAGCGTGAATTTGATTTTCTTCTATACCTCCACACCTTTACACTCATCTTTGAGGGGCTTTATTTACCTCTTGGGCCATTTTACGAAAATAATCCATCTTGGGGTCGGGACGGCGACGAGCTGTGATTGTAGGTTCTGGCGTAATCTTTGATTTAGGTTCACTAACTTTCTGGCTCTGAGATGATTTGATGGTGTTGGCGTCGTCGCTTTCTAAGAAATAGCCAGGATTGGAGAACCCGAATATCCTAGCCAAAAAACCAAATATTTGAGAAAAGATGTTTCTCATCAAACTAAAGAACTGATATAAAAGACCTTCTAGGCGAATAAAGAAGTTTCTAATGATTTGCATTAAACCAGACATGGCACTGCCTCCTGATTAAAGCTTATTATTATTTTGACTTATAGCATTTTTCTTGTCATGTTCCTATCTGTATACCTATGTACTACCAAATAACTAACCAAGGAACACTAAGCTTTGTGTCCCTCGGTTAGAAGTGAAGCGATCGCACCCACAGGAGAATTACCATGACATTGAAAAGGCGATTGAAGTTGCTGTCAGTAAGTATGGATTACAATTTCTTGCTTAGCAAAATTATAGCGGTTTGCAATTGGGTGTAAGTAGCTGGCAAAATTAATTTCATCGTGACTTGCAAATTAATAAGCTTTGGAGTCGATTTGAATGAAATAATTTGGGTGTTGCATAAAATGGAGATGAATGATGAACCGCCATAGACGCCAAGAGCGCCAAGAATTAAGTTTTTCAACTAAAAGAGAAAATAAAATCATCCCGCTTTCTCTGCGACGCCATAATTTGCATAGGCACTTAGATATTTGAGAAAACGAACACAGATGCACACAGATGGACACCGATGAAGTAAAAAGGTGATTAACTATGGGTTTAAGCTTTTGCAGATTAATTTCCCTTTTAATGGGCCTTGGGGAAATGACGCAAGCATATTCGGAACTGGGGCACAAACTTTCCGAAACTCCAGGTTTGTTGTGGAAAATATGGATAGAAAATTCTAATGATGGAGAAACGGGAGGAATTTATTTGTTTGAGGATGTATCTTAACTAGATGCATTCCTCACAGAACATATAACACGTTTAAAATCTTTAGCAATTTGATGTCAATGAATCGTTGACTCAAATTACTGGAGAAAAGCTGAATTGGCCAACTTTTTCATCATAGGCGATCGCTAGTTAATCGGTACAGCGACATTTTTCAGCACATTCATCGGTCCGTGTTGTTTGAGAGTCTGCATTTGTTGCTCGTTTCGCACAAAAAAAGTCCCAGCAAATCCTAGTGAGTTGACTGGTATAGATGCAAAACATTCTTGCGACCTCGGTACGAGCAGCATCCATTCTCGTGTTACCAAAAGATTGTAAGCTTTCGATTGTTTTTCTCCTAAGCCTACTGCCTTTAGTAGAGTATGATAATACTCTAACGTTACTTGAGCAGCTGTAAATGGCGACTTCTGCCACAGAGAATTTAGCGGTGCAAAAGCATGTACAAAATCAAATCCTGGTAGAGTTGCGATCGAGTTATGAAATTGTGCAAATTTGATCAGAGGTGCAATTGGTAGCTGCAATCCTGCTGTAGGTGTCAGTGGTAATGGTACAAGTTGCAAGTGTTTGTGTCGCTGACTAGCACCAGCAATCTTACCAGAATTATAAAATGCTAACCCATCAAATTCAGCCATGCACGCCCACATAGCGGCAAAATCTGCTAAAGTCAGTAAACTTTCTTGTTCTTCAAAGGCACGGGTAATCAATAGCAAGTGATATTTAGCAACGTTGTATTTATTTAAAATACACACGTGGGTATCAGAAATATCTGCAACAAATAGATCCTGTTCGTAGGGAAGAAAAGGATTAAAATCTTTGGCAGAGGAATTGTTTTGTTTTTCTTGTTTCTGCTTGAGTTCATCCTTACGAGCTAGGCTAGACACAATCCGTACCAAAAAGCAAACACCGTTTTGCTCGATAAATTCCGATTCTGTCGGGATTGAAACCAAAGCATTAGTAGCAAGAGCATGTTCAGTCTGCTGTTTAATTCTTGTCCAGAATGTGCCAGCTGGCAGTAATATTTTTCCCTGTGCCATTTGTTAAGGTCTAAGTTATACCAACAAAATTTTATATTATGTTCGCCGGGGGTTTGTGGGGAGGTGGGGTGATGGGGTGATGGGGAGTGGGAAAGTAGAGAAATTATTATCAACCATTAACCACCAACCAACCACCAACAATCAACAATCAACTACATTTTGGTCACAATTGCGGGAAACTATAAAAGCAGAATGCTAAAGAGAGGAGAATCTATGAGTTGGACGAAAGTTCTAGCAGCTGATACACTTTTCCCTGGTGCGCGAGAAGTAGTAAAAGTTGGTAGCCGGAAAATCCTGTTGCTGAATCATGAAGGTCAAGTTTATGCAGTAGACAATGCTTGTCCTCATCTAAAGTTGTCTCTGAAAAAGGGTAAAATTGTAGATGGGGCAATTGTTTGTCCTTGGCATCGTAGTGCTTTTGATCTCTGCACTGGTGAAGTCAAAGACTGGATTACATGGCCCCCTGTTGTTAGTAAGGCAATGAGTGTAGTATCACAAGAGAAAACACTCCCAGTTTATCCTGTGCGTGTGGAGGATGGAAGTATCTGGGTTGATGTAGCAGAATAACTGCTGTATCTCATACTTGCTTGCATATCAAGCGATCGCCTGAGCAAAGTAGAATGCAAATTTGTTGTGGCGATCGCCCAAACATCATAATATTTTTATTAAAAAAGCAGTGGGGATTACTAGATCTGCCTTCTTCAAAAAGTGAAAAAACAGCCTATTGATAGATGCCAATAAACCCTCACTGTCAAATAATAGTGTGTTAGTAAAACTTTTACGTAATTTTTTGAGTTTTAGTGTGATTAAACTCATAGTTTCATGCTCAAAGACGGCATAGACTCAGATTTAAGCATATGAATATCTCAGGTCGCAATTACAATATAGAACCTTACGAAGATCCTAATATAGATCCCTATACAAACCCTGATAGTGAACCTTATGCTGATCCGAATGTGGAACCCTATGTAGATCCCAATCCTGAACCTTATGCTGATCCCAACGTGGAACCTTATACCAACTCTGATAGGTATGAGAGTTACTCAGAAATCAGGTAATGTCCATTTTGTTGAGTTGTAAATAACTAGTATAAATCAGGTTCTACGCCGAGCGATGTCTAACGACAAGCCGCTTAGCGCCTATGCAGCTGTGCTATCACCCTTTGTGTTCGTTATTGTATGGATAAAAATATTGATTAAGTTATATAGCTAGTGGGCATTAGGTTGCTTGATTATGTGTAAATCTGTTAAAAATATTTACTAAGTATTACTTCATATCTTGCTCAATTCAATTTGAGTAGAGAATATAAATATACAAGTTTTCAAGAGTTCATAGGAAGAATTTAGTCATCACTACGAGCTCTTGAGAGTCGTGTGCAGGAAAGGGGGTGAAAGTGATGTACGATATTCCCATACCTGATAACATCATTTACTTGATTGTTAAAATTAGCCTGGTCATTTTGGTGTTAAGTTTGTGGTTAGCCACCACTGCAACACCTGCATATTAATTAGATATTGTTTGAGATATTGTTTGTTGTTCGTTCCAACCACCAACGGTCAACAACCATTTACCAACATCTTAACTAGCATGTGACCAGTCGCTAAGTGTTTCATATTCCTGCTTTTTCTGGCGCTGGCGTACTGGTTTTAAAGGAGTACCAATATCCACGTTCCGAAAAGACTGTTTTTTCCTTGTGGATTTGGGTGCTTTTGTGTTTATGTCAGTTTGTGTAGTTGTTATTGTAATCACCTTAGTTTTTTAGAGAAAACAGTAATTTTAACTAAATAAATCTCAAAATCAATAGTCAATACTCTACTTAAATTCACGCATGTACCTTAGCTATGAAAATTGAGGCAGATTGTGATGTCACTGTGTCTAACAACAGGGTTATACCTACAGATGTGCATGAGCTGAGAATCTTCATCCTCAATGTATATCATCCGTTGTTGAACGTCTGTTTCCGGAAAAACGATTAAATAAACTTGAGTTTGTGAGGAAAATAACGTTTTTCTGGCATAAAAGATTATAGATTACTAGCGATCGCTCGACCTCTGAGAATTAACGACAGAAAAGCCTCGACGCATGGGTGTTGTCTTAGCTAACTCCACTTGAAAAGTTACCCTGTCAGTCATATCGCCATTTTTAACTTCCAAAGTCCAGTTACCTAGACGCATATGCTAATCGCGATCGCATTGTTGCTTATGCAGATCACTTGGAACCTGGGGTTTATAATTTGCATTACTTAGTGCTTTCTGTGATACCCGTTACTTTCAGCTATCCTGGTGCGGAAGCGCACCTGCAATATGCGCCAGAGGAGTTTGCACGGGTGGCGGAGTCTACGTTAGTGTTGGAGGAGAAATAGCTAAAGCTGATCATTGAGTTCACCAAAACGCGCCTTGAGCAAATTTTCTACCACAAGGCGTTGTCCTCGTCGTTCTGTTTGTTGTTCCCATTTTAAGGTGCGATCGCAGTTTATTTATCAACAGAAAGGTTATTTGGAGGTGGGGAGGTGGGGTGATGGGGTGATGGGGGGAGTAAATAGTTTAAAGGAGATTGCTGAATTTGGTCATGAATGGTGTTTGTCTACATTTTGTAGAGACGTAGCATTGCTACGTCTGTACCCATTGCTACGTCTGTACCCATTGCTACGTCTGTACCCATTGCTACGTCTGTACCCATTGCTACGTCTGTACCCATTGCTACGTCTGTACCCATTGCTACGTCTGTACCCATTGCTACGTCTGTACCCATTGCTACGTCTGTACCCATTGCTACGTCTGTACCCATTGCTACGTCTGTACCCATTGCTACGTCTGGTCACACCCGTAAATTGTAAATTCATATTTTGATTCAGCAACGCCGTTTAAAGAATAAGTAACAACCAACAATCAACAATCAACCACTACAAATAACATCAACGGAAATTGCGCCTCTATTGTTCGGTTATACGACTTTCACCATTGCACAAAGATCGATAACCTCGTAAGTAACAGTGAAAAAGTAGTGAAAACTCTGCCTTAAACGCTGGATGTCGCTGTTGAACTAAGGGGTGAATACCTGTGTACAAATGGATCTTGCCTAGTCTGAGCGAAGTATTAGCCGATAGTCAATCAACTATGGGTTCTTGTTCATCTACAAAGGCTCAACAACAGTGGCGCTTATGCGTGGCGGCTACACAACAATTGCTGTTAGATACCTTAACGCTTGACGGAGATGTAACGCAAGGATTGGTTTTAGCTGCGCCAGCACCTGTGTTTGATGATCCTAAGTTGACTCAAAAGTTGCAGTCAATAGCTTTTACAGCAGAACCCTTTAATCATTTGGCATTAATGCCATTTCAGATGTCAGATCAGGAAGTTGCGATCGCAGCAGAAGCAACTATCTTTAATAAGTCAATTTTACCTTTGCTAAAAACAGATCCGTTAGCAAAAGAGCAGTTTTGTCTGATTTTTACGAAAAAATTTAGATTAGTTCTAGTTTTAGCAGAAGAAAACGGTCAAAAAACCTTTTTATTTTCCTTTGATTCAGAGGTGGTGCAGCAGGCGTGGCGAGCATTGAGCGCACGGGTAATGTTGAGTAATCCTGATTTGTTTGCTGAACTTGAGGAGACAGTACAGAACTATTACCCTACTGCACCTGATTATCGCACAGTCATGCAGTTTAGCCAATTGTTGCTAGCGGAATTACCGGAGCAAGAAGGGACAAGGGACTGGGGTCTAGGAACAAGGGAAGCAATAGAGGGATCGCTTGAGCAGGAACAAAAAGCTGAGATGAATTCCTGTTACTCTGCATCACCAAATCCTGATGTGGAAATGCTGCAAGCTTTTGCTCATGAAGTCCGTACTCCTTTGACAACTATTCGCACTATCACTAGACTATTGCTGAAACAGCGCGATTTACCTGCCAATGTCATTAAGCGATTGAAAGTTATTGATCGTGAGTGTACCGAGCAGATAGACAGGATGGAATTGCTGTTTAGAGCAGCCGAACTAGAAACATCTGCTACAGATAAAGCTACAAGCCATCAACTGACAGCAATGAGTCTGGAGCAGGTGTTACAGGCGAGTATTCCCCGTTGGCAAGAAGCAGCTAGTCGGCGTAACTTGAAGTTGGATGTAGTTTTACCCCAGGATTTGCCGACTGTAGTTAGCAATCCTACCATGCTCGACCGGGTTCTCACAGGTTTAATAGAAAATTTCACCCGTAATTTACCTGCGGGTAGCCATATTCAAGTACAGGTTATTCCTGCTGGCGATCAACTAAAGTTGCAATTACTGCCTCTGGTGGGGGATAATGACGCAGCGTTTGTATCGAACTGTACACCACCAATTCGCAAGGCTCTTGGTCAGTTACTGATGTTCCAACCAGAAACAGGTACAATCAGCTTGAATCTCAATGCCACTAAGCATTTATTTCAGGCTATTGGTGGCAAATTGATTGTGCGTGAGCGTCCTCGTTATGGAGAGGTTTTAACAGTCTTCTTACCTTTAGAAGGATCGGAAAAGCAAGGGAATTCAAAGTTCAAAATTCAACATTCAAAAGTATAAGAGGCGTTAAAATTTGTAAATATCTGCGATCGCACATTAATTATGGGCGTTGCATAAAATGGAGATGAATGATGAACCGCCAAGAGCGCCAAGAATTAAGTTTTTCAACTAAAAGAGAAAATAAAATCATCCCGCTTTCTCTGCAGTTCTATGTACCTTCCTCACACGGGTAGAATTAGGCAGAATCTGCAACATTAAGCGATCGCTAGGTAAGTATGCAATTAGACTGAAAAAGAAATATAATATTTTTATACAACGGTTGAAAGCTGAAGATTCTTCCAAGTTTTTGGCAAAAACCCTTGCAAATAAATACTTTTGTTAAGCAAGTGATAAAAAAATACAGTATTTTTACTGTTATTACAGTTGTAATAATTGAATAATATAATAAATTGTACTCGACTATAGTTCATCTTCAAGTAACGGCTGACTCTATAAATCTAGTCAAAAGATGAGACAAAATATCCATCATAAAATTAAGTAAAATAAACAGTTTTTAATTAAAATAAACTTATTTTTGATTCATATTTATTAATGAATCAAAGGTAATTTTGTGTCTAGTAATTGTTTAATAACTCTATATTAAAACAATGGATAGTAAAATGATGAGTTTTATAGAAAAAAGTAATTTCTCACAACTGATTTGCGAATTTAACAATTGCATAAAATTACAATATAACGGTGAATTAAAAATCAAAATAGTTAAGGGACAAGTCTATACTTTTTACTATCGTTTAGGTAGGATTGTATGGGCAACTGGGGGTTCTCATCCTTTCCGGCGTTGGCGTAGACTAATGGCACAATATTGTCCACAAATTGATATTACACAAGTGCGATCGCAATTAATTAATTTATCAATAGATTATTGGGATTATTGTGTCCTAGAAACTTTGTATTCTCAACAGAAAATCAACAGAGAACAGATTAACACCATTACTGAAAGCACTATTAACGAATTGCTGTTTGATTTAATACAAGAAGCAAAATATGGTGAAATTGACTATGAACGCCAACAGCAAATTATTTTAAATTCACCAATGAGTTTTACAAATGTACAGATGGCTTTGCAGGAAGTACAACAATTATGGCAAGCTTGGTTAGCAGCAGGTTTAGCAAAATTTTCTCCTAATTTAGCACCAATAGTATGCCAACCAGAGGAGCTACAACAACAAGTTAGCCCCCAAATATATCAGAAGTTTATTTCTTTAATGACAGGTAAGCATACATTACGTGATTTAGCAATCAAACTTAAACAAAATGTTTTACCAGTTACACGTTCTCTACTACCCTTTATCCTTAAAGGTGTGATAGAACTTGTAGAAGTTCCTGATCTACCGATGTTGCAACTAATTCATGGCAAAAATGTTTCATCATCTACACCAAATGTGCCAAAACGCCCACTTGTAGCCTGCATAGATGATAGTCCACAAGTTTGTCAAATGCTAGAGCAAATGCTGGTACCAAATGGCTTTAGATGTCTTAAAATTCAAGACCCTATTCAAGCATTACCTAATTTAATTCAAAATAAACCAGATTTAATATTTTTAGATCTGATCATGCCAGTAATTAATGGTTATGAAATGTGTACACAAATACGACGTATTTCTACCTTTACAAACACACCAATTATTATTCTTACCAGCCAAGATGGTCTTTTAGACAGAATTCGTACTAGGGTAATAGGTGCAACAGAATTTATTTCCAAACCTATTACCGTTGATAAAACTATGGCTTTAATACGCAAATATCTACATCCTGCAATCAATTAATTATTCTGGTGATGTAAATGATTTACTACAGAAAAAAGTATAAAAGCTAGAAAAATTTGGAGATATAATTTTTATTTATCCGCAATTATTTAACTAAATACTAAAATTTTTGCTATTAGGGCAAATCAATGTTTGCATAGTATTTTTTAAATAAAATTACCTAGATAACTACTAGTAGCTCATAGCTGTAACAATAGAGTTAGATTGAAAAATCAGAAGTTCTACGGATATATATTTTTTAACACAATTGCAATAATCAAATTATAAACAAATATAACTTTTCTGTGTAAAACATAATAAGCTAGAACTACTAAATTTACAAGGCTGATTAGGCTTAGGTTGTTGTAGTTCAGGTACGGTATGACAGAGTTAGAGGTGTGAATAAATTTCCCAAAACTTTCTATTTTTGAAAACATTTTATATATCAATAATCTACATCCAAAAATTTGTATAAGCTAGAGAAAGCAACTATAAATTACCTTATTTTTGTTATCAATAATTCTGATGTAATACAACATACATATACTTAGGAGAAAGTAAAAATGAATTTTCCTCAACAGATGAATGTGAAGAATTTACTATTGGAATTCTTACACTTTAATCAGACGCTCTATAGTGGCACATTAGATATTACAACTAGTTATCTTCAGAAATTTCGTATTTACTATCATCAAGGAAGTATTATTTGGGGAACAGGTGGTGTTCACCCCCATCGGCGCTTTCGCAGACATATGGCTCAAAATTTTCCACAAGTTGATTTACAGAGTCTACAATGGCGTTGGCAAAATCTATCAATCAATAACTGGGATTACCAGTTATTGAGAACCTTACATCAAATGCAAAAAATAGAATGGTCACAAATAAATACAATTGTAGAGAATACCGTTACAGAAATATTATTTGATATCATCCAAGAGGCACATTGTACCCACGTATTCTGCGATCGCTGTTCAGAAATTGTTTTAGATGCACCGATTATTCTTACAAACACAGAAATTATTTTGCGTCGCACATATCAATTATGGCAGAATTGGGCAAAAGCGGGTTTAGCAGCAATTTCTCCTAATTTAGCACCTTCCCTAAATCAACCAGAACAACTGCAACACCAAGTTAGTCAAAGTGCATACAAAAGTTTTATAAATTTGCTTAATGGTAACTATACTTTGTATGATATTGCAATAAAAACAAAACAAAATATTTTGCCTATTACTCTTTATTTATCACCACATATAAACCAAGGAAAAATTCAACTAAAAGAAGTTAAAGACTGGTACTTAAATTTATCTAATAACGCTGCAACATCTGTAGATAAATATCTAATACCAAAGAGAAATCAACTAGTTGCTTATGTAGATGATAGTCCACAATTAGGTCAGACATTGGGAAAAATTATTATTGATCATGGTTTGAGATTTATTCATATTCAAGACTCTACACAAGCTTTAGTTAATTTAATTGAGCAAAAGCCAGATTTAATTTTTTTAGATTTAATAATGCCATACACTAGTGGTTATGAAATTTGCGCTCAATTAAGAAAAATTTCTTTTTTTGCTAAGACGCCAATAATTATTTTAACTGGTAGCAATGGAATTTTTGACAGAACTCGCGCTAAAGTCGTAGGCTCTACAGATTTTCTCAATAAGCCAATTGTAGTTGATCAAGTTATGGCTATGCTAAACAAATATTTGCCAGTGCAGTCTTTTGCTAATCTTAGTAAGTTATAAATTGGTTATGTGTTAAATATCAATTCAAGAAGTTATTCATAATTTTGAATCTAGGAAAATACTTAATTAGGATATCTGAATAAAATAGATTATTATCTGTATTAAAAAATGTAAACTTTATAAATTATACGTATTGATACTGAACCTATTTAACAACAAATATCTCAGAATAAAAAAATCAGTGGAGATATGATAAATATTTTTTCCTATCACCCTACTATAATATCTCCAAACTGTTGCTAATACATGTTATTGATCTTTTTGCAAAAAAGATTTGATTTTGCTATGAATACTGTTTTAGTTGTAGAAGATGGATTAACTGATTTAGAACTAATTTGTAATTGCTTACAACAAGCTGGATATTCCGTTATTAAAGCAAAAAGTAGTGAAGAAGCAGAAGAAAAGCTGTTACAAAGTCAGCCAGATTTAATTTTTCTCGATGTAATCTTACCAGGTAAAAGTGGTTTTGAGATATGTCGAGAAATTAAAAGTAACCCTGCCACAAATAAAATTCCTGTAATTTTTTGTTCTACGAAAAATAGCGAAGTTGATAAGTTATGGGGCAATATGTTAGGCGGTGATGCTTATCTCAGTAAACCAATCAATCAAGATGAGCTTGTGGTTACAGTGAAGCAATTAATTAAGTGATCGGCAAGAGATGAAAACAGAAAACAAGCAAAGATATCTAAGCTTGACTTTAAAGGATCAATACATAGCACTTATCACCTTAGAACATGTCCAGGAAATATTCACCATTGACTTGACAAATATTTGTCGAGTACCACAGATGCCTAGTTGTGTTGTCGGTGTATACAATTGGCGTGGTGAGATGCTATGGCTAGTTGATTTGGAAAGGATGTTTGGCTATCTTCCTTTAGGATCACAAACAGATTTATTTTCTAAATTGATGGTGATAAAACTCCAGTATCAAGGCAAGTCTTTGGGAATTTTGGTACGTGAAATTCGAGATATTGAAAATCTGGATATACAGTTTATGAAATCACCAGATGAACATTTATTTTCTCTGGAATTATCTCCTTTTGTACAAGGTTACTTTATCAGTCCTAGTGAAGAAATATTAATTAGTTTGAATACAAAAGCAATATTTCAAGCACAGGTTGGGGTAGGAAACCAGAAGGATGACAAGGAAAGGTATTTCATGGACTGCTTATAGATGCTGAAGGTTAATAAACATATTCATATAAATAGAGGTTCTATTCATGACAATTACCTATGACAATTATCAAGAAAATAGTTTTGTTGTTAATCAAGAAGAAATTTTAGAAACAACAGATATCTCTCAAGCATTTAAAAATTGGCGAAAACAATGGCAAGCGATCGCAAAGCAGATGCGACAAGCCACAGATGCAGATACACTGTTTCAAGTCACAACCAAAGCAGTACGGGAAATCATCGCAGGCGATCGGGCCTTAATTTATCGTTGGCACAATTTAGATACAGGTGTGGTGTTGGCTGAGTCCAAAACTATTGGTTGGACACCTGCATTTGGTGAAAACTTGCCTACCATTGTCTTTGGTGTTGACCCAACTCCAGATTACTCAGAACCGATCACAATTACAGATATCAACCAGGTAGAACCTACTCCTTATCAACGTCAGTTGTGGGAAAAATTTCAAGTCAAAGCTAGTGTGTCAGTACCGATTCTTGTAGAAGATGAATTGTGGGGATTGTTAGCAGTTCATCAATGTGGGATGTCGCGCCAATGGCAAGAAGCAGAAATTAATTTACTGACACAAGTGGCGACAGAATTGACCTATGCCTTGCAGAGGTTTCAATTTCAAAAGGAACAGCAACAGCAAGCCCAGGCAAAAAAAGCTGTTGGTAAGGTGATTGATAAAATTGTCCGCGTTGCCAACGTTGATCAGTTTTTCCAAACTTCCACTCAAGAAGTGCGTAACTTACTGCGTTGCGATCGCGTTGCCCTTTATCAATTTAAGTCTGACTGGAGTGGTGAATTTATTGCGGAATCGGTTGGTAATGGCTGGGTGCGTTTGGTAGGACCTGATATTAGAACAGTCTGGGCAGATACCCATCTCCAAGATACCAAAGGCGGACGTTATGCTCGTAGTGAAAGCTTTACAGTTGAGGACATCTACAAAGCAGGATTATCCCAGTGTCATATAGATATTTTAGAACAATTTGAAGCCAAAGCTTACATGATCGCGCCCGTATTTTCTGGAGAAAAATTATGGGGACTGCTAGCAGCTTATCAAAACTCTGGCGCGAGAAAATGGCAAGAATGGGAAATTAGTTTTTTAGCTCAGATCGGTATGGGGTTTGGTGTCGCCATCATTCAGACTGAGTACTTGGAAAAGTTGCAAGAAAAATCAGACCAGTTAACCCAAATTGCCGAACAAGAAAAAGCTTACAGTAAGATTACCAATCGCCTGCGGCAATCACCAGATGTAGACACGATTTTCAAAACCACAACTCAAGAACTCCGCCAACAATTACGTTGCGATCGCGTGGCTGTGTACCGTTTCCGTGATGATTGGAGTGGCGAATTTATTGCCGAATCTGTTGCTAGTGCTTGGGGGCGCTTGGTAGGTACAGAAGTTAACAAGTTCTGGGAAGACACCTATTTGCAGGAAACCAAAGGGGGACGACTGGCAAAGGGTGAAAGCCTTGCCATTCATGATATCCATCAACAAGGATTGTCAGCTTGTTACATCGAACTACTAGAAGAATTTGAAGCCAAAGCCTATGTAGTTTCACCGATCTTCTTTGGGGACAAATTGTGGGGTATTCTCGCCGCCTATCAAAATTCCCAACCCCGCCATTGGCAAGAGTGGGAAATCAACTTACTTGCCAGAGTCGGCGATCAGTTAGGACTGGCGTTACAACAAGTTGAATATCTGCAACAACTCCAAACCCAGTCAACCCAACTAGCAGCATTAGCTGCCAAAGAAAAAGCAGCAAAAGAGTTATTCCAACAACGTTGCATTCAAACCCTCACAGCCCTTCGTCCAGCCTTAGGAGGAGATTTGACTGTCCGCGCCCCGATCACAGATGATGAGTTGGGGACAATTGCCGATGCTTATAACAACACCTTGCAAGCACTGCGACAGATAGTCATACAAGTACAAAAAGCCGCCCAGCAAGTCGCCCAAACTTCTCAAGATAGCGACGCATCCCTTGTAGACGTGATCAATTTGGCACAGCAACAGTCCCAGGAAATCTCTGTAGCCTTAGCTGAAATTCAACTGATGGGAGATTCCAGCCAAGCAGTCGCTAACAGTGCTGATTTAGTCCAAGTCGCTGTAGAGAAAGCAAACCAAACTTTGACAGCTGGCGATCGCGCCATGAACCAGACAGTTGAAGCAATTCAAGCAATTCGCGAAACCGTCGCCCAAACCAGCAGAAAAATTCAGCGTTTAAGCGAATCTTCTCAGAATATCTCCAAAGTAGTCAACTTAATTAGTAACTTTGCCACCCAAACAAATGTCCTAGCCTTGAACGCAGCCATAGAAGCCACTCGCGCTGGCGAATACGGCAAAGGTTTCGCAGTCGTTGCCGATGAAGTTCGTTCTCTGTCTCGCCAATCAGCGGCGGCTACAACCGAAATTGAAAAACTGGTGCAAGAGATTCAAGCAGAAACCACAGACGTAGCAATGGCAATGCAAACAGGTATTCAACAAGTACTAGAAGGAACCAACCTAGTTAACAATACCCGCCATAACCTCAACGAGATAGTAGCAGCCACAACAAATATCAGTCAATTAATTGCACAAATTATCGCAGCTACCCAAACTCAAACCACACGATCTGTTTCTGTTACCACCTCCATGCAACAAGTCGCTGAAATTTCCCATAATACCGTCGCCCAAGCCCAAGCTTTAGCCGCCGTATTTCAACAACTTCTCGCAACAGCCAAAGAATTACTCACAACAGCCAGTCAATTTAAAGTTAGTTAGTTGTTGATTGTTGGTTATTGATTGTTGGTTGTACCAGACGTGCTATGGCACGTCTGTACATTGGTTAGTGGTTAGTAGTTACTTGTTCTTTAAACTACTTACTCCCCCCACTCCTCACACCTCCCCACACCTCCCCACCTCCCCACCTCCCGAGTGATACCATGATCACAGACCCTGCAATTCGCGAACAAGGTTACATCTATTTCCTGGCAGAAGCACCAGAATTACTGCATCAAGTTGAACAAGAACTGTTGAGTTTATCAACTGATTTTAGTAATGCCAAAGTACATAATTTGATGCGGGCAACCCATACAATCAAAGGTGGAGCTGCTAATGTCGGATTGGACGTCATTAGTAAAGTAGCCCATTACCTAGAAGATGTAGTCAAATCTCTCTATCATCCTGATGTTGTTATAGATGCCCAACTGCAAACATTGCTGGTAGAGGCTTATGAGTGTCTACGTTTACCAATTACAGCAGAATTGACAGGAACGACAATCGATGAACAAGAGATTTTGCAACGTTCAGCAACAGTGTTCGCGAAGTTACAAGAAAAACTAGGAGATGCATTTACAGATAGTAATCATATTCCCACATCCGCAGAATTAGGATTTGACATTATTCAGTCAATTTTTGAAACTGGTGTCCAACAAAGGCTAGAGACGATCGCAACAGCATTGCAATCCACTACAGATGCTGAAGCGATCGCTGAGTTATTACGTTCCGAAGCAGAGGTATTCCTTGGCTTGGGTGAGTCGTTAAGTTTACCAGGATTATGTAATATTGCTGAAGCTATCATCAAGGCATTAGAAACCCATCCACAGGAAGTTTTCCAAATAGCAGCAGCAGCATTAGCTGATTTACAACAAGCCCAAAGTGATGTGTTAGCAGGCGATCGCACTCAAGGTGGCACACTTTCTCAGGCTTTGCAACAATTGACAACAAAAATCCAACCAGCAAATGAAATTGATTTAAATGCAGAAATTGAAGAATTATATCAATTTTTAACTCAACACTTTCAAGTTAAAGGTAAGTGTTTAAAACCTCAAACAGCAAAGTTATATGTCCAAATTGTCTACTATCTTTTAGCTTGGTTTGAACAGGAATTCAAAATTCCTACTTCTGAACTTAATTTATCATTACTTGTTCCCCAATTTGTCAATCTTCATACACACGATAATTTGCCCGAGTGGCTACAAAAATTTTGGCAATTTATCGCTGATAAGGAAGATAGTTATAGCCTAAATCTTTATCGCCAAGGCGTAATTTTGACTGTTATTTTAGCAGTGACACGCCTACAAGCTCAAAAAGGAAAAGTTCAAAATGTTGTATTAGAAATACTTGCCGAACAAATTAAAGCTATAGCCCAAGAATACAAGCAATATCCGCCTGTAAATTGTCAAGAAAAACAATGGTTTACAAGTCGGAAATTACAGGATTTAATTAAAAATTCGCAAATTATATTACCTAGCATTAATAATAAAATTATAGAAGAAAATTATCAATTACAAGAATTAGTTATCGATAACGAGAGTTATCAGAGTAACCAGATACAAAAATTAGACTTAGAAAAATTTTCAATTCCAATACCAGAAACACCAAAAAATATTTGTTCTACTGTCACGGCAGAGTCTAAAATTATTCCCAAAAGTGACGTGAAACCAGATGTGTTAAGCATTTCGCGTCAAAAAACCTTCGTGCGTGTGGATGTTGAAGATTTACAACGCCTTGATTATTTAGTTGGAGAATTATTGATTAGCGAACAACGCTACAATTTGCAAAATGAAAAACTCAAAGACATTATCAAACAGTTGTTGCAGCAATTACATCAACATCAAAATGGATTAGAAGACACATTGCAATTACAAAAGACAGCAGATTCTCTCAATGCAGTGTTACAACAATCCCAGCAAATGCAACACAAGCAGCAATCTTTAGTACTCAATGTGATTGATCAGCTGGTATCAGCACGGATGTTACCTGTGGGATACGTTGTAGAGCGTTTTCCCCACATGTTGCAACATCTGAGCCAAGTATATGGCAAGCAGGTGCAGTTGCAACTGACTGGTACACAAGTTTTAGTCGATAAGGCGATCGCTGAAAAATTATATGATCCCCTGCTGCAATTATTGCGTAATGCTTTTGACCACGGTATTGAACTTCCAGAAGTCCGCCGTCAACAAGGTAAACCAGAACAAGGTGTAATTGAAATTTCTGCTTACCATCGCGGTAGCCAAACAGTGATTGAAGTCCGAGATGATGGACAAGGATTAAATTTCCACAAGATTTACACCAAAGCCGTACAACTTGGTTTGGTGAGTGCAGACAACACTTCTATTACATTAAATCAACTCCTCGAATTCTTGTTTCAACCAGGATTTTCTACCACTGATCAAGTCAGCGAAATTTCCGGACGGGGAGTAGGTTTAGATATTGTGCGATCGCAATTACAAGCACTCAATGGTTCAGTGACAGTGCAATCTCTACCCGGACAGGGAACAACATTTATCCTGACGATTCCTTTTTCTATGACTACAGAAAAACTGATGCTGGTGCAAGCAGAGGGTGTGACTTACGCACTACTATTGGATAGTATCGAGAAAATCCTCATACCAACTCCTGAGCAAATCAAAGTATTTGATGGTAAACAAGTTCTTTACTTGCAAACAGAACAAAATGAGTACATAGTCACTTTACAGCAAATGGCACAGTTAATGCCTTATAGTGACTGCGATCGCGAATCTCCTGTTCTAGAATCGCTTAATTCACCTGTATTGTTATTACGTTGTCAACAAGAAATTTTAGCTTTAGTTGTTGACCAAATCATTGGTGAACAAGAACTAGTAATTAGACCTTTGGGAAGCGCGATCGCACCACCAAAATACGTTTATGGCTGTACAACCTTGGCAGATGGGACGCTGGTTTTAGTAATTGATGGCGCTTTGTTAACACAAACACAACAAAGAATACAACCGCAGTTAGACTACATGCGACTACCAGTAGCAGAGATTCTGCAACAAAACAGTTGCTTCCAACTCTCTACGGACACGACCCAATCTCTGCCATTGTTAAACTCAGTGTCACCATCTGCATCCAAAGTCATACTGATTGTGGACGACAACCTTAGCTTTCGTCAAACTCTCTCCCTGACTTTGCAAAAATTTGGTTATCAAGTCTTGCAAGCAGAAAATGGTCTAGAAGCACTAGAAAAATTACAACAACATCCTGAAATTCAGCTAGTGATTTCTGATTTAGAAATGCCACATATGAATGGACTGGAATTCCTCAGTCGCCTGCAACAGCATCCTCAGGTAGGACGTAGACCTGTCATTATTCTGACATCTCGCAGTGTGCAAATTTACGGTCAAATGGCCCAACATCTGGGAGCGATCGCCTATCTTACCAAACCTTATGTAGAACAGGAACTGGTTTCTACAGTGGAACGGTTTGTGAGTGCTGGTGAGTTAACACCTTGCTAGTTGAACACTCATATTATTCGTTGGAGTCGGTAATGGGTAATGGGTAATAGGTAATGGTAATGCTTAATGCCCAAGCTTTATATCATAGGCAATTAGTCGGATATGATATCAATCCCCGCCTTTGTTCCTTAGGACAGATGTGGTGAGAGGCAATAATTTTCTAATTGCAGGGTTGCAATTTGTAACAACAATCTGAGAAAATGAGAAGAATATGAAAAATAATTAGATCAAACTACTGCCTGTGAAACTTGATTCCCTACCCATGAGTGCTGCTAGTACATCTCAGTACAACTCTGTGGAGACTCGCCCTAGCGCATCTCTATATTCTAAAAGTCAGCAACAAATAACAGAAAATCTTGATAGCAATACGAGTATTACTACAGTCACTTCACCATCACCTGCTGTTGCTGATTGTACTCAAAAGCAGTCACCCATAACTATTTTCGCCACCACTTTCTTAACCATTTTTCTAGCGGAAATTGGTGATAAGACACAGCTATCCACTTTACTCATGAGTGCAGAATCACATTCACCGTGGGTTGTTTTTGTCGGTTCCGCAGCAGCACTGATTACTACTAGTTTATTAGGTGTACTTCTAGGTAGTTGGATTGCTAGTCGCCTTTCTCCAAAAACTGTCGAAAAAGCAGCAGGAGTAATGCTGCTGTTGATTTCCCTGATGCTGTTTTGGGATGTAATTTCTTAATTGTTCTTTGTTGGTTGCAAAACTTCAAACAACCACCAACTACCAATCACCAACCAACAAAATTTATGAACTGGCATCTTTTAGGATTGAGCTTTATCACCGTTTTTCTATCTGAGTTAGGCGACAAAAGTCAACTAGCCGCGATCGCTCTTTCTGGTCGTAGCCAATCTCCTCGCGCTGTGTTCTTTGGAACTGCTGGGGCGTTACTGTTAACTAGTTTGTTGGGAGCATTAGCAGGTGGGGCTGTGGCAGAATTTTTACCCACGAGGTTGTTGAAAGCGATCGCAGCTGTGGGATTTGCCATACTTGCTGTACGCCTGCTGTGGTTTAAAGATGAAACTTCTCAAGATGAATTGTAGAGACGCCCTACTATATATAGTGCGTTTCTACAAATTCTATTGCCGCCAGCACCAGCTTAAAAGCGTACCACCTGCTACTAATTTGATAACTTCCAATAGCCAATAACCACCATGCAATAAATTCATATTCGCTGGGACTTTTGTTGTCGTCTCAAATAGGTTTAGTTGCATTCCGATAGCAGACATTTCCGGTGTTAACCAATAGGTGGTAGTGAGTGATATAGCTAACAGCAGTATTGATAAAATCAGGCTACCAGACCGCCAGTTAGATTGAGTTTGATTAAGAGCTAAAACACAAGTTAACACCAAACCAGCAGCCAATAATTCTATACGGTTAAAATTCCAGAAAATAACGTAACCTGCTGTAGCAAAACTGGCTTGTGTGATCATACCAGACACATAAAGACTAGGCATAATCACCCAGTCTAAAAGCAAACTAGCACTGAGCCAGAAGCCCAAAGTTAGCATCACAATTGATTGCAAAGTCGGACGCTTGAAGCCGAAACTAGAAACAGTATTCATGGTAAATAAATAATTGCTTGTATTTATAACTCTAGTTTCTAACTTAATAAATTAATTTGACAACTAATTTCAATTATCTTTTACATTTATCTTTGAAAAGTATATATACTTACGTACTCAGTCATTAAAAAAAGTTTGAAAAGCCTAATTTCATACTTAACACGATTTCGATAAATATTATCAGACTAAGCAATTGAGTTGCCCGCAACTTGCCTGTAACTAAACTGTTTCAATCAGTTATCAGTTATTGATCACTGTGAAAGCGGTTTTTTGCCCTGTGTCTGCACGCTGCGTTGCCCACGTATTGTAGCTAATTAATAACTAAATTAAGAATATTTGCAAATATATTAAGTAATAAAAATACAAGTTAATTTTACTCGAGGGCACTCCCCGACATAAATATACGGGGATTCGCCCAAGATATGGTTGCAGGTATTGCCCAGTAACTGGTAATCGTCAATTGGTAATTGCAAAGACTCCAACAAATTCTTACCAATTACCCACTACCTATTACCTATTACCGGGGGCGTGGCGTTGTCCTCCATATCTTTTAAAAAACGCTTCCACCTCCCCCAATCCTTGGTGATAAAATATATTATACAAATAATAAAAATTAGTTTTATACATTAGGCTAACTTAGCCAAATAAAGCAATGCGCTTTCCATTTTTATTAGGTACAGCACTAACTTTAGTAATAGCGATCGCACCAGATGCTGTCCTCAAAACTCAAGCAGTGCAGCTTAGAGATGGCACAGTATATTTTGTCCAACCTCCTTCGCTAGAAGGAGCAATTACTACCTATAAAACAACATATGCCTGGGGTGCAACATACTATTTTACAATCAATTTACCTGAAAATGCTGGAGAACCACTGCAAAAAATAACCATAAACCAGCATCAAGGAGTAGACCGTGTCCGCTTCGACCTAGAAGATACCGTTGTTTTTGAAGGTAAGCCTGGCGATAAAAGGCAAAAACAGCAACTCAAAGACGTGACAAGCGATCGCAAAACCAGAACAGTATCACTGACATTTGATCCACCAATCCCACCAGGTAAAACTATCACTATTGGTCTGAAACCTTACCAAAATCCAGGAGTTAGCGGGGTTTATTTGTTTGGCGTCAAAGCCTTTCCTGCGGGTGAGAAAAGTTACGGGCAATTTCTTGGTTACGGACGCTTGCAATTTTATAGCCCAACTTTCCTTTAACAAGATTAGCTTTCCTAGTTGAAATGAATTTTTCTTGGCGTCTTGGTGTCTTTGTGGTGAAAAAGATAATCTTTGAACCACAAAGACACTAAGACACAAAGAATGTAATACTGTTTTGTTGCGTGTCTCATAAGTGCGATCGCGCCTTATTATCCCCTGTCCCCGTTGTCTTCCCATCTCCCTTATTTTACTTATCCTTAAACGTCCATACACCATCATCCCAATCTGCATCTGATGGAGGTTTTTGCAACCAGTATAGACATCGGTTATGATGCATCTTTGCAGCTTGGTCATTTTTGTCTATTTCCAAAACCTTGGCAAACTCAGCTTTGGCTGAGAAAAACTGACGATTCAGATAAAAATGTCGTCCTTTTTGATAATGTTCAATTACTTGTAATTTCTCACTACTTATGTTTTCGGAACGCAAGCCTACTAATTCATATATGGCTACTGGTTCATTTCTACCTTTGACACGAATATAATCTAGTTCTCTAGCCCAGATATAATTTTTACAGGGGTGATATGTTTTATCACTGATAATAATGTCACAGCCGTACTGCTTGCTGACGCTTTCTAGACGGGAACCAAGGTTGACTCCATCACCAATCGCTGTAAATTCCATCCGCTTGCTAGAGCCAATATTGCCACTGATGACCACATCAGAATTAATACCAATACCAATATTAATGCGTGGTTTGTTACGGGCATGACGACGGGCATTAAATTCTTGCAGACGGTGGCGCATTTCTAATGATGTTTGCACAGCCATCCAAGCATGTTCTTGCAAAGGCAAGGGAGAACCATACACAGCCATGATGGCGTCTCCAATGTATTTATCAAGAGTACCTTTATACTTAAATACAGCTTCTACCATCGATTCAAAATATTCGTTGAGCATACTTACCACTTCCTCCGCTTCTAGGTTTTCTGTTAAAGTGGTGTAGCCACGGATATCAGAGAATAAAATTGAAACTTCTTTGCGATCGCCTCCAAGTTTAGCATCGTCTAGTTTCAGTAATTCTTCTGCCAATTCCTGAGTCATGTAACGATACATCGTACTCTTGAGGCGCTTTTCATCACTAATATCATCCATGACTACTAGCGCCCCCCGCACTTGGCGATGATCGCTAGCATCGGCTATTGTGTTAATCGATAAATTTACACTGTGTTGCACTTCGTCATGAGATACTAAAGTGCGATCAGGGTAATACTGTTCGCGATATTTGATCTCTGCTGCATTTAAAGCATAGTGACACCATTTTTTAAAGTTACCTTCTTTAATCCGAATGATGTCAGTAATTAACTTACCTTCTAGTTTCTCTTCTACTTCCAAACCCAACAAGCGCTTAGCACTTTCATTTGCAGCGATAATATAACCACTTTGGTCTGTAGAAATAACACCATTAGAAAGACTGCGGAGAATATCTCGCTGCATTTGTTCTTGTTGCTTGACTGTGGCAAATAACTTCGCATTTTGCAGTGCTACTCCCGCTTGAATATTAAAAGCCTCCATAAACTCTTCATCATTGCGATCAAAACTAGCTTGGAAACATTCGGGAGCGAGGGGCCAATCGGCGGGGTTATAAACAGGAAAATCACCAGTTTTCTTTTTATTGACCAGTTGGGTGACACCAATCAATTCGCGATCAGCGTTAAATACTGGCATACAAAGTAAGCTACAAGTACGATAGCCATTTTGCTGATCAATTTGTTTGGCTGTATCCGAGTCAGGATGATTATACAAGTCAAAGGGAATATTTAGCGTTTTGCCGGATGCTGCGACTATCCCAGCGAATCCCTTGCCAATGGGGACACGTAACTCTTTAGTAGAACCATTATCTTGAGTGATTTTCGTCCATAATTCATGGCGATCGCGATCTACTAACCATAGAGTACTGCGATCAGCGTTCATTAATTCCTTGGCTTCATCCATCACCCGCTTGAGGGTGTCTTCTAAATCGAGACTGCTTTGAGAAAGGGATTTGATCGCCTTCATCAGTGCTGCTGCGGCTCTTTGTTTTTGAGTAGCAACATAAAAAGAGCGCGACGACTCCAAAATCAAACGAATAGAAGGGGCAAACTCCTGAAATAGCTGTTCATCAACACTCGTAAAGCCTCTAATATCAATTCGTTCTGATAGTGGTGCATGGCAATTGTTGGGATATTTTAATTTATTCAGCAATTGCACCACAGCCACTAACCGCCCTTGCTCATTTAACAAAGGCAAAGCTAGCATTGTGTAAGTACGGTAGCTGGTACTTTTTTCTTGTTCTTGGGCAAAACGAGAACGTGGATCGTCGTAAAAATCAAAAGGAATATTGATCACCCGTTTATAAGTAGCTACTTCCCCAGCAATACCCTTATCAGCCGGAATGCGAATTTCTAAAGAGCGATCGCCCTCCCCCCCAGCTACAATTGACCACAATTCTTGTTTTTCTTCATCCAATAAAAATATTGTCGTTCGGTCTGCTCCTAATAATTCCCCTGTTTTCAAAGTGATAGACTGTAACATTTCTTGCAAGATTGTCTCAAAGCCATGAGAGTCCAGCATGGATAGGGTTTGATTGACAATCAGTAACTTTTGTTCTACCTCCTTAACGACTTGTTTAAAAGTATCCTGCTTGAGAGGAGCAAGAAACGAAGAAATAGTCCCCTGTCTTCTAGCAAGACTACCCACAGGAGCAGTATTTTGCGGCGAGTCGTGGTTTTCGCTGCGAACACCTATAATCAAATCGGCGGCTTCACCGCAACTACGTTGTTGAACTGACATAACTAACTTTTGATATAGGTAACGGTTTTATGTGTTAAAGAATGTCGCTAATAATTATGTAAATGTTGCTACCAGCCAAGCTAGATTAACATTATCCACAGTTTAATCTTTCTATAAAGCAAGCGTCACCCTGAATACAAAGTAAAAGATGGGGTGATGAAGCAATAGGGTGATGTGGCGATAGAATGCTAGGAAGCTAAAAGTCGATTTTACTACCATACTTTAATCGTAAATCCACTAGGACTAAATAGATACCATAGTCCAGACTAGGTGTAAAGCTTAACTTAGTGTCTTAGTGCCTTTGTGGTTCAAAAGTTAAATTTTTCACCACATAGACGCCCCAGGGGCTTCCCGCAGCGTAGACACTAAGACACGAAGAAACAAAAACCAGCTTTGCGGAAAAGGTAGTTTTTTGAAACGCACAGTCACGCAGAGCAAGCGCACCAGGGACGCCGAGGTTTGAGGAAGATTATTCGCTAGGGATTAATGAAATATCAGACTTAGCTGTTCTATTAATTTATTAATATGTGTTTGCTCATGAGTTGCCATGAGAGAAATTCTGATTCTACTGGTAGGAACAGTGGGAGGACGAATCGCCGGGGCAAAAATTCCAGCAGATTTGAGTTGGTTTCCTGCTTGCAGTGCGTCTGTTGCGTTAGCAAATTCTAAGCAGAGAATGGGTGATTGTGAAGGTAGTAGTTTAAGATTGGGTAAGTATTGGTGTATTAAGTTTTTTAAGTAATCTACATTTTTCCACAATTGAGTGCGGCGTTGTGGTTCTTGTTGAATAATATTGATTGCTGCTAACGCTGCGGCTGTATCTGCGGGTGAAAGGGCTGTAGTGTAAATCCAACTCGGGGCGCGATTTCGTAAATAGTCGATGAGTGTTGCACTTCCAGCTACATAGCCACCCAAGCTACCTAAAGCTTTACTCAATGTCCCAATTTGTACTAATTGCTTACCTGTACAGCCGAAATGTTCGACGCACCCTGCACCTGTTTTTCCTAATACCCCAGTAGCGTGGGCTTCATCGACTAGCAGCATACAGCTAAATTCTTGGGCTAGATCAATTAGTGCAGGTAAAGGACATAAATCTCCATCCATACTGAAGACGCTATCGGTAGCGATCAAACAGCGTCGATAGTCTGGGCGTAATCTTTGTAACTCGCTTTTGACTGCTTCAACATCACAGTGGGGGTATTCAACAATTTTTGCACCACTAAGAATTGCCCCATTTTTCAGGCTGGAGTGATTATA
Organism: Fischerella thermalis PCC 7521; assembly: GCF_000317225.1. Classification (GTDB taxonomy): domain Bacteria; phylum Cyanobacteriota; class Cyanobacteriia; order Cyanobacteriales; family Nostocaceae; genus Fischerella; species Fischerella thermalis. The sequence goes on from NZ_AJLL01000023.1 coordinate 120,258, forward strand.
CTGGTCAGCTAAAATTAAATCTCGCTTGCTTACTAAGGCTGTAATTGCACCCAAATTTGCTAGATAGCCGGAACTGAATACAACTGCATCTTCTGTTTGCTTGAGGGATGCGATCGCTTTTTCTAGTTCTCTGTGTATTTTTCTATGCCCACTGAGTAATCGGGAACCAGTACTGCCAGTGCCAAATTCTTGCACAGCAGCAGTAGCTGCAAGTATCAAACGCTCATCCCCAGCCAATCCCAAATAGTCATTACTGGCAAAATTAATTACTTCCTGCCCCTGGAGTAACACTGTCGCACCAGGACAACCCTCGATGGTTTGTACCGAACGATACCAGTCTGCACGGTGAATTGTTGCCAGAGATTGTTCTATCCAAGCGTAGGGATCAGACATTGGAAGGGAAGAAACTAGGGAATTGTAAGACTTTTATTTGCTTTAGCTTTATAAGTTTATATGGTTATGGAATTTAGCGATAATGTCACTAATTATCTAGTTCTGTGGATGTGTGTGATTGCAGTATCTTCAAATAACGTAAAACAAAAAATTTTGTCGTTACCAAAATTTACATAATTCCTGAGAATTGCACCTACCTCATTCGACAAAACTACGCTTTTCGTATAGTGTGTTCGCTAATGGCTTACAGTTGAAATGCTGTTTATAAAATTTACGGACTTGAAAAATTTTTATTAAAATTTTACGCAAAATATTCTAATTGAGGATGTTACATGAAAAAATCCTATATGGTTCAGCTTGAGTATCCGAAATATTTTATATAGTGAAGCTTCCGCATAATAAATCATTAGCTCTTACTGTCTTCTTTTGCTAGATCAAGATATCTTTAAAAAATTATGAACCTACCCAAATGGCTTTTAGTCAGCTTATGGACTTCAATCTTAGCTTCACAAGTTGTCACAGCAAGTACTGTTGAGCATAACAAAACAGCACACATTGTCGCCCAAACTGCTTATCAAGATAAGGTATGGCCTTTAATGAAGAGCCATGTACCCAATGCTGGTGATAAGAAAAGTCTGTTATGCGTATTTTCCAAAGCACGGAATTTGGCACCTTACAACTTTCTTTTGCAGGAGTTATATAGAGAAAGTTTTGGTGATAGAGTTGCGGCAAAAGTCGGAGAGTTTTTGAAAAAAAATTCTCATGACTTTACTTATCAATTCCATATGCAGGCAATGAATGATGGCGCTGTCAGAATTCATACTTTAGATACGAGAGATAGCTATATTAATCACAATTATATTGTCGACTTTTACCCTAATGAAAAATATAATTTTATCAATTATGGTAGATTACCACATACGAATCAAAGCCAAGAAAAAATTTTGCAAATTTACAAAAGATTCCTTCCTAGTGCATTGCAAAAAAGGTGTATGCAACATTTCCAATACTTGGAACTTTGAAATTGTTTAGAAATAGGGAAATTATAACTAATACCAACTAAACAATAAGGAATAATTATTGACCATTGACAAATAACTAATGACTACATTCAGTGGTACTAAGATGTGCGATCGCTTGTCTGAGCCATTCTTCTACGTATGCATCTTTTGGTAGTCCAATATCTTCGCTAACTACATGCAAAGCGTGACTCACTTCAGTGGGAGTATACCCCAATGCAAGCAGAGCCATTTGCACTTCTTCGAGAATTCCTGGTGCTGGACCGCCTGTAGCGACAAAGAAGCCTGCTGTTTTGCGCCATTCGATTAATTTGCTTTTCAATTCCAAACAAATGCGTTCGGCGGTTTTTTTGCCGACGCCAGGCGCTTGAATCAACAGTTGAACATTACCAGTGATAATAGTCTGGACTAACTCTGGAAGTTCCAGAGTATCTAATAAAGCGATCGCCAAAGCAGCACCGATACCACTCACACTTAGCAAGTGACGAAATACATCCCTTTCTGCTGGGGAACCAAAACCGTACAGTAACGGCACTTCCTCCCGAATTTGGTAATAGGTAAATACTTGTACTTCACCTCCCGATTCTGGTAGCTGCTGTGCTAGCCGCCCTGGGATTTGTAAATCGTAACCAATACCATTGACCTCGAGAGTAAGAACATGGCGATTTCCACTCTGTTTTTGAATGCCAGCAACAATGCCTTTGAGATAACTAATCATTATTCCATCAGTCCGAAATATCTTAAGCCTTCCAAAATACCACCTGCACAGGCATTTTGTGCCAAGTAGCGGTGGTTAGCGGGATTTTCATTGTGCCACTGGAGTAACTCCCGACGAGCATTCCCCACAATAATCCCTCGTTCATTGCCTGTTGCGAATAAAGCAATATCATTACCAGAATCACCACAGACAACAGTTTGCTCTGCTACAAATTTCCACTTTTGACGAAGAAACTGTACTGCCTGACCTTTATCGCTCCTGCGAGGCACAATGTCAAGGTCTATACCGCTACTGTAGATTAACTTTACATTTAAATTAGATTTGAGCAACTCCGATTCTAATTTTGGTAAAACTGCCACAGATGCCTCCTCTTCTAAGAAAAAACTTACTTTGAAAGGACGCTGCTCAGTGCTTGGTTGTGGTTTCAACTCAGTAAATTTAGCTGTTTGATTTAACACTAAATTCCTGTCCCAACCCTGTGAAAGTATTGCTGCCCAAGTCGAGTCTGGGCTGTCGCTACCATCCAAGTATATTTCCGTTCCTACAGATAAAATCAGGGCATCTGGTTCAAGAAGATTTTTTTCTTCTTGCAGTTCACGGTATAGAACAGGCGATCGCCCAGTAGCATAAACAATTTTTGTACCATACTCTTCACGATGTCTTTGCAGGCGCTCATTTAATAGCAGCAGCGCTTGATCATCACCTACGAGAGTATGATCTAAATCAGTTACAAATAAAAATCCAGCCACGGCTACTTCTTTTGTTAGCTCTACACCAAAAGTGTATGCCGTTTTTGTACCGATTATCTGCTTGGTGTCTTAGTTTCTTGGTGGTTATATAAAATTTTTATTTCACCACCAAGACACCAAGACACAAAGAAAATTTATACGACGCAAGGTATGCAAGTGAAAACAGAGGAGAGACTTGGAGTAGACGCAATATAAAGATATATAGATTTAAATCAATAGTAACTATTTGATAAAAAAGTTATAAGAATTTATTACAGTAGTTATCGTCGAATTGTCTAGATCACTAATTCCATTTTGAGAGATATAAGGATAATCTATTTTTAACAAGATTAAGCAAATATAAATTTGTTTAAACTCCCATAAAAACGTTGTCTGGAAGTGACGGTTGTGTTTTGACAACTGCTATTTTGTCTTGCTGCAAATTAGAGGTGAGTTAATGGCTCAGTTCCTGCTTGAAACGGTTTGGTTGGTACCTTTATATGCGTTAATAGGTGGGCTTTTAGCTGTGCCTTGGTCGCCGGGAATTATTCGGCGTACGGGGCCAAGACCGGCGGGGTATGTCAATTTAATCATGACATTTTTAGCGTTTGTTCACTCTGCTTTAGCATTTCCTGCTACTTGGAATCAGCCTGCGTATCAAGTATTTATACCTTGGTTGAGCACTGCGGGTTTAAATCTCTCCATTGATTTAGAAATTTCCTCGATTAGTGTTGGTGCAATGATCGTAGTTTGTGGCTTAAATTTGCTAGCACAGATTTATGCCATTGGCTACATGGAAATGGACTGGGGCTGGGGACGTTTCTATTCTTTGTTAGGAATGTTTGAAGCGGGATTATGTGCCCTGGCTTTGTGCAACAACCTATTCTTTAGCTATGTAATTCTGGAGATCCTGACTCTCGGAACTTACTTGCTGGTTGGGTTATGGTTTATCCAACCTTTGGTAGTTACTGGGGCGAGAGATGCGTTCCTAACTAAGCGGGTGGGCGACTTATTCCTGTTGATGGGGGTACTGGGACTATGGCCTTTATCGGGAACTTGGAATTATACAGAATTAGCGGAGTGGGCAGCTAGTGCTAATGTAAATCCAACACTAATCACACTGGTTGGTTTGGCGCTGATTGCAGGGCCAATGGGTAAATGCGCCCAGTTCCCTTTGCATCTGTGGTTGGATGAGGCAATGGAAGGGCCTGTTCCCAGTACAATTTTGCGTAACTCAGTGGTGGTTGCAAGTGGCGCTTGGGTGTTGATCAAATTGCAACCTGTTTTTAGCTTGTCGCCGATAGTTTCTAGTGCGATGGTTGGTATTGGTGCAATCACGGCGGTAGGTGCTTCCTTAATTGCGATCGCTCAAGTTGATGTTAAACGCTGTTTGTCTTATTCTGTGAGTGCCTATTTGGGTTTGGTGTTTATCGCTGTAGGTACACAGCAAGACGAAGCGGCGCTGTTGTTGGTACTTACCCACGCTTTTAGTGCAGCATTACTGGTGATGAGTACAGGTGCTGTTGTCTGGAACAGTATCACCCAAAATGTTACTTTGTTGGGTGGACTATGGTCACGTCGTCCAGTTTCCGGCTTAGCTTATATTGTTGGTATTTTGGGTTTAATTGGTTTTCCACCTCTAGGTAGCTTTTGGGCGTTGTTGAAATTAGCAGATGGACTATGGACAACCAAACCTTGGCTAGTTGCAGTAGTAATAGCAGTCAATGCTTTGACAGCTTTTAGCTTGACCAGGGAATTCAGTCTCATTTTTGGTGGTAAACCCAAGCAAATGAGTGAGCGATCGCCTGAAGTTGGCTGGCAAATGGTGTTACCAATGATGATTTTGATGAGCTTTACTCTTCATTTACCTTTAATTTTGCAAAGCTTATCACTTCTACCTAGTTGGGCTGAATTAAATAAAGATGTTGCACTGCTGTTAATTTGGTCAAGTATTTTTGGTTGCAGCATCAGTGCTGTAATTTATCTAGGCAATGTGCCAAAACCAATTCGCCTACCTTGGAAAGGTTTACAAGATTTAATTGCCTACGATTTTTACACTCCCAAACTCTATCGGATGAGTATTGTTTTGAGTGTTGACCTCATTTCTAAATTAGCCGACATTGTTGATCGTTTTGTAGTTGATGGCATTGTTAACTTGGTTGGTTTAGCTTCTATTGGTGGTGGTGAAAGTCTTAAATATAGTACCTCTGGACAAACCCAATTTTATGCCTTCACTGTCCTGTTAGGAGTAGGTGTTTTAGGAATATTCGTCACTTGGCCCTACTGGGGAAATCAGTTCCTAGACATGATGTTGTTGTCTCGCTAACAGTGCATTGAAGTTTAACAATATCAATTTACCATTCCAAATTATGCTCAGCGTTTTAATTTGGCTCCCGATTTTTGCGGCTGCTGTCATCGCATTATTACCTGGAAATATTTCTGCTAATCGTGTGCGTTTAGGAGCATTGTTTGCTTCTGGAATAGTACTGTTGTGGAATCTTTTTCTCTTACTCAAATTTGATATCAACAATCCAGGGATGCAGTTACAAGAGTATCTCCCCTGGAATGAAACCCTTGGTTTAAGCTATCAGCTTGGGGTAGATGGACTTTCGATTTTGCTGCTGATTTTAAATAGTTTGCTCACCTGGATTGCTATTTACAGCAGTAGTCAGCAAACAGAACGTCCCCGGCTTTTCTACTCTCTAGTTTTGTTAGTGAGTGGTGGAGTCGCAGGCGCATTTTTAGCAGAGAATTTACTACTATTCTTCCTGTTCTACGAACTAGAATTAATACCCTTTTATCTGCTAATTAGCATTTGGGGTGGTCAAAGACGGGCTTATGCTGGTATTAAGTTCCTGATTTATACTGCTGTTTCCGGCGCGTTAATTCTGGCTACCTTTTTGGGTGTTGTCTGGGTAACAGGTTCCTCTAGCTTTAACTATGATGCCCTTTCTACTCAGACTTTATCAGCAACACTGCAAATCGTTCTGTTGGTAGGAATCATACTAGGCTTTGGAATTAAAATCCCCTTGGTTCCTTTACATACCTGGTTGCCAGATGCATACGTTGAAGCTTCCGCGCCTATTGCCATTCTGCTTGGTGGTGTGCTGGCGAAGTTAGGCACCTATGGAATTTTACGGTTTGGGATGGCGTTGTTTCCCGATGCTTGGAGTACTCTCGCACCAAGTTTGGCAATTTGGGGTGCAATTAGTGCCATGTATGGAGCAGTAACAGCGATCGCTCAAAAAGACATCAAGCGCATGGTGGCATACAGTTCCATCGGTCACATGGGTTACATTCTCCTGGCTGCTGCTGCTAGTACTCCCCTTGCTCTTGTTGGTGCTGTTGCCCAAATGGTCAGCCACGGTATTATCCTAGCCATTCTCTTCCACCTAGTCGGAGTTGTAGAAGCCAAGGTGGGAACCCGGGAGTTGGATGTCCTCAATGGCTTAATGAATCCTATACGCGGTTTACCCCTAACCAGCGCCTTATTAGTTTTAGGCGGTATGGCTAGCGCGGGTATTCCTGGAATGACAGGATTTATCTCTGAATTTATCGTTTTCCAAGGTAGTTTCTCTGTATTCCCCCTACCTACCCTATTATGTGTAGTCGCCACTGGCTTAACCGCCGTTTACTTTGTCATCCTTCTCAACCGTACTTGTTTTGGTAAACTCGACAACGACCTTGCCTATTACCCACGAGTCCTGTGGCACGAAAAAATGCCTGCCCTAGTTTTGGCAGCCTTAATTTTGTTCTTAGGAGTACAACCCACTTGGTTGGTGCGTTGGGCTGAACCAACAACAACAGCAATGGTTGCAACCATTCCTCCCATCGAAAAAGCAGTGACTCAGCAAGTAGCCCTGAAATAAAGAACTAAAAATGGTAAAAGCACTAGATAAACCTACAACTAAATTACCGCCTTCTACTCATGAATTTGCAGAAATAATTCACCGTTTAGAAGCTGGCGGTTCAATGTTACCGGATACGCCAGAAAATTTGATGCAAATTATCGGCATCTATAAGGCTTATGCAGTGCCGATGGATTTCTACTGGCGTGACTTACTTTATATTGCCGAACAAGTTTTTTTAGATCCCTTTCCCTTCTTTAAATACTTCATTTCTCAGGAGTACTTAGAGCGGCATAATCATTATGCTGGTGACGATGCTGATTTGCGAATTTGGCGCGGTGAAGCAACAGCCCATCCAGAACTTTTGGCATTTATGGAAAAGGGTGAAACCTTTAAAATGCCAAAATTGCTTCATCATTGGTTTCATGACCGCATAAATATGGAATTTGCCGAAGAGTGTATGCGGGCAATGCTTTGGCATCGTCATATGTACGCACCAGTAAATCAATTTGATGCCTATCTCGACAGTGAAGAGTACAAAGCCAATGCCGATCGTGCTATTAAGGCTTACTTCCAAGGCAACCCTGTAATGTTAGGACTCTATAAACTGTTTCCAGATATGTTTTTGGAACAGTGCCGCCAAATGTCTTATTATGCCAACCTGGGCTTGTTCTGGGAAGTCATGGCTCCAGTTTTCTTTGAAATGTCGGACATCTATGATGAAGGGGGATTTAAAGGCGTCCCCGATGCCATGAATTTTTTGGTCAATGGAATTTTTGCGATCGCAGGTCGTCCCATTTACCATCATGTTTATATTCGGGGAGAATGTTACGAAATTATCCCTAAATCTAAGGGCTTTACCTGGCTTTATGAGGCAGCATTACCTTATGTAGAAGCTGTTTTCTATCGTACTTCTCCTTTCCGAGGTACAAAATCTTACAATGCCCAAGCCAGACAAATCCCTGATAAGCAAGAAGATTTCCACTACGGTATTTTATATGCCGATGTATTTCCTGTGGGGACTGCGGGCATTCCACCAACACTTTTAATGCAAGATATGTTGCATTTCTTACCCCAATATCTTGTGGATTATTACAAACAACACTGTCGTGGTGAGGACGATATGTTGATTCAGTTGGGAATTAGTTTCCAACGGTCAATGTACAACGTTACTTCTGCGGTAATTCAAGCTTTACGGACTGCACTCTTATATCCATTAGATGATCCAAATCCCAAACACTTACAAGCAAATCGAGAATTTTTTGAAGCACAATTAAATCGTTTTTGTCGCCCTGAATATGGTATGCGTGATGCTGCGCGTTTACGGCAAATTCAACGACAGGATTACAGATAAATCCTGAGTCATTAATATCCCCAAATTCTTAGATAACCCGGCGATATCGGCTGTAGAATTCTCACTAATCATATAGGATTTTACATAAATCCCCCTTAAGCAAGGGGGCTTTATTTTAAATGTCAAAATAAAACCTCCTTATTGGAGGCGTTGTGTTACCTCCACCCTTGAGAGTTTGTGACAAAGTTTTAGAAGGGTAGCAAATAATTGTTACTAATGCGAAGTCATCCCTAAGGCTGCTGGAGTAATCTTAGACATTACTTAATGCCTCCAAGCCATTGACCATAATATCCTCATTTTATAGCAGACTAAAAAGCAAGGAATTTTCTTAGTGCCTTAGTGTCTTAGTGGTTCAAGATGTATTTTTTATCACCAAGACACTAAAAATTTTCGTGCGATCAACCAGGGACTAGGGGTGAGGTAAGAGAAATAACAGATAATATAAAAAGCGCTTCATAGTTCTTAAAAATTTTCTAACACAATGGCAAGAGATTTACGGGAATTTATCAAACTTCTGGAACAAAAAGGACAACTACAGCGAATTACAGCGCCAGTAGATCCAGATTTAGAAATTGCGGAAATTTCCAACCGCATGTTACAAAAGGGCGGCCCAGCGTTATTGTTTGAAAATGTCAAAGGTTCATCTATACCTGTAGCGATTAATCTGATGGGGACGGTAGAAAGGATATGCTGGGCGATGAATATGCAGCATCCCCAGGAGTTGGAAGAATTGGGGAAAAAATTGGCGATGCTACAACAACCCAAGCCGCCCAAAAAGATTTCCCAAGCGATTGATTTTGGTAAAGTGCTGTTTGACGTACTTAAGGCGAAACCAGGAAGAGATTTTTTCCCTGCTTGTCAGCAAGTGGTGCTGCAAGGGGAAGATTTGGATTTGAATAAGTTACCTTTAATACGTCCTTATCCAGCTGATGCTGGGAAGATCATTACTCTGGGATTGGTGATTACCAAGGATTGCGAAACGGGTATACCCAATGTTGGCGTGTATCGCTTACAACTACAATCTCACAACTCAATGACCGTTCACTGGTTATCGGTGCGGGGTGGGGCGAGACATTTACGCAAAGCAGCCGAACGTGGGAAGAAATTAGAAATCGCGATCGCACTCGGTGTTGATCCTCTAATTATCATGGCAGCAGCCACACCAATTCCGGTAGATTTATCTGAATGGTTGTTTGCTGGACTTTACGGTGGTTCTGGTGTGCAGTTGGCAAAGTGTAAAACTGTAGATTTGGAAGTTCCCGCCGATTCGGAAATAGTCTTAGAAGGGACGATTACTCCAGGGGAAGTTTTACCAGACGGGCCTTTTGGCGATCACATGGGTTATTACGGCGGTGTAGAAGATTCGCCCTTGATTCGCTTCCAGTGTATGACACATCGTAAAAACCCAATTTATTTAACTACATTTAGTGGACGTCCACCCAAAGAAGAAGCGATGATGGCGATCGCTCTTAATCGGATTTATACTCCGATTCTGCGCCAACAAGTTGCGGAAATAGTCGATTTCTTCTTGCCAATGGAAGCTTTGAGTTACAAAGCAGCCATTATATCTATAGATAAAGCCTATCCTGGGCAAGCACGACGGGCAGCATTGGCGTTTTGGAGTGCGTTACCACAGTTTACTTACACCAAATTTGTGATTGTGGTGGATAAAAATATCAATATTAGAGATCCGCGTCAAGTCGTGTGGGCAATTAGTTCTAAAGTAGATCCCACACGGGATGTATTTATTCTACCCAATACACCCTTTGACAGCTTGGATTTTGCCAGTGAAAAAATAGGTTTGGGCGGACGCATGGGTATTGATGCTACCACAAAGATACCACCAGAAACCGAACACGAATGGGGCGCACCCTTGGAATCAGATCCAGAAATAGCGGCGATGGTGGAAAGGCGCTGGGCGGAGTATGGTTTAGCAGATTTGCAACTGGGAGAAGTTGATCCGAATTTATTTGGTTACGATTTGAGGTAAAAATTATGACACCAGCAATATTGCTGGTGTCTAAAAATCGGAGAAACAAGCGTGAACAATCAAGCAGGAAAGTTAGCGATCGCCTTAGCATTTAGTACTATTATCGTACTTGTTAATACTGGCATAGCCAATCATCATGTGTTAGCCCAATTACCCAAGCAACAAAAATGTGATATTTATGCCTACGTCACCAGCAAAGATCCACAAGGTTTAAATGTACGGAGTGGTGCAAGTCCTACCTACAAAATTTTGGGGAAAATAGTACTAATGAAACAGTAAAGATCATGGAGAAGCAGTACTCAGTACCAGGCAATTTAGAATCATTTAGTCAATAGTCAATGGTTATTTGTTAGTGGTTAGTGGTTAGTGGTTAGTGGTTAGTGGTTGACTCCACCCTTACGGGAAGCCGCTACGCGTCTACACACTCCTCATACTCCTCACACTCCTCATACTCCCCCCACCTCCCTCCCTACCTCCCACACTCCCCGATCACCAATCACACCACTGAAAGGGGTTCTTTAACCTTGCTTGTGAGTGTCAAAGGGTCAATTACTTCTAGTTCACCATGTTTGATACTCCAGCAACGGTCCGCGACTGCTAGCATATCCCCGGCATCGTGAGTTACTACCAATAGTGTCCAATCTTGTTTAAGTTTTGCTAATAAATTGACTAATTGCCGACGCATTGACCAATCCAAGCCGGCGGTAGGTTCATCAAGTAATAATAGGTGTGGTTGACGAATTAATTGCACAGCTAGGGCTAAACGTCGCTGCTGACCTCCACTTAAAGCCTGGGGTGATGTAGCCAATGATAAATGCTCTAATCCCACCTCTTGCAACGCTTGTTTAACTCTTTGTGTTCCTAACTCTGGATGTCCTAAGCGTAATTCTTCTAAAATCGTACCACCGCAAAAATGCCGTTCGGGAAACTGAAATACTAAACCCGCTAATTGTTGTAACTCTTCGGCAGTCAGGGTTTGTTCGTGCCAAGCAACAGAGCCGGATGTAGGTTCAGCTAGCCCGGATAAAATTTCGAGTAGCGTACTTTTTCCAGAACCACTTGGTCCAATAATCAAACCCAACTGCTGGGGTGCCAAATCCAGATTAATTGATTTGAGAATTGCTGTTGGACAAGCTGTGGGGTGGTAAACTACATTTCTGAGATAGAGCATTTGTTAAGACTACCAAAAAGAGTTAGGACATATCTATTAACTACACACGCTCGCATCTGCTAAGTCCCGAAAAAGTTAACAGGACATTAGCTATGCTTACATAGTAAATATTTAGCAGCTATAAGATATTCTGCTTTTCTTTAAATTCTAAGAGCAACAGAAACGATCGCTCCTAATTGTTTTTATTGTGGCAAACTTATTTTGGAACAACAGCTAAAACAAAATATGGGAACCTGCTAACATCAAGGCAGTCAAACTGTATACAAAGTTTTTTTCGGAAATATCCACTAGTCTTCGTTTATCTTTTGGGATTCTAAGTAATATATAAAACAATTTCAACAGTAATCATTCTGAAGGAAACACAACAATGAGTAAATGGTTTCCATCTGTGCAAGCAATTCGATCTGCTAAGCTTGAAACCTTTGTCCAAGTTAGTCTTACAGCGACTTTATTTCTGAATGTATGGGTTAATCCTTCTGTTGCTGCCGATCCTTTTCGGACAAAAGAAGCACGTAATATAGGTGACAAAACTGAGGCAGCTTTTAAAGCTATTTTCCAACAGGGAGACTACAAAGCAGCAGAAGCTTACCTACAACAGGCATTAATCAGCGAACCTAATGAACCTTTAGCCTATGCAATGAAGGCATCGCTAGCATACACCAACAAAGATTGGACAACACTAGATACTTACAGCAAAAAAACTTTAGAAATAGGACAAAAGTTAATTGCTAGCGACCCCTTGCGTGGTAATATTTACACTGCCGTTGGTCATTTCTTAGAGGGAGCAGCACTAGTTCGCCGTCAAGGTACTGTTAACGGTGCTACACAGGCATTAAGTAAGTTACAAGAAGTTTACAAGTATTTAGATAAAGCACAGGCAATTTCTGCCAACGATCCGGAACTCAATTTACTCAAGGGTTACATGGATTTGATGCTAGCTGTGAATTTGCCTTTTGCCAATCCCCAACAGGCAATTGAACGCTTGGACAAAAATGCTGCACCTGAGTACTTAGCGGATCGGGGTATTGCCTATGGGTATCGAGATTTAAAACAGTACAACCAAGCACTGGAGTATGTAAATCGGGCTTTAAAGGCGACATCTAATAATCCAGAGGTATATTACCTGAAAGCCCAAATTTTGCGGGGAATGGCAGGAAAAGAGAAAAATCAACAACTTTTACAGGAAGCGGTAATAAATTTTGACCAAGCACTAGCGAAGAAATCTCAACTACCAGCAGGTTTAGTAAAACAAATTGAACGTGAACGCCGCAAAGCTGCACAGGATATTGCTCGCGCTCAAAGATAGTGGACTGTGCTATTAATTTTGATTGGTTTGTAGTAAGGACTTTAGTCCTTAAAATTTTAAGCCCTAAAGCGCTTACTACGAACTTTTCTCTATCCGAGTTTTCTTGCCTGACTCACCTATAATTTAGTTTGGTAGCTTTGAGTAAGATTCTGTTAAGCAATTGTAAGTAATGGAAATACAGTTTCGTGAATTTAATCCTTTTGATTTGTGGATTTGGCTGAAGTTCAGTACTGTACCTTCACAACGTGAAAAGGAGTATGTCGAAGAACTTTTTGATTCCTGGTTTTACATGGGTAAACTGGGCGCATTTAATGCTGAAAATCTCCAGGTACAGGAAACAGGGTTAGATCTTAGCTATATGAACTATGACTCTGATGCGTACGATAGAACTTTGTTAGCACTGATGCACAACAAAGGCGAGTTTGAGTATCAGGGTCAATGGGGACGTTGCTGGTTTGACTTGGGAACTTCAGATGCGATCGCCTTGGATATTCTCATTAACGCCCTCCAACAGCTGGGTGTAGAATACGTCACCATTGATGAAGTTTACATCGGCGGCGAAAATGAGGATTGGCCTGTCGAGGAAAGTGACAGTCATCCTTCGTTTATATATGATAACTAGTAACAAAAATCGAACTACCAACCACTAACCACTAACCACTAACTAAAATTTGCTTGTATGCTTGGATGGTTTGACGAGCGATCGCATCCCAACTATAGTTGTGCAATGCATACTCTTTCCCATTTAACCCCCGGCGTTGACATTCCGCAGGGTTTTGCAAAGCGGTACGTAGTGAACCAGTGAGTGCTAGTACATCTGTTGTAGTTACCCATCCTGACTGACTTTCCTGGACTTGTTGGCAAATATGTACTTGATCTGAAATTACTACAGGTGTTCCTGCTACCATTGCTTCAGCGACAGCGATACCAAAATTTTCGTAGTATGAAGGCAAGACAAATAAATCGGCTGCTTGCAGTAGACTAGATTTGAATTCGCCAGTGACAAAACCAGTAATTGAAGTGTGCGATCGCAAGCTAGAATTAGCTATCTGTGATTTGATTTTTTGCTCATAAGCTGGATCTTGGGGATTAGTTCCAGCTAAAACAAAGTGAAAATTTAACCCTTCAGCTAGAAGGTTTTCCAAAGCTGGAATTAATAAACTCAGACCCTTTTTTGGATCAATTCGTGACATAAACAAAACCAATGGTACATTAGCAGCAATACCAAATTGCTTTCGTATCAAATTTTCCTCATTTTTCTTAGGAGGAATAACACCCAAGGGAATCACCAAATCCCGTGTCGCTACTCCAAATCTTTCTGAAATTTTCGCTTCCTGAATACTAGTGAAATGAAGTGCAGCAGCATTAGCTATATTGGCACGTTCTAATATGGCAGCATAAATTTGTTTCAAGTATTTTTTCTTTCTTAAATCGGCTGGATCAAGAGTACCTAGAGGACGTAAAATATAAGGCAGCTGTCGTTGACGACAAATTGCCGCAGCAGCACTACTAATAGGAGAAAATAGTGCGTGAATATGGGCTATATGAAACTCTTGGGCGTGGCGATTTAACCAGTTGCATAAATCAAGAGAAAATTTGTAGCGGCGAAAAGGGGCGCAACGAAAATAAATTATTTCATAACCATCTTTTTGAATAGGGACATTTAAGGTGACATCTAGAGGTTTTTGACCGTTATCACCGTTACTATCGGTTGTGATCACAGTTACTTTTACACCTTCTTTGGTTAACGCTGGGGCTAATCCAAGTACCATTTGACTAGGCCCACCGTAAATTAAGGAAATGGAAGGGACTATTTGTAGAATATGCATAAGTTATATTTTTTTCTTAGTCATAAGTCGTGAATTTAAAATTTATAGCGCTTCTCGTTTGGATCAAGTACAGCTTAATCGGTGTGCATCTGTGTGCATCTGTGTTCGTTTCTTATCTTGTATCGCATCCAATTGCAAACTACTATATGTCTAACTATAAAATTAGGGCTGAGAAAATATATTTTTATTATTCGACCACCGATGCACACAGATAAACACAGATGACCACAGATAGTTTTTTCGTGTGGTTTTATGTTATTGTTTTTGACTAATAAATAATTTTTGATAAAACTCTAGTTGTTGTTTTGCTAAAGCTTTGTTTGTATATTGTGCTATTGTTTTTTGGTAGCCCATTTCACCTAAGTTTTGGGCAAAGTTTGGCTTTTCTATTAGTTGGAGGATGCAATTAGCAAGGGCTTGGGCATTTCCTTCAGGGAATACTAAACCAGCATCACCAATTACGTGAGGAATTTCACCAGAATCAGAACCAATGACAGGTACTTGACAAGCCATTGCTTCGATTAATACATGACCGAATTGTTCTTTCCAACCTATGGCGGTTAATGTTTTAAATTTGTATGTTGTTTCTGATGGTAGTACTAGGGTGTTCATTAAGTTGATATATCTACAAACTTGATCATGGGGGACGCTTTCTACGATGATTATTCTGTCTTGAATTTTATTTTCTGCGGCTTTATTCATTAACTCTGTTCGCAATTCTCCCCGTCCCAGTAGCAGTAATTTCCAAGGTTTATCTTTTGGTAGAAGAGTTAAAGCATCTATCAGCGTTAACAAGCCTTTTTCTTTGACAAATCGCCCCACGAAACCAACAATAAATTCCTCTGGTTGAATACCTAGTTGTTTGGCTAATTCTGGTTGGGGTTGAGGGTAAAATACACGTTCATCTATACCTAATTGAGGCATGACTTTAATAGGACCTTGGTATCCACGTTGACGTAAAATTTCAGCACCGTCTTGATTGCCAGAAATAATCCCGTGGGTGTTTTGTAGATTATATTTTTCTAATAAAGCAGCTGGAAATTTTAATGCGTATGGTAAGTTCCACCAGGTAAAAAATAAGTTTTTTGCTTGCAAATTTAATAATTTATTTAAGGTAATCATTTGAGCATAAGCAAGACTTCTCGAAGCTTGCTCTACTTGAATGATTTGGGGACGAAACTGTTGTAACAAAGATATTAATTCTGTCCCAAAAGTCAATAATCCCTGATGATTTTGACTAAAATTAGAAACAGGTATGATGCGAAATTTACCTTCTTCTTGATATTGTGGTTCGATAATTTTGTTTTGCACTCCCCCAGGTTGCCACTTTTTTGGCACTACAACAGTTACTTCAATGTTGGGTTCTAACTGGGATAAAACGCGTAATTTTTCACAGTTAAGGTCTACAATATAAGTATGGCTAGCGACTAAAATTTTCATAAAATTATGATAATAGGTAATTGAAATGCAGAGTATTTGTGTAGAGAATTTGCTATGTATTAATGATTTTTTTACTCAATAATGACCAACCAACAACAATTTAAACACTCTCAACTTGTTTATCTAGATGAGTGTAAATTTGTCCATCATTCCATAGAGATTGGATGATTGTTCCTAAAGCTTTCGCAAAACCTAATGTGTAGAAAATGGCGCGGGTGAAAACTTTGATAGGTGAACCACTTTTGTGACAAGGGGGACGTCCTAAGACGTGACAATCAAACAAACGGGCGTAAAGACGTAAAGCTTGACTCGCAGTAAGATTTTTCAAACCCAGCAAGAAATGATTGTGATAGAAGGTGAGTTGATATTTGAGCGATCGCATACTAATATCATGACAGCCACCTGTCTCTTCCCCTAAATGCACTAAACTAGCTTCTGGGTCGTACCAAATCTTATAGCCTGTTCGCCGCAACCGCAAACAAAAATCGGATTCTTCTCGAACTGCACTACCGCAAAATCTCTCATCAAAATGTAGTCCGTGCTTGGTAAAAATTTCGCGGCGAAATGACATATTACAACCCCTTGCTGTCAGAACTTCTTGGGGTTTGACTGTATGTACTAAATCTATATAATACCAAGCAATACCAGGATCCATTGCTTGGGGAGGTAAATATTCGATACTCTTGTAAGGTATATCTCCCTGTGTTCTTCCTTGGGCTGTATCAGCTATTTTCATTCTGTCAAAAACTCGCCCAGCAACAGCCCCTATTTCTGGTTTATCTAAATAATTTTTGGCATGAGCTGTTAAAAATCCAGAATTTAACTTGACATCATCATCAATAAATAAAATTATCTCTCCTTTTGCGCGTCGCACTGCATAATTGCGCGCCCCTGGTAAGCTAGCCCAATTTAAACGGAACCATTGAATTTTACCTGCTGTTGCTTGTTCTGATAAAAAAGCTTCAATTTCTGGTTCGTGTTTTGGAGTTTGATCTACTACTAAAACTTCAAAATTTGAGTAGTCTTGTTTCAATACGTCGATGATACTGTCTCGCAGTGGTTCTTCACGACCATAAGTTGGAATAATTACAGAAATAAAAGGTAAATTCATATTAATAGTTATTTGTCATTTGTTAGTAGTTAGTGGTTGGTGGTCATTTGTTAATATTTATTCTCCCCATCACCCCATCACCTTTTTCCCTGTCTCCCCTTCGGCTTGTGCTTGTTGCAGTCTTTCCATTTTGTCTATAGTCGGCAATTTTAAAAGAATGCCAGCAGCAAACCAATAATAAACAGCAACTGGATCAACATCCAGAGGATAGTAATAAGTGTTGTAACTAATAAACAATATAAACACCCACATAGCAGCACCGTAACTGCGGAAATTACGGTTTTTTACCAATCGATACTGCCGGAAACAAATAATTGTTAAGGTAGTGACTAAAACTATGAATCCTAATAACCCAAATATTCCTACTTCATAAAGAACTTTCGGATAATAGGTTTCTACTAATTTAGTGGGACCCATTGCACGGGCGGAATTAGTAGCACGACCTAAACCACTTCCGAATGGGCTATCTACACTTTTCCAATTTTCTTCAAATTGTTGAACTATAAATTCATAGGGAGGAGAAGCATTCCAACGGGCTATAAAACTGTCTGTTCTCTCTTGGACAACGGTGGGATTACTCACTATTGCAATTCCTAAAAGTAGGGCTAGTCCTCCAAATATAGGAATAAACTTTTTCAAATTAGCAATTTGACCAGTCAGTACAAGTAACATTACAAAACAGACTGGCACTAAAGCTAAAGCTATTCTTTGTCCAGAGATAACTGCATTAATAAATACAGATGCCATTGAAGCTAAACTGATAATCCGCCAAATAATCGAAGGGTCACTAAAGCCAGTTGCAAAAGTGAAAAATGTGCTAGAAATGAGAAACCATGCCCATTGCCAAGGTGCAACAAATGTTCCTGGCAAGCGAATCATTCCTTGACTAGGGCTATAAACTAGTGAACCGCCAAAAAAACATCGTGCTTCCAATGAAGCTTTAAATAAAGCAGCACCTTCCGCATTTCTTGTACCTTCACATATGCCAGTTAATAATAATAAATATTGAATAAATCCTAGTACACAGGCAACAAGAATTAAAACAATTTGTAAGCGTGAAATAAATAGAAAATCCCGCTTATTACGAATCAAATAATAAACACAAGTAATCAGAGGTACATAGCCTAAAAATACTTTTAAGCCCAAAATTCCCATACCAAGAGGGAATTCTTTGGGTGCTTGTTTAAAGAGTCCTACAGGAGGCGGGTTGAACTGCTGTCCACCATTTATAAATAACAGTGTGATTATGCACAAGCCTAATAGAATATATAGTGGGGTTTTAATTCCTTCAGGAATAATTATCGGTAGTTTCTGTTTGCGGCAATTCTGCCAAACTGCAATTAAAGCAGGAACATAGAAAGCGTCTTTCGCCAATTGTAATACGGGACTATTGCCGATGTAGTAGGTGATAGTTCCGCCAAACGGCACATAAAAAATAAAGGCAAACAAAGCTTGGCGGGGATATTTGTAGGCAAGGGACATAACTATTATTCCCATTACAGCCGGGACAGCCGCCTTAATTCCAGCTGCTAAAAAAAGAATAAAACCAATGAATAAACCCCCACCAATGGCGGGAGTTAGTGTATTAATAAGTTCTTGACGTGCCTGTGCTGCTTTGCGTTTTTGGGCTAAACGTTCTTTGAGGGTAAGAGTAGGAACCTCTTGTTTTTTCTGCTTTTTTGTTTTTCTATTTTTCTGATTTATTTTTTTCTTTTTCTGGGATTTTTGCTTTGATTTCGGCATGATTTGCTATCAATACGTCCCTAGAATAGCTGATCATAGCCTTGTAAGGATGAAAACGTAAATAATCGTCCGATTATCCCTAATCTGCTGCGTGCTGATGCTACCAATCTCAGCCGTTAATTACGCAGTATGCTAAAAAATTGTCTGTTTGCTAGTTATCAAGCCAGGATTCCCATTGTCTAACTGGAAGCACCTTGGCCAGGACTGCTACGCAGAAATCGCGATCGCCCGGCAAAAGTACCTGAAAAAGTACTTTACCGGATGAAGAATCACTTAGAAGTGCGGGATATTACTGAAGCCCAAGTCGTGGACTGGGTGGTGTTCAACGAGAGAATACAGCAAAGGTTTAGCGTGATCACTATTTAATTAGTCGACTTGCAAGAGTCCGAGAATAACCATTGCGAGCGAATTTTTCTCCGAGAATTTGTTGATAAACAGCTTCATAACCGTCCACCATGCTTTTCACGCTAAAATGTTGTTCTACGTGAGTGCGACAAGCACGACGGTCGATTTCTCCTATACGATTGATTGCCTCTACAAAATCTTCAATGCGATCGCACAAAAAGCCTGTCTTACCATCCACAATAACTTCTGGCACTGAACCCAAAGGTTTTGCAAGTACAGGGGTTCCAGCCGCCATCGACTCGATCATCACCAATCCAAAAGGTTCGCGCCATGTGATGGGGAATAGCATTGCTAAAGCCCCACCTAAGAGTGCATTTTTCTGTGAGTGACTAGCTTCACCTAAAAATTCAATCTGCTTGCCGTCAATATGAGGCTTAACCTGGCTCTCAAAATAGTCTATATCTACCTGATCAACTTTACCCGCCATTTTAAGTGGTATACCCACTCGTTTAGCAATCTCAATGGCGATGTGTGGCCCCTTTTCTGGAGACATTCGTCCCAAAAATGCCAGATAGGCAGGATCTTGTGGTTGGGAATAAAACTGATGGCTGTCTGTATCAATGCCATTGTATACAGTTGCAACATAGTTTAACCCCAATTTTGGCTCTCGCTGAGCATTGGATATGCTAACAAAAGGTTGCTTGTAACTTGTAGAAAAAATTTTTTCGTTATCTGGAGTGAATATACCGTGTAGTGTGTGAACTGTAGGAGTGGTAACGAAATCTGCGTAAATTAAAGCTGGATAACCTACATGAGAATGAATGATGTCAAATTCCTGTGCTTGTTGATATGCGCGGCTTAGTAGCAAAGTTTCGTAAACATTATATTCTTTAACATTAGGGTCTAAACGCAAAGCTTGAGGATAAACGGACTCTAATCTTGCGGAAGTGATCGAATCCCCCGATGCAAATAGCGTAACTTCATGACCACGCCGGACTAATTCATCAGTTAATAAACTGACAACCAACTCAACACCACCGTACGCAGGAGGAGGTACTCTTTCCCACAAAGGAGCAATTTGAGCAATTCGCATGTCAATCTCCTAATTGCTAAGAAATAGCTCAAAGAATTGATTTAATTCAGTCTCTGAAGAATAAGAGTTTTGATTAGAATTTAGCAGAAAGATAGATTTAATCGTAAAGACCTGTAAACACTACATACCAAGTAGAAGGAACCGTACTTAATACTAGAAGTGTATTCTATATGATATTTAAATTTAACCTTCTCCGAATTCTAATTTCAGTTACCAGGTGTGCAAAACCTCACTCTCTAATTCGTGTTGTCTGGATTTTCACTACATAAAACTTGAGGCAATATTGTGAATGTCAGCAGTTACAGAAGTTGAAAACTGCAAAGTCTAAATAAATCAGGTATCTAGTGATCAATGCAGAGGTCAATAATATTATGATGATTCGCTACTTGCAACCAATCCGCGAACTAGAAAACTTGCGTCGACAAATGGATCTAGTTTTTGATGAACTCTCAGCACAAACTGCTCAGACAAACGATACATCAACAGCTTGGGTTCCTGCTGTGGAGTTAATTGATACTGGTGATAACTTGGTTTTCTACGCACAATTACCTGGTGTAGCAGCTAAAAATCTGGATATACAGGTAACTCGTGATGCTGTAGCGATCGCAGGGGAACGTCAGCGTCAGCATCAGTCTGAAAATGCCAATTACCTACATTCAGAGTTTCGTTATGGCAAGTTTCAACGCGTTGTGAACTTACCTGTTGCTGTACAAAATGACAAAGTGCAAGCAGATTTTCGCGATGGTATCCTGACTCTGACTCTCCCGAAAGTTGAAGAAGTCCGTAATCGCGTTGTTAAAATTAATTTGGGTGAAAGTACTGCTGATGCTGAGAAAAGCATAGATACAACTGCTCAAACAGTTAACTCTCAAAATTAGTTGGAAATTGCAGGTAGTCAATGCCCATCATTGTTACTTGAACATTAATTATTTAGTAAATAAATAAACTTCACTCTTCCTAAATATAGTCGAGTGAGGTTTATTCTTTGTCTACGCGATCAGCGAATTGAGTAAAAACGTGAGGTTCCTCGCGTTAAAAATATGATGTTTTAGAAAACGAACACAGATGCACACCGATAAACACAGATAGATTATCAGTGTGCATTTGTGTTCATCTGTGTTCGTTATTACCAGGAATTTTCATACTTGTCACAATACCATTACTTCAGCAAATATTCTTTCACAAACATCACAGTTGCATAGAACTGGAAATCAATATTTTGCTTCTTACTAAACCCGTGTCCTTCATCTTTCGCCATCAGATACCAATCTGAATCTCGGTCAGTAATAACATACAAACCTTTGCCATCTCTGCTAAATAATCCGCCTCCGTAGGAAACTTTCTCTGTGCCTCCCTTGGGTGTAATTAATTTTTTCTCGCCAGAGTTGGTATCTACTAACCATAAATAACTTTCATTTACAGAAACATATTCCATTGCCAGCATTTGACGGTCATCAGGCGACCAATCCAACGGCATCCAACCACCACCCTCAACTTGTGCTAGCAAGCGATCGCTCTGGGTATTTTTTGGGTCAATAATGTAAAAATCGTTATCTTTGCCCGTACGGCGAGTCGAGGTGTAAATCATGCGATCGCCATCATTAGACCATATACCCCGGCTATTTTTAGACTTACCATCGGTCAGTAAGGTAATGTCACCCGTCGCCAAATCATAACGGTAATTCTGGTTAAATTCATTACCGCCAATATCCTTACTAAAAATAAAATAATCGCCCTGGGTTGGTTGGAAACTCCCTCCGCCGACGCGTTCTGGGAAGAAAGTCATTTGCTGACGGCTACCAAGGGGGAATTTGAGCAAATGCACTTGGGGAGTATCAGCGAAACGGGTGGAAATTAGCATTTCACGCCGGACTGGATGCCAACTAGAAAGACTAGCGGAACGAAAATTGGTGTAGCGATTAACCGTTTCTGCCAGTGTTGCTGGAATTGGTGGAATTCCCTCTAAAACTAGGTTTTCATTGGGGGTAATCACAGAAGTTTGAGCAGCAACCATGAAACTTGGTAGCAGAAAGACTACAAGTAGTGTAGCAAACAAGAGTGATAAAAATCGCATCCTTGGACTCAAGAAGGCTGAAGAGTGAAGTATAAAGTATAAATTTTTCTTTTCTATTTTTCCTCTCCTTCAGTTCTATTTTTAAGGTGGGCGACGCCCACCCTAGAGAAACAATTTACTCAAATCCACGGAAAACTGTTGTAATTATGCTTCCTTTGGCTCTACTAAATTTTCTGCACCTTTGACGACTTTTGCCGATTCAATTTTGTCACCTGCTTTTATTTCCCGTAAAACATCTTTTCCTTCGACGACGTAACCGAAAACAGTGTAACGACCATCTAACAGATTACGTCCAGCTGGAGTAAGTTCTGGTTCATAAAGGAAGAAGAAAAATTGTGAAGAACCACCGTTGTTGTCACTTTCGGGACGGGCCATGGCTACTGCACCATAGGCAGAAAATGGCAGCACAGGTAAATCAGTGTAACGGCCTGCTTGTTCTGATGTAATACCATAAGTTGGTTCTTTGTCACCTTCAAAAAGGATTTCCAAAGGAATAGCCCGGTATTTTTTTGTTTTGGGGTCAATAAAGCCTACTTCTTTACCTGGTGGATCACCAGTTTGTACAACATAAGATTCTTCTGCACGGGTAAAGGGTAAGCCATCATAAAAACCCCGTTGTACTAAATCAACAAAATTCCCCGCAGTAACAGGGGCACTATAACCGTCCACTACAAGAGTAATAGTACCCTTTGTAGTTTTCATTTCTATGGTGGCACGACCTTTGAGTTGCGGTAAATTGCTATATTCTTTGGGAACTTCAAAGGGGAATCCCTGCACCATCAAATCTTCTAAGTCACCGACGAGATTTAATAGCTCGGCTCGTTTTGTTAAGATTTGTTCTTTGTTTTTGGTTTTAGCCGCTTCTTCCAGGCTAGTTAGACCTGATTTCAACTCAGAAATCAAAGCTTCGGCTTGGGGTTTGTTGACTTCTGGTACACTAGCCAAAATTTGAGCAGGATTGTTAAGAATCCGTGATGCTTTGCTGAGGTCTTTGGAAACAGCACCCCAGCGCCGATTGGCCCGTAGTTGGTTTGATATATCTTCCAAGCTGCCTTGCAGTTCCCGCACAGGCTTATTATCTATTGGTAATGCATAACGCAACAGTGCTTTACCGTCAGTAATTGCATTTCCTGCTGGTAGTCCAGCACTAGTGGAGGGAGTCCACCCAGCTGTACTTACCCCTAAAAAAAGTGTTACCAACAGGAGTGTAATGAGAGTATTCTTCAACCGAGATTTTAATAACTTGAACATGGGATGGCTCAAACGCAGCATCAATTTCTTGACTAAAACAATTCGGAAATGGGAATTCGCGCTTACTGGACTTAACCATCAATAATCTTCCCACAGTACAGGAAACATCTGTCAGGTAAAGAGAATAGAAGCCAGAGGAGCCACTGTGGTGGATGGGTTTCCCGGTATAAAGGACGTGGCGTGGCACAAGGATAAATACTAATACTTCACCCTTCATTCTTGTTAAAATTGACAAAATTTTGAAAATAAGATAATTGAGAGTAAAAATTAGGTAAATGACACACCGCATCTATAATTGAATTTGTTGAAATTGACTTGTTAATCAAAACACAGGTGGACAATCTCATATGACAGGTAAAGGACAGGGATTTGGCTTTGGCTTAGGAAAAATGAAAGAACTAGCTGAAGCCTTTAAGAAAGCTCAACAGGTGCAAGAAGGAGCAAAGCGACTTCAGGAAGAACTGGAGCAAATGGAAATTGAAGGTGAAGCCGGCAATGGTTTTGTGAAGGTAGTAGTCAGTGGGAACCAAGAGCCTAAACGGGTAGAAATTTCCCCTGATGCCCTTAATGAAGGTGCAGAGGTACTCTCTGATCTGGTAACTGCGGCAATGAAAGATGCTTATAACAAATCCACAACAACAATGCGGGAACGCATGGAAGAATTGACAAGTGGATTGGAACTTCCTGGGTTCTAGATTTATGGTGATTTGTCATTTGTCTTATTCTAATGACAAGGGACAAAGGACTAAAAATTTCTATGCCTTACAAACTTTTGTTTGTCTGCCTGGGAAACATCTGCCGATCGCCTGCGGCAGAAAACATCATGAATTACTTGATCGAGCAGAATGGGTTGAGCGAGTCTTCTTTCCAGACGCCAGGCGATCGCATTATCTGTGACTCTGCTGGCACATCTAGTTATCACATCGGTAGCCCACCTGATCGACGTATGAGTGCTGCGGCACTTGAAAAGCTAGGAATCAAACTCCGTGGTCGCGCTCGTCAGTTTCAAAAGTCAGACTTTCAAGACTTTGATTTGATCTTAGCTATGGATCGAGAAAATTATGACGATATCCTATCTATGGATCCAACGGGACAATATCACCACAAAGTGCGTTTGATGTGTGACTTTTGTTCTCGGCATACTCTTAAAGAAGTTCCAGATCCCTATTATGGTGGTTCAGAGGGCTTCAATCAGGTGATTGAACTACTCCTTGATGCTTGTGATGGTTTGCTGCAATACGTTTCTAATCAAGAAGACAGAAGGCAGTCGCGATGATATTTCACCACCTAGTATGAAAAACCTCACCCCCTACTCCTCTTTTGAGCAAGGAGAGGTGCTGAATCCAGGGTGAGATTTTTCGGTTTTTTGGCAAACTAGGCTTTTAAGAAGCAGGGAAAAGGGAAAAGAATGTTCTCAGATGAGGTAGTAGGGTGAAGTCTTCTGCCCATCTGCCCATCTGCCCATCATCAAGTTTTCCCTTTACTCAACCACTAATAGTCTCGTCTACGCAGTCCCAATAAGGGGCCAAGCCCCACTCCAGCGACAAAACCACCAATATGCGCCCAGTAAGCTATTCCCCCCGTCTCTACGCTCATATTGGCAGCTGCTTGTAAACTGGCGACACCAGAAATCACATTTTGGATAAAGAAAAATCCGATCAGAAACAAAGCAGGAATTCTCACAGTGGTGACAAAAATACCTAAAAATATTAACGTCACAACTCTTGAGTGCGGAAAGGCTATAATATACGCTCCTAAAATCCCAAAAATTGCACCACTTGCTCCCAATGAAGGAATCTGAGAATTCATGCTGATAAACCACTGACATAGGGCAGCGAAAGCACCGCAACTGAGATAAAAAATTAAATACTTAAAATGCCCCAATCTATCTTCAATATTGTTGCCAAAAACAAATAGAAAGAGCATATTTGAGATTAAATGCCACCAATTACCATGTAGGAATTGAGACGTAAATAATGTTGTCCATTCGCCAGCGAAGTTGGTAGTTAATTGTACTGGTATAACTGCATATAGCTGCAAAAACTGATTCAGTTGTTCAGTTGATAGTTGGAGTTGATGCAGAAAAACTAAAACGTTCATCCCAATCAAACCATAAGTTAGATACGGAGTGATTCGTGTTGGATTTTCATCGTACAGAGGAAACACAGGTTTTGTTCCTATAATCTATTAACTGCAATATAGCTTGTGTGCCTGCTCAAAAAATAATAATCAAAATCAAAACTTGAGTAATAAAAATTACATGTTATGCTTGTGTCAGCCTGGATTGTATTTGCCAGAGCATGTGAGAATACTGACAATTAAGAAATAATATGTTTACTTATTCACTAGCTTTTCAGTATATTTCTGTAGAAAATTTCATCTTTCTCTCAATTCTCGGTCAACGTTAAACCTCGAATAAGCTGTCAGATGAACACAAATATTAATTCAAACATAACCGACATCATTGCTCAGCATCTTCCCCTGATAGAAAAAATTCCTAATAAGGCTCCAGAACAGGCAAAGTCGGATTCCCCAAGAATAGAGTTGTTCGAGCAAAACTTCATGCAACTGTGGCAGGAAATCACACACAGTTTTGAGAAATTGCTGCAAGAAGTCAGGAAAAAGCGGCAAAATGTAGATATCGACTTGAAAAAGCAAGTAGAAGTGACATTGCAAGTCTGTCGAACTTACACAGGAATTCCTTCTATTGACGAAATTGAAAGGCGTGTGGAAATTGAGAATAGCTACGAAATTGTATATGAAAAGTACCTGAATGAGGTTCGCACCTATTTCTTGCAACATCTGTCGTCTTTAGACGATGGACTGAAGCGATCGCTTGAGCAAGTAAAATCTCAAATAGCAGAGATACTGATTACCAAAACAGAATTAGGAAAACTCACTGACAGCAAAGGTTCTGAATTCATCAAGATACTAGCAACAGAAATACCAGATCAACTCATTCCAGGCGTACCGAGTAAACTCAAAGTTGCATTTCAAATCTTGGCTGAGTTAGAACTAAACTATCGAGAATTTATACTTTATCGCATTCGTCCCCATCTAGATGGGCTTACTCCTCAACAAGCACAAACCTTGAAGTTGACTATCTTGCCTTCTGCTGAGCAAGTATTTCTCAATCTCAAGATAGCTCATGCCGAAAGTGTTCGTAAATGTGAAAAAGCATTAAAACAGTTGCTGAGTGAACCTAGTCAAGTTGCTTTTGCGATCGTAGAAGAGTTTGTTGATCGCACAATACGGACAGCAGATGTGGAAAATGAATGGCGAATCTTACTACAAAAATTACAACCAGGTTGGGATGATTTTTTGGTTCAACCAGAGCAAATTCAACGCGAGTGGATCAATTCTCCACAGCAAAACACATATGCAAATATAGCCATGAGTGAAGTTGATGATATTTTTGCACTCATTGACTTTTAAGTCATAACAAAAATTGGTACAAATATTTTTTACCCCACCCTACCCTCACCCTCCCCGTAAACGGGGAGGGAATTAACTTTTCCTACTGTAAACGTTGGGAATAAGAGGAGTTTCTAGGACTTATGCAAGAGGTTTAACTTAACTTTATCTACGATAAGAACCAGGATTTATGTAAGTACGATTAGGTGTCCGCAGGACAGTACCGTTAGGTCCTTTGTAAACATCGTAACGAACACCGTTATAGAGAGTGCGACCGTTGGGACCCTTTACTACGTCACGATTAACACCGTTATAGATGATAGTACCATTCCGACCCTTGTAAACATTGCGGTTGACACCGTTAACGATAACACGACCATTGGGACCTTGATAAACTGTCGGTTCTGCATGGGCCATAATAGGAATAGCAGTTGTGCCAAGGGCAAGAGCAGAAGCAAAAATTAGATATGAGCGTTTTAAATTCAACATAATTATCACTCCTCATTGATCATTGAGTATTTTGGTTAAGTAGGTCAGACTAAATCAACATACTTTACTGTTATCATAGGTAGCATTTAGTCATCAGTAATTAAATACTACCTACTAGAATATACTATTTGCTCAGTATACTTGTATTCGCTCCTAACGGTTAAATTGTTGACGACGTGAGCGTTTACTTTCACGCATTTGTTGTAGTTGCTGTCTTTGTTCAGGAGTCAAAACAGCGTCAATTTGAGATTTTTGAGACTCCATTATTTGCCGCATTTGAGCTTTTTGATCTTCAGTAAGATTGAGGGAGGCTTTTAGATTGCGTCTATTTTGACGATTTTGCCTTGCATTTGCCAACTGTTCCCGTTGTTGCGGGGTGAGAACTGCATCCATTTTAGCTTTTGTATTACGGCGGATTTCTGCTATTTGGGCTTTTTGTGCATCTGTTAGCCCTAAACTTTGGAGTGGACTTTTACCTTGAGGAACTTGTGCTACTAGGAAAGGAGATGAGGTTGTTTGTGCTTGAACTGCAAAGGGAAGAGCAGTTAAACTGAGGACAACGGCACTAGTGATCAGTGATATTTTGTTGAGTGTCATTTGTGAATCTCTAGCTTTTTTCTGGGTTTATTTATCTCCATCTTACGGAGTGATATTTAACAGTTACATGAGGAGAAAGTCATGTGTAACCCATGACTTAAGTCATGTTTATTACGTGACAATTAATATAATGTAAACTCACGTCAATCTCTTTAAAATTAGTTCTAGTTGAAGTAGCCAATAATAAGTAATAGGCAATGGGCAATAGAGAAAATACGTGTAATTAGTTCTGTCTAATTACTCGCATAAAAATATCTTTTTACCTTTTCCTTAACTTTGCCGATTTGCCGTGATCACCACTTCGTGGAAACCCCGATTGTTCCATTTTTATAGGAGGTATATTTTTGTGAGTAGACCAATTAATATTAGCAATCATCCTTTTCGGTTTTTACTTTATTTGGAATGGGTATTACTGATTATTTCTGCTTTTGCTGTTTTAATACCTTCTCATTTTCAACGTTTTAACAATCAGTCTATAGAGTTAACAATTCTTAGTTTGCTTGTTTTTGGGTTAATGGGCTTGAGTCTACCTACAAATAATAAAAAAATAAAGGTAATTTACACAATCATAGAAGTAATTTTAATTTTATTCATTTCCTTTTATAATACTAAACCATCTGGAAGATTTTTCCCATTTTTATACTTGGTTTTAGTAACTCGTAGCTGTTTTATTTTTCAAATGCAAGGTCGTTTGATTATAACAGCTTTATCTTTTATATTATTTATGGTTTCTTTATCGCAAAGAAAACCTCCTCGTGTATCAGTACAAATAGCACCGTTTATCCAAGAAAGATTTTTATTTTATAACTTTGTAGTTGCTCTATTATTTGGATTAGCTTTAGTGTTTGTATTAATGTTGATGAATACAATTTTATCTGAAAGAAAAAGTCGAGATGAACTAGCGATCGCTAATGAAAAATTACGTCAATATGCTTTAAAAATAGAAAATCAAGCAACTTTGGAAGAACGCAATCGTATTGCTCGAGAAATTCATGATTCTTTAGGACATTCTCTGACTGCTTTAAATTTACAATTAGAAACTGCTCAGAAATTGTGGCAATCTAATCCAGAAAAGGCTCAAACATTTTTAGCAAGAGCAAAAGAATTAGGTTCAAAAGCATTACAAGATGTCCGACAATCAGTTTCTACTATGCGTTCTCATCCGTTACAAGAACAATCGTTAGAACAGGCGATCGCTAATCTAGCAGAAAATATGCAGCGTACAACTGGCATCTTACCAATGCTCAAAATAAATGTAGCTTATCCTATTTCTGCTGAGATTAGTACCCCAATTTATCGAATTATTCAAGAATCATTTACAAATATTTGCAAATATGCTCAAGCTACAAAAGTTAAACTGGAACTGACAACTACAGATACAACTTTATATTTACTAATTGAGGATAATGGTAAAGGTTTTGATTTAGGACAAAATACGACAGGTTTTGGACAGCAAAGTATGCGCGATCGCACTTTAGCATTAGGTGGAAAATTTAATATTAACAGTACTCCTGGTTCTGGTTGTCAAATTAAAGTTGAAATCCCATTACTGAGGTATAGGTAATGATTAAAGTCTTGCTAGTAGATGACCAAAATTTAATTCGTCAAGGATTAAAAGCATTATTAGAACTAGAACCAGATTTAGAAATTGTTGGAGAAGCAGAAAACGGAGAGGCTGCTATTACTTTGATTGAAGAATTACATCCAGATGTGGTATTAATGGATATCAGAATGCCAATTATGGATGGAGTTGCAGCCACACGAGAAATTCATAAGCGTTTCTCTAACATACAGATTTTAGTATTAACAACTTTTGATAATGATGAATATGTAACAGCAGCATTACAAAATGGCGCAATGGGCTATTTACTCAAAGATACTCCTTCCGAAGAATTAGCTGTTGCTATCCGTGCTGTGCATAAAGGATATACTCAATTAGGTCCAGGTATAGTCAAAAAACTTTTAACTCAATTCCCACCAATTGCACCCAATAACTCCCCATCTCCGCCACCAAGTTTAGCTGAACTGACTCCCAGAGAAAAAGAGGTTTTGCGGCTAATTGCAACTGGTGCAACTAATAAAGAAATTGCCCAACAACTTTATATTTCCGAAGGCACAGTCAAAAATCATGTCACTAATATTTTAAATCGCTTAAACTTACGCGATCGCACCCAAGCAGCAATCTTTGCCAACTCATTTTTATCTTATTTAAACTAATAACATGTCTACCCTAACTTTGTACATAAATCCGAATCATCTCCTCTTGTTTCTCTGCGTTCTTTGTACCTCTGTAGTTAATTAAGGAAATATCTGAACCCAGTCACGTTACTATGGTAAATCTATGATCATTTAGCCCGTCTCTGTTTCTCTTTCTTTAATATCACAAGGGGATCTCTGACAGCAGTAACTGCTTCTGGGCGGAATTGTAATGAGGGATTTTGCAAAATATTTAGCGCTTTTTCCAAATGAGAGATAGTTGTATCTATTTCTTTGATAGATAATTGACTAAGATTTTCTTGCCAACTCGAGCTAATATCACCTAAAGCATAAGCTGCACTGTGACGAACAGTTTGATCTGTATCTTGTAGACGAGTAACTAAAGCAGGTACAGCTGGTGTTGCTGCTTGACCGATACTACCCAAAGCAGAGATAACATTTACCCGCATCCAAGCATCTTTATCCTCTAACTTTTTCATCAGTGCGGGTACGGCAGATGCTGCATCTTTTCCCATAGCGCGTAAAATATGAGCTGCGCCGTAACGTTCTTGTTGATTCTTGCTGTCTAAACCAACTACTATGTAAGGTACATAGGCTTGTCTACCCATTTTAGCGATCGCTTGGACTGCGTGAGAACGAACAGTTGCATCCTTGTCATCAATTGCACGCATCAGAGCCGGTATAGCTTGGGCAGCATTAGGGCCAATTTTAGCAATAATGACTAATGCACTAGTACGTACTTGCGGATCACTATCTTGTAAAGCTGCAATTAAAGCGGGAACAGCAGGCTTACCCACTGTTGCTAAATAATCTATAGCAGCAGTACGCTGTTGGGGGTTCTTTAAGCGTTGGATATAAGACCTAATTTGTGTTTGGCTTAGTGACTGTGCTGAAGTAGTGTTGATAATTACTAAAGGCGATGAAATACAAATCAAAGCGATCGCGATTTGGGAAACTATGACTTTTAAGCGCAGTTTGTGAGTAAATCTAGTCACAAGCATAATTTTGGCAATTTATTTCTCCGATGAAACAGACAAAGCCCTGAAAAAATTAGTTCCACCTTCAAAGCAGAAAGCATAAGTGTACGGCTGATGTGAATTGAGTAGAGAACAGAAATCATGTTTTCAAATCGACCACAGATACACACCGATGGACACA
>NZ_AJLL01000024.1 GCF_000317225.1 Fischerella thermalis PCC 7521
GGACACCGATACAGATAGATTTAGTGATTTCTGGTTTTTTCTCCATTACCCATTGCCATCAATATATACTACTATTTAAACAACTCTAAACATTCTTCTCTCAAAAGACCTTTTTTAACCTGAATTTTTCTAAAACTTTTAGCAATAATTTCTTCACAATTTATTTCAATTTGTGATTGATTTACTGATATTAAATCTTGAATTGAAGCACCATAAATAATTTCTGATACACCAGCCCAAACACAAGCAGTTGCACACATTGGACAAGGTTCACCAATTGTGTATATACTATAACCCTCCAAAGAATTGTTTTGAAGTTTTGCTGTTAAACTGCGAATAACATTAATTTCTGCATGAGCGGATGGATCATGATCTCGCTTCACAGTGTTATGAGCAACAGCAACCACTTCTCCATCTTTAACAATTACAGCCCCATAAGGTGCATCTCCTTTCTTTGCTTCTGTTATGGCTAAACGCATCAAATCTTCTGGAGTCATATAATTGAGATATAATTTATGGGTTTGAAAGGATATTTAGTCAGTATATATCAATCTGATTGTAGTTGTTAATATAATTTTTTCTACTAACCACAAACAACACGAAGAATATAAGCAAAGTAAGATTAGAGACAAAAAAGAGTTTTTATGTTGTTGACAAAAGAGAAAACTGCTTTTTATCTAGCTGATTTGGAAACACCAGTAGGGAAATTAATTAATTTAACTATTGCTGGGTTGGTTTTATTGTCTTCAGGGATTTTTGTCGCAGAGACTTATAATATACCTGATGTTGTTAGATTTAATTTAAATGTATTAGATAATATTATTTTAGTCATTTTTGCTTTGGAATACTTTCTGCGCTTTTGGAGTGCTGAAGATAAAGTTAAGTATGTTTTAAGTTTTTATTCAATAATTGACTTAATCGCAATTCTACCATCTTTTTTAGGAGCGATTGATATTAGCTTTTTGCGTCTATTGCGGTGGTTCAGAATCCTAAGGCTGATTAGGTTTATAGACAAAAAATATTTATTTGGTATCAGCAGTGAAGATGGTGTGATTTTTGCGAGGATATTGTTTACTCTATTTGCAATTATTTTTGTATATTCTGGCTTAATCTATCAAGTTGAGCATCCTGTCAACTCGAAAATATTTGCTACTTTTTTGGATGCTTTTTATTTTTCCATAGTGACGATGACGACTGTAGGTTTTGGTGATGTCACTCCCACTTCAGAGTTAGGTCGCTTGCTGACAGTCTTAATGATTCTAACAGGTATTGCGCTTATTCCTTGGCAAGTAGGTGATTTAATTAGACGCTTAGTAAAAACTGCGAATCAAGTAGAAACTGTTTGTCCGGGATGCGGTTTAGCTTTTCATGATGCTGATGCAGTATTTTGTAAAAGTTGTGGCACAAAATTGTATAAACAGTCATAATCTAATATTTCTTTATAACTAGGGTAAGACGACAAAACAACCGTCGTATTGAAATTGTCACCCCTTCAGGCAGATCACGTTTAAAGAGCGATCGCTATCTATTGTCCCAACAAACAGAAACTTGTAACAAGAAAGACTTTAACTTACTTTAAGGAATCGACTGCTACAAAGTTGAAGTGTAAGCGGTAGGATGTCAATGTCTTTTTTGACAGTATAAATATGTCTCAAATTCTTTACGTAAATTCTGTTGTTGGTAATGATAGCGCCAGTGGTTTACCACAAGCACCTTTAAAAACTATTACACAAGCCCTCAAAAAAGCTACTTCCGGTTCGCAGATCCAACTAGCAGATGGTAGTTACAATGCTGCTTCTGGGGAAGTCTTTCCTTTATCGGTTCCGGCTGGAGTTTCAATAGTAGGTAATGAAGCTAACAAAGGCAGTAGTATTTTAATTGAAGGCAGTGGTCAGTACCTCAGTCGTACTTTTGCTGGTCAAAATGTCACATTTGTACTAGACAATGGTGCTGAACTCAAGGGTGTAACTGTAACTAATTCCGCTACCCGTGGTAGTGGTGTATGGGTAGAATCTACCAGTCCTACTATTGCCAACTGTACCTTTACAAAATGTAAGCGAGAAGGAGTGTTTGTAACTGGTGATGGGAACCCAGTAATCCGCAGTAATCAATTTATAGAAAATGCTGCTAATGGAATTGCGATCGCCAAGAATGCTAAAGGCGAGATTCAAGGTAATACATGCATCAATACGGGTTTTGGCATTGCCATTAGTGATACAGCTTCTCCCAAACTAGTAGATAACAAAATTTCTGAAAATCGTTCTGGTATTGTCATCTCTGGTAGCGCTCGTCCGATATTACGTAATAATATCTGCGAAAGAAATACCCAAGATGGTTTGACGGTAATTGCCAATGCTTTACCAGATATTGGCAGTACCAATAACCCAGGAGGTAATATCTTCCGCAGTAACGGACAATTTGATGTCCAAAATGCCAGTTCCAACAAACTTACTTCTATAGGAAATCAAATAGATCCAGCAAAAACCAAGGGTTTAATTGAGTTTCTTGATAATCAAGTTCCTACCCCAACCCCAAATCCAACTCCTAATCCAATTCCTCATCCAACTCCTACCCCAGAACCACAACCTGAACCATTTCCTGATCCGACACCGACTCCACTACCAAATCCAACTCCAAATCCCACACCTACGCCTACACCTACTCCCAGCAACTTAACCGATATTAGCAATCATTGGGCAGTTGCCTTTATTCGGGAATTAGTCAAGTTAGAAATCATCAAGGGTTTCCCTGACGGCACATTTAGACCAGATGCGACAATGACAAGGGCGCAGTATGCTGCATTAATAGTCAAAGCTTTTAACCCCAGCGCCAAACGCCAAGCAATCAAATTTAAAGATGTACCCCAGGACTTTTGGGCAAATAAAGTCATTCAACAAGCCTATCAAGGACAATTTCTCTCTGGTTATCCTGATAACACTTTCCGTCCTAACGATAATATCCAGCGTGTACAAGTTATCGTTTCGCTGGTGAATGGACTAGGATTAACGGCTAGTGGTCATAAAACTCTCAAACCCTACGATGATCAAACAAAAATTCCTGACTATGCCAAAGATGAGGTAATTGTTGCTAGCGAAAAACAAATTATTGTCAACTATCCCAAAGTTAAGGAACTCAACCCCACCCGCGAAGCAACACGCGCAGAGGTAGTGGCGATGGTGTATCAAGCGTTAGTTGATGCTGATCGCGTAGCGGTGATCGACTCGCCTTATATTGTGGTTGCTTAGGTTCAGACTGGAAATTTCAGGGCATTTATAGCAGTTTTCTCTTGCAGAAAATGCAGTTCTTTTGTAGGTTAGCACAGTTGCGCTAACCTACTGTGTGTTGTATTCAAACCGGAACTCTATATATTTGAACGAGTGCGATCGCTTTGAGGATTTGAGACTCAACTACAAGATTTTGATACTCATCAATGAAGTTTTGCAACTCGACTACAAGATTTTAATACTCGTTAATGGAGTTTTAAGACTAGACGACGAAGTTCTGATACTCAATGAGACTTGAATACTAATCAATCAAGTTTAGATATTTATCAACTAAGCTTCGATCATCAACAGAATTTTTTACATTAGATATAATCAATATGTGTACAGCCAGTTTTCTAAAGAAATTTCTGGGACTCTCAGCATATCAGAATCATTGGAAATAAGTATCAAACCGCGTGTAATTGCCGTCGCCGCTATCAATATATCTGCTTGTTGAATAAGAGTGCCCTTATTTTTTAAAAGTGACAATATTGGTATCTAGTAAATAAGTCACTTTTTCTATTGTACCAGACGTGCCATGGCACGTCTGGTACAACAATCAATAACCAACCACTAACCACTAACCACTAACAAAAGCTTTATTTATTTACGTGCGATACCTCCGTAACGCCAGTGCTGGTATGAGCAGTTTTGCCATTTTTACCATTGGTATGATTTATATGACCATTACTGTTGCGGGGTTGAATTACACCGTAACCACCGTGGTTGCGTTCGTAAATCACGTTAATTTCGCCTGTTTCGCTGTTGCGGAACATGTAAAAATCGTGTCCCACCAGTTGCAGTTGTTCTAAAGCTTCTGTAACAGTCATTGGTGGCATGGCAAAATATTTTGTCCGAACCACTTCTTCTGGTAATTCAGGGGCGCGATTACCTATTAAATCCGTAACTACTGTCTGTTGTACTACTCCTTCAATACCAGTTTGGGCATGAGTTTTCTTGTCATGACGCCGTTCTTTATATTTACGTAGTTGACGGGCAATTTTATCTGCTACCAAATCTATACTGGCGTACAAGTTCTCGCTACTCTCCTCGGCACGGATGACGTTTCCGTTGGCATAAATAGTGACTTCTGCCGCCTGCTTGGGATTAATTCGGGGATTGCGAGCTACGCTCAAGTGTACATCCACTTCATTTGTGATGTTTTGAAAATGACTCACCGCCTTTTCAATTTTTTGATGTACATATTCTCTAATCGCATCGGTGATTTCAATATTTTTGCCGTGGATGACAAGCTTCATGTAAACTCTCCCGCTCAAAGCTTTTGATGTATACTTGGTTTGGAGAACAAGATATTTCGGTTAAGGTCTATCACTGCCGCCGAAATTGGGAAATCCCTACTGTACTGCTAATGCGACTACCCTAAGCCAAATCTAGGTGAGTACTTGCTCATGCCTAGTGTTATCAATTTAGGAATCTTTGCAATAGCTCCAGCTGCAAAAAAGGCTCATGGATATTCATGCAGATATATTTAGCTTTGCTTCTCCAACACGGGCTGCATTGGCTTTTCATAGACAATAAGCGTTTTATTGTTAGTTTTATCCCTTTTTCAACAGAAAACAATTGAGTTAGAATCCATCAGCCAGTGCATTTATTCTTCTTTCTCTTGGCATGATGGTTATTGTAGAGAATTCCTCCCAATACCATTGAGGTTATATATTCAAACTAGCATCTTGTATTTTACAAAACCGCTTCCCTTTACTTTCCTTTATGATCCTTTGCATAGCTTGAGGTTTAGGAGACAATACTGTCATTTTTTATACAGCATAACATGTAAATTAGTTATTTTTT
Organism: Fischerella thermalis PCC 7521; assembly: GCF_000317225.1. Lineage (GTDB taxonomy): Bacteria > Cyanobacteriota > Cyanobacteriia > Cyanobacteriales > Nostocaceae > Fischerella > Fischerella thermalis. The sequence continues at coordinate 5,073 of NZ_AJLL01000024.1, forward strand.
GGTATGAGCCGTAGTATTCCTTCACACAACCGCCGGTGTCTACTATATGACCAAGGACTATTACCATACTTGGATGCACTAGAGTGGCAGCGATCGCTTTTTCAAGAGCGGATCAAAGACCCCAATCTAGACGATGTGTTAATCTTGCTAGAACACCCACCTGTATACACTTTGGGGCAAGGAGCAACCCCGGAATTTCTCAAATTTGACCTTGACAATCATACGTATGATGTGTACAGAGTTGAACGAGGCGGAGAGGTTACTTACCATTGTCCAGGTCAACTGGTAGGGTATCCAATTTTAAACTTGCATAGTTATCAAAAAGACTTGCATTGGTACTTGCGGCAGTTAGAAGAAGTGTTAATTCGGGCGCTGGCGGTATATGGTTTAGTAGGAGAGCGGATTTCTGGTTTCACCGGTGTTTGGGTGGAAGGACGCAAAGTTGCCGCAATTGGTATTAAAGTCAGCCGTTGGATTACCATGCATGGCTTTGCATTAAATGTTTGTCCTGACATGACAGGTTTTGAGCGAATTGTACCCTGTGGCATTGCTGATAAACCTGTGGCTAGTTTAGCCAATTGGATACCAGGTATAAGCTGTGAGCAAGTACGCCACACTTTAGCACAGTCTTTTGCACAAGTATTTGATGTCGAATTAATTAGAACGGTGCGAAAAAAACCGTAGACGCTGAGCGGCTTCAAGGGAGAGTAGTATGTAACGGAAAGTAAAGTTGCCCAAAAAGCTCTTCCCTTCTGCCTTGTCATAACGACAATTTTCACACCGACCTACTTAATTGCAGCGTTGTGGCAAGGATTTTCGTTGTCAGGAAAGCCATTGACAACCACGCGATCGCCATTGAAACACTCAAGACACCAGAATATGATGTTCAATTAGTATCACAGACCATCAATTTAGTAGTGTTATACCAACTGTAAATTTTACACGGAAATATTTTTACTAAACGCGTGATCTGTTAATGAAAAGCAGACGATTTTTCACATCCATAGGCATAGCACTCACCAGCTTGGTTTCAGCAGTTAGTGCCTTCATATATCAAGAAAGAAATTTTCGTTTCTAGGGGATTATCTTGATGGCGATCGCTAGCTACAACAACTGCTGTGATTCTTAAAATGAGTAAGGCGAGCAACATCAGAATTTATGTCGTCTAAATTGCGATCGCAACTCAAAAATCCAATCTCAATTGGTGTCGCTTTATATTTCTATGCTTTTATTTTGATGGTTCCTTTGCTGGTGCTCATGGTGATTTTGCACCGTTGGCTAGTAGAGCGATCGCCTGCAAACCAGAGTTGAACGATTTACTTCTTCCAAGGAAACTTAGTTCCCATTTCAGTCATGGCTGAGAAGACAAGATATACAACGAGTACACCCACGCCGATCAAGAAAAGCACAAAGTCCTGATTCATAATTATGAAGAGTAATAGTCACAATTGTTAGATTACCTAATCTTGATGCGGATGCGATCACCTATCTTCTCCCTTTTCTGGTGCAAGTTTCACATCAGCGCCATATTTCTGAAACAAAAACTTCATAAAGAGTATCTAGATTGGATATAAGTTTAAAGATACTCTGTACAAAAAATGTTACACGAACCACGCGATCGCAACAATTTATCAAATTATTCATCTAGCGATAAACCCCATTCTATTGCACCTTGGCGCAGGGCAGCTATGAATTTATCGCTAGTGTTACTCGGTTCTGGCATGACGTTTGCTGGTGGCTATGTAGCTACTAACTATCAGCAGATGTCTCGCAATGCATCTAATTTAGCAGTAACTCCAGTTAATGCTGCCCCACCCTTAACAGCAACTGCAGATCCCAATTTTGTTGCAAATATTGTGCAAAAAGTTGGCCCTGCCGTAGTGCGAATTGATTCTGCTAGAACTGTAATATCCCGTATGCCACAGGAATTTAACGATCCATTTTTCCGTCGCTTTTTTGGTGGGCAAATACCATTTTCACCACAACAGCGAGTAGTACGTGGTAGTGGTTCTGGTTTTATCATCAGTAGTGACGGTCGCATCCTCACTAATGCTCATGTTGTTGATGGTGCAGATACAGTTAAAGTCACACTTAAAGATGGACGCAGCTTTGACGGTAAGGTGTTGGGTAAAGACGAGTTGACTGATGTAGCAGTGATCAAGATTGCAGCCAATAACCTACCAACCTTGGCAATGGGCAATTCTGAACAATTGCAACCCGGACAATTAGCGATCGCGATCGGTAATCCTTTAGGATTAGATAATACTGTCACCACAGGTATTATCAGCGCTACCGGACGCAATGGCAATTTGATTGGTGCTACCGACAAACGAGTAGACTATATCCAAACAGACGCAGCAATTAACCCTGGTAACTCTGGTGGCCCCTTATTAAATGATCGTGGCCAAGTAATTGGCATGAATACAGCTATTATCCAGGGGGCGCAAGGAATAGGATTTGCCATTCCCATCAACACAGCCCAACGCATCGCTGATCAACTGATTACCACAGGCAGAGCTCAACATCCTTATTTAGGTATTCAAATGATCGGGTTGACACCAGAGTTGAGAGATAATTTGAACTCTGATCCTAACAGCAATTTGACTGTCAATGAAGATAGAGGCGTATTAGTTGTGAGAGTTATGCCCAATTCACCAGCTGCGAGAGCAGGTATACGTGCTGGTGATGTGATTCAAAAAGTCAATGGTGAAACTGTCACAGATGCTAGAAGTGTCCAAAAAGCAGTAGATAATAGCCAAATTGGTGGAAATTTACGCCTAGAATTGCGCCGTCAAGGTCAAACCATCAATTTAGCTGTACAACCTGGTGCATTTCCTACTGCTTTGAATCAATAGTAAGTTTTTGACAGTTGGGCATTTCTAGGGTGGGCATAGTGAAAAAATAACCAACTATTACCAATTAACAATTAGCCATTACCCATTACCCATTACCGATTGAAAATCGACCACAGATGCACACAGATGTACACAGATGGTTTATGGGTGTGCATTTATTTCTCAGAACACATATTTCTTGTGCGACTCTTCCAAATCCACCCAGATTCCGGAGAACTAATCTCTATCCAACCATTTTGTTCTTTGCCTGTAACTGTGACTTTGGTTCCAGCTTTGATAACTTTTCCTGTTCTCCTGCGTCCGGATGTAGAGCGTAAATTAGATGAGCTAACAACAACAATACAACTATCTTTTTCTGGGGTTTGATTTTTATCGGTTGTTTCTTTAACTTGATTTTTTGCAACTACAGGTGCAGGCTGGGGTGGTCGACTTGTGGTGATTACACCGTAAGTAAGTAAGATCGCAGCACCAGTACCAAAAATTAATAATGGTAATTGACGACGTTTAATCTGAAAATTGCTGCATGACGCAAATGGATTGAGACGAGCAGTTTTTCCTAGATTCTGTGTTTGTGGTATTGTTGGTGGAATTGTGGGTGTTGATCCTGTGGATAGGCGAACTGTTGTGTTATCTGGGGGAACGTAACAAGGTTTTGCTAGTTCTTGGAGCGATCGCACCATTTTTGTTGCAGACAGGTAGCCTTGTTGCCAATAATCTTTTAATATTTGGTTGACGACAGCTGCTACAACCCTTGGTGTGTTGGGACTGCTAATCGCAGCTACTGCTTGTCGGGCATCAGTTGCTGAATGATAGCGGTATTTGTAATGTTGACGCACCATCTTTGTTAAAATAGCTGCCAAGGCGTCACTAACTTGGGCATGATGCTGCCATATTATCTCCCCAGTTGCAGGCTCTTCACCTAACTGTTTGGGATGCAAGCCTGTCAAAGCTTGAATCGCTATCATACCCAAAGCATAAATATCACTGTTAGGATATGGTCTGCCTAGTGCTTGTTCACTTGGCATGTATCCAGGTGTGCCAATTGGAATAGTCTCATTTTTTAGCTGATCTGGTGTCATCAGTGAATACATCTTCACTTGTTTCACCGCACCAAAGTCAACTAAAACCAGCTTATTGTCAGAACTACGGCGAATTAAATTATGGGGTTTGAGATCCTGATGGATCACCTCATGACTGTGGACAAATTCTAGAATGGGTAAAACGTCTTGCAGTAGATGAATGACTTGGCTTTCACTCCACTTTACACCCGGTTGCAATTCCATCGATAGCGGATTACCAGGAACAAATTCTTGCACCAGGTAAAATTCTTCGTCTTCTTCAAAGTAAGCTAGCAGTCGGGGAATTTGGTCGTAAATACCCAGCTTTTCCAGGGTTTCAGCTTCTCTTTTAAATAAGCGTCTAGCTGTTTCCAAAAAATCTGGATCACTAGTTGCTGGTTGGAGGTGCTTGACTACACAGGAGGGATTTCCAGGACGACGAGTATCTTCGGCTATATAAGTATGACCGAATCCACCTTGGCCTAATATCTGAACCACCTGATAACGCCGATCTAGCAATTTGCCAATCATGCTATGGCTAAACTGTTATGCAAAATTAACAACAATAGACTTTTCTCATTATGAGTAGTTTCTTCAGGATTGATCGCAAAATTTATGTATAAAGATCGAATATCTGATTTCCAACCAAGCCCTACGGGTACGTTTCCCTATACCTTTACACTCCCAATACGGTTCGTCAGATAATTGACCTACCAATAATCTTTGTAAAGACATGCCATAGCATGTCTCTACACATCTAAACAACCCTTAACCTAAACCTACTGGATTTCAAGCTACTTTTTTGATTAAAAAAGTAGCCCTGTTTTTCAGGATAAAGGCTGTAGTTGCTGTAAAAAATATACCAAGTAAAATATTTCTCAAACTAATTTCCTTACCATACACATTTACCAAAAAAGTTTCCAGCATCAAAGAAGGTAATAATATACCCAAAATTATTAACAACCTGTGAATGAGGCGACTGTTTTTTACCAACAGAGAAAGAAGGGCAAGGTAAATTCCTAAAGGTATAAAATTTAAAGAATAGTAAAAGAGCTTATAGTCTATGGGAATGAAGTCTAGCAAATTTAATGAGTAGGAATTTTGTAGGCTATCTACGTATACCTGGATAATCGGACGAGAATAGGTAATGATTAGATGATGTGGTTGTTTGTCGGTAAAAATATTAGGAATGTTAAGTTGAACACCTCCAGCATTTTCCCCCGTAATTGGTGTTCTTAATCGCAAGTTTAAAGCTCTTCCCTGTTGTCCTAAAGTAAAATTACGACGCAGAGAATCATGAGAAATCGACACAATTCGGGCTGGGCCAGTTTGATTTATGTCACTAGTAGCTACAGTTGTGCTGATAGTAAATTCAGAAGTGTTGGATATTCTTTTATTTAATTTTTTCACAGGATTTGCTGTTTCAAGCCAGTTACTAGAACTCAATAAAGCTCCTTTGTTTTCCTGAGTATTTACAGGCTGACCACGCCATAACAATTTGGGTAAATTACCACTCTTATCCCGATAAGAATATTGACTACTTGCATCTAATTTGTAAGCAGCTACCAGAGAGTCTCCAAAATTATTAAAGTAATCTTTATCTGTAAATATCTGTGCAGCTTCAATTGCAGAAACGGCTTTATCAGTTATGTATACTTTAGAGATATATCCTTGCCAAGGTCTATCTCCTGTTGCCTCATTACCAATTACGAGTGGATAGTTGCAGTCCCAATTACTTAAATATGTTGTACTTTGCCAGAATACTAAATTCAGAGATGATAATAATATGTAACCAAGGCAAAAGGCAGCTATTCTTTGATTCACCCGTCTACTGCTATTATGCTCGATCCTTGCTAAGATGGTAGCAAAGCTGCGAGAAAAAAGCCAATTAAAGCAAAGCCAACCAACAAAACCACCAATAGAATTATTAATAATATCCTCTGGAGTCGGTCTTCTCCCAGGCACAAAAACTTGCAATAATTCAACTATTGTTGATAAACTCGCACTTGCTAATATAACTGTTAAAATTTCCAGTCTTAATTGTGTTCTGTATTTTTGTAAAAGACTAGTGCAAAAAAAACCTATAGGTATAAATAATAAAATATTGTTGACTGTATCTTGGAAAGAAGTAGTATTACTAAAACTATTAACTATTTCTTCTAAAGAAAAAGAATCTGGAAATGAAAAATTAAAAGGATAAAGTGTCGCTAACAGTACTACTAATGCACTTATAGCGACAAGCCCGTAATCTTTGAGCAGACCTAATAAATGAGCGTGACAAATAGTTTGATATTTCTTCATAATCATTCATTTTACTTAATATTGCTTCTGAAGACGGTCTAACTAAAGACGTAGTTTTGCTCATTTTTGTTCATCTACTCCAAATATGTCACCTATTGCGGCAAGGAAACTCACACTGAATTCGACAAGCCCACAGCATCATTTATTTGTGGGGTGGTACGCAGCAAAGCTTTGCTGCGTGCTAGGCTGACACAGCCATACCCCCTATGTTTCTTGAGAAACGAATGAAGTGGAACTTATGCACAAAAGCGGGTTGTAATCCGCTTCATCGCCTCTTCCACATTCTCCCGACTGTTAAACGCGGAAATTCGGAAATAACCTTCACCTGCTGCACCAAAGCCAGATCCTGGTGTACCCACAACATTGCAACTATGCAGCAATTTGTCGAAAAAGTCCCAACTAGAAAGACCATTGGGCGTTTTCACCCAGACATAAGGTGCATTTACGCCACCATAGACAGCTAATCCTGCTGCTGTCAGTTGCTCGCGAATTATGTTAGCGTTTTCCAGATAAAAACTAATCAAGGCTTTGGTTTGCGCTTGCCCTTCTTGGGAATAAACTGCCTCAGCTCCCCGTTGTACAATGTAGGACACACCATTAAACTTAGTAGACTGGCGGCGGTTCCAGAGTTTCCAAAGTTCCACATCTGAACCATCAGCAGCTTTAGCAGTGAGGTTCTTGGGAACCACAGTCAATGCACACCGCGTACCGGTAAATCCAGCATTTTTGGAAAAAGAACGGAATTCGATCGCACAATCTCTTGCTCCCTCAATTTCATAGATGGAGTGGGGAATTTCTGGATCAGTAATATAGGCTTCGTAAGCAGCATCAAAGAAAATGATCGAGCCATGGTCCTTTGCATAGTCTACCCAGGCTTTGAGATGTTCTTTAGTAGCGACTGCACCGGTGGGATTATTTGGGAAGCAGAGGTAAATTAAATCGACTTTCTGTGAGGGGATAGTAGCGGTGAAGTTATTTTCTGCTGTGATTGGCAGATAAACTAAACCTTCATACTCACCTTTATCGTTAGAGTTACCTGTATTTCCCGCCATGACATTAGTATCTACGTATACCGGATACACAGGATCGGTAACGGCAATGGTATTATTTTTGCCAAAAATTTCCAGAATATTTCCTGTATCACACTTAGATCCATCCGACACGAAGATTTCCGATGGATCAATTTCGCACCCCCGGGCTTGGAAGTCGTGTGTAGCTATTTTTTCTCGTAGCCAAGCGTAACCTTGTTCCGGGCCATAGCCCTTGAAAGTGGCGCGATCGCCCATTTCTTCTACAGCTTTAATCATCGCAGTGCGGCAAGCCTCTGGCAATGGTTCGGTGACGTCACCAATACCCAACCTGATAATTTTGGCATCTGGGTTAGCTTCTGCAAAAGCATTGACACGGCGCGCAATTTCAGGAAACAGATAACCAGCTTTCAGCTTGAGGTAGTTGTCGTTAATCGTTGCCATAGTTGGGAATTTTTATAAATGCTCTAAATAAACCAGCTTACTGCTATGTGCGATATCTTGGTTGAGTTGCGATCGCCAATATAACGTAATTAGTCACAATTAGTCAGATAATTTTGGATTGATCCCACGGATAAATCTGCTTTCTTGGGAATCGGGTAATCGAATAACAACTAACCGCTAACCAAAATATTTGTTATGATGAATTATACGTAGTCGTTATGAGTTTGTTTATCTTAGCCATCATGACTAACCCAAATGTAGAAAACGTGGTAATCATAGGTTCTGGTCCAGCAGGCTACACAGCTGCTATTTACGCGGGACGCGCCAACCTAAAACCAATTGTATTTGAGGGCTTCCAAGCTGGGGGTTTGCCTGGTGGACAGTTGATGACAACAACGGAAGTAGAAAACTTTCCTGGCTTTCCCAAAGGGATTACTGGGCCAGAACTGATGGATTTGATGAAAGCTCAAGCGGAACGTTGGGGCGCTGAGCTATATACAGAAGACGTAATTGAAGTAGATTTAAAACAGCGTCCATTTACAGTCCGCTCCACAGAACGGGAATTTAAAACCCATAGTTTAATTATTGCCACAGGTGCAACAGCAAAACGGCTAGGACTACCTTGTGAAGAGCAATTTTGGAGTCGGGGTATTTCTGCTTGTGCGATTTGCGATGGTGCTACACCAATTTTCCATGGGGCGGAATTGGCTGTGGTAGGTGGTGGCGACTCAGCAGCGGAAGAAGCTATTTACCTAACTAAATATGGCTCCAAGGTAAATCTGCTGGTACGTTCCGATAAAATGCGGGCTTCTAAAGCCATGCAAGACCGAGTTTTGAGTAATCCCAAAATCCATATTCACTGGAACACCGAACCTGTAGACGTGTTTGGTAACGGTCACATGGAAGGGGTGAGAATTCGCAATAATAAGACTGGGGAAGAAAGTGAACTGCACGTTAAAGGACTATTCTACGCCATTGGTCACACTCCCAACACCTCCTTATTTAAAGGACAAATAGAACTCGATGAGGTAGGTTACATTGTCACCAAACCTGGTTCACCAGAAACAAGTGTAGAAGGTGTTTTTGCTGCTGGTGACGTGCAGGATCATGAATATCGCCAAGCAATCACCGCAGCAGGTAGTGGTTGTATGGCAGCGATGTTAGCAGAACGGTGGTTATCTGCCAATGGTTTAATTCAGGAGTTTCATCAAGTCTCACAAACTCCAGATAATGAATTAGAACCTCAGCCAACTTCTAACCGTACTCCCACCGACGATGAATTTGATTTAAATGCAACACGTCATGAGGGAAGTTATGCTCTGCGGAAGCTTTTCCACGAAAGCGATCGCTTGCTGGTTGTCAAATACGTCGCTCCTGGTTGCGGCCCTTGTCACACCCTCAAACCCATACTTAATAAAGTAGTAGATGAATTTGACGGTAAAATTCACTTTGTAGAAATTGATATCGACAAAGACCGAGAAATTGCGGAAAATGCGGGCATTACCGGAACTCCCACAGTTCAGTTTTTTAAGAATAAGGAACTGTTAAAAGAAGTCAAGGGCGTGAAGAAAAAGAGCGAGTACCGCCAGTTGATTGAAAGTTATTTGTAGCTGTAAACTTTGACAAAAAGAGATATTGGGT
>NZ_AJLL01000025.1 GCF_000317225.1 Fischerella thermalis PCC 7521
CGATTACATAAAACATAAATGAAGGTGCGTTACACTTCATTAATGCACCCCACTTTATGCTTGACAAAACAACACTCAAACCCCAACACTCATAACTCAAAATCTGAATTATATAGACGCATCATAGTGCGTCTTCCCCAAACCTATGACTGTTGTAAAAACTCAACTGCCAAGATTTTTAAATTTTGCTAAAAGTCCTAACCTCTCCCAAAAATTAATGGTTGTGGGTTTAGTGATTACTATCTTATTCATATTTTTAGCGTTATTTGCTCCTGTATTTCAGGCTTGGGGATGGCTACAAGACCCCACAGATTTTTTGAGTAACCCCATTCATAGCCCACCGTCAGCCAAGCATTGGTTTGGTACTAGTCGTCTTGGCTATGATGTCTTCTCGCGGACAATATTTGGCATCCAAGCAGCGTTGCAAGTAGTTCTGCTAGCAACAGTCCTAAGTATGATTGTGGGTGTACCTTTGGGAATGGTGAGTGGCTATGTTGGCGGTAAATTAGATAAAACTTTGCTGTTTTTGATGGATAGTATCTACACCTTACCAGGTTTATTGCTTTCGGTAACACTGGCGTTTGTAGTGGGACGGGGAATATTGAATGCTGCGATCGCCATTAGTATTGCCTACATTCCTCAATATTACCGTGTTGTCCGTAATCATACGGTAAGTGTGAAAACAGAAGTATATATTGAAGCAGCCCAAGCGATCGGTGCTAATACCTGGCAAGTTCTTTCTCGCTATCTCTTTTTTAACGTCATTCAAAGCGTACCCGTCCTATTTACCCTCAACGCCGCCGATGCAATTTTGGTGTTAGGTGGTTTGGGATTTTTAGGTTTAGGATTACCCGAAGAAGTACCAGAATGGGGACGCGACTTAAAGCAAGCTTTGGAAGCCCTACCCACAGGCATTTGGTGGACCACCCTCTTCCCTGGCTTAAGTTTAACATTGATGGTTGTAGGGTTATCACTACTGGGTGAAGGGTTAAACGAATTTGTCAATCCGCGTTTGCGGAAAGAAAATGGAATCCGGAAATAGTAATTGGTTGTTAGTTGTTTATTGTTTGTTGTTTGTTCCAACCAACAAGCAACTATCAACCAAGAACACTATATTCGATTTGCTATTCTGGATATTTGTTGTAGTTTTTAGGGAGAGATTTGTGTGAACGATAAACTTTCTTTAGTTGCTGCCACAGCTGGCGGTTTTATGCTTTCCGTTGCTTTAGCTGGTATTTTACGAGGCGGGCCAGTTACATCTTGGCAGGTGCAAGCAAATGTGGGTTCAACTCCAGTTATGTATGTAACTCGAACTACACCATATACAACTGAAATAATTCAAAAACATAGATAAGTCAGCACAAATAAAGCTAACTAGTTGAGGTCGTCATTTATCCTTTGTCATTGATCATTGGTAGTTTTAGGCATGTTTACTTTTTGTAACTCGTGTTATATTTATCCCCGTCGACTTACTTAGAAGCACAGATAGCCGTTGGTTGTTGTTCGTTGATTGTTGTTTGGACAACTAACCATTAACCACTAACCACTAACCACTAACCACTAACCACTAACCAAAAAAGTGTAGTGACACCAGAAGTAATTGGTATTGACTTGGGGGGAACGGCAATTAAGCTGGGACGGTTTAGATCTGATGGCACTTGCCTAAAATCCTTAACTGTAGCAACTCCCCAACCAGCAACCCCAGAAGCAGTTATAGCAACAATGGTAGATGCGATCGCCCAATTAGATCCACTGAGCGAGGCTGTTGCGATTGGTGTTGGTACTCCTGGTCCTGCGGATGCAACTAGGCGCATTGCCAAATTCGCTATTAACCTGCCAGGATGGGTTGATGTCCCCCTTGCGGACGCTTTAGAAGCGAAAGTTGGCAAACCAACGATTCTCGATAATGATGCCAATTGTGCAGGTTTAGGAGAAGCTTGGTTAGGAACAGGTCGCCAGTTTCAAAATTTCATTTTATTAACTTTGGGGACTGGCGTTGGTGGGGCAATTTTTATTAATAATAAATTATTTGTTGGACATTACGGCGCTGCTGGGGAGTTGGGTTTAATCACATTTAACCCAGATGGGCCCATGTGTAACAGTGGTAACAAGGGTTCGTTAGAACAGCATGTTTCAATTACAGCAATTCGTCGCCGCACTGGAAAAGAACCATCAGAATTAAGCGTGTTGGCACAATCTGGAGACGCCGCCGCCTTAAAATTTTGGCAAGAATACGGTAGAGACTTAGGTATTGGTTTAACAAGTTTAATTTACGTACTGACACCACAAGCGATTATTATTGGTGGGGGTGTTAGTGCTAGCGCTGAGTTTTTTTTACCAGCTGCCAAAGCAGAAATTGAAAAACGAGTCTTACCCACATCTCGCGTGGATTTACAAATCTTGCCAGCCGCATTAGGAAACTCTGCGGGAATGCTGGGTGCAGCGAGGTTAGCGTGGGGGATGGTGGGGTGATGGGGAAGGAGGACAAGGAGGAAAAGGGGGACAAGAGAGATGGGTAAGTGTGGGGAGTGGGTATTGGAAATAACTAACAATCAACCACTAACCAATGTACAGAGGTGCAATGGCACGTCTCTACAACAACCAACAACCAAAAATCAACCACCAACAATCAACCACCAACCAACTTATTCAATTTTTTGCAAATCTTGTAAAACTTCAGCAGCAGATTGATAGCGATCGCTAAAGTGATAATGCACCATTTTATCCAAAATTTCTGCTAATTTCTCGCTTACTTTTACTCCATGACGCCATTCGACAGTACCAGTTTCTGGATGAGGATGAAGTTCGTGCGGTGGTATCCCGGTAATTGCTTGAATGGCAATCATTCCCAAAGCATAAATATCACTGGATAACCGAGGATGACCAGCAAATTGTTCTGGTGGTGCGTAACCACGTGTGCCAATGGCTACTGTGGCTAATTCCGTTTGTTCACTAGATTGTGGTTGCATCATCTTCACTGCACCAAAATCAATTAGCACCAAGCGATTATCTGTATCGCATCTAATAATATTACTTGGTTTGATATCGCGGTGAATTACACGATGTTCATGAACAAATGCTAATACTTCTAATATCCCTTTGAGCATTTCGATGACTTCAGATTCAGTTTTGATATTGTGATGTGGTGGTAATTCCTCACTAAGTGCATGTCCCGAAATATATTCTTGTACTAAATAGAATTCGTTATTCTCTTCAAAATATGCTAACAATTCTGGAATTTGATTATGCTTACCTAAAACTTCTAAAATTTCTGCTTCTGCATCAAATAATCTTCTGGCAACTTGCATAAATCTTGTATCTCGTCGGGCTGGCATTAGTTGTTTGACAACACAAATAGGATTGCCAGGGCGTTGGTTATCTTTTGCTAAATAAGTACAACCAAATCCACCCGAACCAAGTACTTTATTAATTTGATAACGCCCACCTAAAATAAAGTCACCAGTGGCTTTTTCTGTATTATCAACTGTTGCTCCAGAATGAACGTGTTTGTCATAAATACGTGTAGTTTCTTTTAACAGTGTATTTAATTGTTCTATGGCTTCTTTTTGTTTTTCAACTTGTAAAACAATTATTTTTGTTTGTTGTTGAGTTTGGTAAGTACTGTAAGCCATAACACTAACACCACTCAACACCAAAGTCACAGCAGGAGGTATAACTGGCAACCACGCCCCCTGTAAAAATAGTAAATAACAAACACCCACCAAACTACCCAAGGACACACTACCAGCCAAACCTAGACGTAGGGGATATCGCAAATGCCATGCTAAAACACCTCCCACTATCGACCATCCCCATACCCAAACAGCTTCAGCCCAGTTTGGTAAGTACCAAATTAGATGGCGATCGCTCAATACTGTACTGATAATCTGACTCGCCACCTGTGCATGAATATAAACAGGTGCTATCCTTTGCGGATACTTAGATGAACCACTGTATGGTGTATAAAAGCCTGGATGAACACTACGGGCAGTAGTACCAATAATGACGAGACGGTCTTTAATCCAATTAGGATCTACTTTGCCCTCTAAAACTTCTGTGAGAGTGACTTGTTTGGCAAACTGAGAAGGATCACGGTAATTTAGTAGAATTTGATAACCTGCTGCATCTATATTTTCATAACCACCTGCATCTTCTGATAAACGTGGAAATAGATTTTTACCTATATAAAAATGGCTTATATCCGTGAAATGAGATTTAATACCTTGTCTTTCTAGGTAATGAATTGCTAATAAAGCAGCGAAGGAAAATTTTGTTTGACATTTTTTGTCATTGGAAGCAGCAAATAACAAACTGCGACGGACAATCACATCTTCATCGTCAGAAATTACATCACTAAAGCCGACTTGGTCAATGGGGAAATTTGGTGGTGGGGGAATTTCTGGGCTGCCCATACTGCTGAAGGTGCAGTAAGTGATCACATTATCTAGATTTTGCAGACCAGCCCCTAAATTTTTTTGTTTGGAACGATCAATACTTAAACCAATAACCCGTGGTTGATAAGACTGGATTTTGATTAATAGCCGATTGATGATCTCATCTGGTAGGGAAAAATCTTGTGACCCCAAATCTTCTTCAGTGATAGTAACTAATAACAGATGAGGATCTGGTGGTTCAGCAGGACGTAGCCTGATCATTTGGTCGTAAGCGGCTAATTCCCAAGTTTGCAACCATTTCAGATGCCGAACTCCTAGCACTAAAATAGTAACTCCTACACTGGTGATCAAAACAGTTTGCAGCCAGCTGCGGCTGCTATTGTCCTGAGGGAGTCTATCTTTTGTCGCAAAAGCGGTGCGGAGTTTCCTAAATAGTGTAATCACGGCTTGGTGGCGATCGCCCAAATGTGGTAGATGGTGCAAACAGGGAATGAGAAATTGTCCCAAGTACTTATCAATGTAGCAATTAGTGAGTGGTTAGCGATTGTTGGTTATTTAACACTTCACAGTCGTTGTACGTGATTTCGCAAATTCTCTTCATCGTTAACTTGTAGCCCATCCATAGGAAGGCGATAATTGTCACTGTTGGTTTTGGTACACAAGGGGAAGAAATACTATGGGTTACAACTTGAACGCCCTAGCAGAACTTTACAAAAATACTCTCCTTGGCGATATACTTCCTTTTTGGGAAAAACATTCTTTGGACTGGGAGTACGGCGGTTATTTGACCTGCCTAGATCGTGAGGGCAAAGTTTACGATCCAGACAAATTTATCTGGCTGCAAAACCGCCAAGTATGGACTTTTTCGATGCTTTGTAATCAGCTAGAAAAACGCGACAATTGGTTAAATATTGCTCGCAACGGTGCTAATTTTCTCGCCCAACATGGTAGAGATGCTGATGGTAACTGGTACTTTGCACTTACTCGGGCAGGTGAACCACTAGTGCAGCCCTATAATATCTTTTCTGATTGCTTTGCGGCAATGGCATTTAGTCAATATGCCCTCGCTAGCGGTGAAGATTGGGCAAAAGATGTGGCAATCCAAGCTTACAATAACGTTTTGCGGCGGAAAGATAATCCCAAAGGTAAATATACCAAAACCTATCCCGGCACACGCCCGATGAAATCTTTAGCTGTGCCGATGATTTTGGCTAACCTAACTCTAGAAATGGAATGGTTGCTATCTAGTGAAATTCTGGAAAATGTTTTAGCTGCAACTGTTCGGGAAGTAATGACTGATTTTTTAGATCAAGAAAAGGGACTAATGTACGAAAGTGTTGCTCCCGATGGATCACATATTGATTGTTTTGAGGGACGGTTAATTAATCCCGGTCATGGTATTGAAGCGATGTGGTTTATTATGGACATTGCCCGTCGCCAAAATGATACTAAAACTATTAATCAAGCTGTTGATGTGGTGTTAAATATTCTCAATTTTGCTTGGGACGATGAATATGGTGGTTTGTATTATTTTATGGATGCAGACGGTCATCCTCCACAACAACTGGAATGGGATCAAAAGCTGTGGTGGGTGCATTTAGAATCATTGGTTGCGTTGGTAATGGGTTATCGTTTGACAGGGCGGGAAGCATGTTGGCAATGGTATCAAAAAGTACATGATTACGCTTGGTCGCACTTTGCCGATCCTGAATTCGGTGAGTGGTTTGGTTATCTCAATCGGCGTGGGGAAGTGCTATTGAATCTTAAAGGTGGCAAGTGGAAGGGATGTTTTCATGTGCCACGTGCTATGTATCTTTGTTGGCAGCAGTTTGAGGCGTTGAGTTCGCAGTCGGTTTAGCCAGGAGTGTGCTTTAAACGCACCAGGTAGCAGAAGTTTACGCAAAGGGACGCAGAGTGTTAGTTAGAGTTACTGGGTTTTGTGTTCTGTTTAGCCTATGTTGGGAAGCTAGAGTAAAAACAGATTTATCTGATGGGTGTTTTTATGAATGTTGTTACATCGAAGCGATTCACAATTGACGAATATCATCGGTTGATTGAACTTGGATTTCTGAGGGAGGACGATCACATTGAGTTAATTCGCGGAGAATTGATCCAAATTACTGCAAAGGGAAGACCACACAGAGTTTGTAATTCTATTTTGTGCCGTCAACTAGATCGAATTTTAGGCGATCGCGCTGTCATTCGTTGACAAGATCCGATTACACTACCAAATCAAAGTGAACCAGAACCAGATGTCGTGATTGCACGTGGAAAAGATGAGGATTATCTGGCTCATCATCCTTACCCCGAAGATATTTTTTTGGTTGTCGAAATTTCAGATTCTACACTGATATATGACCAAACAAATAAGTTAGAACTATACGCCGAAGCCGGAATTTCTAATTATTGGATTGTGGATTTAAATACTCGTCAATTAGAGCGTTACAAAGAGCCTTATCAAAATATTCAAGGTAAGTATAATTATCTGAGCAAACAAATTTCTCTGGCGAATGAATCTGTTCCTATTCCTGGGTTTGAAGATATGTTATTGGATTTGAGTCGGATTTTTCCAATGGGTGATGTTGTTGAGTAACTATTTAGACAGATAAAGAGTTTGTTATGGGAGCGTCGGACTTGCAACAGATTTATACAAACCTGGTGTGACACTTACGCTAATATATCCCCTATTGCCTTTGTGCAATTATGTGGGGAGTTGTACAAGAATATGAGCGAGTATCTCAAAACACAGAACACAGACAATCTTGTTAATATTGCTGATCAATTTACTCTTCAGAGAAAGGTTACGACTGTTCAGTCATTTGGAAGTGGTAATATAAATGACACTTTTCTGGTTACACTAGATTCTCCAGAGGAAAAGCATTTTGTCCTGCAACGCATCAATACGAAGGTATTCCGTCAGCCACAGTTGATTATGCAGAACATGTGTACTTTCACTGAACATGTTCGCATGAGGTTACAGCATAGCCCCTTAAACCGTCGCTGGGAAGTGCCGCGTGTACTATTGACAAAGGATGGTCAAGACTATTGCAGAGATACTAAAGGCTCGTTCTGGCGGGCAATTAGTTTTATTGCAGACTCGCAATCTTTTGACACGATGCAAAATACGGAACAAGCCAAAGAAATCGGCTATGCTTTGGGGATGTTCCACAATTTGATCAGCGATTTGCCTCCAGAAAGACTCGCCGACACCCTCGAAGGTTTCCATATTACGCCGCTCTACCTCCAACACTACAACGAAGTTTTAGCAAAAACTAGCCCGTGTCAATCCCCGGAAGTCAATTATTGCTTACAGTTTGTGAGCGATCGCCAAAATTTTGCCCATGTTTTGGAAAATGCCAAAGCTACAGGTAAACTGCCTTTGCGTCTGATGCACGGCGACCCCAAAATCAATAATGTCATGTTTGACACTAGTACTAATCAAGCTGTGAGTGTCATAGACCTCGATACTGTTAAGCCTGGTTTGGTACATTACGACATTGGCGATTGTTTGCGATCGGGCTGTAATCCTGCTGGAGAAGAGACAGAAGAATGGGAGAGCGTTTATTTTGATACTGATATATGCCAGACAATTTTACAGGGTTATCTTTCTGTTGCCCAAGCATTTCTAACCGAAAATGACTATACATATATGTACGACGCCATCCGTCTGATTGCCTTTGAATTAGGACTGCGATTCTTTGCTGATTATCTAGCTGGAAATGTTTATTTCAAAGTCAAGTACCCAGAACACAACTTGGCGAGGGCGCTTGTCCAGTTTAAGTTAACCGAGAGTATTGAATCTCAGGAAGCAAACATTCGCAAAATTATTCGAGACGTGAAATGAATAAGCAAAAATTTTCCCTGCAACCTTTCCCCACTGACAAGTCGCTGCCTAATTTACAAATCACAGGCAATATTAGGCGATATGGTAATCAACTGAGTCTGTGCTACACACTTTCTGGTGACTTAGAAGAAATTGCGATCGCCCCACTATCAAATACACCTCAACGCAAGCATGAACTTTGGGAAGACACCTGCTTTGAGTTCTTTTTGGGTATCAAAAACTCACAACAGTATTGGGAATTCAACCTTTCCCCGGCTGGACACTGGAATATTTATCGTTTTAATGGGTATCGTCAAGGTATGCAAGAGGAAACAGCTTTTACAACCCTGCCGTTTATTGTTCAGAATCAATCAGATACTTTTGTGCTTGCTTTAAATATGGATTTGAGTGGTATCGTCTTAGAAGAGCAAGGCCTTGAAGTTGCAATTACCACTGTAATTAAACACAGAGATGGTGAAGTGAGTTATTGGGCGTTGACTCATCAGGGGAAAGAGGCCGATTTTCACCTACGAGATAGTTTTATGATTGAGTTATGAATTAGAGAAATCATACTTTACATACAATAAATAATTTTGTGTTAAATAGTGCGAGATATTTTTATCATTGAGTTGAATGAACGAGTAGGGCAAGGACATTACTTAGTCATTGGCGTATTTGCTCATCGCCGAGATGCAGAAGCAGCGCTCATGGAACTGAGAGACTCTGGATTTCCCATGAACCAAGTATCTCTAATCGCTAAGGATAGTGGCGATCGCTATACGGGCGATCGCTTCAACAGAGGTGACTATTTGGTAATGATAGATGGCACTGATGAGCAAATCCATCGTGCAGAAGCAATTTTGAAGCGTCGAGGAATTGCAGACTTTGACATCTTTGATGCTACCGATATGAACTGTACGCATCACGCAGCATCAGTTACCGATACTAGTCAAACTAGTTATTCACCGGAATTAGGAGTGGAGGAACCTAAGGTCATTATTATTGACCGTCGGGACGAAACATTTAAATAAAAGGAACTAAGGAAATAGGAAATTGGGGAGAACAACTAGTAATTAAGAATTGAGAATAAAGTTCTTTCTATTATTTTCTATTTCCTACCTTTGAAAGTTACTCTTTTCACTCAAATATTTTGTTTTTCATGTCTTGTATTACTATTAAAAACTAAACAAATGAACAAGCTACCTTTTTTCTTAATCAGTGGTCTTTTAATATTTACTGTTATGGCAAAGTTTTGCACGGACCGCCAGTTAAAGATTTAGAAAGTTACGGTAAATAGTATGAGGTGGGGAGTAGTGAACAACCAACTACCAACAACTAACCACTAACCTTTGATCCTTAACATTATGGCATCCACTGTAAAACCACTCCTACACTACTATCTTGATATTGCCGTGAAGTTTGTTGCTTAAAACCAGTAGATAGGCGTAGATTGCGAGTTATAGCATAACCAATTGCAGCCGCTGTTAAACCCACTTCTTCTTCACTACCAGCAGACACCCAACTTTGAGTTACAGAAATATCTGCCGCACCACCACGAGATAATACCAATAGCAACTTGATACCTACATTTACCCCATCTGTAGAATAATCATTAGTTCGTAAATTCTGATAACCTAGCAACGGTGCAAAGTTAACATAGCTACCTAAAGGACGTAGATAATAATATAAATTACCACCATAAGACTCATACTTACCATTGAATGCTGATTCATACTCAGCACCCACCGTCAAACCACTCCGACCGATAAATACATCTTCTACACCAAAAATTATTCCCCCTCCCTGTTCCCCAGAATAGCCTAGCCGTACCTTCGTACGAAAACTGGGATCATTCTGAATTTCCTCCAAAACATTCGGTACTTCCCGTCGCCAGCGCTGCAAAACAGGACTCTTTTTAATCACCTCTGGACTCAAATCCAAATCTTGGGCAGAATTACTAGGAGTTTCACACAAACCAGGGTTAGCTACCAAAAGCAAACTCATACCCAATC
The DNA here is from genome assembly GCF_000317225.1 of Fischerella thermalis PCC 7521. GTDB lineage: Bacteria > Cyanobacteriota > Cyanobacteriia > Cyanobacteriales > Nostocaceae > Fischerella > Fischerella thermalis. The sequence continues at coordinate 10,230 of NZ_AJLL01000025.1, forward strand.
CAACACAAAAAATAGACAACTGACCTCTCATTCCTTGGCGTCCTCGGCGTCATGGCGGTTAATAAAAAAAGTGGTCCTGTCTTCAGCAGAACCACTTAATTTTTAGCAAAACCTAGAGAATTTAGCGCACAGTACCCTCTGCAACAGTTGCGTCAATGGGCTTCATTAAATACAAGCGCAGAGTTTGCCAACCATTGGAAATGTAATAAGGTAGCTTTTGGAAGAACTGTAAAAACTTAGGAGTATTAGAATTAGCGATCGCTGTCAATTTCTCATTATTCTTAACACAAATTTCCAAGCGATCGTAAAACTCCGGATTATTAACATCCAGCATTACTGGGAATACCCGTCCAGCAGTTTCGTTGGTCTTCTTAATCACATACTTGTCATACTCGCGCGCATCCAACCCAATAGCAGCATAGAAGTCTTTACGCTGAATATCGTTGAGATACATCGTCGCAAACACCGACAACAAGAAGAACCGACACCACAACCGCGCCTTCCAGTCATTTAATATTTGCGGCTGCGCTCTCATCACAGCATCAAAGAAATCCCCATGACGGTTTTCATCCTGACACCAATTTTCAAACCAGCGGAAAATAGGATAAATTCGGTCTTCTGGATGGGCTTCCAGATGACGATAAATAGTGATATAACGCCAATAACCAATCTTTTCAGAAAGATAAGTCGCGTAGAAGATAAACTTCGGCTGGAAGTAGGTGTAATTTTTGCTCTTAGTCAAAAATCCTAAATCCAGAGACAGATTAAAATCTGCCAATGCTTTATTCAAAAAACCAGCATGACGTGCTTCATCCCGCGACATCAGGGCGAAACACTCTGCCAAGACAGGGTTTTTGTCCTTGAGGCGACGGCTAAGTTCTTTGTACAGCAAAAAGCCAGAAAATTCTGCTGTACAAGAACGCTCTAAAAATTCAACAAATAAGCGGCGAGTATCCCCGTCAATGTGATCCCAGGATTGTTCAAACTCCTCATCCCGAACAAAGTGATGGCGGTTGTAGTCAGCGCGGAACTCTTCTAGGATGGCTCTTAACTCATCTTCGTTGACGGAGATATCCATCTGCGCCATCGCATCAAAGTCTGTGGTGTAAAACCGTGGTGTTAACAGGGTTTCTTTTGCCGGGACTTTAATTCCTGGACGCAATTCTTCAAAACCTGGTTTTTTTAGGGAATCTACCATGTTGTGATTACTCTTGTGTTTTTTATTGTTCAATGCCCTAGAAAGCCAAGGTTTTTGCTTTCAGGCGGTGCAACAGACAGAATAATGCATTTTGTGTATTAAAAATCAGTCTATCAAGGCATGGCGTGACAGGAGAGGGATAAAACATTAAGAGTTGCAACAAATTGGGGGGATTGGGGTTAGGGATTGGTGAATAACTTTGTCCTTGAATATACTCGAATTCCGAAAATCGCTAATACGCTAATACACTGAGGATATGATCTTCAACAGGTAAAACGTATTAAATCGCTACACAAAGTCAATGGTCAAGATCCCAAAAATCTTTAGATGAAGATTTTAATCCCACCTTATATTGGAAAGGGGGAAAAGAATTTTTATGAGTGCTTTCCATTTAACCTTTACCTTTTACCCCACACGGTATACAGCCCCTATTGTTTATATGGGGTTTCTTTTACTATTTTCCCATCTTCCTTCATTGGCGGTTTTGGTTGTTAGGAATTGGTTGAGTTTGAAAAGAAGGCTGAAAAATTGTGTTATCTGTTCTGTTAGCAGGTATAAAAGTAGGTGAATAGCCACTAACATAATTGCTGGCATCAATACAGGTATTTATAGCTTGAGTAGGCGCTAAATTTTCAATTTGCAATCGCAAACCCACAACGCATTGAGCATAGCGCCTTGGTAATAAACTCAAACCGCAATTGCTTAAAATTGTTCTGTTCAATAACTGTTTATCGAGAACTTGGTTCCCAGTTTCAGTATTTTTACTGATGCCAACTACACACGCGCCTACATCTTCAGGGCGCCACGCCCGTATGCAGGTAGATAGTGCATCTACCGCAGCTATTTCAGTCTCATCTTCAATTTCAGCTACACAAGAGGACAAATCTCTGGGACGCAATGCCCTTGCACAAGCGCTTGCTGCTGCGTCCGCAGTGATGCCTGCCTTGAGGAGTCGAGAGGCACACGCCCTGTAATCACCTGTGCTAACAGCGATCGCACTTGTACCAGGTAAAAAACTTATTCCTAACCATCCCATCACAACCAATGCTGGTGCGGCGATTCCAGTACTCAATTTTTGTTTAGCTTTGAGCATGTTTTTGTATAAATAGTTACTGTTTTTCTTGAAAGACATTTCCGTTCCACTCCAATCACGCAAAGTTATGCTATCTCATCTTCAAAGTTTGTTCTCATTCATTTTGGCAGGAAGCCTTATCAATTAAAAATTAAAAGTTGGTAAGAGGGACAAGGAAGATAAGGAGGACTAGGGAGAAATAATGAATCCCTGATCTCCGATCACCAATCACGCCTAATTGCTTGTATAATATCTTGTGGAGTTAGCGAAAATGTCTTGGCTGCTGGCATTTAGCGCTACCGTAGAGGCTTGAAACTCAAGCAGTGACTAACGGTAAGGCGCGCGATCGCAACTAAAAGCTTGAAATAACAAGTACAGTACGGCGAGACACGCCGGAACTGACTCTGAAGCAATCAGAGTGAAAGCTTGGAAACAGAAGCAACTTCATTTAAATTCAGCAAACAGTGATCAATATACTGATAACTGCTAAGTGATAACTGAGTAACTGTGAAAATTTAGCTTCTGTAAACCAAGAATCTCTAGCACTTTTGGGTAGGGAATGTCAAAATGATATGTCTGGGTAACAGTTGAAATTAGGATTAGATTAGGAAGCTCATGTCCCGATACAGAGGACCACGACTAAGAATTACACGTCGCCTGGGTGAATTGCCAGGACTAACTCGTAAAAGCGCCAGACGCTCTTATCCTCCTGGTCAACACGGTCAGAACCGTAAGAAGCGCTCTGAATACGCTATCCGTCTTGAAGAAAAACAAAAACTCCGTTTTAACTACGGTTTGACAGAAAAGCAGCTGTTGCGGTACGTACGGAAAGCCAGACGTGTAACTGGTTCTACCGGACAAGTGCTACTGCAATTGCTAGAAATGCGCTTGGATAATACGGTTTTCCGCTTGGGTATGGCTCCCACTATTCCAGCAGCACGCCAATTGGTAAACCACGGCCATATCACAGTCAACGGTCGCGTTGTGAATATTCCCAGTTACCAGTGTCGTCCGGGGGAAGTTATTGCTGTGAGAAATAGAGAAGCATCCCGGAAACTAGTGGAAACTAACTTACAATATCCCGGTCTAGCTAACCTTCCCAGTCATCTTGAATTTGACAAAAACAAGATGGAAGGTAAAGTCAACAGTGTCATTGAACGTGAATGGGTGGCACTAAGTATCAACGAGTTGCTTGTGGTTGAGTACTACTCACGAAAAGCGTGATATATTCCCAACGCCAACTGCATTTGCAGTATGGCGTGGGTTTATATGAAAAATTTCTCTTTTAAGCATTAAGGACGGATACTCCCGCCCCATTTTTATATTGATTCATGAAAATTTTGCTGCTAATTGACATTTTACGAGCATAATTTGTCATCGCTTTTTACATTTCTGAGTTTTGGATAAGTAAGAATTCATCATTCGCGTCATCGAAAATAAATATTGCTGAGTTGTGGAATTAGTACTAAGAACGGAATGTTTCCAGACTTTAGATGAGTAACAAGAAGCTGTGTGGAAACAGTTAGGTAAATTGACTATTTCTAAATCAAAAATTGTTTGGCTCATCCTAACAGGTGATGGCAATTAAATCTTCTTGTCGATATCTTAAAAGTACCAGGAGTTTTATAACTCTGGAGACTAATATGATGAAAAAGATAATTATGACAAGTCTAGTAGCTTTAATGAGCGCTACTAGTTTTCTCCTCAATGATCAACCAGCTCAAGCTCATCGACGCTATCGGTATTATGACACCTATCCTTTTTATCCATTGAACTATTGTTATCCGATAACCCATTGGCTTGTTGATGAAGATCCAGCCTATCATCCCCAAGCTTACGCTGATGGGTATCGCCAAGGACGTGAGAATGCTAAAAAGGGGAAAGAGTACAAGCCACGCACAGCGGGCGGTGAATTTGCACGTGGTTTTGATGATGGTTATTACGGAAGGAAATTTGCTGGTCAGAAAAATATTGTTCCGAACGTATATAGACCATATACCACAACTGATTGTGGTTGGTTTTAATTTTGGTGTGACTTGTTCCTTAACTACCAGAAACAACAGCTTTTAGAAGAAATACATCTTCTCTGACAAGAGTCACAGTAAGGAATGACCTGTGTCATTAACTTATGAGAGGTTTGTAGTGAGCTATTTCTCGCTGAATTTAAAGGGCTAAAGTCCTGACTACGAACTTTCACAACTAATCAAAACTGTCTACATCACGTTAGCCTATTTATTTTCCCAAGCGATCGCACTTTTGATGATGGGGTGATGTGGGCGATTATCCTGGTTAGTATTTCTGTCATCGCCCTAAAAGCTCTATTCTGTCAGAGCATCAAGTTTAGTTAGTATTCTTAAGCCTTCTTTTGGGTCGCCAGTCGCAGCCATTGCTTTAAATCTTGTATAGGCATCAAATTCTGCTAAAGCTATGGTAGAAAGTTCTTCAATCAGCTTATTGACACTTATACCTTTGGCTTGAGCAAGTTCTTTCAATCTGTTATGCTTATCGTCTGGTAAACGAATAGTTAAAGTTGCCATTTTTGTTTAACTCCTAATAATTTCTTCGGGTTTTAATATTGATAAGTTAGGAAATAACAATTCAGCATTTTGGAAATCTTTGACATTGTGAGTGGCAATAATTTGAGCATTCCCCGCCACTGCTAATTCAATTAAGTGATTGTCAGCTTCGTCTTTTAAATTCGGTCGCCATAGATAGTAGATATAGACCCATTGACTGACGCTCATAAATGATGCTAGTAAAGCCGAAATTTCTTCACTCGTTAATGGGCATTTGGCGAGAATTTCTGAGCGCTGAATGACTGATTCATACTCAGAAAATAAAGTATTTCCCATCAAAGGCTGATATTCTCTTTTCAAGCAGCGTCGAATGAGTTCTCGGCTGGAACCTTGAGAGCTAATCAGCGCACTAATAAAAACGCTGGTATCAATTACGATTTTAATCGCCATGTAAACATGGTAGCATATACGCTATCATAAAATTTTTAGTTAAAAGACTCAAAAGCGATCGCATTTATGGTGATAGGGCGATGTGGGCGATAGTCCAACTAAACGACACCGTTCTTCTAATATCCTTCTATCTCGAAGCAAACAGACCTGTAATAAAGCTTTCAGCTTCAAAAGTTAAATAAATTTATAGAAAAAAGCATATATTTTAGCTAGCTCTTCTTAGTTATGCAAAAATCAAGGTTGTTCGTTGATAAAAGCTAGCGTTTTTAAACGCAGAGGGGCGCAGAGTCAGCGCAGAGGTACGCAAAGTCTTTTTATTGTAAATTTATGTAAACACAACAATAAATTTTTCCTGTTCAAACTGAAGAACCTATAGAAGCAAGGCTAACCAGTAGGAGAGTTCTGTGAATAGTGGGTGACAGGAAACGATGAACATTGAACAAGCAAAATTATATACACGGATTCAAGAGTTTTCCTTAGACGAAAATGATGCTATTTATCCGTTCAGCAAGAAACTAGCTAAGGAAAATGGTTGGAGTGCTGAATATACAAAACGGGCAATTGAGGAGTATAAAAAGTTTGCTTTTTTAGCGGTAGTTGCTGGACATACGGTGGTTCCATCAGAACAAGTTGATCAAGTTTGGCATCTGCACTTAACTTATACACATTCTTATTGGGACGAATTTTGTGCAAAAGTGTTACAAACACCGCTGCATCACAACCCAACTCGGGGTGGTAGTGTTGAACTTCGTAAATTCCAAGATTTGTATATCAAAACTTTGGTAAGTTACGAGCGTTTTTTTAGGCAAACTCCACCACTAGATATTTGGCCATTACCACATATTCGTTTTAGTATTGATACGCATTTTGTGCGGGTGAATACTCAGGAAAATTGGGTTTTACCGAAAAATTTAGTGAAGTTGCCAAAGATAAGTATAACTCGTTTGTCACTGCGCCCTACAGGAAATTTATCGTTAATTTGGCTACACCTATTTTCTTTGGGATTAATAGTAGCAAACAACCAGCCAGCCTTAGCAGCTTCTATTGCCAATCCCCTGAATTTAAGCGGCCCTGATTTCCTCTGGTTTTACTTTTTGACGGTAGTTTTTACTTTTGTCATAGCTAGAAGTTTGCGTTGGTTTTTAAGTATATCTGCTAATAGTTCAGGTAGTGAATGTGGCTCTCTCAATGGTTATGAATTAGCATATTTGACTGGTGGTGCATACCGGGCAGTAGATGCTGCGATCGCTAAACTTGTTCAAGACAAGTATCTCACAGTTTCGGCGACAAAGCGGACTTTGCAGTTGGAAAATACTCTATCTGCTAATAGTCATCCTTTAGAAAAATCAATCGCAGAAGCAATTACTGAGGAAAGCGTCAGTGGTACGAATTATGCTCCTATTGAAACTATTCGCAAAAGAGCCATATCTGCAACAAATTCAATTAGGCGAAACTTGGAAAACCAAGGTTTGCTAGTTAGCGATCGCCAAGCGAAGATAATTCAATTTGCGACTGCAATACCCGTCTTAGCAGTACTGCTATTGGGAATCAGCAAAATCTTTGTGGGACTTTCCCGAGGGAAACCTGTAGGTTTTTTAATTGGAATGTGCATTGTGACGGCGATTTTGGCGTTCTTGCTATTGCCAAAACCACACCGCACTCGATTTGGCGATCGCACCGTCAATTACTATCGCTCATCTTACTCCCCTACCTCATCTGACATTGCATTCGGTGTAGCTTTGTTTGGTAGTGCAGTCTTGGTAGGTTCTTTAGCAGATTTAAAACAAGCCCTCGTACCACCAACTACTAGTAGTGGTGATGTTACCAGTGGTGTTGGTGGTGGTTGTGGTGGTGGCGGTGGTTGCGGTGGTGGCTGTGGTGGTGGTTGTGGCGGCTGTGGTGGTTAATTTGAAATAGTTGTATGAAAAATTCCATCTTGATAATTACTGGTATTGCAGTCGCCTTGGGGATTTTGGCTGGTGCGTTTATAGTTGTATTGATTTTTTTGCAACGGCGACGCCTCGCAGTCGATAGCCTTGTACGCACGGATAATATTGTCGGTTGTTACGGAACCGTGGAAATTCCTCTCAACCGCAGCAGCCCGGGAAAAATCCGCGTTAATCTCAAAGGTTCCTTAGTAGATTTTGTCGCCCTCACCGATGAAACTCAACAATTTCACCAAGGCGATCGCGTTGTTGTTGTGAGGATGAAGGGTAATAAGGTGTGGGTGGTGGGGGTGTGAGGGTGGGGAGTGTGGGGAGATTTCGGGTTCAAGATTAGAAGTTTATAGTTCAAACCCAGAACTTCCAAGATTGTGAATCGGTTAACTACCAACTAACAACTAACAATGAAAACTATCACAACTGTACAAGTCGGACAAATTCCAGCTGATCGGCCTGTCACAACAAATAAAGATAATGGGATAGAAGGACTAATATTTACTAGTCTTCCCATTGCTGCTTCTATTTTTGGTGCTATTGCTATTGTCTGGTTTTTGAAGTCGTTTTTGTGTATTTGCAAGCCTAATGAAGTTTTGATTCTTTCGGGGCGCAAGTGGCGAAATAAAGATGGACAACAAGTAGGTTATCGAGTATTGGTAGGTGGACGTGCGATCCGAATTCCGATTGTGGAAACTGTCAAGCGGATGGATGTGACGACAATGCCAGTGCGCGTAGAGGTACGGAACGCCTATGCTAAAGGGGGGACACCTTTAAATATTCAAGCGATCGCCAATGTGAAAATTTCCACTGATCCGGCGGTAGTAGGTAATGCGATCGAACGTTTTTTAGATCGCGATCGCTCAGAATTAGCACGTGTTTCTCGCGAAACTCTAGAAGGATATTTGCGGGGTGTTGTGGCTACCCTCACACCAGAAGAACTCAACGAAGATAGACTGAGTTTTGCCGAACGCATCGCTTCTGATGTCAGTCGTGATTTAGCAAAACTGGGATTACAACTCGATACTTTAAAAATTCAAAGTGTTTCTGATGATGTAGATTATCTCAAATCCTTGGGACGCAAGCAAATAGCCTTGATTTTGAGGGATGCAGAAATTGCCGAATCAGATGCGATCGCTCAAGCAGAACAAGTGGAAGCCCAATGTGAAGAACAAGCCCAAGTTGCTAAAACCCAAGACAGAATCATTGTTTTGGAAAAAGAAAACGAACTGCGTAAAATCAAAGCCAAATTAGAACAAACAGCCCGTTCCGAAGAAGAAATCACTAAAGCCGCAGCCCAAGAAAAGAAAGCTAAAGCCGAACAAGCACTGCAAGCATTACGGGCAGAATTAGAACGTCTGCGTTTAGAAGCAGATACAGTTTTACCAGCTCTGGCTCAATCTCAAGCCCAAGAACTCCAAGCCAGAGGTGAAGCCGCCGCTTTGGAAGAAAATGCGAAAGCAGCAGCCTTAGTCAACGATATTCTTTCCCAAGTTTGGCAGCAAACAGGAACAGAAGCTGGCAAATTGTTCTTAATTCAACAAATTGAAATGGTATTACAAGAAGCAGTGCAAATTCCCCAGCGAATTCAAATCGATAAAGTGAATGTGATTGACAACGGTGATGGTAAGTCTTTGGCTAGTTTGGTGAATGTTTATCCAGAGATTGTGTTGCAGTTTTTAGAGAATGTGAATCGGACTTTGGGGATTGATGTGAGGGGGACTTTGAATGAGCAAAATAATTAATTTGAGAAAAC
>NZ_AJLL01000026.1 GCF_000317225.1 Fischerella thermalis PCC 7521
TCTGAATCCGAATTCACTACTCATAACTCAACCACCAACGAATAATCCCCCTGCAATTATCGGTGTGTATCAGTGTTCATCTGTGTTCGCTTTTTCCAACCTAATCATTTACTGATTCAAGGAAAAATATCATGGAAATTATAGCTTTACTACTTGGAATATTTGGTACTGGTACTGCTGCTGGTTGGTGGGTGATTCGCAACTTGTACTATATTTGTCAGCCGAGTGAGGTGTTGATTTTTGCTGGTAGTTCCACTCCTACAAGCGATGGAAAGTCAGTGGGATACCGTTTGGTAAAGGGCGGAAGTGGAATTCAAATTCCCCTGATTGAAAAAACTTTCCGCATGGATTTAACTAATATGATTATTGAATTGCGGGTGGTAAATGCCTTTTCTAAAGGTGGTATTCCTTTGACGGTAGAAGGGGTAGCGAATATTAAAATTGCTGGCGAAGAACCAATTATTTACAATGCGATCGAGCGATTGTTGGGTAAAACTCGCAAAGATATTGAACAGTTAGCAAAGGAAACTTTGGAAGGAAATTTGCGGGGGGTGTTGGCGAATCTCACACCAGAACAAGTGAATGAAGATAAGATTGCTTTTGCGAAAACTTTGTTGGAAGAGGCGGAGGATGATTTAGAAAAGTTGGGATTGGTTTTGGATAATTTGCAAATTAAAAATATTTCTGATGAGGTACGTTATTTAGATTCGATTGGACGTAAGCAGCAGGCGGAGTTGTTGCGGGATGCGCGCATAGCGGAAGCACAAGCCAAGGCGGAAGCGATTATTAAGGCTTCAGCAAATGATCGCATCACTAAATTAAGACAAATTGAACGGGATTTGCAGGTGGCGAAGGCGGAGGCGGAACGCAGAGTTAGAGATGCACTGACAAAGCGCACCGCAATGGTGGCGGAAGTGGAAGCGGTAGTCAATGCAGAGATCGCGCGGGTACAAGCAGAGGTGGCGGTACAAACTGAACGCATCAAACAGGTAGAAAAGCAGTTGCAAGCTGATGTGATTGCGCCAGCCGCAGCCGCATGTCAGCAAGCGATCGCCAAAGCGAAGGGTGATGCAGCCAGAATTATCGAAGATGGTAAGGCGCAAGCCGCAGGTACACGGCGTTTAGCCGAATCTTGGCAAAACGCTGGTGCGGCGGCGCGAGAAATTTTCCTGTTTCAGAAGTTGGAACCTTTGTTGAAAATGATGGCTCAGGGAGTTCCGCAAGTAGAGGTAGAAAATTTAACTGTCATTGATGCTGCTAATAGTGGAAATGTGCCAAAATTTGCATCTTTATTAGAACAGTTACGCCAGACTACTGGTATAGATATTAGTAAGGCGATTAATGAATTCAAGGGTGAGGGAAACATTATCATTCCGGAAGTGAAATCAAATCTGGATAAACGCCCATAGAAACTGTAGCAGTAGGTTGAGCCAAAGCTGTTAAAAGTTAACCAATCCTTTACAGTATGGATGAATTCAACACACAAATCCTCCAACTTGTTCAAGAAGCTTGTCAGCATCCACGAGGCAGTTTAGAACGCAAAAGGAAACTGAATCAAATTATTTATCTGATTCAAAAATCGGGTAAACTTTTGCGATGTACAGATGTACCTGATGTAGAGGAAGCCTTTCAGAAAACCTGGATATATTTTTGCCAAAATCTCTGTGAAGCAACTACTGCTAAGAATCCCTATGATCCCGAACAAGGTTGTGTAATTAGCTGGTTAAATGGTTACTTGTATTATCGTCTTAAAGAAATTAGTCAGAGAAATAAAGAAGAGAGAAACAGAAGATTTTATCCCTTTGTGGGAGAAAATGGTGAAGTAATAGATCCTTTAGATCTGATTCCCGTACCACCAGAACCATCACCTCTGCTCAAAGAAATTCGGGAATGGCTCATAACTCAAACCAGTAAATTACGGCGTATTCATATTAGCGATCGCCCGGATGTTAACTGTCAAGTTTTGATTGAACGCCGCTTTCTTTTGGAAGTTACTTGGAAAGATTTATCGCAGGATTTTGGTGTACCTATACCAACTCTCAGCAATTTCTACCAAAAAAAATGTCTGCCTTTGCTAGCAGAGTTTTGTAAATTCCAAGGCTATCTTGATTAATATTTTTTGAAGTTTGAATCTACAACTATGAATTACTTAACTGAACGTCAAACCATATCTATCCCTATTCCTGAAGAATTCCGACAAAATGCTCTCAAATTTGCCAGAGAACAACTAACACCAACAAGAGGTAGACAAGTATATTTAAATACTTTAGCCGTTCAAGTAGTTAATACCTATTTGCAAATGCTAGATATCCCCACAGATTTAGAATCTAGCTATGTTTGGCAGCCTTACCGGAGGTTAATTGATGATGTCGCCGATTTAGTGTTAACTGGGGTAGGACGCTTAGAATGTCGAGCAATTCGCACAGGCGATCGCATTTGTTATATTCCGCCAGAAGTTTGGGATGGTCGCATTGGTTATGTGGTTGTCGAAATAAATCAAACCTGTAAAGAAGGGAAAATCTGGGGATTTTTGCCTAATGTCACAACATCAGAAATTGATATTGACAAGTTACATTCATTGGATGAATTAATAGAGCGATCGCATCTAATTTCTTTAAGAGCATGGCTAGAAAATATGTATACAACTGAGTGGCAAACAGTTGAAGAATTCACCCGTAAAAGAAAACCTCAATTTGCTTTTCGTTCTATTAAACGTGTCAGAGGATTGAAATTAGAATCACCAGATATTGTTTGGCAAATTATTGAGCAATTTTATCCCAATCATAGTTGGCAAAAAGGTTTACCATCCAAATTCATGCCCAAAAAGTTTAACAATCGTTGTGAAGAGTTGGAGGTAAATAATAATAGTAATATTTCCTCAGAACTTCTGGATATTTTAGTTCATCTAATCAGAACTACTGAAGATGAAGAAACACGTTGGACTCTTGCAGAAATTTTGTGGACTCTCCAACCAAACCATCCTGCTGTAACTGCTAGACGCGTGATGGATTTGGGAATGCAGTTAGATGGTAGCGCTGTAGCTTTGATGGTAGCAGTTTTACCAAAACCAGATCAAACAGTTGCTGTGCTCTTAAGAGTTTATCCTATGAATCATGTATATTTACCATTAGGTTTACAATTAGCAGGATTATATGAGGATGAGCAAGCATTTTTAGAAGTGCAAGCTAGAGAAGAAGATGATTATATTCAATTAAAATTTTGTGCGGAATTTGGTGAGAAATTTCGAGTTAGAGTTGGTTTAAATGATGCAGTGATTACAGAAAATTTTGTTATTTAAATATGAATTATTGGATCTGGTATATAAACCATT
>NZ_AJLL01000027.1 GCF_000317225.1 Fischerella thermalis PCC 7521
TGGACACAGATGGACACAGATGGATTATTCGTTAGCTCTTGAGTGGTGATTTCTAGCCATGATTTTACATTAAATATTAAGTTAAAGTGGTGGTAAATGTGGTTAAGCAGGTTAAACAAGTCATTTTTGAAATAGGAGAGGGTTCTTTTGAGAGGGGATTTCCTGTCAAAGTGAGAATTGGTCAAGCTGGTAAGCCTCATACTGCTGAGATTATCGGGAGATTACCACCTGCACCAGAATTTCCAACAATATACACTACATGGCAATCTATTTATGAAAAATTGCCAGCAAATTGGTTGATTATTATTCCTAAAAATCAGATTACAAACTTTTCTAGTAAAGATGCTTGTAATCAAGCTGCTCAAGCATTTCAAGATAGTTTTAATGCTTGGTTAAATCAAGCGCCTGTTTTAGAAATAGAGCGACAATTATCAAGACAAATTGGAAATTCTGAAGATGTTCGGTTTATTTTACAGACTCAAGATTCATTACTGCGGAGATTACCTTGGCATTTGTGGGGTTTTTTCTCTACTAGCCATCCCCAAGCAGAAATAGTCATTAGTTCAGAATACGAACCATCAACAAAGCAACTGCAAATACCAGTCAAAGTTTTGGCAATTTTAGGTAGTAACCAGGAGATTAATCTCGAGCAAGATTTATATTTTCTCAAAAATTTACCAGGTGCAAAAGTTAAAGCATTAATAGAACCTACACGCCGTCAACTAATTGAAAATTTGAGAACTCAACCTTGGGATATTTTATTTTTTGCCGGACATAGTATCAGTAAAGAGGGTGACTGTTGGGGAGAAATTCAAATTAATGCCGACGAGAGTTATTTATCATTACGAAATTTACGTTACTCTCTTAGACATGCAGTCAGACAGGGATTAAAATTGGCAATTTTTAACTCTTGTGATGGATTGGGATTAGCACGCAATTTAGCTGATTTACGCATTCCTTACACAATAGTGATGCGAGAACCTGTACCTGATATTATTGCTCAGGAGTTTTTGAAATATTTTCTGACTGCATTTACTAGTGGTGAATCTTTATATGCGTCTGTAAATCAAGCACGGGAACGCCTATATGAGGAGTGGGAAAGGGACTACCCTTGTGCTTCTTGGCTACCTGTAATTTTTCAGAATCCAGCCGCAACGGAACTAAAATATCCCCGAATTATGAACTGGAAAGAAAAGGCTTACCGAGCAGTTATTGTCACAGTTTCGCTGGGGTGTATTGGTGCAGTTTTGTGGCGTGGAGTTGATGACATTAATTTCCGTAATCGGTTTAGTGATGGCAATAAAATTTTAGTGAAAACAGTTTCGACTGACTATAAAAAGCAAGGAGTGCAAGCATTATCATGGAAAAATTATAATCAAGCAGTTAGTAAATTCAAACTTTCTTTAAAACAAAAATCTAATGATCCGGAATCATTAATATATTTGAATAATGCCAAGATCGGCAATCAAGAAAAATTGACGATCGCAGTTGCAGTTCCCATTGGTACGAATCCTGATGTCGCCCAGGAAATTTTGCGGGGTGTAGCACAAGCTCAAGATGAAATTAACCGTAGAGGTGGTATTGATGGTAAGTTACTTAAAGTTGAAATAGCCAACGATGATAACAATCCTACTATTGCTCAAAGGGTTGCTCACAGATTTGTTCAGAGTCAAAATATCTTAGCAGTAATCGGACATAACAGTAGTGATGCTAGCGTCCCTGCTGCTAATATTTATCAAGCAGGAAAATTGGTGATGATTTCACCAACTAGTACTTCTCCATTGGTAACTAACCCCGAAAACCGATCTGCTGGGAGTTATATCTACAGAACTGTAATTAGAAATGATGTCATTGCTGAAACTTTAGCCGAGTATGCAAAAAAAGAAGGCAAAACTCGCGTTGCTATCTGTCGTGATTCTCAAGCAAAAGATCAGTCTTATGAACCAGCAATAGCTTCAGCACTGAGTAAAAATGATATTCAGTTAATTGATATTCACTGCGATTTAGCAGCAAAGAATTTTCAGCCAGAATTTGCCATTGAACGTGCGCTCAAAGTGCAAGCAAATAGTATATTTCTCAATCCCCATGTTGACAGAATTGACAAAGCTATAGAGATTGCTAAAGCTAATCAAGGCAAATTAATGCTTTTTGGCAGTCACAGTATGCAAACTCAAAAAACTCTTAAGGCTGGTAAAACTGTCAAAGGTTTAGTGATGGCTGTTTCTTGGCATACCGACGCTTCTGCTAATAAAAACTTTGTCAAAGATGCCTACAAACTTTGGAATGATCCAAATTCTATCACTTGGCGCACAGCAAATGCCTACGATGCTACAAATGCGATCGCTCAAGCCCTAATCCAAAAAGATAACACCAGAGAAGGTATCCAACAAGCTTTATCTGGTGATTTTGCTCTAGAAGGTGCTACGGGAACTATACAATTTTCACCTTGGGGCGATCGCATCGGTACGGCGATGTTAGTGGAAGTCAAACCTGATGTACAAAATCCTAATAACTATAGTTTTGTACTGAAAGACTCTGTTTTTAATCGTATTAGCTTGGGAGACAAAATTTTATTTCAAGATACAAACCCCAGTAGCGAGAAAAAAGCAGGTATACAAGCTTTTGCAACAGAGAAATATGAGATGGCGATCGCATATCTTCAAAAATCTCTGCAAAATATGCCCAATGATCCCGAAACACGCATATACTTACAAAATGCCCTTGCTGCTCGTCATGGCAAAGTTTTAAAAATTGCCGTCAGTGTCCCGATTGGTAGTAATCCCAATGTTGCCAGAGAAATACTTCAAGGTGTAGCTCAAGCTCAAGATGAAGTTAATAATAAAGGTGGTATTCAAGGATATTTGTTGCAGATAGAAATAGCAAATGACGATAACAATCCTGATATTGCCAGAAAAATTGCTAACTATTTTGTCAGCCACAAGCAAATTCTAGCAGTTATTGCTCATAATGCTTCCGATGCTTCTGTAGCAGCCTGTGAAATTTATCAAAAAGGGAAATTAGTCAATATTTCTCCTACTAGCTTTTCGCTAAAATTATCGGGGTGTGGTTCCTATGTATTTCGCACTGCTCCCAATCTGCGTTTTTTGGCTGATTCTGTTTCTCACTATGCGATCGATGTTGCTGGTACAAAAAACTTGGCTATTTGTGTAGATGAAAAAGCTATAGATAATCAATCTTTTCGCGATGAATTTGCTTCTGCTACCATTGCCGGTGGTGGAAATATTGTGAATATTAGCTGTGATTTTTCTGCACCAGATTTTGATCCTCATAAAATTATTGTCGATGCAATTAGCAATGGTGCTGATGGCTTATTTTTAGCTCCCCATATTGATAGAATTAGTAAAGCTTTAGATTTAGCTAAAGCCAATCAAGGCAGACTCAGATTATTTGCCAGTACTTCACTATATACCTTACAAACTCTCCAGCAAGGAAAAGCTGATATTAATGGCTTAGTGTTGGCTGTTCCTTGGGAAGCGAGAAGAAATTTTGCAAGTGAATTTGCTAAGAACTCCCAGAAACTTTGGAATAGTTTAGTAACTTGGCGTTCTGCTACAAGTTATGATGCAACTATAGCTATAGTTAATGGTTTACAGCAAAGTAAAACTCGTAGTGGACTGCAAAAAGTCTTGCGTAATCCTAAATTTTCTGCTAATGGTGTAACTGGAAAAATTCAGTTTTTACAATCAGGCGATCGCCCTATTAAAAATAAAAATGATATTGTCTTGGTGAAAATTCAACCAAGTCGTACATTTGCAAATCAATATGAATTTTTTCCTTTATATCCTTAATGCCAATATAAAACTTTTTCCTTAACTAAATTGCGTCCATCACGAGAAACTCTCAGCATTTTCCGGTTGAGAAGATAACGAGTTTTACCTTTAATAGCAATATATTCACTATCTTCTGCTTTCGTAGAGGAATTGTAGTTTGACAATAATGGTAGAGTAATTATACTAGTTCCATTCTTAGTTAAAGCTATATAAGTATCTGGCATTTCTCTACCACAAATATACACAATATAGTTTTTGGTTGCAGCTTCTACAAAGGAAGTATTACCTTCAGGACAACCCTTCGTTAAAGATTGACCATCAGCTGCGATCGCATTATTAACTTTTTCTCTCAAAACAAGACTATTACGTTTACTAAATTTAGTTACTACTAATTCATAGGGTGTAACAGTATATATTACCCCAGTATCTTTAGCAAAGTAAGCTTCACCTACTTTATTACTAATAGGAATAATAATTTTACTGCCACTATTTTTATAAATTTGTACGTAATATCCTAAAGAGCTTTTTTCGTCTCCTCTGCAAATATAAACATAATACTTATCTGTCTCAAAAATTCGCTTCGGTAGTAATTGTGCAGATGGACAAACTTGTTTTTGTGTTAGTTGTATCAGGGAATGATTCAAGTTACTTACTAATGTAGATTCCTTTTTAATTTCTGCTTGTGTCTTTGCCAAAGGAGAGAAAAATAATAAGCAGCTGAGACTGACAAAGGCTAACTTCAAACTTCCTTTGTGATACAATCTGAATTGTAAAAAACTCATATTTTTAAAATTTTAAACAGCAAAACTACTGCCATTAACAACTAGTTATTGGCGTTAAAATATCAGTAGATTTGGATATTGCACCAGCTTTTCATCCCGCCCAGAAATAAATTTCTCGGCTAATAACTAAAGTCTACTTAAGTAGACTAAAAGACTTTGGACTTGTCTTTAGACGGGTTGAACTATAAGCCAAAAATCTTAATTCTTGGCGGACTCAATGAAAATGAAATCACCTTGGAAACATTCAGTGTTTTAACGGTTGCAAAGCTGGAATTATTATCCTACGAAAAAAAAGTCCAGAACAACAAAAAGCCCTGGACTTATTTATTTTTTTAAAAATCTAATTCTTAAATAAAGTTATTGTTATGGTTAGTGGTTGATTGTTGTTTGTTGATTGGTAGTTGTTGTAGAGACGTGCCATGCTCTACAGTGGTTAGTAGTTAGTAGTTAGTGGTTAATAATTATTTCTCTACTCCCCACCTCCCCACCTCCCCACCTCATCTTCCCTCACACTCCCGTCTGGTGATGTGATGGCGATAGCGAAACATTGCTTCCAGTTGTACATTCACCAACCAGCCACCCAGAAATTCCACTGGATCTCCACCAGGTAAAGAAAAAGAAACTTCATCAGTCAACCTAGTTTTACCATTTTCCGGTTCAAATCGATGCCGATGCACCCAATAATCGAAGGGACCAGATATTTGTTCATCGGTAAATAAATGAAATTCTTCGTATTCGGTATGACGTGCTAACCAGCGCAAAGGTAATGGTCCGAGAAAAAGACGAAATTCCGTCACAGCACCCACACCCAACCCTCCCTCACGACGCATGACTTGTACAGGTTGCCAAGGTGGAGTTAGCATTTGTAAAACATCTGGTCTTTCATGAAATCGCCACACAACCTCTACCGGTGCATCAATTACTGAGGAGTATTTAAAGTCCAGCATTGGGAACAACCTCAAATTCACCCTTCATATTCAGTATCAATTTCAATATCCAGAGTCTCTTCATCAACACGGATATATAAAATATTGGGACGACAGCAAACCTGACAATCTTCCACATAAGATTGTTGTCCCCCTCCACTCAAGTCAACAAAAGTCAGATTTGTTTCCCCACAATAAGCACAATAAAACTCTGCTGTAGTTTGCATCTATCAATTTTAGATTTAGATTGCTAATTGCCAATGAATAACTTTCTTATCATTAACCGTTAGCAGTTAGCAATTGCTCAGATGGTTTAAACTGACTTGTAGCTTCTGCCAGATGCTTTTGCAGGGTAGACTGTGGTAAAGACCCATGTAAATGATGCCAAGGTAAGACTTGCTCAGTTGACCAATTAGCATGAACATAGAAATCTAAGTCAGGTAGTTTCCCTTTCAGTTCCTTAAAAGCACGTTTGTAGCTACCCAGAGAATCCCCAAAGTTGCGCGTAAGTTCCAGTAAGTGTGATAACCTGCGATCGCCCCTTGATATCAAAGCTTGAATTATGGACCAATTGTAACTTTCCGGGCGAAAATCTATCCCTTGGGGTTTGAGCTGTTTTTGTAATAACTGTAACCGCTTTTCTGCTTGACGATTCACCCCAAACCATTGAAACGGCGTATGCGACTTAGGTACAAAGGTACTGCATCCCAATGTTAACCGTAAACCGGGAGCAGCTTTTTTGATCTCGCGCATCATTGCGACAGTAGCATCCAAATCCTCAGCTTCCTCCCCAGGAACCCCTACCATTCCGTAGAGTTTCAAACCTGTTAATCCGCCAGCTTTAGCATTTACTGCTGCTTGGATGATCTCGTCGTTATGCAACTTTTTATTAATGATTTGCCGTAATCTTTCCGAACCACTTTCTACAGCAATAGTCAGAGATTTAGTATCACGTTTCGCCAAAGTTTGCGCTAACTCTACCGTCACAGTATTAGTTCGCACCGAAGCAATACTCAACCGCACATTATCGTATTTTGGTTGACTAATATAATCTAATAAATTCTCAAACTCAGGATGTTGAGTCACTGAAGCACCCAATAATCCCAGCCGATTTGTCACAGCTAAACCTCTTTCAATCGCTGGGATTAATGACTCTTCTATACTCGCGGTTCTAAAAGGTAAAGTGAGATAACTTGCCAAACAGAAACGACACATTTCTGGACAACTTCTCACCACTTCTACCATATAAATATTGTCCCAAGCTGCCTTCTGGGTGACTACCGTTGAAGCTGATAAAACGTTGCCACGATAAGTTTGCTTTTGGACTACAGTTGGAATTTCTGATGAAGTTGGACTAATAAACTTAATTGCACCATCGCCACTATTATATTCAACTTCATATAAACTTGGAACATAAATTCCTGACACTTGTGCCAGTGCTTTTAATTGAGTTTTTCGGTCAGCATTTCTCACAGCTTTATAAGCATCAATAAAATTACCAAGCAGATTTTCGCCATCTCCCAAAAGAATGACATCAAAAAAATCTGCAAAGGGTTCTGGGTTAGCAGTGAGGACAGGTCCACCACCAAAAACAATGGGATGATGATCATCACGAGCAGCCGTGCGGATCGGAACTTCTAAAAATTCCAGTAAATTCAAAATATTCACATAATCCAGTTCCCAAGAAACAGAAAAGCCGAATAACTCTGGTTCTTTGGGAAGTGATTCATGCATATCAGTAAACAGGCGACTCACCTGTACATCTGCACGCATAGCCAAAGTCGCCCATACTACCTGATAGCCAAGACTAGTTATACCTACCGTATACTCATTGGGAAAGGCAAAGATTGTGGAAACAGCGTTAGTTTCAGGAGTAGCAGGAGTAAATAAAAAGCGTTCGGCAGAAAAAACAGATGATGTCACAGGCAATAATTTCAGAAATAAAATGTTTATCCATATCTAATTTTAAGCCATAAAATTATCATGTTAAAAATTAAAGTTATAAAATTAGCTAAAATAATCGCCAAATCCTGACGAAAAATTCCATATAACAACCATAAAAAAATACCGATAATAAAAGTAATCAACATCGTATAAGAAACATCTTTTGCTGATTTTGATTGCCAAGTCTTCAGCATTTGTGGCAAGAAAGCGCTAGTGGTAAGCGTAGCGGCAGCTAATCCTAAAATAGTGAGAAAATCCATAGATTAGATGCATCATATTTAGTTAAATATATCCACTTATTATATCAATATTAACTATTATAAAATCTATCTCAACCAAATTATTTTTAACACTTTATCAGTGTTAATCATGTGTTCCATGAGTGTTCGCTTTTCTCTACCCATCCAAATACAAACCGCTATATCTTAAAATCCAATACAGTTAGTGTTAGTACTCTTGGTGTCTTAGTGTCTTAGTGGTTTCAAGATAATCTTTTTCACCACCAAGACACCAAGACACCAAGACAAACTTTCACTGTAAATCGTAGTAGACATGGAGTGTCTACAGTCCAGGGTACACCGTGCAAGGCGATGCACACAGACTCTGGGTTAAAAAACAATATATTTATTAGTAAATAGAAAAACCCGGCTGATAAAATCAACCGAGTTTTCATGATAGTTAATCAATTTAACTTTGTGTTTGGGGTGAACCAGGAATAGTCACATCTATTGGTGTCACTTGTTTAGCTAATTGTGTCAATGGTGGGTTGATCGCTGTTTGATTTCCCACAACCAAAGTTACTAAAGAATCTGGTTTTAAATATTTCTGTGCTACTCTCTGCACATCAGCTGCTGTGGTTGCTGCTACTGCTTTTTGGTAGCGGAAGAGAAAATCAGAGGGATAGCCATAATATTCATATCGCATCAAGCGCGATAAAGTTTGGGCGGGGTCTTCAAAATTGAAAACAAAGGAATTGAGAGTAGATTCTTTAGCAAAAGCTAATTCTTTGGGCGTGATTGGTTGAGTTTGGAGGCGTCGTATTTCTGTTTGCAAAGACTTGACAAATTGTACAGTTGCATCAGATCGCGTTTGTCCACCAGCAATGAACATACCAGGATAATCATAGCGTGGACTCCAGTAACCGTATACAGAGTAAGCTAAACCCTGACGCGATCGCACTTCATTAAATAAGCGTCCACCAAAACCATTTAAAACGCCATTCAACACATCCAACGCTGGATAGTCGGGACTGTTAAATTGTCCTCCCAAATGACCAATGAGAATGCTACTCTGAGTCAGCTGTGGTCGATTGACAAAAAATACCCCTCCTCCTTGGGCTGTGACCTGTGGTAACTCGGGTTTAGTAAAATTGGGATTGGGTTTCCAGTCACCAAACTTGTCTTGAATTAAGGATTTCATCTTTTTAGGATCAAAGTCACCCACAATCCCCAAAATCATATTGTTGGGATAGAAATACTGTTGGTAAAATTTCACTAAATCCGGACGAGAAATTTTAGCCAACGTCTCATACTCTGTGGTACGGGCATAGGGACTGTCTTTACCGTAGACTAATTTCTTAAATTCTCGTCGGACAATTTCATTGGGATCATCATTGCGCCGGGAAATCTTACCCCGCTCTTGTGTCTTGGCTAAGGCTAGTTTATCTTCAGCAAAAACAGGTTCACGCAGGATCTCAGCAAACAACCCTAACACAGTTTCGACATCTTCACTCAGCGCTTCAAAGCTAGCATTACCACTAGTTTCATTAATATCAGTCTCCACTGAAGCTGCCCGCTGTTCCAACATCTGGTTTAATTCATCTGGCGTATGGGAACGAGTTCCTCCAGTCCGCATTACCGTCCCTACCATCTGAGCTAAGCCGACTTTATCTGATGGTTCAAAGCGATCGCCAGTACCAATCAACGCCGCACCATTCACCAACGGTAATTCGTGATTTTCCATCAGATAAACCACCATACCGTTATCCAACTTATACCGCTCATACTTCGGCAACTTAATTTCCGGTAATGGTGCAAACTCTAGCTCTGTATAGTGCTT
The DNA here is from genome assembly GCF_000317225.1 of Fischerella thermalis PCC 7521. GTDB lineage: Bacteria > Cyanobacteriota > Cyanobacteriia > Cyanobacteriales > Nostocaceae > Fischerella > Fischerella thermalis. The sequence goes on from NZ_AJLL01000027.1 coordinate 9,502, forward strand.
TGCTGCTGTCGCCGCCCAAGAAAAATTAACAGTTAAAAGTACTGAGACAAAAGCAGCAATTACTGCACAAACCAACCCCTTAAATTTAAAACTTTGGATTTTCATCTGCTTTTTGCCTGTTCTTTTATACCTCTTCATACCTCTTGTTTTTTCCTCATCCCTGTTGTGACAACAATTTACCAATGGTGCGATTCTCGGATGTAAAAGTTGCCTTTGCTACTCGCTGAACATCCGCAGCGCTCACAGCTTGCAATTGCTCCAACTGCTTAAATAAGTTTCGCCAAGAACCAGTTTTCACCTCATACTCCAACAACTGCTGCGCCATCCCCATGTTAGAATCAAGGGATCGCAACAATTCTGCCCTTGCTTTAGTTTTGACTCGATCTAATTCCATCGCTGACACGGGTTCCGTCTTGAGTCTGTCAATTTCCTGGCGTAAAGCGATCGCGACTTCATCAACCGTATGACCCGGAGCCGTGAGAGCATAAAATAACATCAAATTCGGATACTTGTTTCCGGGAAAACCACTAAAACCTTGGGCTGAAAGTGCTAATTGCTGTTTTTCCACCAAAGATTTATACAGACGTGATGTCCGTCCATCACTCAGCAAACTAGCAATAATTTCATAAACAGCATCATCTGGATGGGTAAGTGCCGGACGATGATAACCTTCTAAGTACCAAGGTTGAGAATTTAACTTGACTGTTACTTCCCGCGTTTGTTTCTGTGGTGGTTCCACTGGCAGTTTTGCCACAGCTTTGGGTTTTGCTTTGTAGCGCCCAAAGTAGATTTGCGCTAGTCTTTTAACTTCCTTGGGGTTAACATCTCCCACAACAGCCATAGTTAAATTACTCGGCACATAGTACGCATCGAAAAACTTTTGTACATCTTCCCGTGTCAAGTTGCGTATATCTTCGTCATAACCAATAATTGGACGCCTGTAGGGGTGGACTTGGAAAGCTGTATCGATAAACTTTTCTAACATCATTCCAATCGGAGAATTGTCTACCCGCAGGCGTCGTTCTTCCAAAATCACATTTTTTTCTTTATAAAACTCCCGGAATACAGGCTCAAGAAAACGTTCTGATTCCAGCGACATCCACAATTCCAACTTGTTAGCAGGAAAGCTGTAAAAATAACGGGTGGCTTCTGTGGAGGTATTAGCATTTAAATTTACACCTCCCGCCTGTTCCACAATTCGTCCCAGTTCATTTTGATTGACAAGTTTGGCTGCTTGTGCTTCTACTTGCTCAAATTGCGCTGTCAACTTAGCCACTTCCTCTTTCTTGCCAGCAGCTTGGGCAGCTTCAATTTGGGCAGCTAGTTGATCTAATTTGTCTAGCAGGGGCTTTTCTGCTTCGTAGTCTTTTGTACCAATCCTCGTCGTACCCTTAAAAGCTAAATGTTCTAAAAAGTGTGCTACACCAGTTTTTTTATCCGGCTCATCCACACCACCGACATCAGCATAGGTAAGAAAAGACACAACTGGTGCTTGGTGACGTTCCAAGACAATAAACTTCATCCCATTGTCAAGGCGAAACTCTGTCAAATGCTTAATCACTCGATCCAGATAGGGTTGAATTGAGCTTTGGGCTGGTGGAGCTTGAGTTCTAGCGAAAGCAACTTCTGGTGATAATCCCCACCACAAAGTCAATGCTAAAAGCAAAATGGCAATCAGACGACTTGCTTTGTGTTTCAACATTGGCAATCCAAAATTGGCATGATTCATAAGCAAAATTAGAAGTAAAGTTTTGTTACTGAAAACCCGGGGTACTTGCGAGTAGAGCGTTAATCTTGTATTAAGCTTTCTGTTTTTTTTGTACTTGTCGTAAGACAATAATGCTACGAGTCCTGTTCCGGATATTTCACTATAACTGTTATGCGCGTTTTTAATTCTCCTCCGCCATCAGAGGCACAAACCCGTGGCCGTATTTTACAGGCAGCACGGCGCTTGTTTGCCTCCCAGGGATTTGATGGCACCACCACCCGCGACCTAGCACAAGCTGCTGGAGTCGCGGAAGGGACGCTATTTCGTCATTTTCCAAATAAAAAGGCCATTTTGGTAGAGGTAGCGACTGCTGGCTGGGTGGAGATTCTCACCGATTTGCTGACAGAATTAAGTGAAATGGGCAGTTATAAAGCTGTAGCACAGGTAATGCGCCGCCGGATGTGGAACATGCAAAAAAGTGCCGACTTGATGCGGGTGTGTTTTATGGAGGCACAATTTCACCCAGATTTACGCGATCGCATCCAGTCAGAAGTGATTGACAAAATGACTGATGTTGCCGAAGCGTTTTTCCAAACGGCCATGGATAAAGGCATTTATCGCCAAATGGATGCCAAATTAGTAGCAAAAGTCTTCTTGGGAATGTTTGCGATCGCAGGTTTTTCTCACAATACCCTGATGGAACCTGATGCTTCCCCTCAACAAATGCAGCAAATGGCAGAAGGACTTGCTGATATTTTCCTCAATGGTGTGTTAGCTAAAGATTAGGTGATCGCTTGAGCTTGTTGAATCCACTGCTGTACTTGTTCAACAGCAGGACATAAATCTCGCCTTTGCATCGTCGCCACTTGCAAGCGCAAAATTTGTTTGTGTAATCTGTGAGTGGGAATTGTCGCCAGCAAGGCTACAGAACCGACACCAGCATGAAGTAACAGTCCACAATACTGAGTACCAACGCTAGGAATTCGGGCTAAATCGGCTAGTGCTACCCATTTATTGACATACTGAAGATGAATTTGCAGTTTATTGGCGAGTTTCACTTTAGCCTGAAGAGTTTGGCTTTGTGCAATTAGTGCTTTTGTAGTGGCAATACCACAATTTTGCAGTTGAGATACTTCTTGCTGAGATAATCCTGGTAGTTGTTCAATCGGCCAGTCACAGGATTGTACAAGATTAACTGGCGCTTTAGGTTTAGGAGACATTTCTATAATTTAACAATGAGCTCGTACTTACTAAATTAACGTTGATCACAAAAATCGGTTCATCCATAGAGAACATCGTAATGTTTGTGACCAACGTCTTAATTTTCTTTGTGAATCAAACCACACTTGCCACAAACATGAAAGCGATCGCAAATAACAATTCAATTTAAGTACGTACCGACGCAAAAATATTTATCCATTTTCCCAGAAAGCAAAGCCCGACACACATGAGTACAGTGTTTCGCCAGTAATGAAAACTGATAACTGCTCGTACTGATATCCGATACTTTAACTCCTTTCTAAACTGAAAACATCGTAGCCTTCAGGAAGTCTGTGTGTGAAATACAAGCACCTGCTTGTAAGTATTCCATAGCCTTGAGGGCAGAACAGTGAGCCTCCCAATCAGAGCCAGCACAACAATCTGCAATCACATGAAAATAATAGTCCCGCTGGTGGGCATCTACGGCTGTATAGTGAACGCAAACATTAGTCATTGTCCCCATAAAAACCAAAGTATCAACTTTTAACCCTCGCAAGAGAATCTCCAAATCCGTGCTAAAAAAGCAACTATAGCGGCGTTTAACAATTACAAATTCTCCTTCTATGGGAGCGAGTTCCTTATAAATTTCAGTACCAGGCCATGTTTCCAAACAATGAATTTGCTCTGCACCATCTAACTCTCGACCAAAATCTACCATTTGTTTACGATGAACTTCCTGAGTATGGATGATGGGCAGTTTGGCTTGTCGAGCAGCAACAAGAACTTGCTTCGCCTTAGGTAATACTTCTGCTGCTCCCACTATTGCTAAAGAACCACCTGTAAAGACATAGGTTTGAAAGTCAATACTGATTAAAGCAGTTCTTTTCAGATCCAAATTGAACTTCATAAATATCCGTAGTAAACTTCCACTTTCCTTTCCCCTAGCTTGAACAGCAAAAATTTAATTAGTCTACAGCCCATTTACAGCTTATACGCAGTAACAATTGAAACAATAAATCAAACACCAAACCAATCAAGCCAATAACAATCAAACTTGCAAAAATTTCATCAGTCTTGAGAAATCTTTGAGCAACGCTAATCCGGCGACCTAACCCTTCTGTCGCGGCCACTAATTCAGAAACAATCACCAAGTTCCAAGCCCCCGCCATATTTACCCGACAAGCATTAATCACGGTAGGGAGAATAAATGGAAAGATGACTTGCAGTAAAATCTGTCTTTTGTTTGCACCCAAAGTGTAAGTAGTATCCAATAACTCCTTGGGTACAAACTTCACCGCATCCATAACCATCAGGATATTGAAGAACACATTACCAATAAAAATCAGCATAATTTTTGACGTTTCTTCCACACCAAAATACAAGATTAGTAAGGGAATAAACGCTGGAGCTGGCATGTAGCGCACAATACCAATTATCGGTTCAAGAAGTGCTCGAATACTAGCAAAAGCCCCCATCAACAACCCTAATGGCACGGAAACAACGGCCACCAGTAAAAATCCAACCGATACTCGAAATAAACTAAAGGTGGTATCCGTTTGCAAATCCCCAGTTGCTAAAAGTCTTTGAAATGCACCCAAAACTTGACCTAAAGAAGGTAGAAAGAGCGGTGAAATCAAACCAGTGCTAGTTATTGCCCACCAAAGTAAAAAAGGAATAGCAATGGACAAAAACATTAAAGTCCATGCCAGATTTTGTGGTATATCCTCAGCCACCTGCCAAAAACTAAATTCTGGCAACATTTTTTGAAGATGTCCAAAATAGATTTCTTTTAAACCTTTGCTATTTTGGCTATGATTTTTTTTGTGCAGCATAGGCCTTGACAAAGCGATCGTCAAATAATTTGCTCAGATCAGGCGCCTGTTTAGCTAGACCTGTTTGAATAAGAAAATTGCTAATTTCTCCAGCAGCATACTGTAATGATGTCATGTCTTGACCTGGGCGAAATGCTTTCAAATTCTCGGACAGTCCTAACAGTGTCACACCTGATGAGAAATTTTTATATTCTGAGACTGAAACTCCGGCACGTTCCGCCATAATTTCATAAGACTTTTGGGGATTAGCTCTGATAAAATCTAGGGTTGCAAACCAACTATTTACCAAAGCTTGAACATCTTGAGGACGCTCGTTCAGTGTTTTGCGACTAACCACTAAATGATCGGAAATTGCACCAGGGAAGTCTTTAGAACTGAATAATTCTTTACTCCCAGGACGGGATAAAGCCTTTGTGGTAAAGGGTGCAAATACTCCGACAGCATCAACTTGTCCTGCTACAAAAGCTGCTGCTGCTGCACCCGTTTCTAGCGGTCGAAATTCAATATCTGCCTGAGTTAAACCTGCCTTTGCTAATCCTAAAAGTATGAGAAAGTGGTCAACGGTTCCTTCTTCAGCAGCAACTTTTTTACCTTTAAGATCAGCGATACTATTAATGCCTTCGCGGACAATTACTTTGTCGCTACCAGTTGAGTTATCAATGGTTAGAACAACAATTTGATCTGAGCCAGCTGCGACGGAACTGATCACATCGTTTAACGTTTGACCGTTTGCATCTAGTTGACCTGCTCTCAAAGCATTAATTGAGTCCAAATAAGCATCAAACCACTTCAAATCTACATTGACTTTATTCGCTTCAAACAGCTTTTCTTTTTTAGCTACTTCCCACGGAAAGAACCCAGCCCAAATATTTAAACCTAATTTTATGGGAGTAGTTACTACAGGCGTTGCAGTGTTCGTAGTCGGTGTGGTGGTTTGTCGAGTGCAACTAACTGTTACAATCAAACTGATTAAAAATATGACAAATAAAGCTAGTAAAGCACGTGGTTTCATATAATTTAGTGGAAACACCCACAATTATCACTTAATTAATAGCTTATGAGAATATTGGCGTGAAAAAGACAAAAAATCATTGATTATTTACTAGTGGTTCACCAAAACAAGTTTGAGGGGTAAAATAATGAACCGCGGAGGCACGTAAACACTTTCATCGGTTTCGGTGAGTAGTGTCTTAAGTAAAGGTAGATGCAAACCGTGCCCAAGAAAAGCACAATTATAAATTGTTTTACCTAGCTTGTGTTGATATAACGGTGTACTAATTACCAACACGAACTAAGCGAATTTCCGTACGTTGATTACGGCGATCTTCACCGGATAATCCTGGTAAGGCTTCTTTTGAACCTTTGCCTTCAGCAAAGATATTATGGTTCAAGCCACGCTGACGTAAATATTGGACTACTTCCTCTGCCCTTTGTTGACTTAGCTTTTGATTAGCTTCAGGATCGCCAGTCGCAGAAGTATGACCAATGACTCGTAGTGCAACTGTTTGTTCGTTGAAATCTCCAATTTCCTGAGCTAGTTTATCTAGGGTCAGACGAGCTTCATTGGTCAGTAGTGCGGAATCTGTCTTGAATTTGACCTCTCCTCGCAATCGCAAGTTACCAATATTAGGGGCAGTTCCAATTTGGTTCTGGTTTAAATTGGGAATCGAAGCCATCTCCTGACCTTCAAGCTTCTTCGCTAAGTCTGGATTGTCAGAACGGACTTCATCAATCAGATTTTTTGTATTTTGTGCAGCCTTGGCAATTAATTCAGACTTGTATAAACTCTCTGAACTCAAGGGAAGTTCTTTCCGTTTTCCTGCTAATGTTAGCACTGCCGCAGTTGAGCGGATTTTTTTATTAAGTGTGCCGTCTGTGAGCCATTTTTGGGCTTCTAAAGAGGTGAAAAAATCGATACCTCTAATGGCAATTACTGCTTCTCTAGGAGATAGATTGCTCACAGCAGCTATTTCTGTTTGCAAGCGTGAAGCATCACGTATATTGGCATCCATCTCCCGATAGTAAGCCGATAAAAATTGTTCGATAACCCCAGGCTGAGATTGCACAAGGCGATCGCTGGCAACGATCACATCAATAATTGTGCCTGGGGCATCCTTGCTAGATAAAACTACTGTATACCCTTGTTGCCGAGCCTGACTCACATAAGGTTCCCAAACAATGGCGATCGCAACATTTTCATTCGGGTCTTGCAACAATTTCCAAGCTTCACCAGCATCCGCTACTTTCTTAAGTTGGAAATCTGATAACTTGAATGCTTCAAATTTACTACTCAGAACCATTGCTAGATACTCACTCGGAGTATCACCTGCAAAAGCAATACTCAACTGCTGTCCTTTGGTATTTGCTTGTTGGATCAGTTGAGGTAGATCTATTAAAGATTTTAGATTGGGATATTTTTTCGTATTCAGGACTACCGCATCAGCCCCAACAGTTGTATCAATCAAGCCAACTATTTTCCCCTTAGTTGGATTGACAAGAAACTGGTCGAGTGTTGTCAGTATAATATCAACTTTTCCCTGATTCAGGCGCTCTGCCAATTTACTAAAACTTAATTCCTGTTGATAACGTACATCTTCTAATCCAACTTCTTTAAGAGTTTTCTGGAAAGCCTGACCACGGAAAGTACTGTAGCCACTGAAATCATTACCCGAAACTATTAATTTCTTAATCGTTTCTTTTGTCGAGTAGTTTTTCGTGGTTGTGATCGAAGGCAAATACTGATCAAACAACCAAGTGCTAATAAAAACAAGGGATGATAATCCCACTGCCATACTCAGCACGATTACAAATAAATTTTCTTTTTGTTTCATACAACCCTCGCATTATACAAGTGATTTTATGAGGATTTAACTCGGGTTATAAAATCCTTTGTTTTAGAGTGTATTTTCGCTAAAAATTGATTTTACAATCACCACTCATCACATAAATAATGAAACTGATAACTGAGAACTGTGCCATGCTCACCCATAATACCTGCATTTCCCTGATCGAGACCCTACGCCAGCGCAGACAAAAATTAGCTAGCCACATTGATTTTCCTGCAATTCTTTGGTCAGGAAACAGCAGTCCACGCAATTTTCCAGCCAATGTTTTTCCTTTCCGGGCTAGCAGCCATTTTCTCTACTTTACAGGATTACCTCTACCAAATGCCGCTATTCGCCTCGAAGCAGGCAAACTGGAACTATTCATGGATGATCCCACCCCTAGTAACGCCCTTTGGCATGGTGAAATGCCCAGTCGAGAAGAAATAGCCACTCAAATCGGGGCAGATGCAGCCTATCCCATGGCAGAATTACAGCTACACCTAGAAGGAGCAGCAACAATTCCTGTCCAAGATCCAGCCACTTGGACACAACAATCACAACTGTTGAATAGATGGGTACTGCCACAAAACCAACTGCAAGGCATTGATTTAGAATTAGCCCAAGCCATTATCGATTTACGTCTCATCCACGATCAAGGAGCCTTAGCCGAATTGCGAAAAGCTGCTGCTGTTACCATTGAGGCACATAAAGCAGGTATGGCTGCAACAACTAGCGCCAAAATAGAAGCAGAAGTACGCGCAGCTATGGAAAAAGTCATCATTGCCCACAACATGACTACTGCCTACCAAAGTATCGTCACTGTTCACGGCGAAATTCTTCATAACGAACAATATCACCACCCCCTACAACCAGGTGACTTATTACTTGCCGATGTCGGTGCTGAAACAGAAATGGGTTGGGCTAGTGATGTCACTCGTACCTGGCCTGTAAGTGGAAAATTTTCATCTACCCAACGAGATATTTATGATGTAGTCTTGGCAGCCCATGATACTTGTATTGCCCGGGTGCAGCCTGGTGTAGAATACCGAGATATTCATCTGTTGGCATGTACCATTATCACTCAAGGTTTAGTAGATTTAGGCATTTTGCGAGGAGATGCCGAAAATTTAGTATCAAGGGATGTCCATTCCTTATTTTTTCCCCATGGTATTGGTCATTTACTGGGTTTAGATGTCCATGATATGGAAGACTTGGGCGATTTAGCCGGATATGAACCAGGAAGAAAAAGGAGCGATCGCTTTGGTCTAAGCTATTTGCGTTTAAATCGTCCTTTGCAGACAGGTATGTTAGTAACAATTGAGCCTGGTTTTTATCAAATCCCAGCGATTATCAATGATCAAAAAGTACGTTCCACCTACCAATACACAGTTAACTGGGAACGCTTATCTCAGTTTGCTGATGTACGTGGTATCCGCATTGAAGATGATATTTTAGTTACAAACAATGGTAGAGAAATCCTAACAGATGCTTTGCCAACTGATGCTAGTGCAATAGAGGAATTAGTTAGTGGTTAGTGATCCTCATAATAGTGCCATCGCAGACAATAAGTTTTCTTCGTGTCTTCGTGTCTTTGTGGTGAAAAATAAATTTATTTATTGGCGCTGTGAAAATCTAGTGCAAGATATCAGTTATTATTTCGGCTGAGCGATAATATCTGCTCAAAACAATCTTATTGCTACTAAAAAAAGCCACAACGAAGATAACTAGCTAGTAGTAAGCGTTGGGCTGACTTTTATGAATTTTCTTATCCATTGGGCAGGTAATATCTTTGAATTCAAATTAGTATTATTTTCCCCAAGGGGTTGACCCTGGAATCATAACCAAGTTATGTAATTGCTATCACCGATTATCTAGCAGAGGGTGTGGCAGATGAGAAAACTGTTTAAGCGCATTCGGGAAACAGGACAAGATGAAAACTTTATGCACCTGATTGAAAATATAGAGGTGCTTGTATCAAAAATTCTCTCTGTGATGATGGTGGTAGTAATTTTTGTAGCTGTATTTGACTTAGGTATTTTTTTATTAAAAGAATTATTTGATACGCCATACGGTAAATTTAACAAAACTTTATTTACAATTTTCGGCTTATTTTTAAATATTTTGATTGCTTTAGAAATTCTTGAAAATATCACAGGTTATCTCAAAAAACATGTTTTACAAGTAGAATTAGTGATTGTAACTTCTTTAATTGCCGTCGCGCGTAAAATTATTATTTTAGATCTAGAAAAAGTTTCAGGAATTGATATCATCGGTTTAGGTATTGCTTTACTTGCCCTTTCAATTAGTTATTGGATAGTTCGTAAAACGACTAGCAAAAATTAAATATAGGGTAGGGCGCAAAGCTTTTTATCCCTACAGTAATGATCTTTTATTGTTCTTTGGTTTTGCTCAAAGTTAATTATGGCAGCAGAATTTTTTCAGTTTGAATCGGATTTTGTTGACTCTCTGCGTTGTATCCCAATGCAGGTACGTTGTAAGCTCGATACCTGTGGTATCAAACTGAAGTTATCAGATTGGAATCACATGACTCAAGTAGAGCGTCAACAACTTGTTGAACTACCTTGCACTACAGAATCTGACATTCAAGCCTATCGGAAATACATTCAAGATTTGATTTTACAACGCACTGGTATGCCTGTAGCTGAGTTACCTGTTGAATCTCATCCAGCTTGGATGGATACCACTACTGTACCAACTAGTGTGTATGAAAAAGCTCAAAAAATGGGTGTTACTATTACCACTGAACACTGGTCAACTCTAACTGATTTACAGCGTTTTGCCCTAATTAAATTGAGCCGTTCTCATCATGAGAATAAAAACTTTTTACCGGCTTTGAAGGAATTTAATTTGTTATAAAAAATCTTGGAAGTTTTACTGAAGCAAAGTTTTTGATATAAAGTATTTGATAATACAAAGACACCAGGACATGAAAATCATATAGGTGCTTGTGAAATTATTTTTTACCATACAAGGGAGGATATAAAATATGGCTGCCAAGAAAATTTTAATGCTCGTTGGGGATTATGTAGAAGACTACGAAGTTATGGTTCCCTTTCAAGCACTACAAATGGTAGGACATACTGTTCATGCAGTTTGTCCCAACAAACAAGCAGGCGAAAAGGTGCGAACTGCTGTTCATGACTTTGAGGGAGATCAAACTTATAGTGAAAAACCAGGTCACAACTTTACTTTAAATGCCACTTTTGATGAAGTAAATCCTGACACTTACGATGCTCTAGTCATCCCTGGAGGACGCGCACCAGAGTACATCCGTTTGCATCAAAAGGTGTTAGAAATTACTCGTCACTTTGCCCAAGCAAACAAACCAATAGCTGCTATATGTCACGGTTTACAATTACTAGCAGCAGCAGATGTGTTAGTAGGAAAGAGTTGTACTGCTTATCCTGCTTGTGGACCGGATGTACACCGTGCAGGTGGTCATTATGTCGAGATTCCAGCTGATGAGGCAATAGTTGATGGTAACTTGGTGACTGCACCCGCTTGGCCAGCCCATCCTCGTTGGTTAGCAGAGTTTCTGAAGGTACTTGGTACAAAGATTGAACATGTTGAGATAGCTAAAGTTGGCTAAATTTAGTCAAAAGTTATCAGTGAACAGTAAAAACTCCCTCAAAACTATACTTGAGGAAGTTACTCAATTAACAAAACTGATCACTGATAACCAAATAATGAACCAAGCTCATCTAATGTCTAAAGCTGATGTTGTCTAACTGTCAGCAACACAAGATATCATTTATTTTGATTTTTATAATTTATAATTCCTGAGCAAAGAGTGAAGCTATAGTGGATTTAGCAATTCTGCTAATTAGTGCAGCTAGGATTAATTCTTACTGCCAATTATATTTTTGCAATAGTTTATACCCTGCAACTCGATGACAGGCAAATACGCAAGACAAAATGCATTTCTGCGGCTAGTGTCTGGTAATGGGGCAGCTTATGGGTCTGATTTTCGCTATTCGCTGTTTCCCACTAAAGAAGTAGTAATTGGACGTGACCCTAGCTGTCAAGTTGTCTTAGATGCCATGATTTACCGCATGGTATCTCGTCGTCATGCGGTGGTTCGTCCTCTTCCTCCCTCCCCAGATAGCGAATTAGGTTGGGTAATTTGTGATTTGAACAGTGCTAATGGTACTTATCTCAATGGACAACGCTTGCAAGGTTGTCAGCAATTGGTAAATGGCGATCGCATTACTCTTGGCTATGATGGCCCGGAATTGTTGTTTGAGTACGAATTTAACCACCAATCTACTGTAATATCTTCCATTGCCGAAGCCACATCCCTACCACCGGCTGGCTACCAAAACACAAACATACCAGATTCTTCGGTTAGTTTTACACAACTGTTTCCCATTATTTCTACTGGTAAAGATTTAACTCGTAAAGCCTATCTTATCCCTGGCATTCTTACGGTCGTCTTTGTAGTACTGATGTTTGCCACTGTCGGCGATCCCCAAGCAAATCAAGTAGTTGTGGGGACTTACATAGCTTTTGCCGCCTATTACTTTATTTACCAGTTGTGTGGAAAACGCAAGCCTTGGTGGGTGTTGATGGGTTCAGGATTGACAACAATGTTGATCTTGCTGAGTCCTCTCACAGATTTTTTTATTTTCTTCTTTCGTGAAGTTCTACCTGGTAGTTTGCCTGCAAATCAGCAGGAATCCGTTACCTTTACAGAATTACTCATTCGGTACTTTTTCGGTGCTGGTTTGATGGAAGAATTACTCAAAGCCCTACCGATACTGGGAGCTTATGCGATCGCTAGAGGTTTATCATCACCTTGGCGGGAACGTGTCGGTGTCTGGGAACCTCTTGATGGTATTCTTCTAGGAACCGCTTCTGCTGTAGGATTTACTCTGTTAGAGACATTGGGGCAGTATGTACCGCAAATTATTCAAAGTGTGACTTTCCAGGCTGGGGATGGTGCTGGTCAACTAGCAGGATTGCAACTGCTGATTCCCCGCATCTTGGGTTCTGTGGCAGGACATATGGCTTACAGTGGCTATCTGGGCTATTTCATTGGTTTAGCTGTTCTCAAGCCCAGGAAAAGTTGGCAGATTTTGCTCGTTGGCTATTTAACTGCCGCAGGACTTCATGCTTTATGGAATGCTACGGGAACCATCAACGGCTTATTGTTAGTGGTTGTCGGTGTATTATCTTACGCTTTTTTGATGGCTGCTATTCTCAAAGCCAGGGCGCTATCACCAACAAGAGAGCAAAATTTTGCTACCCGCTTTCTTGGCCCGAAGTAATGCCGTTTCTCTAAAATTCTCTAAAAGCACTTGGCGTCACCGGGCGTGGAAGGTTTGTATCAAGAATTTTTTGAAATAGTATAAACTTTACTAGATTGTAAATAGGGGTACACAGCTGTGTACCCCTAAAATTTTATATATTCCAGACTCCACCTCATTGAAAACGAACATATTTTTTCCCTCTTTAGGTAGATGACGCAGGTCTTGCAATTTGATAAGTTTCGGATACGATAAATGCTCTATAAATTGAGAGAACAAATTAGAACATTCCACAAAGTTTGCAAGACGAGCGCCATGCAAATATAAGGTTGCTTGCAAATAGAAAGATTGAAGCAGGCTAAAAGAAAATAGATTTTTTTTAAGCTTCCCCCTGAAAGCTGTTGAGTTGTTGTAAAGCATAGTAAGCGATCGCCATACTAACTCTTGCTTGTTCAATTTCAGATAGATTTTTCCATTCGTGTTCATCAATTCGGTTAAGAACAGTTTCTGCGGTCTTTTGTGATTCGCTACTCCGCATCGCATAAGCATAAGGACGGGCCAAAACCAATAAATCTTCAGCTCCCCAGCCAGGTAATACAGACTGAACACATTCCACTAGTTTATCTGCCATTAATTGTTGGGTAGTACAAATATCAGCAGCTTTTTGAGCGATCGCCTTTAACCATTGTTTTGGTACGCCTGTAGCCAAGCGGCTTTGTAAAGTTTCTTGAAGTTGAATTACTATGTTACTATCTGTAGTATGATTGTAGGGTAAAGCATGAGAAGTCCATAACGCTTCTAGATGATTGTAAAAATCTTCAGAGCGTGTTGTGAGTTCTTCTTCTAGGACATCTTGCAGCAAAAACTGCTCTTCCAAGTGATGAAAATATTCTTCTGATTGCTCATCAGCTGGATTCCAAGGATAAGTGCCATCCTCTGGTTGCAGTAGTGCTTCTAAAAATTCCAGTTCGATTTGAGAGGGGATTGTTTGGAGTTTTTCTAAACCGTTGGTTTGTCTATTCATTTTGTCGTCTCCCGATTAATTATTTTGTGGTATTTACAGCTACACCAGCTTCCATCTAATTTCCGCACACAAAGTTTAATTCTGCTGGTTTTTCTGTAAGCTTTTTGCTGAGATTGAAAAATAGAAACAAACACTGGAGTCAAAAGGCTAGCAGCTAGGGAAAATAAGAAGTTGTAAGGATTTTCTTTACCTGATTGTGGACAATTACTTTTAGTATGTAAGTTGTCCAAAATGGTAGATTCGGCTACAAATGAACTGACTGATAATTACTTGATAGTACAAGCTCCCAGATTTCAGAAGTCCAACTAATCCAAAATCTAAAATCCTTTGTGACTCCTCAGTTTAGGAACTCTCAATCATAAACTCCCAAGGATGACTATTTCTACTACCAAACTTTAACTGCATTCCTGGTTCCAGCAGAACTTCCTGGTGGTGGATTTGTTGCCAATCACTATTACTAGAGCTGGAAATCCAAGTTGTACCGTAGGTAGAGTTTTCTCTTAGGTAATATGTTCGCACTGGATTAGCGCCTGTGAAAGTATTCCGACACAAGATTTCAGCTTGGCGTCGAGAAACAGAGGGCTGTGGAATTACAATGTCATTATCTGTAGTACGACCGATGCGAGTAACTCCGGTTTTCAGTTTATAAGTGATCCCAGCCGATCGCAAGCAAGCCATAGGCAGCAGAGAAGCCATACCAGGTATGGAAGTTTCTGGTAATTCCGTATTACCCTCTTCGTAACTCCGAATCAGTTCGCCATCAAATTGTGGATGTAGATAGAGAACAGGTAATGTCCAAGGTAGTTGGTTAAATCTATAAACTGCCAATAGATTTTGTCTTGCTTCTGCTACAGCATGGTCGATTGGCAGTCGCCTTCGCAAAGCTTGGACAAAGGTATGAATAAAAGTCAGACTTTCCTCGTCAGCAATTTGGTCACGCATTCCTAAAGCAGCAGGAACGCCATTGCGAATCAGCACCTCGATCAAACTGCTGCAAGGTATCGCCTGACCGTTAACAGCAGCAGGTTGCGCTCCCCAACAGGCATTTAAAACTGCTAATTTCACTCCCGTATGGCTGAGAACTTGTGCCAATTCCATACCATTGAGACGCATCCCAGGACGCAAATGCAAATACCCACCATCGGGGCCTCGGGAGCCATGACCTCCATAGAATAAAATATTGTAATTTCTGGTTTCTAGTTCTTGGATCAACTGCTGTGGGGTTGGTTGCACTAGTGTCTTGACTGTACAAGGTGCGTATCCTTGGCTATGACTTCCCACTATAGAGCCATTAGAAAGAGTTTGCTCTAAAATAGCAGCTTCTCTATCCAGTTGGAGATTATTTTCATCCTCTCCCAGGACTAGCAGAATATTTAATGATTGATCAGGTCGCAAACGCAGTGGTAGCGGTTCAACCTCATTAGTAGTACGACTAAATAAAATGTTTTGAGACAGTGACATTGCCGACTGACCAACTTCGCGCTGCATAATTTCCCACGGCAAAGCAGTTAAATTTGGGTCACGAATTTCTAGTCGAAAGCGCAAACGTGTATTTTGACCAGCGGCAATACCACTGCTGTATTCCAGACTGCCCAAGATTGGGCCATCGAACAACCAACGCCAGAGGCTAATTCCCAAATGTTGCATCAAATGGCTAGTGTAACTCATCTGACCAGAAGTTGGTGAAAGCAACTCATTTGGGAGTGGGTTTGATGTTGTGGGTATGGCTGTGGGGGAAATATCTATGCAACTGTCAGGAGCAAACATCTCCTGCCACTTTCGCCAAACTTGAGTTAACTCCGCTGACCAGACGCAATCATGGATATCACGAGCGCCAGGGTAGGGAGCTTCAAACACACAAATAGCGAAATGGTCGGGACCAGCATTGACGAGACGCTTAACCGCCAAGTTCAGGGATGGATTCATTACATACAAACATCAAAATCAAAATTTTTCAATAACGCAGCTACAAAAGACAACAAAAATAATTGCCTTTTGTTGAATTTTTTCTTTTAACTTTTACCTGTATTATTTCAGGTTTCTACTAGTTTATCGAGTTTTTGACTATTCAGTGTGACGACGGGGTTTAGTCTGTTTAGAACCTGATTCTCGTTGATTCGATGGTGCAAAGGTACGATAAGGCTGTGACTGACATTGAGCTATAACTTCCTGTGAGGGTGTAGAGATATCCTGTGCCTGTGATAATTTTTGGTATTCGGATAATTGTAGTTTGTACACTTCGCCTGCTTTCACCGCAGGATTTCTCTGTATAGGAGCTAACGGGTCAGATAGGTTTGTAGGTGAAGTGACACCATCTCCAACAGAGCATATCCGCACATAGAGTAATTGATCTGGATTTTGCTGTTGTGCTGTGATTACTTGACTATTGAGAATTCTCAAAACACTGCCAGCAGGTGCGATCGCTTGTTGTGGAGGTGATGTATTTGTCAATAGTTGTATCTTAGTTGCTGTCTCAATCAGATCAAGGCGATCGCTTGGTGCAGGTGATACAATAGTTGGTTTCAAGTCAACAGAGGGAGTATTATGAATTGTGGGAAGAACAGAATCGTTTTTTTTGTTATTGAGCATCCACAAAGTCCCAAATAAACCAGCACCTAACACTAATCCTACAAGGATAATCAACTGTAGTGGCACAAAATTCGGTCGCTTACTTGGCTGGGTATCTGGAATGACTTGGGTTTTTTGATGATAACCACCTTCTGTTTTAGGTTGTAGGGTTTTGGCTGGGTAAACACTACTAACAGTTGCCAGATCAGCTATGTCAGACAAAACAAATTGTGGTTTTGTCTGTGGTTCTGAGTACTTAAATTGGTAGTGTACTAGGGCAATGGTGACATTGTCATGTCCATTTTGGGTGTTAGCAATCTCTAGTAACTTCTCTACCACACTCATTGCGTCAGTTTTACCGTGGATTAACGGTAAAATTTCTGTCTCCCAGTGCTGTTCCACACGGTCAAAGTCACTCAAACCATCGGAACACAGTAGAAAAATACAATCTTCGTCAAGAATAAAGCGTTCTGCTGAAGGATGTAATGAACTGCTAGGACTCATTCCTAAAGCTTGTACCAAGGAACCAGAAGCACCTTGTTGGATGGCATCTCGATAAATAGCATAGCCCAATCGTACTTCACGTGAAGCGACATCATCATCAAGGGTTACTTGATAGCAACCATGGCGCGTAATCCAGTAGGCACGACTATCACCAACATGAGCAATATACATTTCATGGGCGACAGGCAAAGCCATGACCAAGGTTGTTCCCATCCGCTGGCGTCCTTGGCGACTCTCGCTGTCGTTGCGCTGGCTAATTTTGTCGTTAGCAACAGCTGCTGCTCGTTGTAAATCTTCTAGTAGGGAATTTGGGTCAATGTGATCGTAAGGAACTTTAGTTAGTTCTTGTACCTGCTGTTGAATGGTTTCAATCGCCAGATTTGAGGCGACATTACCACCTTCGTGTCCGCCGATTCCATCACAAACTATTGCCAAAGCGCTGGAGTGGGGTGGTTTGCTGATAATGCTACCACTAGGTGGATAGCAGGCGTCTTCGTTGCGTTGACGACTTGGACCTGTGTCACTGACTGTAGCAATTGTGATGGCGGGAGATTGGGAACGCCCTAGTGTTGAGAGTCCTTTATCTAAAACTTTCACTAGTTGCTCAGCTGTGTGGATTTCTCCTTTGATCAAGGCATAACAAATTTCTTTGACAAATTCTGCGATCGCTGGTTTGGCTGTGCTTACCAACTGTTGCCAAAACTCTCCTAAATGGGCCAAACTCGCTACAGAATCCTCTTCATAACGCAATTCCAGTAGCCGGACTAAGGAGCCTTCTACCCTTAATAGTTGGGGATTAAGTAAGCTTGAGGCGACACCTTCACTAGCCAGAGGTTGCCACAATTGTGCTATCTGCCACAACCAATTAAGTTGTCGCATTGATGTAACTTCACTCCACACAGTTGTTAACTCACCACATAGCTGTACATCGAATGAAGTGGCGCTATATATAATTTTTAGCGGCGGTTTTTCTAAAAGTAATATGTCTTGCCCTTGACTGCCATTTGATAAAGAAACTACACCGTATACCTGTGGTACATGTAAGCGGTAGGGAATTAATCTTAAATAAGGTCTGATTGATTGTAATTTTTCTGGATCTGGCGTTTGGGGTAAATAACCAGGCTTAGTATCTAAAAGAATATATTTATCTATGACTAGATAGCGAGTGGCTAATATCTCTCCAGGATTACCCAAATTCAGACCATCTGCCACAGCCCAGAGGAAGCGTTTGGGTAAAGATGTAGAGCATCGCTGGCAGAAGCTGTGGGTTATAGAGTTGGGAGCCTGACAAAGTTCGTTTGGGCAATAGAGGTTAGCCGCATCATTTTCCATAGTTTTCCCACCGGTCAGCGATTGGCAATTTCCTTAATAGTATTGGCGGCGGTATCTAGACCGCTCATATTTTTTTAAATTGATATATCCAGACTTTGGAACAATCGAAACAATCATAATTTAAATTTTGATCGATCAAGTCAAGTACGAAGGTGCGCCCCAACAACAATAGTAATTACTCCACCCCACAGTTACTTTGTAGACTGCTCCGTCACCGGAGAGAATAAACTGACTACTTGTCATCCAAATATAACGCCTTCACAGCTACAACTGCTGGTTGAGACTAATTACCCCAGAAGAAAGAGGAGATAATACTAGTCTTTCTTTTAGTTTATAGGTAGTCCGGCATCAATAAACAAACTGAAAGAACATAGCTAATAGCTTGTCTTTACTTGCTGTTAGCAATTTGCTATAGCCAAAACATTAAGCTTATTACTTCTGCCTAGCACGTTAAAAGCAAATTTAACATATTTACTCAGTTAAAGTGTAGTTAAAGATCATAATGAAAAAAAAATTCATCGCACTGCTATGTCAGGCGATGTAATTTCAGAAGAATCACAAACCATTGAGGATAAATCCAAAGAAGTTGCTGTAGATGCTCCTGATCTGATGGATGCTCATATCCAAGTGACAACACACATTGTTTTGGAGTAGATCTCAGGAAAAAAACAGCTTTACATCATCTTCAAAAATGCCCAAGAAACTTTAGGACAACTGCAATTTGATGAATCAGAAAAGCTAATTTGGTTGCAGTCGGTGGTTATACAGCAATATTTATTGATTTTTGAGTTTACGCATGACATTAAGTTTGTTAATAAATTAATATGAATGAGATTACATTTCTTATTAGAAATCTTAATTTTAATTTGCAAATTAAATAGTTGATGACTATTCAACATTAAATAAATTTAAAGGTTTTTCTAAGCGTAGGAGAATAAATTCGGTATTGTCAACTTGTCTAGGAGTGCGACCAAAACTATCAGCATAGTTATTATCGTTGATTACAAGCAGGGTTGTTTTATCTACAGGCAATACGCTTTCTATAGTCACGAATGGAAATGTGAAGCTGCCTGCCTTGGTGCTACTGCCTCCTATGCGATTGGGATCTGAGATATTTAATAAATCTACCAATAATTCTTTATCTACAAAACCCTGAGCATCAATTTGTTTAAGATTTATTTTATAAATACGCTTGAATTGAGCAGGATATTTAAAGGCGGAATTGTGAGGATCTCCTTGCTTGTGATCACGTTCTATCACAATATATTCATGATCATTAATTGCTGTAAGTTCACCAATTGCATGGCTTTGGTGTTCTAGCTGATAAAAGAAAATTTGACCTGTGTATTGTTTGGTCGCTAAGTCAAATTCATGAATTAACAGGCGCTGCTTTAAAGAGTCATGCTTTAAAGATCCTTCTAACAAAGCATAAAGTTTGGTTCCACTACTGTTAAGCGCCAACCCTTCAAAACCTCTAGAACCACCCAGGTTTGCAGCATCAATTCTTGCTTGCTCATCAGGTAAATTCATCAAATCTGGGTGGTCAGGAGATTTTACAAAATTTAACTTACCAATACCTAAAAAGTTGGGTAAAGGAATAGGAGCATCTAGTAGTTCGCCATTTTGTCCTATATGCAGTAAAAAAGGGCCAAATTCGTCTCCCAACCAGTAGCTACCATCACTCAAGCGGCGGAAGGATTCTATATCAAAATCTCCCCCTGTTAATAAACGATTTGTTCTGATTTCTTGGCTAACAGAGATAGTGCTACCTGGATAAAATGATTTTTCTGCAACAATAGGAAAGTTAACTTTACGATTTTTATCATTTAGTTCCAAAAAGCTTTGACGACTAAACCAAGATAGTCTTTCTCCGCTTTGTAGATTCACAGGAAAAACTTTACCTGTAGTAAAATCAGGTTCTATCGCATAAATACGTAATCTATAATCAGGCGAATTGCCCTTACTGCCAAAACCATTATCTGAAATGACTAGATAAGTGCCTGCTTTTGGTCCTTTAACAACACCGGAAAAACCCTGTACAGGTTGGGTATGAACAAAAGGAGTTGTACGATTTGTCTTTTTAAATTGAGCTGTTGTCGAACCAGCAGCAAACGTATCCGCACTCAAGACAGCACGCCCAACTAGTTCTGCTGCTTGAATTGGAGACAAGAGCGTAAACAGTAAAATAACAAGAGGCTGTGGCAATAGCCAAGCAGCCAGTTGTTTGAGAAAGTAGCGGTAAAGCATTAGGTAACAATTTATCAGTGGTTTAATGCCAAGATATATACCCTAATGCCTTGCTTGTACAGGAGTTAGGAGTAAAAATTTTATAATTCATAACTCTTAACTCTTCACTTATGACTTCATTAACCCGTAACTATCTTGATCTTCAGTTGCAACTTGGGGAAGTCCCATGCTGTAATTGTTGACGCGAGCAGAGAGATTGTAACTGATTTCGCCTTTGTGCAGGAGCGATCGCAGAAAATGCTCTAGGTCTGACCCGATGCGGCGTAAATTGTAATCAGTCAGGTCTGCACCACTAGATGCTTCTACTAGTTCATCAAACTTGCGATAAACCTTTTGCAGAGCATCTTCATTCCAGGTAAATTCGTTGTCTGGGTCAACATCCAACGTTAAGACCTGATTGCTGGGAACTAGTTCGCCATCCCGGTCAATTTCTGCCGCAAAAATACGGATATGCCGGGTTGTGGACTTAAGCAGCATTGGGTTATCGTCCATAACGGTGTCAGATTCAGGTAATAGCAGTTCTCGTTTGACTAGAATACAAGCAATTTATCGAAGATGCCACGATCAGCGAATACCTATCAGGTTCTTAGCCTTTTGAGAATAGGGATATTTCTATCTTAATCTTGATTGGCGAACGGTGAGTAGCGGCCAACAGGTAACAGGGAAAGTTAATTAGGATATTGATCATTGTTCCAATTCCCAATTCCTTATCCTCCCAACTCACAGTTGAATCCCCTTGAATCTTTAGCTAAGATGGCCGCCACAACCCTCTAATCAAAAATCTGGGCCTGTTATTAGGCAAAAGATTCATCTACTAGCACAAGACTACGGGAGGTGAGGGTTTACTGCGCTAAAAAACAGACAATGAGTGGAGGATGCTGATCCTAACCAATGGAAGCCCTCATCTGTCTAATGATTTAGTAGGAGTTTGGACTCTAGTGTTGGGTAGTTACATCTTGACGTTGGTATAGCTCACAATTTTTCTACTCTCTGCTTTTTCATAGGATTGGCACCCAACTTAATCAATGAGAACAGTTCAAGTCCTTAGTGATTGTATTGATTTGGATATATTGTTTTTATTTTTTAGGAAAGAAGAAAATTATTTAGTGAGGAGGAACCCCTTGGTATGCATCACTGTCAAGTTTTTCGTACATGTCCAGCGAAAGGCATTTTAAAACAGTATACTTGGCTGGAATAATTTGCACTCAGTTTATATTGTCTATTCAAAGAAAAATTGTTACCGATTAAGAGTTTCCCTATTAATAACTTGTACGTATTCATCAACAAGAAAAATCCTACATCTAGTAATTTTACGTAAATTTTTCCCTAACAACGACAGGCTTTCATTATGTAAAATAAAATCCGGGTTTGTACTTACGTATAACCACGACTAAATCAGTAAAATCCCAAACTGTTATTGACGAAGAGATAAAGTTGATGTAAAAACCTTTAAAAAGCCACAACAAGTTCTTACAGAAACTTTATTGTATACAATCTCAAAAACTGAATAATAGTTATGGCTTGGTTCAACCACAGTATTTGCTGCAAAATCTGAGTCTTGACATTAAGAGTCGAGATAGAAACAATAGCAGGAGAAGCAAAATGAAATGCAAATTTCGTTTAAGGAAAGAAAAAGATTGATTCAAACATTTTGGATTTCAAAAAAATATAAAGAATTTTTGCGCCTAGATATAGTCCCTCACCTCTATCATCAAAAAATAAAGGAATCCTAAAAACTATGAACTCTAAAGTATTACCACGCCAAATAAATAATATTGAAGTAGGCGTTTATGAATGTGAAATCCATCTCAAATTTCGGTTGATTGAGGAAAAAAGTTTATTAGGCGATCGCGACCAACTTTTGCAGGTGTTATTAGATGCTTTACTAACTGAAGGATCTGACGAGTTTCTAGAGACTCTGCAAGCTTCTGTTAAAGCCCAGGAAATCTCTGAACTGAAAGCATCACCACAAATGCGACGTCAATTAATGCGTTTACGTAACTCTACTGAAAATGCTTAGTCTTGTGAACAGTAATTACCAGTAATTGTATGTCTTGTATTGGGCAGGGAATGGTGACTTTTTTGAGTTTCTCATTGGCTGATTTGTTATTTTGATGAGTCTGCTTGTGTAACCCAATCCCAATAGTTACAAGCTTCAGTACACTTTTACTCTATTGAGAAGGTTCTTTTTGGGCGTCTGGGGAGAGACACTATCCCTTTTACAGTAGCCTTCACCCTTTGCACTACGGATACAGACTGGGTGCCTACTAATGTGTTTGAACCTTGCTTTCTGGCAGGTTTTAAATTTGATTTTATATTTCCAGGGTATTGCTAGAACCAGCACTCTTGATAAATATTGAGAGGTTCATGCCATTTTAGATTGGAAATCTTTATCTGGGTATAGATTCTGTAAATCTATCTGTTGCAATCATTTTTCAAATTGGTATCACACTCTATACAAATCGTAAAAATAACAGAAATCAGAATCCTGACCTCAGAATTCTGACTTCTGGATTATGTTGATTAGACAATAGAGTTGGCAAAAAGACAAGGGGAGCCAGTGCGGTGGTGATTTCCCCATAAGCGACTACAGTAGACACACCAGTGGCTTCTGTAAAGTTAGGGTTCTCGGCATAAAGCACGTGGCGTGGAGGATTTGTATCAAGAATTTTGTGAATTGGTACAATTTTAGATCACACAACGAAGGGTAAATGATAAAAATTTCGCCTGCATCGACCGCCTTCTACATCACTTAGCCAAACCATGTTCAAGAGCAAAACGAACTAACTCAGTTCGGCTATTCGTGCCAGTTTTACTAAACAAACGGCTGACATATTTTTCAACATTACGGACGCTGGTTTCTAAGCGACGAGCAATTTCTTTGTTCATTAAGCCTTCTGCTACCAAATTTAAAACACTTTGCTCACGGGGAGTTAAGTCGATTGTAAATGGTGGTGGAGATTGGGCGATCGCATTTCTTTGAGTCAACAGTGCTTTGATTTGGGCGATTTGATTAGCCAAATCGGCAATGTCAGGTGTCTCTCCTTCTTCAGTTGTAGTTGGAGTTTTGCTTGTCCGTCGTGCTAGCAAATTTTCGATTATTGCCACTAACTCATCAGGATCGAAAGGCTTGGGCAGATAAGCATCTACGCCGGCTTGATAACCTTGGATGCGATCGGTCGTCATGCCTTTTGCGGTTAAAAATATCACTGGTAATGCTTGAAACCGGGGGTCTTCACGGAGTTGCTTGAGAAATTGATAGCCATCTACCTGAGGCATCATAATGTCAGAGATTACCAAATCAGGTGTACTTTGTTGCATCAACTCCCAGCCCTCACGAGCGTTACTGGCAACCTGAACGTTGAAACCACTTTCCTGTAAATAATCTTTTACTGCTTCACGCAGCCCCGGTTCATCATCTACCAGTAACAATTGTGCTGACATTTACAGTTTCCTTCCTTCGACTTTATCTCCAATTTAACAGGCTGTTGGTAATCATGCATAAAGAGTGATGGATGAGCAAGCCAATCAGAATAGGGTGTAGGAGGAATGATTACAACTGTTGCACCTGAGTCTAATTTCCTTTACATCCCATACCCCTATACCCTTTGTTACAAGGATTCAAAACCTTAACTCAATCGTATTGAAATATAGGAAGATTATATTCCTTGCTTCCTCCCTAGCTGAATTTATCCAATCTAGTGAAGTAATAGCTAGTCTCAAGACTTGTTCTTTCAACGCAGAAATATTTAATGTCAAAACTTGACTTACACTGTTAAAGTAACCAAGTTCCGAATTGTACTGGCTCTGCTCACAATTTAAGACCTCTGTATCTATTATTGTGCTGATACGATGTGCAGCTAGTTGTAGCTGTTCCACATCACGTTCAGTAAACTGATGAGGCGTAAGAGTGCCAACGTGCAGTACTCCGACCACGCCTTGTTTAAGCGGTATTGGTATGCCAACAAGTGATTTCAAATCCTTTTGGCGTAGAATTGGGCTAACTATTTCGACCTCTGACAAGTTATTTAATATCATTGGCTTCATACTTGCGGCAATGCGACCAGCTATACCATGCCCAATGGGAATACGGATATGTTTTGCTATCTCTTCCTCAAGTCCAATACTGGCGTACACATCCAGGTTCTGTTGATCTGTAACAGGTATTAGGAAAGTAACAGTATCTACAGACATATACTCTTTCAACCACTCAAGCACTTTCTGAAGTGATTGATCAAGCTTAGCAGCTGTGTCGTTTTGCTTTTCACCTATAAAGACATTCCAACCTTTATAGAAATTTGGTAAACCAGCGTCATCTTTCCAATACAACATTATAAAACTCCAGTAAATCCAAAGTACTGAAAATAACGGTAATATTGCTAAGAATTATAATTTATATCTTGCATCAAATTTTCATACGCCAAGGAATAAATTCCTTGGCTAATAGCAAAAGTCAGATAAATCTGACTAGGATGGTATTTCAGTCCGTTTCAACGGACTTATGCTATTAGCTTGAGAATTTATTCTCAAGCAGGATATGGGGTAGGTGCAAGATGTCAGATAACGTTTTTATAAATGCTGGCAGGGAAATAACATTATTTAAAATATGAAGTTTTAATGAAATTCTAAAAATAGAAGTGTAGATGTATCTGAGAGTTTAACCTAAATTTAATTATAAATATATCTAACTTCTTTAATCTTTATTACCTTTGAGATGAGAAATGTTTTTTAAGAATATAAATCTAGATGAGAGATTAGATCGTGTAGGCTGGTAATGGGTAATCGGTAATGGCAAA
Source organism: Fischerella thermalis PCC 7521 (assembly GCF_000317225.1). Taxonomy (GTDB): domain Bacteria; phylum Cyanobacteriota; class Cyanobacteriia; order Cyanobacteriales; family Nostocaceae; genus Fischerella; species Fischerella thermalis. The sequence goes on from NZ_AJLL01000027.1 coordinate 34,805, forward strand.
AATCAATTACCAATTACCTTTTCCGCAGTCCAACTTGAGTTGGTAGCTAATTAAAATTAATAATTAGCAATTAGCAATCAACTATTAACTATTCACAACTTCAAAATTCAAATATTTATAGCATCTGAATGATTTTAGCTTCCTCTGGTAATTTAGCTTCTCTTTGACCGACAGTACGCGCTCTAGCAGTGAATAAACCAATGGGAGTATTTAATAAATCTACGAGGTGAATTTTACCTGCTAAAGCCTTGATGCTATCTCTTGGTAGTTCTTTGATTAACCAGCGTGCTAATCGATAGGTGCATTCTTTTAATGTTATGTCTCGCATTAACTCCACACCATACAATTCATGTAAATAGCGATTTGAATGTCCATAACGCCGCCATTGGCTTTGTAATTCTTTGAGTGTGGTGCGGTGGCGATGTTGTACGATCGCCTTGGTCGCAAATTCTAAGCGTCCGATATTTTCTCGCTGAATCCGCCAACAGATATCAGCATCACCACCAGTTGTCAGATAGGGGCGAAATAAACCTGCTTTTTCTAATGCTTGTCGTCGAATCGCTAAATTTGCTGTTTGACCGTAGGGACAAAACTGATGATTGAGGGTGTGCTTTTGCGATAAAGTATCTTGACGGTCGGCAAATTTTTCTAGTAAATTATTGCCAGGTAGTGCTGTGATTTCACCAGCAACAATTGCCACATCATTGTTAACAAAAGGTGCAATTAAAAACTCTAGCCACTCTGGTTGAGGACGACAATCAGCATCGGTAAAAGCAATAATCTGCCCATTCGCAGCGCGAATACCTGTATTACGGGCAGCGTAGGAACTTTGAATTTGATTTTCACTAAGAGGACGGATTAATATAGGAGAATTTTTAGCAGTTTGCTGTAAGATTTCAAAAGTGCGATCGCTACTATTATTATCTACTAGCAAATATTCTACCCATTCTTTTGGGTAAGTTTGAGCAAATAGACAATTAATTAATTCTGATAAATCTGTTTCGCTGTTATAAATAGGGATAACCACCGATACCCTCGGCAAGAAAGCATCAGTGGTCGTTGTGTTAGTTGATTGGTGATTCATACTATTTAGGATTTGGGATTCACAACTAGTTAGTAGTTGTTGGCTGGTGGTTAGTTGTTGATACTTTTGATAATCAACAAACAACAAACAACAAACAACTGCCTAATTTTTAGTATTCCCAAATCCTAAACCTGAGTATTAAAGTCGTAAATTATCAGCACCAAAGCTGTTTGCTTTTTGAGTAGTTTGATTTTGCAAAGGTTGGGCAAACTGATTGTTAGAAAGAATATTCAAAGCACGGGTATACTGAGGATCTTTGTTAGTTCCTAACAAATCAGGGTTAGATGCTAACTGCCGCTGTTGTTCTTCTGTTAAGTCTAACTTAATATCTGGTGTTATTCCCTTATGGTTAATATCTGTACCTTTTGGAGTGTAGTAATGGGCAATGGTAATTGCTACACCAGAACCATCTCCTAGTTCATGTACTGATTGGACTAAGGCTTTGCCAAAGGTTTGACTACCAACTACTATTGCTCGTTTATTATCCTTAAGTGCGCCTGTGAGAATTTCACTCGCGCTAGCTGAGTTATTGTCAACCAGTACCACTAAAGGACGGTTTGTTAGGGCTGTGTGATTGGCTTTACTCTCATCACTACCGCCTCTACGGTCTACAGTACGGACAATTGGGCCATTGTCTATCCACATCCGGGCAATTTCAATACTGGCTTGCAACAAACCACCAGGATTACCCCGTAAATCTAGTACAAAGCCATCAACTTGTTTGCCATTCAAATCACGGATAGCCCGTCGCATCTGATCGGCAGCATGGGCGTTGAATTCCCGTAAACGAATATAGCCAACCCGGCGGCGACCTTCTTGTTTGAGGGCATAACGTACTGTTGGAACTTCGATCGTAGCTCGTGTCAGTTTGAGGTCAAAAGCACTGTGTCCTTCTCTTTCCAATCGCAAAGTCACCATTGTACCTGCTCGACCACGAATCAGCTTGGATGCGTCTTCGATCTTCATCTGACGGGTGGATTTGCCATCAATAGCTACAATTTCATCTCCAGGCTTGATACCGGCTTTGATTGCTGGCGAATTTTCTAAGGCTTCTACAACAACTAACCGCTTGCTATTTTCATTCACCTCCATCCGAATCCCAATCCCAGAGACTTCCCCGGATGTTTGGTTGGTTAGGGCTTCAAATTGTTTAGGATCCATAAAGCGCGTGTATGGATCTCCCAGCTTTTGCAGCGCTTCCCGGATAGCGGTGTAAGCTTCTTCTCGAGAAGAATAGTTTCTGCTTAATAGGCTTTGTCTGATTGTTAGCCAATTTTGGCGGTTAAAAGAACCATCTACATATTCGCGATTTACTAGTTGCCATACTTGGTCAACTACCTGTTTAGGGCTATCTTGTAGAGCTGCACGAACAGAACGACACCAACCTGGTCCGAACACAGATACTGTAGCTGTGGTGGCGATCGCTCCTCCAATTAAAGCTACTTGCAGTGGCGAGTAACGTTTTGCAGATTGTTTCATGTATATAAGCTGGAATAGTTGTGTGGTTGACAATTTAGCAATCAGAAGCTTTTTAGAAAGTTATTAGTTTGCTCGGCTATACTCCCTTCATCCTGTTTTCCTTTTAATTGTCTTGAAAATACCGCAATTTCTATCAAGGACTTATCCCGCACTAGTCAACTTGCTCAGTCAGCTTACTGCATTCGCATGACACTTTCATCAGTGTCATAATTGCACTCATTATTACCTAATACCAATTACTGCTAGATGCATCAATTTTAATGATTAAAAAATATAGGTAATTTAAATTTTATATAAAGTTGTCATGAACCGTAAAGTTACGAGTAGTCATAATGTTCCCCGTAGAAATACCTTGTCGAAAAAGTGGAGAGTGTTACGAAAAATTAAATTTTGCTTGGGTCTTCTCCTTAGCATTTGGCTAGTGTTTACCACTATAACTTTAGTCTCCGCATCCTCCAAGCCAGTGGACACTTTTTTCGTACTTGGTGGCAGTATTCGCCGGGAAATGTACGTCGCCAAACTGACCAAGCAATACCCACAAGTCAGAGTTTTAATTTCTGGAGGTTCGCCAGACGTCTGTATTTGGCTCATTTTTCAAAGGGAAGTAGCTGCAATGGCAAATGTTTGGCTGGAGAAGTGCGCTAGCTCGACTTTCAGTAATTTCTACTATAGTATTCCGATTCTACGTCGTTGGCATGTGCATAAAGTCATGTTAATCACCTCCCCCACACACCTACCACGGGCAAAATGGCTAGCACAGATTTTATTAGGCGCACATGGTATCTGGGTAGAAACAGAAGTGGTACACGAGCAAGGCATTCCTGGTAATCGTGAATATTGGGCGAAAACTGGATTAGATCTGACCCGTAGTTTATTGTGGGCAGGATTAAGCCAGATTATTCAGCCGCAATGTTCTCAAGTGACAAAGTTGGCAGATGTGGATATCAAAGCTTGGCAGGATCGCAGTTTTAAATGTGAACGGCAGGGAAATTTGGAGTGGAGGAGGTAGGGAGATGGGGTGATGGAAAGAAGTAACCAAAGTAACCAAAAGGAAGAGGCTGAGCTAATAAACCTCAGTTCGGGTTAAGAAGATTTTGCTGTTGAACTTAAGCACCAGTTCTCAAAAATCGAACTACAGAGGTACAGAGATTACGGAGGAATATAATTTTGAGCTTTTTTATCGGTTGCGCTGTTTGGGCATATAAAGGTTGGGTGGGTGAACTTTTTCCTCCAGGTACTCGCCCTGCTGACTTTCTCCATCTCTACAGCCGTCGTTTCACTACAGTGGAAGGTAACACCACATTCTACGCTATACCAAACCAAGAAACTGTAGCCCGATGGGCAACCGATACACCACCAGGTTTTGAATTTTGCTTAAAATTGCCCCGAGATATTACCCACAATCAACAGCTACAACCTTATATCCCTGATGCTTTGAAATTTATCGAGGTGATGCGTCCTCTAGGTAAGCGTCTCGGTCCGATTTTTGCTCAGTTACCCCCTAGTTATGCACCGACATTACTTGACGATCTCACCGCTTTTTTGTCAGCTTGGCCTCATACAGAAATACCACTAGCCTTGGAAGTGCGACACCGCGACTGGTTCAAAGAACCCCACGCTAGTAATTTGGAAGCACTATTAGAAAAGTTAGGTGTAGGAAGAGTATTACTAGACTCCCGCCCAATTTACACTGGTGATGACGACCCCCAGCTACAATCAGAACGACGCAAACCCAAATTACCAGTGCAGTTTAGTATCACCGCACCTTTTAGTTTGATTCGGTTTATTTCTCACCCCAATTTAGAAATTAACCAGCCTTTTATGGCAGAGTGGGTTACACAAATTCAGCAATGGTTGCAGCAGGGAAAGCGCATTTATTTCTTTGTTCATTGTCCCCTTGAAGAGCGATCGCCAAACACAGCTCGTCACTTCCAAAAATTACTAGAACAAAACGGCGTCAAAGTCCCACCCCTTCCTTGGGATAACTTAGACTCTCCACCAAACCAGTTAAATCTTTGGTAATTGGTAATGGGTAATTGGTAATGGGTAATTGGTAATGGGTAATTGTTAGTAGTTGTTTAATACTTACTCCACCCTTACGGGAAGACGCTACGCGTCTACACACCCCTCACACCTCCCCACCTCCCCAATTCCCTCACAATCCCAAATGTTTTTGCAAAGCTTGACGCATCACATCTACAGGTACACTTTCCCGTTGTAACCAAATTTTTAATGCTGCTGCACCTTGTTGGACAAGCATTTCTAGTCCATCGATCGCAGTTACACCTATTTGTTGCGCCTGTTGTAAAAATTTCGTTGGATTAGGAGTATAAATTAAATCGTAAGCGATCGCTTGCGATGATAGATTTGCCATTTCTGCTGCACTCAAGGGCGATTCATCGATTTTGGGATACATACCAATAGGAGTTGTATTGACTAGCAAATCTGCTTGCGGGATTAATTCGGGCAATTCATCCCATCTGTGAACATTGAGATTAACTTGTAGTGGTGAATTTTCCCAACTTTGAGAAAAATCTCTCAATCGCTGTACATTTCGCCCCACAACGTGAATTTCTGCACATCCTAACTTTGCACAACCTGCTACTACAGCCCTAGCAGCACCACCGTTACCTAAAATTACTGCTATTTTCTGACTCCAATTTTGCTGATGTGCTTGTAAAGGAGCAAGAAATCCTTCTATATCCGTGTTTGTACCTATCCAAGAGTTATTTTTCTTAATAACTGTATTGACTGCTCCTACGGCTTGAGCAATAGGTTCTACGGCTGACAAAGATCGTAAGATTGCCTGTTTATGAGGAATTGTGACACTAAAGCCCACAACACCAATAGCTGCAAAACCCTGAATAGCTGTGTGTAAATCTTCTGGTTTAATTGGAAAGGGCAGGTAGACATAATCTATTCCCAATTGCGCGATCGCTGCATTATGCATAACTGGCGATAGTGAATGTTCTATTGGATAGCCGATAACTCCTAGCAGTTTAGTTTTCCCTGTAATCAATGTTTTGTCCTTTGTCAGTTATATGTTGTTGGCTGTTTGTTGATAGTTAGTTCCAAATAGCCAGCAACTATCAACAATCAACAATTAATTAAAGCCTACAATTATTAGAGGGTACTTAACATTTCTTTGGAATCATGCAGGCAACAACAGCCTTCTCTACAACCCCTATTCCTGGCAAATATTGGCAGTGGCGAGGGCATAACATTTACTATGTACAAGCAGGAAAATCGCAACTCCAACATCCACCTTTACTGTTAGTGCATGGATTTGGTGCTTCTACTGACCACTGGCGCAAAAACATCGCCCAACTGCGCCACGATTTTGAAGTTTGGGCTATAGACCTTTTGGGATTCGGACGTTCAGCTAAGCCAAAATTGGAGTATGGCGGTGATGTGTGGCGAGACCAACTTTATGACTTTATCACTGAGGTCATAGGTCAAAAAGCAGTACTAGTAGGTAATTCTCTGGGTGGTTATGCTAGCTTGTGTGTTGCAGCCCAACGTTCTGATGCAGTAGCGGGTTTAGTATTACTAAACAGCGCTGGGCCGTTTAATGAGAATGAGCATACAGCTGAACCAGAAGCACTGCAAACTCAAATCGAACCACCACAACAGCCAGATAATTTGCAGAAACTCTTAGGTGATGTTGCCAAATGGATTTTTCAACAACCTTTTGCCCAGTTTCTATTATTTCAATACGTCCGACAAAAAAGTGTCATTCGTCAAACTCTAGAAAAAGTTTATCTTGACAAAAGCGCAATTACAGAGCAACTAATAGAAGAAATTTCTCGCCCTGCTTATGATCAAGGTGCTTTCGATGTATTTTCCTCGGTGTTTAGAACTCCCCAAGGTGAAAAAGTGGATATGTTACTCAAGCAATTAACTTGTCATTTACTACTATTGTGGGGAGAAGCAGATCCTTGGATTAACGCTAGAGAACGTTCGCAAAAATTCCGCCAATACTATCCTCAATTGACAGAATACTTCCTACGCGCAGGGCATTGTCCTCACGATGAAGTACCAGAACAGGTTAATTCCTTACTGCGGGAATGGGTCTTTTCGGTAGTTAGTAGTTAGTTAAATTTTGTAGGTTGGGTCGAGTTTACGAGACCCAACATCATCAGGAAATGAAAGTGCAGCTACAAGAGTAAATGCAGCTATTTTTTGGAAGAAAATATGATTGTCCATTCAATTGTATCAACAGGGTATTTGGTAATGGGTAATTGGTAATGGGAAAAACCAATACCCAATGCTGAAGCTATATATCATAAATTATTAATCGGACATGATATAAAAACAAGAAAAGCCCTCACTACAACGCGGGTTCCTTTCTTTGTAACACTGACTAATACTGTTTCTCTATGGGTCTGGTAAGTTTGGTGATAAGGAGGATAAGGGAGACAAAGCTTCCTTGTCTCAGCCAAGCAGGAATTTATGAATACTAAAAATGCAAAAACCTGGTCAAAGGGGACCAGGTTATGCAAACTCTTTGGTGATCAAGTTGATGTTATCGTTCAGAGTTAAAAAAGTAGAAAACTAAGGTGGACATCACTAGCAGTAAACCCAGCATAATATTGTTTTTCCGCTCCGGGATTTGGCTTCTCCTAACTAGGAGAATATACCACTTTAATATTACTGTTATGCTGACAGCTTACTTGGGCTTCTGACGGGGGACACCAAGTCATTTGCCCAATTCAGTTTGGTTGTGCTTTGTTTGGTGTCCTAATTATTAATCTATCATCCTAAAAATTAGTCGCAAGTGCCTTTTAACTCAAGTTAACGAGTCTTTAAGTTTCTCAATATAACAGATAAATTTGTTGGTAGTTGGTAGTTGTTTGTTGTTTGGAAGAACCAAAGATCAACCACCAACAATATAATCACCAACTCCACATCACAGGGTTATCATCAAGATGATCAGTAACAGTACGCCCAATAGCATCAATTTGTTGCAGTTCAGCTTCTGAAAGTTGAACATCAGCTGCTTTAGCATTATCTTGTGCTTGTTCTGGGTAACGCGCACCTGCGATCGCTTGAGTTTGAGGTTGAGCAATCAACCAGGCTAGGGCTAACTGAGCTAGACTACACTGATGCTGTTGTGCGATTGGACGCAGTTTTTCTAAAGCTTGTTGCGCGCGAGTAAAGTTTTCTCCTTGAAATAGCTTGTTATCTTTACGGTTATCTTTGGGATCAAATTTATGATTGGGGCCAAATTTCCCTGTCAACAATCCCTGGGCTAATGGTGAGTAGGCAAGAATAGATATATTGTTTTCCACACAATATGGCATAGCATCTTTTTCTACCTGTCGCCAAAATAAAGAATAGGGCGGTTGTAAACTATCAATACGTCCGTACTGAGCTGCTTCTTCTAATTGGCTACGGGAAAAGTTGCAAACACCAATAGCCCGAATTTTACCTTGTTCTTTTAGGTGATTCAGAGCATCCATTGTCTCTGCAATCGGGACAATCTCACTATTAAACGCACCCGAAGGCCAATGAATTTGATAAAGGTCTATGTAGTCGGTTTTGAGATTTTGGAGAGAGCGATCGCAAGCCTCTATAACTTGATTGTACTTGAGATGGCTGGCAAAAACTTTAGTAGCATACTCGACGCGATCGCGGACATCAGATAAAGCTTCAGCAACAATTCGTTCTGAATGCCCGTCACCATATACCTCCGCAGTATCTATTGTAGTAATACCAGCTTCAAAAGCTGCACGTATAGTTTGAATTGAGTCCACATCTTCAATTCCTACCCACATTTTTTTACCAGCTTGCCAAGTCCCCATGAGGATAGGTGTAATTTTTACTTCTGATGTACCCAAGCGTCGCTTTTGCATGTTTAAACCCTAATTAATAATGCTTTTTTGAGCTTACGCATTTTAGGTAGGTGTATCATTAATCAAGAAACTACCCAAGCTATTGCACTACAATTACAGGCGTTTCTCTATCTATCTGGTGGAATAATTCTTCAACCACAAAGGTTGTACACATCAACAGAATTATATGAAAGACTAACACAAGAAAAAGAGGCAGGCTTCAATAGTCTTTTTTACATGAAACTTTTGGGTATTCAGGATAAAACTAACCAACCTATTGCACTACAGTTACTGGTGTTCCTACACTTACCTGCTCAAATAATTCTTGAACATCATTGTTGTACATACGAATACAACCGTGTGAGGCTGCTTTACCTACTGATTCAGGATTAGGAGTGCCATGAAAACCAATCCAATTTGTACCATTTGTCCAAAATCCAATCCAATAGCGGCCAAGGGGATTTTTAGGGCTTCCTCCTGGAATAGACTCACCTGTAAAAGGATGCAACCAAGTCGGATTTTTAGTCATATTAAGTACTTGGAAATTACCGATTGGAGTTTCCCAACCTGGTCGACCTACTGCAATTGGATAAGATTTAATTTTAGTTTTGCCTCGATAAAGAATAACTTGACGTTGGCTAAGAATAATCTTTAAATTAATAGGCTGATTTATGGAATTAACTGTAGATTTTCCTTCATTTTGAGAGTATGGTGTGCTAATGGATGGAGCTTCTGTAAGAATACTTATTAAAGTACTAGCGCTAGCAATCACAACAACACTAGCAAGCGTTGAACGCAAACTTATATTGGGTTTTTCGCTCATTTGTTCTCCAAACAAATCTTCAATTGTGCAGTAAATTGCAAAAATTTTGGTAATTGGTAATTAAGATACTGATGATTTTTCTATGCTCAATGCCTAACAAAGAAGCATAATATCGTAAGCAGTTAGCCGAACTTGATATCAGATATTCTCTGATATGCAACTAAATATGCTCATTTAGAAGTGTTTACTGAATATGGAAATTTCTTCTTAATACTTATCTGTGATGATTTATTGGTCTTCTGTCTCAAGGTTAGTGTCAGATTACATTGTTTTGTAACAAAAAATACATATGAATGATTATTTTATTACGAAAATAAAATTTTGTATCGTCCGCATCAAGGCAAAGTTTCCGAGTGCAAGGAGGAATAAATGTGCAAGTTGTTTTTCTATCTTCTGGTGAGAGGTAGATATTTTTGCAATTAAACCAGGTATTGAGTTTAGTTAAATAGTCGATTTACCAAATTTTTCTTATTTCCCAATTTAAGGACAAAATTGCATAAATTCATTCATCATGAAATTCCTATAGCTAAAATCTGCACTTATTTGCGTTTTCCTGTGCGAGTCTTAGCGTTTAAAAATACTACCAATCCAAACCAGTACTCAGCAACTTGAAGCCAAAAGATTTATTCTATAAATCTTCCTCAATTCATTTCCCCAGATAGTGGCATGTTGCATTACTCTTGGCGTCAAATAAAATCAGAGTTAAAGTAGATACTTATGGTGACTACAACTTTTAACGCACTTAAAGAATGGGCAGTTGCCGTCACTGCTTTAGAAGCAGGAAAAACAATCATGCTGCTTCGTAAAGGTGGTATTCACGAACGTAATGGACGCTTCCAAGTTGTCCATGACGAGGTTTTGCTCTACCCAACTTACGAACATCAACAACCTTTTTTACTCAAGCCTGAGTATGCTAATCTTGTTTATCCTGTGACACCAGGCTGGCATCCACAAACAATCCGCATTGGCAGTTGGGCAAAAATTACCGATATTTTTCCAGTTTGTGATGAATTAATAGTTAATGCTTTGCTTCCCTTTCATATTTGGAACGAGCATTTTATTAGCGATCGCCTCAAATGGAAAGCACGTCAGCCATTATATATTTTGCTACTAAGGACATACAATCTATCCCAAGTTCGGGAAATTCCTTATCTACCTGAGTATGGTGGTTGTAAATCATGGATTCATTTGGATGAAACAATTAATTTACAAGGAGCAGAACCGGCTTTATCAGATTCTACTTACAATCAATTAGTAGCAGAAATTCGTGATATTGTTGGTGACAAGTTTTATGCGCCATGCGTTTAAAAAGTAAAAGCTTGGGTTAGGCAATAGGCAATAAGCAATAACTAAGAAGGCTCTTTGATGTGTACTTAGCTTCGCAGAAATTAAATAGGATTCTTATACTTACTTTAAAAGTACAACTAGTTACTTTTAAAGTACAACTGGAAATGTTTAGGCAGCGGCAATTTTCTGATGAGCCGCGCTTATCAATTTAATTAAGAATCATTATAAGGCTCATCAGATAATAAACAAGTATTTGAATTTGTTCATCAGTGGGATATATGGCAATCTTATATGATTTGTGAGAATCACAAAGTCCAGATCCCCGACTTTTCAGAGAAGTCGGGGATCTTGTTGTTCTTGGTGCAAGTTATCAGCTACAACGCGTTTTAGTAGAGAC
>NZ_AJLL01000028.1 GCF_000317225.1 Fischerella thermalis PCC 7521
GGTCACACCCGTAAATTGTAAATTCATATTTTGATTCAACAACGCCAAAAATCGTATTTGTCGATACACCCTTTTTTGTTTACAGCACCTAACATAATTGGAACACAAGTGTTTTTATTGCTGCCTAAGGTTAATGTAAGGAAGATGCGTAATTTTGTCTCAGACTTAAGAAAGATTTATTTAAGTGTATACATCTGGAAAACTAAGCAAAAAACTACCCCAATGGGGTGATGTTAGGCTTGACAAAAGTCTGTCATTATGCATGTAACTATAACAATACAAGGGAATTTACTATGCAGCAAAGAATGTGCTGGTTATCTACATCTGGCGATAATGGGGATAAGATTTTGCATTTGCAGACTGCACCTCATCAACCGTGGCGTCCTTATACAGCTTTTCCTCAATATGCTGTACCAGATTACAAAATTCCAGGCGGCTCTAGAGGTTGGGCAACTTATCAGAAGCTTTTAAAGGCAGGTTGGACTTTAGTTCCAACTGCATTAGCAAACGAGTTTTCTACATCAAATGCTCTTGTGGAACTCAATTCATAGTTGATATACCTATAAATCTTTTGTATAGGCTTTCACTGAATAATCAATCCCCGTGATTACAGTGTCCACAACTACAGCATATACTCCCTCATATCATGTTCGCTTAAATACTTATTACTGTCCCGTGGGCTGGTAATAGGTAATGGGTAATCGGTAATGAGAAAAACCAATAACCAACACCGAGGCATAATATTGTACGGAGAGAGACGTTGCAATGCAACGCCTAGTTGGGATCGTTCTTTTTTATTGGTAACGGTTTCAGGGATTTTATATTTCTTTACATAGTGATTGTTTATTTCCACCTACTTATTTTGGTCGGACTTGAGATTACCTAAATTCTGATGAATGTGGGGGGATAATATCTGCAACTGTTTCATCATTCATACTTCATGATTGGTTCTGGTTGGACTGGTATCCAGACTGTAAAAATTGAACCAACACCAACAGTAGATTCTACTTCAATTCGTCCCCGGTGTAGTTCCACAAGTTGTTTAGTTAATGCCAAACCCAGTCCCGTACCCTCGTAACGGCGACGGTAGGGGGTATCTAGTTGATGAAATTTTTCAAACAGTAATGGTAACTGTGCTTCAGGAATACCAATACCAGTATCTTCAACTTGAAACACTGCTGTGTCAGCTTCCATCCACAGGCGTAGAGTGACATTTCCACCTTCAGGGGTAAATTTGATCGCATTACTTAACAGATTCCATAAGATTTGTTCTACTCTTCTAACATCGGCAGTAAAGCGATCGCTGTTTTGATCAACAAGTAACTCTAGTTTCAAAGTGACTTGCTGGCTGGTGGCTTTTTCCAGTAACGATGCAACTATATTTTCTGCAGTCTTCACCAAAGAAAACTCTGTAATATTTAAAACAGCTTTGCCTGCTTCGATCTGGGATAAATCCAGAATATCATTAATCATTTCTAATAGATGTTCGCCGCTGTCATGGATGGTTTGCAGATATTCCCGTTGGCGTTGATTCAAATCTCCCAAAGACCACCTCAGTAAAGTTGCAGACATACCAATTACGTATGTCAACGGTGTAAGTAATTCATGGCTGATGGTGGCAAGAAATTCATTGCGGAGGCGACTAGCAGCTTCCGCAGCAACTAAAGCGTCATGCAACGCCACTGTGCGTTCAACGACTCTTTGTTCGAGAGTTTGTTTTTCTTGAGTTAGCGATCGCATTAACTCAGCTTGATAAATTGCGATCGCCAATTGTTCCGCAACAGAACTTAGGAGACTTTTTTCACTCCCAGTCCACTGACGTGTTCTGTTGCACTGATGAGCAATCAACAGTCCCCAAAGTTGATCTTCAAATACAATTGGAGCTATGAATTTTGAGCGGACTTTAATAGTTCTTAAAGCATTCAACAAACACTCTTCTAAAACATAAGTTTTTTCAACATCATCTACAGCCACAGTCAAGCCTTGGCGATACTTTTCCCACCACGGAGAGTTGGGTACAAAGCAGTTTTCTTCCCTGTAGTTCAACACAGAAGGAATAGTATCGTCAACACGAGATTCATAAATTACACAATTTGAAGATTGGACTAAATTAAGTGATAATGAAAAACCTAAGGCATTATTGTTTACCTGACCAAGATTTGGAATGCCGATCTGTCCTGGTTTTGGCTCAATCACATCGCCTAAAAAATTATCTTGAGAGAATAGCCCCGCAGGTAAATTGTTGTTGTTATTCAACTTCTGAGGACGGTTAAAAAGCTCCCCTACCTGTGGATAAACTAACTTGCAAATTACTAGCCGATCTAATTCCAAAAACTTCCGCACTTGCTCAATTGCTGTTGCGATAATTACCGACAAGTCTAGACTTTGGCGAGTCTGAGTTGTAATCTGATTCAATAGGCGCTCTTGGGCAAGTTGTTTGTTGAGAGCATTCTCCACTGGCTGACAAACAGAAGCCAGAGGAGTTGTAGAATCTTGTGGTTGTGTGATTTCCTGATTTGACTGTGGCAGGAAAAAATCTAACAATAACAGCGTAAACTGACTTTGGAGTTTGACATCATTAGGAGCAAGAAGTTGACAAAAAGAATCAATTTTATGGTATCGGGGAGAATTGTGTTCAAATAAATCTCTGATATTTATCAGGAATGAGGCGATCGCTTCACAATCGAATGTTAACTTAACACGCAACTGCTCCGGCAAATCCGCTTTCGGCTCTGGAAAACCAATCATCAAAGCACTAAAACCCTGAGAAATGACAACTGTAAATTTTTGCCTCTGCCATTCTTCAGGTTTACTAATCTGCTTCAGCACAGCTTCTGTCAGAATCACAAAATCACCTTCCACTGCTTGAGCCATCTGCTCTAACAATTCGCCAAGCTGATTAAATAACTCTAAAGGCAAGGTGCGAGAAAAGCTCAAATCAGGGGAACTAAGCATGTTCAAAAATTCGTGAAAAGAAGCTAGATGCAGTCGCTGAATTATTTGCGTTCTAACCAACAGTTTAAGATCCTCATACAGGAATATGCATCGTATTAATGCCACTCCGGGAGGTTGGAACCTCCAATCAGAAGGTGTAAGCTTCCTAGAACAAACTCCAGCTCCCCTTGTATTGCTGACGGCTGCTGACACCGACATTCAAACTTTGGCAGCTACAATCCCCAAGTTACCTACAAAATTTCCTGCATTTAGAGTTGCTAACCTATTGAACTTGCAGCATCAAGTTAGCATTGATAACTATGGCGAGCAAGTTTTACAACAAGCACAAGTAATTATCCTGCGCTTACTAGGAGGACGTTCCTATTGGGCTTACGGGTTAGAGGTAGTGCAGGAAATAGCACAAAACAATGATATAAACCTCATTGTAATGCCAGGGGACGATGCTCTTGATCCTGCTCTTATGTCCCACTCTACCCTGCCTTTGGGTGTTGTGAACAAAATCTGGCGCTATTTCAACGAAGGTGGCACAGAAAATATTGCTAATGCCTTGCAATATATTGCTGATCATTGCCTTTCCACTTCCTTTAATCCACCACCACCCCAGGTAGTTCCGCGTATCGGGCTGTATTCTTGGTTGGGGAAATTGGCAGGTGGGAAACTTCCCATCACTGCCAAAGTCGGTATCCTCTTCTACCGCGCCCATTATTTGGCGGGAAATACCAAAGTCATTGATGCTTTGTGCGAAGCTTTGGCAAAACGGAATTTAGAACCTGTACCAGTGTTTGTTTCTTCGCTGCGTGAACTTGATGTGCAAGAGGAGTTGAGCGAAATTTTTCAACCAAAAGACTCGCAGTCAATATCTGTACTGCTGAATACTACTAGTTTTTCTTTGGCGCGGTTGGAAACAGAAGCACCCCAACTAGAACTGTGGCAAAAATTAGATGTGCCTGTTTTACAGGTAATTTTAAGTGGTGGTACTGTGGAACAGTGGCAGAAGCAGTTTCAAGGACTTTCCCCCCGGGACATCGCCATGAATGTGGCACTACCAGAAGTAGATGGACGGATTATTAGTCGGGCTGTATCTTTTAAAGCAGTGCAAACTTGGCATCCCCAGTTAGAAACTGATGTCATGGTTTATGAACCTGTGGGCGATCGCATTGAGTTTGTTGCGGAATTAGCTTCTAACTGGGTGCGTTTGCGTTCTAAGCCGCCCCAAGAACGACGTATTGCTTTGATTTTGGCAAATTACCCTACCCGTGATGGCCGCATTGCCAATGGTGTCGGATTAGACACACCTGCTAGTTGTGTAGAAATTCTTCGGGCTTTACAGTTGGCAGGGTATGAGGTGGAAAAGATTCCTGCTACTGGTGATGAATTAATCCGGCTGCTCACTGGTGGGGTAACGAATGATCCGGAAGGTAGGGAGTTGCGTCCGGTGCAGCAAAGTGTTTCTGCACAGGAGTATCAGGAGTATTTTGCTAGTTTGCCCCAAGAAGTGCAGCAGGGGATTTGCGATCGGTGGGATGGTTTTTTGGAGACGAACCACCAAGACGCCAAGGACGCCAAGAAAGAGAGAGAGAATAATCACAATTTCACTGGTGATCTTGCTGTTTCTGGTTTTCAATTCGGTAACATATTTGTGGGAATTCAGCCCGCGCGGGGTTATGATGTTGACCCGAGTTTGAATTATCATGCACCAGATTTGGAACCAACTCATGCCTATTTGGCTTTTTATTACTGGGTAAGGGAATGTTTTGGCGCGGATGCTGTGGTACATGTAGGTAAACATGGGAATTTGGAATGGTTGCCTGGTAAGAGTGTGGCTTTATCAAGTAGTTGTTACACAGAGGTAGCTTTGGGGGCGCTTCCCCATTTGTATCCGTTTATTGTCAATGATCCTGGTGAGGGTTCCCAGGCGAAACGTCGCGCCCAAGCGGTGATTGTAGATCATCTGACGCCGCCTTTGACTCGTGCGGAATTATATGGTGGTTTACAGCAGCTGGAAAATTTAATTGATGAGTATTACGAGGCAGAGAGTTTAGATCCAGGGCGTTTAAGCGCAGTTTGCTCGCGCATCCAAGAATTAATTCTCAAAGAAAATCTTCACCTGGATTTGAAATTGGTTAATAGCCAAGAACAATTACTAATTGGCAAAATTGATGGTTATTTGTGTGAATTGAAAGAAGCCCAAATTCGTGATGGTTTACATATTTTTGGGCAATGTCCAAGCGGTAGGCAACTACGAGATTTAATAGTAGCGATCGCTCGTCATCCCAATCGTTATCATCATGGCTTGACTCGCGCCATCGCTGAAGATTTGGACTTAGATTTTGATCCGTTGACAGCAGATTTCACTGCACAGCTATCACCTCACAGCCAGCAAATTCTCCGAAAAAAATTTCAGCGTCCCTGTCGCACTGTTGGCGATGCGGTTGAAGTTCTGGAAACATACGCCGCCACCCTCGTAGAAAATATCATCTCTTCCCCCACCCCTCCACCCTCCACTCCCTCCCTCACCTGGATACATTCGCGTCTCCTTCCTGCTTTACAAAAAACTCACCAAGAAATTACTCATCTGCTGCATGGACTTGATGGTAGGTACGTCAAGAGCGCCCCTGCTGGTGCGCCTACCCGTGGACGACCAGAGGTTTTGCCTACTGGCAATAATTTTTACACTTTTGATATTCGTGCTTTACCCACAGAAATAGCTTGGGATATAGGTAGGAAAGCAGCGGAGACTTTGATTGAATGCTACACACAGGAGCATGGCGAGTATCCTAAAACACTGGGTTTATCCCTGTGGGGAACTGCCACTATGCGAACTGGAGGTGATGATATTGCTGAAGCTTTGGCTTTGTTGGGTGTACAGCCTGTTTGGGATGGTGCAGCAAGGCGGGTTGTAGATTTTGAAATTTTGCCGTTGTCAGTGTTAGGACGCCCACGGGTGGATGTGACATTAAGAATTTCTGGATTTTTCCGGGATGCTTTTCCTAATCTGATAAGTTTATTTGACCAAGCAGTTGCAGCAGTAGCAATCTTGGATGAACCTCCATCATTAAACCCGCTCGCCGCACAAGTTCGTCAAGAAACAGATTTTTGGATGAAACAAGGCTTGAGTTCACAAGAGGCGCAGGTGCGATCGCGTTATCGGGTGTTTGGTTCTAAGCCAGGCGCTTATGGTGCTGGACTGCAAGGTCTAATAGAATCACAAAATTGGACAGATGATCAAGATTTAGCGCGTGCCTACATTAACTGGAGTTGCTACGCCTATACTAGTTGCCCCTCTCAAGAAGGATTAGGAGAGTTAGGGGGCGTTTCGGCACCTGAAGCCTTTGAGCAACGTCTATCACAGATGCAGATTGTCTTACATAATCAAGACAATCGTGAACACGACATCCTTGATTCCGATGATTATTACCAATTTCAAGGAGGTTTAACAGCAGCAGTACGTTCTATCCAGGGGACAAATCCCCAAACTTATTTTGGTGATAATTCCATGACTGCTAAACCGCGAGTCCGGACTCTCAAAGAAGAAATTGCTAGAGTATATCGTTCTCGTGTAGTCAATCCGAAATGGATAGCAGGAGTCATGCGCCATGGTTATAAAGGTGCATTTGAAATGGCAGCGACGGTAGATTATTTATTTGCCTACGATGCTACAGCCAAATGTGTAGAAGATCATATGTATGAGGGAATCGCACAAGCGTACTTGTTCGATCCTGTTGTCAGTGAATTCATCCAGAGTAGAAACCCGTATGCCTTACGTGATATAGCTGAGAGGCTTTTGGAAGCACAAAAACGCGGTTTATGGCAGGATGCAAATTTACAGACACTCGAAAATTTGAGAAACTTAGTTCATCAAGCAGAAGCAGTAATAGAACAAAAATCAACGTATCTCGAAAAGTAGTGTAGGGAAATCTATGGACAATCTTGCGTATTTGCACGTAGCTTTTGCCTACGAGGAGTCTCCGTCAAGTGAATTAGTTTTCCTAAGTTCTTGGTTGGAGA
Source organism: Fischerella thermalis PCC 7521 (assembly GCF_000317225.1). Lineage (GTDB taxonomy): Bacteria > Cyanobacteriota > Cyanobacteriia > Cyanobacteriales > Nostocaceae > Fischerella > Fischerella thermalis. Next base: position 6,964 of record NZ_AJLL01000028.1, read on the forward strand.
ACACAGCGGCACCAGATTGGAAACGTCTTTCCGCTAAGGCTTGGAAGCATATGCTTCCCCTTGTTCTCAGTTTGTCTATTCTCAGTGCTGTTGGTAGTGCTTTGGCATTGGAAAGAGGTGATCAAGGGCCTTCTGTTCGCTCCTTGCAACAAAAGTTAAAAAATGCGGGTTTTTATCAAGCGCCCATTACCCAAGTATACGACTTTGATACAGAAGCTGCCGTCCGGCGTTTTCAAAAAGCTGCTGGCATTCAAGTAAACGGCATTGCTGATCCAACAACTTTACAAACACTACAAAAATGGCCCAAAGGTAGTAATAGTAGCCAACTCTCAAAACTCAGTAATTTGAGTAATCCAACTCCTAAACTCAGTACTGTGAGTTATAGACCTCAACAACCCAGTACTGTGAACATTACTACAGCCAATAAGCGCCGTAATCCTAATCTATTACAGAAAGGTGACGAAGGACAAGCAGTCAAAATCTTGCAAGAGCGCTTACGAATAGCAGGCTATTATTACGGAAAATCTACGGGTATATTTGGTCCGATTACTGAAGAAGCTGTGAAGCGGTTCCAACAAGCCTATAACCTCAGAGTTGACGGTGTTGTGGGACCAGCAACAAGCCGGAGATTACCACCAGTGGGTGTTGGTTATGGAGATGACACACCTAAACCAGCAAAAAATAGAGATAATCTCACAGTAGGCGATCGCGGGGAGGTTGTGAGAGTCCTGCAAGCACAGCTGATAAAAGCTGGATATTTACAGGGAGAGCCAAATGGCTACTATGGACCGTATACAGCTGATGCAGTAAGGCGATTCCAGGCTGATAACTACCTAAAAGCAACTGGTATTGCAGGTCCTACAACTAGAGCCAAGTTGTACAGTATGCTAAATCCTACTTCTAAATCTAAGAGTGAATTTAGTGTTCTGGAAATACAAAGACGACTTCAAGAGCGTGGTTTTTACAAAGGACCCCTCAATGGTGTGATGGGAGATGAAACAAAACGAGCTATTAAACAAGCTCAAGAATTTTATGGCATCAGTCTGAGTGACGTGAGAAGCGGAACATATTAGCTCCGCTCAGTTGTCAGTATTGATACTTAACAGCTTGCCTATCCCCACTCACAGCCAGTCGAAAACTGTTCAAACAATTTTTTTCTTTGATCTCAGCACATCCCCAATAATTTACTCAAGTACTACAAAGGCATTAATGCTCGTTGACACTTGGGGCAAACAGCATGGATTGTCAACTGGCAATCAAGCAGTTGATAACCTTCTTTTTGAGCAGTTTTCGCACCAATTTTTAAGATAGAGTCATTTTTGAACTCTATAGTTGTGTTGCATCTGACACAGATCAGATGGTGGTGATGATAGGGATAAGGTTGGTTCAATTCATAATGCTTATGTCCTTCTCCCAACTCCAGTTCCCGCAAAATTCCCATCCGCGCCATCAACTTGAGGGTGCGGTAGATGGTTGACAAGCTAATTCCTTCGCCATTGGATTCTAGCCTATGATACAAATCCTCTGCACTGAGATGTTCACCTTGCGGAAGATCCTGAAAAATGTGTAGAATCGTTTCTCGCTGGGGTGTTAAACGCCAGCCGCGATCATTAAGTTCTGCCTTGAGTGAAGCAGCTGTGTAGACAGTCATACTAATTTTTCTCAACAAACCCTTTCAGCTGAGAATATAACAAAACTTGAGGGTAATTTGCAACAATGATGTCTTATTGAGAACATTTACTAAATGCTATGGCACGAGCTATGAAAAATTAATAGGTAACACACTCTATTGTGATCCCCGTGAGAAAAATCTCTTGACGAAATAAACTTTTGAGACACAGTTCCATTAACTGCAAATCATTTGCCATAGCTTAGTCAGGCTTTTGGGGAGGGGGATCAAAAATAATTGGTTGTTGGTTGGTTGTTGGCTGTTGTTTGGAGTTACTACCATCTAACAACTATCAACTATCAACTCACTAGCTCAGAGACTCCAAATAATCACGAATCAGGTTGCGTCGCTTGGGTTGGCGTAACTTTTGCAGTGCTTTGGATTCAATTTGGCGTACTCGTTCTCGTGATAAGTCAAGAGCGCGCCCAATTTCTGCTAGCGAGTAAGGCTGACCGTCTGCTAGTCCAAACCGCATGAGAATCACGTCCCGTTCACGGCTGGTTAAATCTGCCAATAGGTGCTGCAAGTCTCTTTGTAATGATTCTCGCATGAGCATATCCTCTGGCGTCACACAGTCAGTTTCTAGTAATTCACCTAATTCTGTGTCTTTATCTTTACCAACCTTGGTTTCTAGAGAGACAGAGCGAGGCACCCTTAACAACACTTCCCGGACTTGAGTAGGTGTCATTTCTAACTCTTGCGCCAAGTCTTCCAGAGTTGGAGTGCGACCTTTTTCTTGAGCAATTTTACGTTGAGCTTTTTTGATTTTGTTAAGCTTTTCTGTAATGTGAACAGGAAGGCGAATTGTCCGGCTAGAAGTTGCGATCGCCCGTGTGATCCCCTGACGAATCCACCAATAGGCGTAAGTGCTAAAACGATAACCCTTGGTTGGGTCAAATTTTTCCACAGCTCGCTCTAAGCCCAAAGTTCCTTCTTGGACTAAATCTAACAATTCTAGACCACGATTTTGATACTTTTTAGCAACAGATACAACTAGGCGGAGGTTCGCCTTGATCATGTGTTCTTTGGACTGGAGTCCATCACTCTGAATTTTCTCCAATTCCTCCACAGTCAATTTGGCAATTTCAGCCCAGCGCCGTTTCCCTTGTCCTAAAATTTGTTTGAGTTCCAACACCTCTACACCAGCAGCGCTGGCCCACCTTTCGATAGAAGGGCGATGTCCCAATTCCGATGCTAAACGCTCCTGAACTTCGATGACTCGGAGATAAGGTATTAGTATTTCGTCTCCTTGCTTGGCAGCATTAGACAAGACTATCCGCATCCGCAAGTAGCGCTGAACTTTCTGAGCTTCTGAAACCTCTTCATCCCGCCCTAACAGTCTAACCCTACCAATTTCCTGAAGATACAGACGCACTAGATCTGTGCTGCGACGGTTAGCGCTAACAGCACAACTGGCGGGATCTTGAGCAGCCATCTCCAACTCTTCCAGATCGTCTACTGGTAATTCAGTGTCATCAATCGTAAGATCCGGGTCAAACATTTGAGAGGATTGTTGGGTTTCGTAGGCGGCTTCTGCGTAAAAAGATGTTGCTGGCATAAGGGTCGTCTCAATGGCTCCAGGTAACAATAGATTGCGGTCAGCTAAATCTAATCAACTGTTGCTATTGTTCCCGTGATTTACGAAGAACTAACACGGTTTTAAGTAACATTTGGGTTTTTTTTCCAAAACAATACTGGTTTTTTTTGTTACATCTCCATAGCTCAGCTGTTAGGCTGCTTTTTCCAGTGAACCAATAGCTATTCAAAGGCAAAGCCAGACTAAAAATTACCAATCTTCCAGTCAAGATTTCAAATGTAATTCAGCTTGACTGTCAATTTTATAACGTGGTATAAACATGCATCAGTGAAAAACTTATTTATTACAGGCATAGTCATATCTACATAGCTATGCAGATACTTTCCTGAAGATTTGATATTTTTTGGTCAGGGAATTTTGGTAATTGGTAATTGGTAATTGGTAATTGGTAATTGTTATGAGGCATTAACCACTAATGTACAGACACGATTACTCGCCTCTCTAACCACTAACAAATCATTCGTTATATTCCGGCTTGATATCGCGTAGCATCAGTTCTAAGAGTGCCTGTCGCGGAGTAACTTCAGCTTGGAGTAGACGATACACTTGTTCGGTAATGGGCATGGAAATATTTTGCTGCTTTGAGCGCAGCATCAAAACTTTGGTGGTATTAATCCCTTCAGCAGTTCCTTGGAGATGGGTGAGAATTTCTGTAAGACTTTTGCCACAGGCTAGTTGGTAGCCAACTTGGTAATTGCGACTCAAAGGACTGTTACCAGTGGCAAGCAAGTCACCTAAACCAGATAAACCGTAAAATGTTTCTTGCTTTGCACCCCAGTGAACACCGATGCGAACCATTTCTGTTAAACCACGGGTGAGTAACGCAGCTTTAGCATTGGTTCCCAATTGCAAACCGTCACATACACCAGCAGCGATCGCCATGACATTTTTCAGTGTTCCTCCTAGTTCCACCCCCAAGGGATCAGCATTTGTATAAACCCGGAAACGATTGGAGGAAAATACCAGCTGTACAACCTCAGCAGCACTGGTAACATTGCTGGCAACTACCGTTGCGGCTGGTAATTCCTGTTGAATTTCTTGGGATAAATTCGGGCCAGAAAGAACAACTACAGGATGATTGGGAAAAGCTTCTTGCCAAATTTGGGAAGGTGTGCAGGTGGTTTGTGGATCTAAACCTTTTGTGGCTGTAACAAAAATGATTTCTGGAGAAAGGGGCAAACCTTGGAGTTGAGAAACTACATCTCTAACACCTTTCATAGAGACAGCAGAAACAATGATATCTGCATCCTCTACGAGTTTCTCCAAAGTTCGCGAACTACGACGCGACCAAATATGTACTTTGTGATCATTGGCTTTAGCCAAAGTTGCTAAAGCACTTCCCCAAGCACCCGCGCCTAGAATTACTACTGATTTTGTCATTGGTCAATTGTCAATTGTCATTGGGGATTGGGGAACAGGAAAGAGAAATTCCCCCATCTCCCCATCTCCCCATCTCCCTTCCATTATCACCCCCGCGGATACCTTTCCATCAATTCCCTGACTTGTTCGGCATGATAAGAGCTTCTTGTCAAGGGTGAAGAGACAACTTGTAAAAATCCTAATTCTTCTCCGAATGCTTGCCAAGTAGCAAATTGGTTTGGGTGGATAAACTGATCTACTTTTAGGTGTTTTTGAGTTGGTTGAAGATACTGTCCAATCGTCAAAATATCACAATCAACTGCACGTAAATCTTGCATAACTTGGCGAATTTCCTCATCAGTTTCACCGAGTCCGACCATAATTCCGGATTTAGTGTAGACACTGGGAGCAAGTAGACGCGATCGCTTGAGTAATTCCAAGGTGCGATCGTAATTACCTTGGGGACGCACACGGCGATATAAACGCGGAACTGTTTCTGTATTATGATTGAGGACTTCCGGTTTGGCTTGGAGAATTAACTCTAGTGCTTCCCAGTTACCGCACAAATCCGGAATTAATACTTCAATAGTAGTGTGAGGTGAAATTGTACGAATTGCTGCAATACAACGGACAAACTGTGATGCGCCTCCATCCGGCAAGTCATCTCGATTGACAGAAGTAATCACCACATGGTTCAGTTTCATCCGGCGCACTGCTTCCGCCAGTCGTGTGGGTTCTGTGGGGTCTAGAGGTTTGGGTTTTTTCTCAAAATCAATATCACAGTAAGGACAAGCACGTGTACAAGCAGGTCCCATGATTAAAAACGTCGCTGTTCCCGCATTAAAGCATTCACCAATATTTGGACAGGACGCTTCCTCACAAACCGTATTTAGGGCTAAATCCCGTAAAATTTCTTTAACATTACCGACGCGCTCCCATTGAGGCGCTTTCACTCGCAACCAGTCTGGTTTAAGAATCACAATCCACTTTTACCACTTAAATAAAGTTAGTTATCAAACTTAATGCTAGCAAGCTTTGAGATCAAGGCTGAAGTATGAAGTATGCCCTACCTTTTTTCTTTATTTGTCATTTAACCAAGCTTGTGATAGTTTATTATCTATATTGGCATTATAGTGCCGGGATGTAGCGCAGCTTGGTAGCGCACTTCGTTCGGGACGAAGGGGCCGCTGGTTCGAATCCAGTCATCCCGATTATTATTTGACTTTATCCTATTTCAATAGCTCCTAAAGCCCTAAGATTGGCTCTTTGATCTTCAGTCAAGCCAAGCGCAGCAGTAATGTTCATTCCCTCATAAGGTTTAGAAACCTTTAAGGATAAAGGTAATTCCGATTCATCTGTATGCATGTTTCTCAGGCGAATCATTCCATCATGAATACCACTGGCTATTAACTGCCTATCAGGACTGAAGGCAATTGATAAGACTTCATCCGCATCTTCTTCAAAAGACTTAATCAGCTTATGTTCATGAATATTCCACAGATGTATAGTTCCATCCTGAGAGCCACTAAGGAGGGTATGTCCGTCAAGACTAAAAATTACCGAATGTACCCAATTTTTATGTTCCGTTATAGTTTCGATGCACTTACCTGTTTGGATTTCCCAAATCTTCACAGTGCAATCATTACTACCACTGGCGATAATCTGACTATCCGGACTAAAGGCGATCGAGCGGACTAAATTATTATGACCTTGCAATATCCTAATTTCGCAGCCTGTTTGAACATCCCAGATTCTAACGGTGTTGTCATCGCTACCACTCGCAAGTAGCTGCCCATCTGGACTAAACAGAACCGTCCGCACCCAATTTCCATGACCGCGTAAGATTTTTGGAGGTGTATCCCTATGAACATCCCAGATTCTAACGGTGTTGTCATCGCTACCACTCGCAAGTAGCTGACCATTTGGACTAAATGCAACTGATCTCACCCAGTGATTGTGATCTTTAAGAACTCGGAGACATTGTTTAGTCCTACTGTGCCTGAGATCCCAAATTCTGATTGTATGATCGTCACTGCCGCTAGCAAGCAAGTGACCATCTGGGCTGTATGCTACTGACCAAATGCGACTTGTATGTCCTCTGAGAGTATTGGCAATCTTGCCATTACGGATATCCCATATCCTAACAATTTTGTCTTCACTACCACTAGCAAGGTACTTACTATTAGGACTAAAAGCAACTGACAAAATCCAATTAGAGTATCCCCTCACTGTACTCAGACATAGACCTGTGTTAGCATCCCAAGTTTTCACTGTTTGGTCGTCACTTCCACTAGCAATTCGTTGACCATCCAAACTAAAAGCTACTGACCAAACTCGATTATCGTGTCCGTACAGAATGTTGCGGCATTGATTAGTTTGAAGATCCCAGATTCTCACGGTGTTGTCATCACTACCACTAACAATTCGTTGTCCATCAGGGCTAAAAGCTACTGACCTCACCCAATTCTCATGTCCTAGCAAGTTTGCGCAACATTTTGTTGTGCGAATATCCCAAATTCTGACGGTGTTGTCATCACCACCACTGACAAGTCTTTGTCCATTGGGGCAAAAAGCTACTGATCTTACCCAATTCTCATGTCCAGTTAGGGTTTTGAGGCAATTGCCTGTGTTACTATCCCAAAGTTTGATGGTTTTATCTTCACCACCACTTGCTAGCATTGTACCTACAGGACTAAATGCTACTGACCAAATCTTACCAACATGTCCTGTCAATGTTTTTAAGTTCTCACCTGTATCAACATTCCATATTTTTATCGTTCCATCTTCACTAGCACTAGCAAGCAGCTTGCCATCATGACTAAAGGTGACTGAACGTACACAACTAATATGTCCTTCTAACGTGCAGAAGAACTTACCTGTTTTAATATCCCATATCTTGATACTTTGGTCGTCGCTGCCACTAGCAAATTTTTGACCATCAGGGCTAAAGGCGATCGAGCGAACCCAGTGATTATGTCCTTTACAAATCGAACGTCTTTGACCTTGAAACAGGCAAATTTCGCCATTAGAAGAACCGATCGCCAGAAATTCTCCACTGAATGCAACTGACAAAATGCTACCAAAGGGTTCTTTAAAAAGAGAATCATCTAAGTAAGCACCTGTAAAATTGGTATTTTGTAGGTTGGCATGGGTTAAATCAGCTCCTTGAATGACGGTATGGCTCAAATCTTCTCCTGCTAGAGCCTCTGGATCAATTTGCAAAAGAAGTGTTACAGCATATCCAGCCACATAACCTACTTCTTTTTCTGTTTTACCGCGTGTGGCCTTTATTATCTTCAACAAGCGATCGCCAGCAGTTTTTGAGCGATCAAGCATGTGTTCGAGCAAGTTGAGAACTGCTTTTGTTAAGTCTCTTTGTCTGTTTGTCAGTTCTCCGAATTTAAAAGCATCAAATAAACGGTTCAGTGATAAAGTCGAAAATTCTTTGAGTGGTGCAATGGGTATAACTTTACCTTGTTCATCGACTTGACGTTGAAAATAAGACAACCAAGTATATGCTTGAGGAAGAGCTTTCTTATCTATATGTAATGATTCTGTTGCTAAATCGACAAAATCAGGAGCTAATACTCCCAGTTGTGCAGCTAGTTTGTAGGCGATAAAGAATTCTAGAAAGGAGCGATGAGCAAGTTCGTAGTCACCATCAGCATTTCGAGTCAGCATAGACTGACCCATCATGTCATAGCTCCAATGGTCAATTTCTTCTGGCTGTTGAACAACAGCACCAAATAATCGTCGAATTCGATCTGGGAACTTGCGATAGTTCAGCTGCATTTGATCGGTAACGAACATTTCCCAAGACAGTTCACACAGAAAGTACAGCTTATCAGCAGCAGAAGTAAAGGTACGCTCTGCTTTGATGTCCCGGGCCATTTTCTCTCGCACAGCTAATAAATAGATGTGAGACAAATCTACTGGCTGACCTACTTCAATTTTAGGCAGTGCATCCAGTATCAAGTCAATCATCACAGGGCGTCTCGCCAAATCCAAGAGTTTATTATTTCTCGTGACCTGTTCTACGATCGCGTCTCTTTCTGCAAGAGTTTTATGTTGCAACCGGGAGCAAAGGATTTGACAAATTTGGTTGTCACTGAGTGTCTGTAATTCCAATACTTCAAATTGGGGACCCAATTTTTTAGTCGAAGTTGGCTGTTCTGTTTCAATAGAATTTAATAAAGCTGCATTCAACAAAGAACGACCTTTTTCTAACTTGGGGAGATGTTCTGCGCGACAAGTGAGAATTACTTTGGCTCCTGTTTCTACGACTTTAGCTAGCTCCCAAAAATTATCAATCACCTTGCGGCGATCTACTTTACCCGCCATTTCATCAAAACCATCGAAAATGAGCAGGAGCTTGCCCATACTATTAAGTTGTTTGAAGACCAAATTAGTCAGGGGAATATTGTGTACGGAGAAGAAGAACCAAGCTAGAACATTCTCTACATTCAGTGCTTTGGTATAATCCCGTAGAGGAATTAACAGAGGTAATCGAGGTCTAGTTTTACCCTGGCGCTTGGCTTCCTGATACCTTTTTAAAGCAGTCCCAGCGTAGTGAAATGCAAACCAAGTTTTGCCTGTACCAAACTCTCCAAGAATAGATATATGTTTCTTATCTGGATCATCCAGCCAGCGATCTATGTAGCCATCAATCCAGCCATCTGCTTCATTGTAACGACTGACGATTGGTTCCCCTGTGATTGGGTTGACTCCCTCTTGTTTAATACAGGCTAAAGGAATATAGGTTTTGTCATTAATACCTCGCTTCTTCAGTTGTTCCTCTAACCATTTAAAATATGGGGTAAAATTGACGCCTTCATCAATGAGTTCATCGAAAGTATAACAAAATAGTTCTAATTCTCTGTGTTTTCTATACTCTGCGATCGCTTTACTGGCTGCATAACTAAATTTCAGTTCCTTTTTTTCCCTATACTCCTCAATAGCCTCACGTGCTGCACGGCTAATCCGCAAATCAGCAACCAGCCATGCTTCATTGGGTTTGTACTCTAAGACTGCTTGACATAAACCATCCAAGTGATTCAGGTTAATCTCTCCTTCCACACCTCTTGTCAAAATGCGATCATATCCTCCCCGCTTGGGAATATGGATGATTATGTCAAAGAAGTCATCTTGTCTTGTTCCACCAGGTATGAACTCATAGCCCAAAGCTTCAAACCAACTTCTTATTTTCTTCTCAAGATGGGAAGGTTGTTTAAAGTCAGTTTTTTGAGGAAAGAGGTTTAGTTCCCCTTGATAGGCGAAATTTGCATATGAAATTTGAGACGACCAACCTACTTTGCTATCACTCTCAAAGCTTTCTGACTTTATCTTTGACTCGGATAAGTTTGATTCACCTGATACTTGAGACACAAGGTTGAGATTGTCCATAATTGGCGCTTGTGAGGCTGCATTGTGACTCAACCATGCTCTTTGTAGAGCAGCGCGAAAATTTCTCTTGCTGACTTCCTCACCCAGAGCCTCTGAAAGCAACTTCCAGAACTTATGACTGACATCTCCCTTGAGATAGTTGGGTTTATAGGGTGAGCCTTCTGCCATCTTTTCATAAGTCAAACCCTCCCAAGAACCGCGCAGTACGGCTAGTTCTGGGTCAGTCAGCTTTCTACCTTTGGCTTTGTATACTGCTGACTCTACAATCTCGATTACATCTTGAAAATTCATGAGACTGTGGAAGATGAAGATTTCTTATCATGATAAAGCATGAATTGATTCATATATATACGATTAAGTAAATATACTTATAAACTTAGGTTATTTCTAAACATATCTTTATAAATTTTTAATTTTTTTTGGGATCGTACCAATATCATAACAATTCTATTACTGTTATCATTCGACTCATGTCAATCAAAGTGACTGTCACTGAAACAGGTTGACAAATATTTTACCAAGTTGTCTTTACACAAAAGCATGTAAACCCATGCTTTAGCAAGATTATTTGTTTATGAAAATTAATTTCTCAGAAGGATTAGATTGTGGACAGTAAGCATTTCATCTCAATTACCCCTAATGATGGGATGCTAAGGGACTTGTCAAAAACACAGCATCCAACACGGTTGTATGGCTGGGGATACACAGGAGAAACTCTAAATTTAAGCGGAAAAGGGACCTATTTCGGGTTTGTCGTTGATGGTCAAACTGATGTGATTTCCTATCACGCAGGTTTTGAACTAGCTTTTACCCTCACCAAAGGAATGTACTTTAGTGTTCCTGGTGCTGTGTCTGTTCGGGGTGGATGTGGAATTGCGATTGCTAGTCTCAACTATCGTGGGATGTTCATGATTGGGGGACCAATTGAGGAAAAGGGTAGGTTGCGTTACATGGATGGTTGCTCTGATTCTCTGTTGATCCCACCAACGATAAAAGGCGATCCTTGTCTTAACCATTTACATTTTCCACCTGGTATTAGTCAGACACGACACACTCATCCTTCGATCAGGATTGGGGTCGTTACAAAGGGTGAGGGACATTGTGAAGTTCCAGAAAATGAAGATGGAACCGGAGGAATTGTGGAAATTCCTTTGATTCCAGGTCAAATATTTATTATTCCACCCGAAGGTCATCACAGCTTTTTTACTAGAGACAGCAGGTTGGATATTGTTGCATACCATCCAGATAGTGATATCGGACCAACTCATGACGATCATCCGATGATCAACCGGACTTATGTCAATGGGATATCGGCTAGGGATATTGACAAAATTAGAACGAAGAGTATTGTCTGAATTACGTAGAAGAACTGGAGAAATTATTTAGAATTATGAACTAAATAACATGCAATTAATTTACATATTTACCTCACCCTGCCTACGCTACCCCTCTCCGCGAGATCGGAGAGGGACTGGGGGTAAGGTTGTGTATTTTATTTAGTTCGCATTCCTTAAAAAATACTCACAATTTTCCATAATTTCAAGAATAACTGACTTTAGTATACTTTTGCAACAAATTTAAACATGAAAAAACTTGTGATTTCATGTTGCATTTTCATGAAATCGAGTGTAAGCTAAATATCAAGTCAGGTTAAAAGCCTGATTTGACCAATAGAAACAAAGTAGCCCCATGTTAGAAGGACTTTTCGGGACTCTTCAAGCATATCTACCGAGTGAATATCAAGGTTCAATACCGCGCAAATTGATTGTAGAGTGCAACATGATGAGGAGTGGCAAAGTCCCGGAGTTCTTAGTTACCATCGTAGGGCATCCGAATGAAGATTTTCGATTTCAGAAAGCAGACTTAGACACCTATATTTTGAGACGTCAGCTGCTGTTAAAACCTTGTGGTGTGGTGTTAATGGAGAACAGAACCACTGCGATCGATTGTTTAGAAGCAGGTTTACTAAATATTCTTCAAACTACTGGTTTTGGAGATGTAACCCTCACATTTCATAAGGGCTATTTTCTGTGTAAAGTAGCGTTTTCTTATCGAAGAAGTCTTGGAGACTACCTTAACAATTAAGATTTTTGTCCTTTGAAATACCAAGCAGTTATGAAACTGATGGTGGGGATTGAAAAATAAATAAATTTTGACTATCCAAAGAGAGTTGAACACCAACCCAGGGACTAGTTTACGTGGAGTACCACGCGACTAGTCCCTTGTTTTTTTTCAAAGGAAAACCTATAGGAGATCACTTCTCATGGACTGTAAATATAAAGACCATCCTTTTCCTCCTTGTCGATTTGAGCAACATCCTCGTAACCCTAATATCTATTTTTGTCCCCACTGTCGGGAATCGTATGATGTGCGAGAAGTAGGAAATAAATTTCCTACCTGGCTGCTGTTGATGATTGCAATAGTCATTTTAATGATTGTTACTGGTAATCCTAAATCTCTTCAGGAGACTGAGGAAAATATTCCTACTCCTAACCCTAGTCAACTTGAGTAAGGCTCTTGTATTTGTTACTCTCCCTTACCGTAGTTAAGGGTGCATTTCATGACTAAATTTGACTTTTAAGCAAGTTTAAGTAAGGGGAAAAACTATGAAAACTAATCTGCAAGACGACTATAATCTGCTATTCAAGTTCGCTGTTAAGGGACTCAAGTATTTTGTATTAGCATTAGTTGGCTTTGCGATCGCCTATGTTATATCTACAGTGCTTAACGTTGTCCCTATCGCTCAGATACTGCTATCATCCATTTTATGGCAATGGATGATGCGTATAGCTGTTTTCATTTTCTGTTTATTTGCGATCGCTATCATTCTAGATTCTTGGCGATAGCATTTTGTTGAGATTTTGCCTTTCACATTTGGCTGCTTAGAATTTAAAAAACATTAAATATTTATCTTGGCTGAATTCCACTCAGCCAAGAGCAAACTTTTCCCAGACTAAGAAAAATTTGTTTTATATCATGTTCTGTTGAATACTTATACTGTCGCCTAGGCTGGTAATTGTTAATAGGTAATTGGTGAGACTACTTGCCGTCTTGGCTTATGCCGAGATGGCAAAGTAGCGAACCCGAAGGGTAATGGGGAAAAACCAATGACCAAAAGCGAAGCATAATATCGTAAGCAATTAGCCGAACTTGATATTACTTAGCAGGATATTTAGCTAAAAATTCATCTTGAAATTCCACAAGTGCATCACTCGAAATGCGCCCAAACTGTCCATCCGCTGGCGGATCAAGAAAATTCAACCAAATCAATACCTGTTGAATATGAGTGGCTAATTCTTTGTCAGCAGCGATCGCTTCAATTCCATAATCTAAAGAACCCTTATTATCTTTAGCTTGTTTGCTGGCTTGATAAAAATTTTCCAAACGCATAATATTTCATCCCCTGGTCAAAAACTAAAATTAAGTTCTAGTTACTTAATAAAACAACGCTCATTTTCGGAATTACGCATTCGCAGAAAATTAAATTGCTGGTAGAGTAAAATAGCGGCTCAGTTCATGAAGAACTTATCCAACAGCAGCCTGGCTGAGTTATGAAATAGCCTAAATATAGCTAATTAATTAGGAAAATAAATCACACTAAGCTTCCTCTACAACCTTTCCATATGCATCGAAAATAAAATGCTCATCTCGATCAGCCTGACTTTTATCAACCCACTTCACCCAGTAGTGTTTTTCTTCGTATCTGAAATCTAAAATAGGATATTTTCCAGGCTCAATATCTACCAAAGCTTCTTTTGGTATCTCCGATGATTGTTCTGTAGTAGGTTTCAATACTGTTTTTTGAGTAACTTTCAAAAGATATTTTTTTCCTTCAGCAGGTTTTGGTTCATCTGTGTCTGTATCTCCAATTAAACCATCCTTGATTGCTTCAGCCATTTTTTCAGCATTGAAGCGATCCATGTCTGCTTTGGAATCACAAAAACAACACTCTACTAAAATAGCCGGCATTGAGGTATTTTTAATCACAAAAAACGGGGTGCTTTTGACGCCCTTATTTTTAAATCCGAGTTTAACAATTTCGTTGAGAACAGACCTAGCTATAGCTTTAGACGTATTACTAATAGCAAAAACTTCTGTGCCATTCGCTTGCCCATTAAATGCATTAAAATGTATGGAGACAAAGACATCTACATTGTTGCTATTAGCTTTCTCAACTCGTTTTCTGAGTGACTCTCCCACAGTTACAGCTGTTGTAGGAGTGCAATTAATAACACTATGACCTGCGGCTGCCAACTTTTGCATCAAAAATGTACCAACCGCTTTCGTTAATTTATCTTCTTTTTCGACTCCAACCGCCCCTGTATCTGGAGGGCAATTGTGTCCTATATCAATTCCAAATTTCATTTTTATATTCCCAGCTTTTTGCTTACTTAAGTATTTACTACTTAATAAGCACTATAGCAACACTGTATCATATTTGACATAAAATCAATCTAAAGTTACAAATTCTATGAATTGAGGTGAAGCGATCGCTTTTTTACAATCAAGGCTAATCTAAAAGAATGCTATCCACTCAAACTCCACTATTGCGACTTTCGCAAGGACAACTCAACCTGCTAGAACGTTGTCCACGACAATTTCAACACACCTACTTAGAACAACTCTATTCTCCCACCGAAATAAAACGGGAAGAACACCAGACTTTAGGGAGTCTCTTTCACCTGCTGATGCAACAGCGAGAAATGGGCTTACCTATTGATAGTTTTTTGCAAACAGATGACCGATTGCAAAGTTTGATGACAGCTTTTACGAAAGCAGCTCCAGAAATTTTAACACCTATTAATCATAGTCAAACTTTTCGAGAAAGCGAACATTTCCGCACCTTACAGATCCAAAATTATTTACTCACCGTCGTTTATGATTTACTAATTGCAGATAATCAACAAGCACAAATTTTCGACTGGAAAACTTATGCCAAACTACCCAATAAACGCAAATTAGAACAAAACTGGCAGACACGTCTTTATATGTACGTATTAGCCGAGACTAGCGATTATCTGCCAGAAAATATTTCCATGACATATTGGTTTGTTCAATCTGAAGGTAAACCACAAAGTATTAAATTTAGTTACGATTATAACCAACACGAAAAGACTGCCAAAAAACTCAAACAACTACTAAGTAAACTAACCACTTGGCTGGAAGATTACCAACAAAAAAAAGATTTTCCGCAGGTTTCAGAAGGTAGTAAAACTTGCCAATATTGTCACTTTACCAAGAAGTGTAATCGTAATTACGCTCATCTTGCCCAGAAACCACAAGGAAACTCTCCTCTCCAAGAATTAGACACCAACCTCACGAATATCGCTAATATTCAAGAAGTATCTCTATAAAAGGAATTGTTAGTGTTTGGTAGTTAGTGGTTGGTAGTTGGTAGTTGATTGTTACGACACCCAAACATCAAACAACAACCAAAAAACAACAATATGATTTTATGCATTCACAAGAATTTGATGCGGTTTATGTCCGCGAATTAGAAATTGACGATATCGCCCCTGTCTATCATTTAGGAGAAGAACTATTTACCAGTGATTTGTATCCTTACTTATATCGTTGCTGGGATGAATGGGAGGTGATTGGACTTTATAACACCGATCCAGAATACTGTTTAGTTGCAGAAATTGATGGACAACTTGCAGGATTTATTTTAGGAACCATCATTACCAAAGCATCCTGGACTTACGGATATATTCTCTGGCTAGGAGTCAGCCCAAAATTTCAACGACGCCGTGTAGGTGACAAATTAGTTGATACTGTCATCGCCCGCATGATTGAAGATGGGGCGCGGTTCATGTTGGTAGACACAGATCCAGAAAACGTAGCAGCAGTGAAATTTTTTAGCCGCAAAGGTTTTGGTAATATCCGCCAACATATTTTCTTATCAATGAATTTAAGCAAACACGAACATTATGGCAGACTAATTGATTACGAACGACAAAAAGCCGAAAGGGCGGGTTATAAGCGATCGCGTCCTATCCGCACTCGTAAAGCTGAAGCGATAGTCAATGAAGTAGCCCTGAATGGTCTCATTAGTGAATCTCAACACCAAGAAGATTCTGTAATTTAAACATCAAACATCTATACTGTCGCGTAGGCTGGTAATAGGTAATGGGTAATTGGTAATGGGTTATTAAGATACTGATGATTTTCCCATGCCCAATGCCCTATGACCAACAACGAAGCATAATTAATACTGTAAGCAATTAGCCGAACTTTATAGAAAAATTTTATATGTATGCCCAGCAGTGGATTTTGACATCAACAGAACAACCGCCTGAGTGGTTCTTAGAAGCTGTCAAGGAGTATACACCCACATCTAGCGGACAGTTTGCAGCACAGCTGTTGTGGCAACGTGGTATAGCCACTATATCACAATTAGCGGCTTTTGTCAATCCCAAAAATTACTTACCTGCAAGTCCGTTTGAGTTTGGGCAGGAAATGCATCTGGCGGTAGAACGCTTAGAAAGGGCATGGAAATTTGGTGACAAAGTTGCCATTTGGGGAGACTTTGACGCCGACGGTATTACCTCCACAGCTGTGTTATGGGATGGCTTGGGGCAATTTTTTCGCCAAAATTCGCAGTTATTTTATTACATTCCCAATCGCTTAACAGAATCCCACGGACTCAACTGTCAGGGCATAGATAAGCTGGCAAATCAAGGATTTAATTTAATTGTAACTTGTGATACTGGTAGTACGAATATTGATGAAATTACTTATGCTAATCAGCTAGGTATTGATGTAATTGTTACAGACCATCACACTCTGCCAGCAGAACGTCCACCTGTAACGGCGATTATTAATCCTCGATATTTGTCCAGTGATCATCAATTATTTCATCTTTCTGGAGTGGCAGTTGCTTACAAGTTAGTAGAAGCTTTGTATCAAACTTTGCCAGAGATTCCGCAACAACCATTAGAATATTTGTTGGATTTAGTGGCAGTAGGGTTAATAGCTGACTTAGTGCAGTTGAGCGGAGATTGCCGCTATTTAGCACAATTGGGAATTGAACGGTTGCAAGAAGATTTTAAACTACCACCCGCCCAGCGACGACGCCCAGGGGTAGGACGATTGTTGGAATTGTGTCAGAAAAGTGGCGATCGCCCCACGGATATTTCCTTTGGACTTGGCCCCCGTATCAATGCTGTCAGTCGCATTCAAGGTGATGCTAGCTTCTGTGTAGAATTACTGACTAGTCGCGACCAAGCACGTGTTCACCAGTTGGCGGAAACAACAGAATTAGCCAACTCTCGCCGCAAGTCTCTACAAAAAGAGGTCGCCCAACAAGTCAACCACAAGATCACCCAAATGGACTTGTCAACCACCAGCGTCATCGTTTTAGCCGATCCTCAGTGGGCTGTTGGCGTTTTGGGATTAGTAGCAGGACAAGTCGCACAAGAGACGGGACGACCGACTATTTTGTTAAGTACAGAAGGGGTCGGGGGAGTAGGAGGAGAAGATACTCCTCACACCCCTCACACTTCCCCCACTATTTCTCCTCTTCTAGCCCGTGGCTCTGCTCGTTCCGTTAACTCTGTTGATCTATACCAGCTAGTCAAAAATCAAGCCCATCTGTTACATCGTTTTGGCGGACATCCTTATGCGGCGGGGTTGAGTCTACCAGTGGAAAATATTCCTTTATTTACAGAGGCGATTAACCAACAATTACGGCAAACTTTGGGTGGTACAACTTTAACACCAACAGTACAAGCGGATTTGGTGGTGACAGTAGCGGATTTGGGGAAAGAATTATTTTTAGAATTAAAACTTTTAGAGCCTTGTGGTATGGGTAATCCGGTGCCAAAATTACTGATACAAAATTGTTGGTTTGAAAATGCTTGGCATCGCAATCAACAAGATTCTCGGGGCAATAAGATACAGTATATTAAAGCCGAGTTTGATATTCGGGATGAGTCTACCAAAAATCCTTTTCCTGGTGTGTGGTGGGGACACTACAAGGATGAATTGCCACCGGGACGCTGTGATTGCATTGTAGAGTTAGATTACAATACCTTCAAAAAACGTTATGAAATTCGCTTAATTGCCGTACGTTCTTGCGAAAAATCTGCACGACTGACTCCACACTCCATACAAATATTAGATTGGCGCAATATCACTACTCCCCCTACTCTCCCCAATCCCCCATTCTTAGTTAAAGAATGTCCTACCAGTTGGGATGATTTACGGGTATGGTTGAGACGATCGCTTCACAATCAGCAACCATTAGCGATCGCCTGGTCTAAAACAGAACATCAACCCCCAGAACAAATTTGGTTGACATTGGTAGGAATTGCCAAATATCTTAGTCGCACCAATCAATTAGTTACCCGTGTTCAGCTTCTGCAAAAACTTGGCATCGGTGACCAAAGTTTACTCATGGGTTTAAGGGCATTAAAATATTTAGGTTTTACAATCCAAAGACAAGATCGTTATCTGCAAATCAACCAACAACCAAATACTGAATCTGTACTAGCAGAGACTGCTGTTAACAAGTTTTTGGCTGCTGTTCGTGAAGAACAATTTCAGCGCCAGTATTTCGCCGAAGTACCTATATCAACAATTCAAGCGATCGCATTTACATCAGTTATCAGTTAGTGGTGAGGGGATCGCTGTCTTGGACGCCACGTGCTACAAGCCGGAAAACCCGTCCAACGCAGTGGTTCTGGTTCCCGTCACGCAGACGCCCGCAGGGCTGCTTCAAGGTAGAATCGGGTGATGAAAAAAATTATCTTTGAACCACAAAGACACCAAGACACTAAGAGGAAAATAATCCTCTATACTGAGGTTTTTTTAAAGTAGATTAGTACTTACAATTTCACAACTAAAGTAAAACTGCGACTGGACGCATAGCTTCATCAGTCACAATTTTTTTGTTAACAGGTAGCATAACTGTTTGCTTGAGATACGATGTTTAATCTTTTGATCTTAGCTTTTTTACTTGTAAGCGATCGCATTTACATCAGTTATCAAGCTATCAGGCATATGGTGGAGGAACTGTGACTCAGCTGATATAACTAATAACTATTAAATACGTCCAGTCTCAGCAATTCTAACTGGAATCCATGAACGCACAGCATTACCCAAGCTATAAATACCAAGTCGGGGGTAGCTTACCAGCTAATTCTCCCACCTATGTGACACGGCAGGCAGATGAGGATTTATATGCAGCACTGTTAGCAGGAGAATTCTGTTATGTCCTCAACTCGCGACAAATGGGTAAATCTAGTCTGCGGGTAAGGACGATGCAGAGGTTGCAACAACAAGGGATTGCTTGTGCGGCGATTGATATTACAGCAATTGGGACTTGGGATATTACCCCAGAACAATGGTATGCAGGGGTAATTGATAGCTTAGTCGGTAGTTTAAATTTCTATGACAATTTTGATTTAGAAAGCTGGTGGAGTGACAATGATTTGCTGTCGCCAGTGCAAAGATTTAGCAAGTTTATTGAAGAAGTTTTGCTAGTAGAAATATCTCAACAAATAGTGATTTTTGTTGATGAAATTGATTGTGTGCTGAGTTTGGGTTTTCCGATTGAAGATTTTTTTGCTGTGATCCGCAATTGTTACAACCAGCGTGCAGATCAGCCAGTGTACAATCGTTTGACGTTTGTGTTAATTGGTGTGGCGACTCCTAGTGATTTGATCGCAGATAAAAAGCGCACACCTTTTAATATAGGGCGGGCGATTGAATTGCAAGGATTTAAGTTAGAGGAAGTTGCTTCACTCACGCAAGGATTGGTAGGAAAAGTGACTAATCCTCAGGCTGTGATGGGTGAGATTTTGGCTTGGAGTGGTGGACAGCCGTTTTTGACGCAAAAGTTGTGTCAATTGCTGATTAACCTCACCCCAACCCCTCTCCTTGGTAAGGAGAGGGGCTATGTTGAGGAGTTCGGAGAAAATGGATCTAACCCCTTTGTTACGAGGGACGGAGGGGATATTCTCTCTCCTACTAGGAAAGAAGTTTATACGAAAGAGTGGGTAGAAGCTGTTGTCAAATCACGAATTATTGAAAATTGGGAATTTCACGACGAACCAGAACATTTGCGGACGATTCGCGATCGCATTCTCAGGAATGAGCAAAAAGCGTGTAGATGGTTGGGATTATACCAGAAAATTTTGCAGCACGGAGAATTAGAGTGTGATAATCGCCCCGAAAATATGGAGTTACGGCTGACGGGGTTGGTAGTAGAACAAGAAGGAAAGTTAAAAGTATACAACCGTGTTTACGAGGCTGTTTTTAACCAAAATTGGGTGACAAAGGCGTTGGCAGATTTACGCCCCTACGCCGAAACATTAGAAGCATGGGTTGCTAGCAATAAAGATGAATCTTGGCTGTTGCGTGGACAAGCATTACAGGATGCCCAAGCCTGGGCGATTGGCAAAAGCTTAAGCGATTTAGATTATCAATATTTGGCTGCTAGCCAAGAATTAGATAAGCGCAAAATGCAAACCGCCTTAGAAGCAGAAAAACAGGCAAAGCAAATTTTAGAGTCAGCGCGACACAAAGCCCGGCGACAAACTTACATTGGGGCTGGTATTTTAGGATTGTCGCTGCTAGGGGCTGTGGTGGTAGCGGTAGCAACAGAACAAGCTAGACAAAGGGCTTTTACTGCGATCGAGGCTGAAAGACTTGGTAACAACGCTATAGAAAGATTTAAATGGAACCAAATTGATGGTTTATTAATGGCGATGGAAGCCGGACAAAGCCTCAAAAGTTTGGTGAATCAAAAGCAATCTCTTGTTGATTATCCTGCTTTTAGTCCCATCCTCAGCATTCAAGATATTTTGGCGCAGATTCAACAGAAAAATTCCTTTGGAGATTCTAGCGCTATTACCAGTACCAGTTTTGCATTTAGCCCAGATGGCAAAACAATTGTTCTTAGCAGTGACAATACAATCAAACTTTGGGATCTCACTACAGGTCAAGTTATCAAAACTCTGAGTGGCAATGAAAGTGAAAAAACCATGGTGTTTAGCCCCGATGGCAAAATCATTGCTTCTGGCGGTTATGATAAAACCATCAAACTTTGGGATATTGCCACTGGTAAAGTCATCAAAACCCTCACCTATGGCAGTTCGGTGACAAACATTACCTTTAGCCCAGATGGCAAACTACTTGCTGCTGGTAGTTCTGACAAAACAATCAAACTCTGGGATATCGCTAGTGGAAAAGTTATTCAAACTCTCACTGGACATAGCAATATTGTCAAAAGTGTAGTGTTTAGTCCAGATGGCAAAGTTGTAGCTTCCGGTAGCAATGACAATACCATCAAACTTTGGAACGTCGCCACTGGCAAAGAAATTCGCACTTTCACAGGACATACTTCTTTTGTCACCAGCCTTGCATTTAGCAATGATGGTAAAGTCCTCGCTTCTGGAAGTGCTGACAAAACAATCAAACTTTGGCGTTTAAATCTAGATGATGTCCTAGCAAGGGGTTGCAGTCATTTACAACAATATTTAATTTCTCATCCAGATTCTTTGGAAAAACTCAAAATTTGTCAAAATCAATCTCTGTTTTTAGCAGCAGCCCCTACTTTAGTTGTCCAAGGTGAGAAGTTAGCAACAGAGGGTAAATATGAAGAAGCTGTTGCTAAGTTTCAAAAAGCTAAAAAGTGGGATTCTAAGTTAGACATAAATCCCGAAGTCAAAGCAGCCCCAGCATTTGTGACTCAAGGAATCGAACAGGCAATTCTGGGTGATTTTTCTGGTACTTTTAAAAGCTTGAAACAAGCACAGAAACTCGACCCTAAAATCGATCTTGATCCATATACTGAAGGTGTACAAGATAACACTGAATTCGTTGCCAAACAACTTGCAGCAGAAGGTTTCATTAATAAACAAAGTTTAATTCCCAAAGCACAAGAGTATTTAAAGCAGGGTGATTTCACAAAAGCTATGGCAACATACACAGAGATTGAGAAATTACAGCCATCTAAACAAACCTTGGCTAATTCTTGGAATAGTTTGTGTTGGGAAGGTGGTTTACGTGGTTACGCTAAAGATGTAATATTTGCCTGTGAAAAAGCTGTGTCCCTTATACCCGATGATGGCAATATCCGTGATAGTCGCGGTTTGGCAAGGGCATTAACTGGTGATACCAAAGGCGCAATTGAAGATTTTGAAGCATACATCGAATGGATTGATGATCCCCAGGCGAAAGCAAAACGGCAAAGTTGGGTGAAAGATTTAAAGGCTGGTAAGAATCCGTTCACACCGGAGGAGTTGCTGAAGTTGCAAAGCGAGTAGGGGTGTAGGGAAGTGGGGAAGTGGGGAGATGGGGAGATGGGGAGAAAACAATTCAAAATTCAAAATTTAGGAAGGGGGTGGGGGGAGTGTGAGGAGTGTGAGGGGTTAGATCCCTGAGTTTTAAAAAAAAGTCGGGGATTTGGCCAAGCTATCAAAATTAATGTGGTGAGCTACTAGAGATGAAAAATAGGCGATCGCGTTAATCCCAGCACAAGAAGCGTTATCTTAAAAATTGGTAGCAAGCGTCATAATATTATGTGCTGAATTCAGCATCCACTGACAAAAAATAGAGGTTAAAAGGTTCCTTTTGATGAAAGGCATAAAGTTGCAATTTTTACCAATTTTTTCTCTTAACTGGCGGCGTTTTTTGTCCGTTTTTTTGCTGCTTGTGTGCCTGTTCTCCCTAAGTATGTCACCAGCTTTTGCAGGTTTGAAAGATGACAGATATGATGGCAACATTTTTGTAGTTTATGCTGGCAATGGTTCACTGGTTCCACCCAGAGCTACACTAGCAACTGCCTTGAAGGAACATAAACCAGCATTATTGGTTTTCTATGTTGATGACAGTAGTGATTGCAAAGAGTATGCAATTGTTGTCTCGCGTTTGCAAGAATTTTATGGTGCAGCTACAGAGATAATTCCCGTTAATGTAGATACGATTTTACCCACCCAAACCTATAATTCTACAGAGCCAGGTTATTATTACTCTGGTGCTGTTCCACAGATTGCCCTGTTTGATCAGTCTGGCAAAGTAGTATTAAATAAGACAGGTCAAGTACCGTATGAAGAAGTAGATGATCGACTGCGGGAAGTGTTTGATTTATTACCACGTTCCCAATCATTAGAATTAAAACGCCGCTCCTTCAATGAGTTAAACAGTGAGTTGACAGAATAAAACTTGGGGCAGACTAAATTCGTCTGCCCCACATTTTTAGTACAACTTGCTACTGCATATTCAAAAAGTATCAGAGAAAATATCCAAATAAGCATAGAAAATAAATGGAGAATAACCAATAACTGAAGAAAAGCAGAGGATAGTCCCAATGAAAAAATTTCACCATCAAACATGAAAAACCTCACACCGAATACGCCGCCCCTCTCCGATCTCGCGGAGAGTGACGGAGGTGAAGTTACTTTACTTTATTTATGGGGACTTCTTCTGCTCTCTGCCTCCTGCCTTATTAATATTGACTCTTGACCAATGACTAATGAAGTGCTTTATGGTGTCAAAGGTTTATACTACAGAGGAGCTAATCAATATTTTGGCAGCCGAACGCCAAGCTTGCTTGAAGGGCGATCGCCTCAAATTAGAGGTAAATGTCTCTGGCAATCCTGTGATTGATCAATTTATCAGAACTGATGGGCTGCAAAAGTTCACCGCCTATCAAGATTTTAAAGCAGCTATCCATGAATATCAAAAAGAATATCTTGTTTCTGGCATTATTTGGCGTGAATTAACTGTTAAAGGCAAAACCATTAGTTATCCTGAAGTAGATTCGCAATTAATAGCTTTACCTAGTGACTTAGATATTTTAAAAGCAGCAAAAAGTTCCATCTTGGAATTTTGGAATGAAGTCACCTCAGAAATGGATTTATATTTGAGTGTTAATAACAGTAAGCAATATCAACCAATAATTAAAGCTGACGTTGATAGAATTGCCCAAAGAACAGAATGGGCAAATATATGTTGTTTTGAAAAATCTAACTTTTTAGAAATAATTTTGCAGTTGGGATGGGGTCAACCACAAGAAGCATGTTATAAACGAGGTTTTCCTACCTCAGGTAGTGAATTTATTCATGCAGTCATCCCTGGTAATTATCCAATTGGTTAATTTATCCGTGCCATTGACTAGTTCACCCTGAGACACTTTATCAAAAAAGGCAGAGGGCAGGAGGTAGCCATACCGAAGGGAATTTTGATCGCCGTACACCCGTGAACCCCCCTAGTCGCCATTCACAGTAACCGTACTAAGCTTAGTGTCTTTGTGCCTTGGTGGTGAAAAAAAATCTCTTTTTGAAACACTAAGACTTTAATACATAAAGTAGAGACGCGAAACTTCGCGTCTCCACAAAATTAAATGAGTAGTTGATGATTCCAACAACTACCAACCACCAACTAACAACTAAATTAATAATGATTGCCAGCTTTGCGATGATGAACAGCTGTCATGCTATCGGGCTGCAATAACTTACCATTGTCAACAACAGCATATACTACCCAATGGTCGCCGCACTCCATGCGTTTATTAACTGAACATTCCAGATAAGCTATTGAGTCGGTGATGATTGCACAACCGTTATCTGCAACTGCTGTGGAAAAGTCCTTAAATCTATCTTCTCCTGGGGCAAAGTTTTTGCGGAAGTGTTTCATATAATCTTGGTAATTTTCTTCACCCAAGATATTTAAGACAAATTTACCACCTGTATGTAGGATAGATTCAACGGCTCTTTCTTTAGCGATCGCCACAGTAATTCCCGGTGGATTAAAAGTTGCTTGTGATACCCAAGTTCCCAACATTCCCGTAGAAACTTCACCTTGCTTGGCTGTGACAACACAAACAGAACCAACGATGCGACCGACAGCCTGTTCCATAGGCGTAGCAGCAGCTTGAGTAAAACGTGGTTTTTTCGCTCTTCTTAAGGCTTGAGCAAAATCTGTCGCTATTTCTTCACATTCTTTGAGGGTGACATCTGTAGGTTTAAACCTTGCTTTTAAGGTTTCAAACCCAAACTTGTAACCAGCATCTTTGAGTTTACCTTCAATCAAATCAAAGGCTTCACCACTCCAACCGTAGGAACCAAAAACACCAGCCAGTTTGCTGTTGTCACCAACGGCGAGAACAATACCCAAAGCTGTATGAATGGGTGTAGGTGCATTCCCACCAATAGTTGGAGAACCTATAATAAAGCCATCACACTTTTCGATCGCAGCGCGAATTTCATCAGGTTGAGCAAATTCGCAATTAATCGATTCGACCGCAACTCCACCTTTAGTTAGTCCCAAGGCAAAGGCTTGGGCTAGAGTGGCAGTGTTACCATAAGCTGAGGCGTAAAGCAAAGCAACACTAATTTCACGCTCAGTTTGTGATTTGCTCCAAATTTCGTAAGCTTTGGCTAGTTCCAACAAGCCGTAGCGAATCAATGGCCCGTGAACAGTAGCATACATTCTCACTTGCAATTCTGATAATTTTTCTAGAGCAGCTTGCACCTGAGTTGCATGGGGAGCCATCAAACAGTCAAAATAGTAGCGCTGGTCTTCTTTGAGTAGATCCCAGTCTTCATCAAAGACTTCATCACCACAAAGATGCGCTCCAAATAGCTTATTTGAGTAGAGAATTTGGGTTTGCTCGTCGTAGGTACAAAGTCCTGTTGGCCAACGTGGACTAGGGATAGGAAAGAATCTCAAAACATGACCCTTACCCAAATCAAGAGTTTCTTTCCCCCGCATTGTAATAATTTTCAGTTCGCGATTGGGGAAAGTTGCTCGTAAATTAGCAGCACAGGGAAGGGAACAAACAAAAGTGAGTTTGGGAACTAAATCTAAAAGTGCTTTGAGCGTGGCGACGCGGTTAGGATTAAAGTGACCAATAATCACATAATCCAACCGTTCCCAATCATTCAAACACTGTCTGAGTGCATCTAAATAAATTAAGCTGAAAGTTTCTGGTGGTGGATCGATAACTGCAACTTTATCACCACTAATTACGTAAGAGTTAGAGGTTGTACCTCTAGCTAATGCATATTCAATTTCAAACCGCAGGCGTGTCCAACTGCGCGCGCGCAGCACAGTTGTATTCGTCGCAATTGGTAAAACCTGCACGTCACGAGGATTGGAATTAGTCATAGGTATTTACGTGAGGGGAGGGGATTTTTTTGGAGATAGGGGAGTGGGGAGAGTGTGAGGAGTGGGGGGAGTGGGGAGAGTGTGAGGAGTGTGAGGAGTGGGGGAGTGTGAGGAGTGGGGGAGTGTGAGGAGTAACAGAAATTTTTATCCTTGTATCTCTCATACCCCTCATACTTCTCATACCTCTCACACCCCTCATACCCCTCACACCCTTAGTAATAATTGCCTACCTTACGATGGCGAACTGCTGTTAGTCCGTCGGGTTTGGAAACTCGACCGTCAGTAACGGTGCAGTACAATAGCCAGTGGTCGCTGCATTCCATGCTGCTCTTGACTTCGCATTCCATGTAAGCCAGAGCGTCTGTGAGAATTGGAGAACCGTTTTTAGCTGTTTGGGTTCTCACTCCCGCAAATCTGTCTGCACCAGGAAGCAGGCGTTTGAGGAAGTGCTTTTTCAGTTCCTGATAGTTTCCTTCTTCCAGGACGTTGAGGACAAACTTATCGCCAACTTGCAATAGGGAGTCAATTGCTCGGTCTTTGGCGACAGAAACTGTAAATCCTAAAGGTTGTAAACTAGCTTGCGCTACCCAAGAAGCAAGCATCGCACCTTGAACACCGTTCTTGTTGGCGGTAATAATGTAGAGTCCGCTGCTAATCCGACCTAGTGCTTTTTCTAAATTAATGTCGATGGATTTAATTTGCTTGATGTTGCGTTCGCGGACTAGCATTTGTCCCAAGTCAGTACCTGCTTCTTCACACAGTTGGTATGTGACTGGGGAAGGAGTTTCTTTAATACGAATTGCTGGGAAGGCTTCTTTAACGCCAAGGTCAACGAATCTTCTACGTAAGGGATCGATGGGTTCATCATCACCGCCATAACATTCAAAAAATCCAATGACTTGTTTATCTTTGACTACGCCCAAAAGCGCACTAATTGCAGCTTGTGCCGCAGCGTTGGCAGTTGGTGGCATTCCAACTATAATCCCAGAGGAGCGACCTGCTAATTCTTGGATTTCTTGGATCTCTGCGGTTGTCAAATCCATGATTTCGACGCCAACGCCAGTTTTTTGGACGCCTTGAGAAATCGCTTGAGCAATGCGATCGCTATAACCATAATCAGAGACATAAAACATCCCAACAATCGTCTCTGTCTTGGCTTGTCTTTGGCTCCAACCTTGGTAGCACTCCCTAAGTATACCTAGATGGTGGTAGAGTAGGGGGCCATGACCGTTGGCAATAATTTTGATGTTACCTAGTTCGTTCATTTTTTTCATTGCATTCAGCAACGAACGAGCATTTGGCCCCATCAAGCAATCATAATAAAATCTAAAGTCCGGTTCAATTGCCTCTAGGTTGACATCAAAGGTGTCATCGCTGCAATAGTGCATCCCAAAGGCGTCACAAGTGAACAGAATTTGAGTTTTGCGATCGTAGCTGAAGATCGTGTCCGGCCAATGCAGGTTAGGCGCACTCACGAATTCTATTTCGTGTCCCTGACCTAAGTCTACGCGATCGCCACTCTTGACAATCCGCTTGGAAAAGGGGTCGTGAACTAAATTTTCTAGAAACTGGAGTGCAACTTTCGACGCTAAGACCGTGGCTCTGGGTGCTAATTGGAGAACGTCTTCAACCAAGCCACTATGGTCTGGCTCTGTATGGCTGACAATGATGTAATCAATTGCTTTCGGGTTAACCAGTTTCTTAAGAGTCTCTAAATACAGGTGGCGAAACTTCGTGTGAGAAGTATCCACCAAGGCGATGCGATCACCCTTAATTAGATATGAATTGTAAGTTGTACCGTTTTGGAGACCAAATTCGATATCAAAGCGATCGCGATCCCAATCAAGCGAACGAATCGCCGTTGTGTTAGGAGCGATTTCGACGGTTTGTATAGTAAGTCGTTTATTTTGAGCGTTCTCTGTGAGAGCTACCATTAGTCGTCTCCGAGCACAAATCATCAGTCTGCTTTTCTGACTTTATTTTGCTCATAATTATTTTTGTAAAGTTGTTCAAAATTCCCTTTTTTCAAAAAGTCAATTGGTAGCCAAAGTGTCTGTTTTTTGGCATAGTTAAATACTAAAAAACTGTAGTTAATTCTTTATTTTTTTGTGTGGATTATAGCAGAGAATTAGCGAATTTTTATAAATTTTTCCTAGAAACAAAGTAAGCAAAATAATATCGCTGCTCCAAATTTTGTAACGAAAAGCATAAATTTGGCAACCGTTGTATCTAAAGTGAAAATATTGGTTGTTGATGGTGATCCAGCCACTTTTACGCAGCGGGTTCCCTCCATGAGCAACTGCGTTTGCGTAGCGTTTAGGGATAAGTGCTTTGAACTGCAACTTTAATTTACAGCTTGTGATTTTTTTACCATTGCACTCCCCACTCTACCCACTGCTCGCCTACTAGAAAATCACGCTAAAAATATGGGACAACTTATCGCCGGAGTTGCCCACGAAATCAACAATCCGGTCAACTTTATTTGTGGCAATTTAAGTATGTTGCAGAGTACGCCAAAGACTTGCTGCAATTGCTGCAAGACTATATTCTTTTGTATCCAAAGTGTCTTGTTGATGACTTAAGCGATCGCATGAACCCAAGATAACCTGTTACCTACTAGTTGACAGATACAATGAACAAAAAAAGAACTACCCTTTGACCAATTGAATCAATTGCTCAACGATTGCTCGATACTGGCTTGCACCGCCATGAGCGCGGGCAACTAGGAATCCTCCCTCCAACAGCGAAAAGATTAGTGTTGCCATTGCCTGAATATCTCCAACAAAGCTGAATTCTCCAGATTCTTTGCCTTGGTTGAGAATCTGTACTAGTCGTGCTTCATTATTACGGTAAAATGCTGTCACTCGTTCAACTAGGGTATGCTTCAGGGTTGCCAGTTCTGCCCCAACCATGCCGTAGAGACAGGCTTTATCCCCATTGCCACTACAGAGAGTTGCCTCAAACAAGCTGCAATAGCGACGAAGTTTGACTTCGGCAGAATCGGACTGAGCGATGATCCCATCCACCAAGCGTAGAAAGTAGTCATTGTATCGATCCAGCAGTGCAGCCACTAAATCATCCTTGCTGGGAAAGTGATAGTGAATACTAGCTTTGCGGATACCAACTGCTTCGCTGATATCCTGATAACTCATGGCGTTGACTCCCACCCGTTGGATGAGGTCTTGAGCAGTGTCGAGAATTTGAGTTCTAGTGTCTGTTGAGTTCACGTCTCAATCCTACTAGTAGATAGAGAAAATGTCAATAAAAAATATTAAGATAATCTTAAGAAATAGCTGGTTATTCTATTGGAAAAAGTTAATTAATTACCCACTCTGAACCTTTAACTTCATAAATTCTGTCGTGTGATACCAGCCTAATGGCATAAGCAAAATCTACCCTGTTAGAGAGGTTAATAACTAATACATAGCTGAAAATGGTAAAAGAACATAAAAACCTCTATTTCTGATTTTTAGGTGAAAACAATGACAGGAAACTTGTTAGCAGCCCTAGTTACAGCTTTAAGCTTACTAATCGTTGATTTAGTTGTTCCTGGTGTGAATATTGCTAACTTTCCAGCAGCTTTAATTGCTGCGGTTGCTATTGGTTTAGTTAATGGATCTGTTAAACCAGTTCTATCTTTCTTATCTTTACCACTAAACTTCTTATCTTTAGGAGCATTTTCACTCATCGTAAACGGTATCTGTTTCTCTATTGCAGCATTTTTAGTCCCTGGTTTCTCTGTACATGGACCGATAGCTTTTATTCTCGGTCCTGTTGTTTTGTCTTTAGGTAGCACCTTCATTAACAGATACTTTGCTGAGAGAAATTTGGCTCTCACAAGCAGCCAAGAAGCAAAGTCCAAAGCTGAGTTGCCTTCCAGCTAATTCTTAACATCAACTAGGACAGATGTGAAGGCGATCGCGTCTGTCAAAAACAAAAAATCGAATTAAATTAATTCCTGATAAGGAGTTCATAAATTCGGTTAATTTCGGAAGATTGTCAACAAAAATAAACAAATAACTAACAGCAGTCGAATCACCATGAAATTACTTCGTTATCTCCTTGGATTCTTTTTACCTCCCCTTGGCATTTTCTTGACATATGGAGTAAGTACAACTTTAGTTATCAATATTCTCCTCACTCTTCTCGGTTGGCTTCCGGGTGCTATTCACGGTGTATGGGCGATCGCGAAATACGAAGAAAGGTTAAACACCGTATCCTAGTTTTGACACCAACTTTCTAATTTACTGACCAAGCCATGCTACATAAATAAAGCCCGCCGAGGTGGGCTTTATTTTATATTCTCGAAAACTTCATTTTTAGTATTACTAAAAAACAATATTCCTGAGTTTTCTAAAAAGTCGCTGCTTTTTTTGTGAGAGACAAGATCCCCGATTTCTTTAAGAAGTCGGAGATCTGGAATTTGCAGTTCTCATAAATCATATAAAATTGCCATATCTTGTCACACAAAAAATAGGATGGGCGTTGCTGAATTTGGTCATGAATTATATGTGCATACATTTTTGTAGTTCGATGCCAAATCATTGACCAGACGTAGCAATGCTACGTCTGGTCTGGCGAATTATAATTGTTATTTACCGACTTTATCAGCTGGTTCTTTTTCTTTTAACCAATCAGCAGCAGATAACAATAAATCTCTGAGTATTAGTCTGATTTGACGCTCTTTTTTAGCTAGTGAAGTACCTGCTTCGCCAATCTTTGCTTCTAACTGAGCATGTTTTTGTTGCACTTGAGTAACTGCTTCTTCTGCTTGGGGACGAGCTTGCTGGAACCAGTTTTTTGCATCATCTAGGTAGCTTTTTACTTCTTCAGAACGTCCACCATAGCGTGCGGCTAAATTAGCTTTGACAATAGCTAACTGTGCTTGCAGTTGAGCATATCTTCTTCTCAACAAAGCTAATTCATCACTGTTTTTGATCGCATCTATAGCAGAGTCAATAGCAGTTTTAGTCTCTGGGGAATTGACATTATTACTATCTTGTATCTCTGCTAAAATGCCATCAACTTCTTGCTGTATTTTATTTTCTTCCTCATCTAATTGAGATTGTAGTTGTTTGACTTGGGCTTGAGTTTTAGCAATCGACTCATGTCTTTTAGTATTTACAGCCTCTAGCGCTCCTTCAATTGAAGCTGTCACATTTTCTTTGAACTCGCTGCCTTTTGTTTGTAAATTTTCAACTACAACTGAAACCGCATCTCTAACTATAGAACGCAGCTCAGTAGATCCTTCTTGGAATTCAGAAACTACTTGAGAGACAGCCGCTTTGACAATTTCACGAATTCGCTCTGCTCTCAACTGCCCGGTTTCTTTGGCTTGTTGGAGGTCTGTTCTAATTTGTTCTTTGATATTGTTAGGCATTTTCTAGATAATTGGAGATTTAACTAATTTGGATAGAATTTTGTAGGCTGACTATGTCACACTATGATTGTGGCGTAAGATATTTTAAAGCAGTACTTCCTAAGGATAGAAAATCACCAACCAAAGTAGTATTATATGTGTGAGAAAACAGCTCTAAAATTGACACTGTTGATATTTACACTATTGATAATTAGCTTTAATCAACCAGCCTTAGCCGCAGATACAACTAATGGCGCAAAAATCTTTGATGTTCATTGCGCTGGTTGTCATCTCAATGGTAGTAATATTGTCCGGCGAGGTAAAAACTTAAAGCTCAAGGCACTAAAAAAATATAGTATGGATTCAACAGAAGCGATCGCTTTCATAGTTGCCAATGGCAAAAATAATATGTCAGCCTACAAAGACCGTTTAAGTGAGCAAGAAATACAAGATGTAGCCGCCTATGTTTTACAGCAGGCTGAAAAAGGCTGGCGTTAAAAAGAGTTAAGATGACCGATAATTCCTCGCAGGAAGCCTCAAAATTAAACCTCCTGCGTGAATAAAACCCCTCACGAATTCACCAACAATATCTATTGATCTTTAGAACCAATCCAAAATCGCATGACTCTACCCGCATCAAGTCGTCTGCAATTTACTCCTGACTTAAATATCTGTCGCATCCTCAACGGGATGTGGCAAGTATCTGGCGCACATGGACGTATTAACCCAACTGCTGCTATCCAAAGTATGTTTAAGTATATGGATGCAGGCTTTACTACTTGGGATCTAGCTGATCACTACGGTCCAGCAGAAGATTTTATCGGCGAGTTTCGACGTCAGTTAATTACAACTCGCGGTCAAGAGGCTTTATCTCACATCCAAGCTTTTACTAAATGGGTTCCTCGTCCTGGAAAAATGACCAGAAAAATTGTTGAGGAAAACATTAATATTTCCCTCAGAAGAATGGATGTTACTTCGTTAGACTTGATGCAATTTCACTGGTGGGAATATCGAGACCCAAATTACCTTGAAGCCCTTAAGTACATGGCAGAATTACAAACTGAGGGCAAAATCAAACATCTGGCTTTAACTAACTTTGATACGGAACACCTGCAAATAATTATTGATGCAGGGATCAAAATCGTTTCTAACCAAGTGCAATTTTCTTTAGTTGACCGCCGTCCAGAAGTTAATATGATGCGCTTTTGTCAAGAGCATGACATAAAACTTTTTACTTACGGTACTGTCTGCGGCGGCTTGTTATCAGAAAAATATCTGGGACAACCAGAACCTGGCGTTTTTCAACTTTCTACTGCTAGTCTGAGAAAATACAAAAACATGATCGATGTCTGGGGTGGTTGGAATTTGTTCCAAGAATTACTTTCAACCATCAAGCAAATTGCTGACAAGCATCAAGTCAGTATTGCTAATGTCGCAGTACGCTATATATTAGACAAGCCTGCTGTGGGTGGTGTAATTGTTGGCGCTAAGCTTGGGGTATCGGAACACATAGCAGATAACGCCAAGGTGTTTACGTTTTGCCTTGATGCTGAAGATATACATAATATAGATGTCATATCTAACAAGTCACAAGATTTGTATCACCTAATTGGGGACTGCGGTGATGAATACCGCAGGAAGCTGACGGCTTAATAGGCTGAGTTTTGCTTATGATCGTTGCTAACGACACCTAAAACATTCATGCGGGACGTTTTCAAACTATCTAAAGCTCGCTTCAGTACTGAAGAGTCTGTTTTTTCCATCCTCACTACTAACAAAATGCCATCTGTATGGGGTGCCAATAAACTAGCATCAGCTAATCCAAGTAAAGGTGGAGCATCATAAATCACTAAGTCATAGCTATTTTGGAAGTCTTCCATCAATCGCTTCATCTTTTCTGATGAAAGCAGCTTTGTTGGATCAGGCGGTATTGGTCCAGAAGTCAGTATAGAAAGTTGCTTCATAAATGGTGCTGGCCGAATTGCTTCTGTCACTGGCAAGTTTGTGGTAATTAAATTACTTAAACCCCAGAAGTTACTTAAATTTGCTAGCTCGTGAATCACAGGTTGGCGTAAATTAGCATCTACAAGTAAAACTCGTTGCTCCATTGCACAGGCGATCTCAGCTAGGTGGAACGCAACTGTGGATTTGCCATCTCCTGACACAGCCGAAGTCATAACTATAGATCTAATTGGGCGATCGCTACTGAGTAGTTGAATATTTGTATGTAGTACCCGCAAAGCTTCCAAAAACTCTGTGCTGTAGCTACTACTGTCTTGATGAGCGATCGCCCTGGGTTCAGAGATATCCCCTGGTAAGGAATCTGGTATTGGCTTTGCCAAAATTCTTGGTATAGAAGTATGCTGTTGATTTATTTGTAGATGCTTCTCAAAAGGTATAGATCCTAGTAAAGGCTCTTTAATCTTTTGCTTGAGAACATAAGCACTATGATAAGTACTATCCAGTTTCTCTAGTAGCAAAGCTAGACCAATTCCTAAGACCAAACCACCCAACAATCCCGATATTAAACTACGTTTGATATCTACTGACGCAGGATTTTCTGGCTGAGTAGGCGCTTGAATTAATTCCCAAGGTAATTCAGCTTGTGCTACCTGAATTTCTAAAGTTTCGCGAGTGTTGAGAAAACGATTCAAACTTTCAGTTGCAACCTGTAAGTTCCGTTGTAATTCAGTATATTGTCTCGTTAAAACAGGCAATTGCTTGCGCTTTTGTTCGAGTTGTTGCTCAACCTTGGCAAGTTCTTGACTCTGCACCTCTAAGGCTTGAACTTGTGTTGTCGCCTCAGCCAGTTTTGTATCCATAAAACGCTGTGCTTCTTGAGTTAGCAATGGCAACAGGCTTTCCCGTTTTTCTTTTAAATTTTGGACAGTAGGGTTTTCGTCCTGTAAACGAGTTGTCTCAGCAGCTATTTGGACGTCTAATTCACGCAACTTACTAAGTAATTCTTGATACAAATCAGCATCTTTTAATGCTGCTAGTTCTCCTTCTTTTCTCTGCAAGCTGGCTAAATTATTGCGAGCTACTGCCAATTGCTGGTCAATGACTTGTCTTTGCTGAGATAAATTATTAGCCTGATCAGTTATTTGCTGTGCCTGTGTTTCTGGATCAACAAAATCGTATTTTTGCCGAAATGTCTGCTGTTCTTTTTGTAGCTGATCAACCCGCCTCTGCATTATTTGCAGTTGTTCTCGGACAAACTTTAGACCCTGGCGCAAACTAGTTTGCCGCTGTTCCAAGCTATATTTTAAATAAGCCTTAGCAATTTGGTCTAGTATATTTTTTACCCTACTCGCATCCTCACTCTGATAGCGAACTTCTATAATTTTTGTTTCACCGAGACGAGTAATAGTCAGAGAATTTACTAAATAATTATAATTAATGTCTGGATAATCTCTTTGTAATCTTCTCACAATACTTGTCATCAGCTCCGGACTTTTGAGAACCTGTATTTGGCTCTCATAATCTAAATTAGGGTTGGATGGACTAGAACCTTGGCTAGAAGCAAGTTCTGGCAGCTTGTTTTCATTATTGAGAGGCTCGACTAATAGCCGAAAACTGCTTTCATACACAGGTTTTTGCTTTAGGGATGAGTATACTGTAGCTACCATCACAACAGCTGCTACTGTAGCTATGACTAATGCCCGTCGCCTGACAACACTTAAAAAATCTCGTAAGTTCCAATCATCCCCTTGAGTTTCAGATAGAGGAAAAGGCGGAAAATTATTACTAAATTGCTGCGGCAAGAAGTTCTGATTTTGGTCAGAACTTGAAGATTGATAGGATTGATGATCCATGATTTATAAAAGTTTGGTAAATATCCAGGTATAACTTTGCTATATAAGTTTAGAGTAATCAAAGTATAAATATAGCTTGAAATTACAGTATAGAGTAGCTAGAGTTGTCGTTTTTCTATGGTATTTAGTCACTCAGCAGCCAATGGCCCACGTAACACACAATTGCAATCATTTCTTCTATCGTCAATCAAGTATATCATCGCTTTATCTTATTGATGTGCTGCCTTACTTAAGCTTAATACTCTACTTGGTAATGTATTCAGTCAGGTGTAGCCAGAACAAACAGGTATTTAATTTACTAATATTTGTGTCGCTGTCAATATCAAACTATTCATATTAATTGTCATATATACAATCCTCTTTTATGAGTTTGGGAAACTTTTAAATCTGCATTCAAACTTACCAAGATTTTGAATGGCTCTTTTTGTCTAATCCACAGGTACGGAAGATTAACTACCAAGATGAGATGCAAACTGGTAAAGCATTATTCAGTATGTTTTACACCACAAGAGTGATAAAAGAGGAACAAATTGTATTAATTTTGAGATCCAGCTATTACGCGTATTGTTTAAATATTTTTGATGGTATTACTAAAAAGGGATTAACAATTTCTCTTAGAAGCAAGTAATTTTAATGACATTGTTTCTAGTTATTTAAATAATTAAAGTGATTTTATATACATAACAAAAAAGTTAATAATTTCTTATACATAGGCAAAAACGCATAAAATAAGGTTTTTTTAGGTTGATGCTTGCAAACGAATTATTTATCTTGTTTTTGAGTATTATTTAATACAATAATATAAGTATAATAAGATTGACATATTAGCTTAAAAATTTTCAACATAAGAACTCATTTGAAACGTGATAACATACTCATGCAGATAAATGTTTTGCCAAACAAACACCAAAATAATGATTTTCTGTAATGTAAAATATGAAGTAATACATTTGTTCTTTAAAACTTTAAGGAGAAGATTGAGTCAAGGATATATTTGCTTGAAACAAGAAAGCTAAACATCATTAAGAGAATGTTTTAGAGATCAGTCAAATGGGCTAGTATACAGCATCATATAAAAACAGTTCCTATCCGACAAATTTTTTTGTCTGTTTCTTGTGCTATTGATACTGCATATACTGTCTTTGATGGCATTAAGCTAACTCATGTCTTGAGCTATAGTATAAAAATTAGCAAAACAAAATCATCTTTGTGTTTGTTTGAAAAACCTTCTAAGTAGCACTTAATCTATGTTCTATTGGAAATAAACAGCACATTTAGCTATCAAAACTATTTTCATCGCTATTAACGACTTAATTTTCAGTCCACCCCATGCAACATATTACTTTGTATAGGATAAAATCTATGCTGTTAGTTTATTCTTTTTTAAAACACACTGACTTCGGAAAATATTTCTCAACCACAGATTGATTTCTATTGTTTAAAAGCTGGAGAGTGCGGTTCTGAATTTATGATTTAAATTTTTGTTTAGGAAATTGATTCATTAAAGCAAATTCTTAATTGTAGTTTGAATATTTTTTCTGACGGCATACTTTTCACAATTTATGTTCGTCGCGATTTTGATTGCCTATACATTAAAGAATATGCAAAAATTTACTTTTTAAAGATGAGTTAAAGCTTAGATAAAAATACTAATTTTTATGCAAACAACCTTACCTTACCTGCTAACAAAGCCTATAATAGGAATCTACGAACAAATACTGATTATGTATACTATTGACAAAAAATTATCTTTAACTAAATGTAGAAAAGGATTTTCCAATAGCAAACAAATAGTTTTGAATCAATCATGTTAATTTGATATTTAAAAACTGAAGCTTGCTGGTGCAAGGATATAGATTTTTACAAATTGAATAGTTAAGAAGGTCATCTAGACTAAAGTTTGAGTACAGGATAGAGCCGATGACACTCAGTAAATGGATTAATCAAAAACTGTTTCTATATAACTCTGCTTATTCGGAGGATAAGACTGAAGATTTGATCAAAACGGAAAATTTTTTTAAATTGTCAGTCGTTACGCAATTTTTTCCTCCAGATTACGCAGCTACAGGACAGTTGCTAGAAGAACTTACTAGGGAATTGGGAAATCTAGGGGTAGATATTGAAGTTTTTACAAGTCAGCCAGGATATGCTTTTCGATCTTCTCATGCCCCATCTGTGGAAAATTTAGGTAAAGTACAAGTACAGCGATCGCGCACTGCTCAACTTTGGCCGGGACGCATTCGAGGTAAAGCAGTCAATGGAGTTTTGTTTACTCTGCGCGCTGTACTTCATTTACTGAGAAATGGTAATCGTTTCAACTTATTGCTATTAACCACAGCACCACCATTTTTGCCATTTATAGGATATTTAGCTCATATTTGGTTGAGAATTCCCTATGTCTGCATAATCTATGATCTATATCCAGATATTGCGATCGCTTTGAAAGTGATCTCAAAAGACCATTGGCTAGCAAAGCTTTGGCAGAAACTAAATAAGTTAGTTTGGCAAAAATCCAAAGCACTTATAGTTCTCAGTCCTGCAATGAAAATGCGAGTGACTGCTATTTGCCCACAGGTAACTGATAAGGTTTCTGTAATTCACAGCTGGGGAGATCCCGATGTGATTATACCCATAGCCAAAAAAGAAAACTGGTTCGCATGGAAGCACAACTTAGTAAATAAGTTTACAGTAATTTACTCTGGCAACATGGGTCGTTGTCATGACATGGACACCATCTTGGAAGCAGCAAAGCTACTACAAGAGGAACCAATTCAGTTTGTATTTATTGGTAGTGGAGCAAAAAAGGAAGAATTAATCAAAGATGTAAATCGCTTAAGACTAAAAAATTTTGTCTTTTTACCTTATCAAGACAAGGAAGTATTACCTTTCTCTCTAACCGCTGGTGATTTATCTCTAGTGAGTGTGGATGCTGGAATGGAAAGTTTAGTTGCTCCCAGCAAACTTTATCCAGCTTTGGCATCTGGGCGACCAATAGCAGTCATTTGTTCACAGTATTCATATTTGCGACAAATGATTACAGAAGCCAATTGTGGTGACACCTTTGAAAATGGGGACAGTCATGGTTTGGCTGAGTTTATTCGCCTGCTGAGCCAAGATCAAGAATTAGCAAAGCGTATGGGTAGGGCTGGTCGTCAGTATATGCGATCGCACTTTACACCTCAAATCATATCTCGACAATATTTACAAGTCTTGCAGCAGAGTATTGGCTTGTATAAATAACATCACCAATCAAGTAAAATCCTATCTTATTTATTTAGGAGCTGGGCTTCGATGGTCCTATGATCTCAGTCCCTCCAACGTAACCTTCTAATTAATAATGGGAGGCCGAATTGCACAGAAGGTGTGACCGTAATCGGAAACGCTCGAAACGCAGAGCCATATATTGTCCGATTCATGGATGTTATCTCAATAGTGTTAGTCAAAAATATCAGTTGTATGCAGACCGGGTAGGACAATTACAACAAAGAGGTATACCTCGACGGAATGCATTAATTTTGGTCGCACACCAGACAGCAGTCCCCCTAGAGGGAGAATGGGTAGAAGCTTTTTGGTGTGATCAGTGCCAGTCAACTAAGTGGTATCACGTACGTAAAGACGAAAATAATACATACGAAATCAAGAATGTGCCACGAGAACTTTGGCAACATGCAACAGGAGTGATAGATCCCAAGGGAAACCCTTCTGTAGGTGAGTTTACTCGCCGACAATCACGACTAATTAACCACAACAGCATCAAAGATTTTCAGTTTGTAGGATAAATCAAACTTAGTTGTAGTTAAGAGTTGTTTGTTGCTTGTTGTCATCAACATCAACTATTAATAACCAACTATCAACAACCAACAAATAATTTATGAGTAGTCAAGAGATTGCCTCTCAGCACGAACTAGTAATTGAAGCAGGACGTACTGAACGTCAGTATTGGAAAGATATTTGGCGCTACCGGGAATTAATGTATTTTCTTGCTTGGCGAGATGTTTTAGTGCGTTACAAGCAAACAGCGATCGGCATAGCTTGGGCATTGATTCGACCATTTTTGACAATGGTTGTTTTTAGCGTAGTATTTGGAGGTTTAGCGAAATTCCCTTCCGGCGGAGTGCCATATCCGATACTTGTGTTCGCTGCTATGTTGCCCTGGCAATTTTTTGCTAATGCCTTGAGTGAGTGCAGTAACAGCCTAATTACCAATGCCAATTTGGTTTCCAAAGTCTACTTTCCACGTCTGATTGTACCCATAAGTGCCGTGATAGTTAGCTTTGTCGATTTCATGGTATCTGGTATGATTCTGTTGGGTTTGATGGCGTGGTATAACTTTGTACCAAATTGGCGGATTCTCACCCTACCAGTATTTATATTGATTGCCTTTGCAGCAGCTGTTGGTGCTGGACTATGGTTGGCAGCATTAAATGTTGAATATCGTGATTTTCGCTACATAGTGCCTTTTATTGTGCAATTTGGCTTGTACATTTCCCCTGTAGGATTCACTAGCAGCGTAGTACCACCACAGTGGCGATTACTTTACTCATTAAATCCGATGGTGGGTGTAATAGATGGCTTTCGCTGGGCAATTTTAGGTGGAGACTCACAAATTTACTTGCCTGGCTTTACCCTATCTGTGGGATTAGTTGCCTTATTACTGGTAACTGGCGTTTGGTACTTCCGCAAAATGGAACGGACATTTGCTGATGTAATTTAGGGAAGGAGCAAAGCAGATGTCTGATACTGTAATTCGCGTAGAAAATCTCGGAAAAAAATTTATTATTGCTCACCAACTAAACAATTCTAGCCATCACAGTTACAAGTCTCTACGAGATGTAATTACTGATGGAGCCAAGTCTCTGACAAAGAGCTTAATTAAGCCCAATCATCAGAAAATGTCTAACCCTGCTCGTGAAGAATTTTGGGCCTTGAAAGATGTTGCTTTTGAGATTAAGCAAGGTGAAGCTATTGGTGTGATTGGACGCAATGGAGCCGGAAAATCAACACTCCTCAAAGTTTTGAGCCGCATTACCGAGCCAACCAAAGGACGTATCTCTATTAAAGGGCGGGTAGCAAGCCTACTAGAAGTAGGGACAGGATTTCACCCTGAACTCACAGGGCGAGAGAACATCTTCCTCAACGGTTCTGTTTTGGGGATGAGTAGAGTCGAGATCAAAAAGAAATTTGATGAAATAGTTGCTTTTGCGGAAGTAGAAAAGTTTTTAGATACACCAGTCAAGCGTTATTCTTCGGGAATGTATGTGCGCCTCGCTTTTTCCGTTGCTGCTCACCTAGATCCAGAAATTCTAATTGTAGATGAAGTGCTAGCAGTAGGCGATTCCGCATTTCAAAAGAAGTGCTTGGGGAAAATGGGAGATGTGTCAAGCAAAGAAGGGCGGACAGTTTTGTTTGTTAGCCATAGTATGCAAGCGATCGCCCAATTGACTAAACGTTGCATACTCCTTTCCAAAGGTACAGTTGAGTTTGATGGTGCTACTAGCAAAGCAGTGCAGTTATATCTTTGTGGACAAAAAGAAGATATTGAAGCGCGAGCTGCTTACCAAGCACCAGAAAACAAAACTGGTAACTACGTCGCTTGGGCAAAAGTGCATACTTCCGAAGGAGAAGGGATTCACTGTTGGGGAAAACCTATTACATTTGAGTTTGCCTTAAATATAGAGAAACCCCATGAAAGTCTGTCCTTTTCGTTTCAAATAGTTAGTTCCCTGCAACAGCCTATAGCTATTTTTTGGTTTTTTTCTGATGCACCTTTTCGCCATGAACCGGGAACTCATATTTTCCGATGTGAGATACCCAAATTGCGGCTTTACATGGGTTCCTATACCTTAACAACATGGTTCTCTGAACGACGTAGTGAAACCTTGCTAGAAAATCTCCAGGAAATTTGCCAGTTTGAAGTTAGTATGCATGAATTTGAACGACCAGATTATCCGTGGGAGGCAAATGAATGTACTTATTTAGAAGATGCAGTTTGGAAAACTGGAGAAAAATATTAATCAATTAAATGGGGAGAGATAATGCCAATAAATAATGATGTTCAGTTAGGTAATAATGTGAAAATATTTCATCCCCAACTTGTCAACCTTTATGGTTGTACTATTGGTGATGAAACCAAAATTGGTACTTTTGTAGAGATACAAAAAAATGTGATTGTTGGCAGTCGATGTAAAGTATCATCACACAGTTTCCTCTGTGAAGGAGTCATTCTTGAAGATGAAGTGTTCATTGGCCATGGTGTGATGTTTACTAATGATATTTATCCCCGTGCTACTAACGAAGATGGCAGTTTGAAAACTGATGCTGATTGGGATGTTGTAGAGACGCGAGTCAAATACCGTGCTTCGATTGGTAGCAATGCCACTATCTTAGCAGGAGTGACAGTAGGGGAAAAAGCTATAGTTGGGGCTGGGGCAGTCGTGACTCGTGATGTCCCCGATTATGCAATTGTGGTAGGAGTACCTGCTCAGATTATTGGCGATGTCCGCGATCGCTGCCAAAATCAAGAAATGACAGCCAGTATTTGTAGTTAATCCTACTTCGATATCAAAATAAAGATGCAGAGAATTTAGTTAAAACAATATATGAAAACAAAAACATTGTATCTCTATATTTTCTAAGCAAAAAATAGCCTTATTTGTTTGTTATTGATCCTGCTTTCTATTCACCTAATATAAATTTTGATTAGTTATAAACTATGGGAAAAAACATTAATATCGGTGTGATTGGTTATGGCTACTGGGGACCAAATTTGGTCAGAAATTTTGTTGAAACCCCAGGGGCGCAGGTAAAAACGGTTAGTGATTTTAAGCCAGAACTGTTGGCAAAGGTGCAGGCTCGATATCCAAATATACAAGTCACAACAGATTGCCAAGATATATTTAACGACCCCAAAATAGATGCTGTGGCGATCGCAACACCAGTGTCTACCCATTTCGACTTGGCTTTAGCTGCATTGCAGGCTGGCAAGCACCTACTCGTAGAGAAGCCGATGACAGTCTCCTC
Organism: Fischerella thermalis PCC 7521; assembly: GCF_000317225.1. GTDB lineage: Bacteria > Cyanobacteriota > Cyanobacteriia > Cyanobacteriales > Nostocaceae > Fischerella > Fischerella thermalis. The sequence goes on from NZ_AJLL01000028.1 coordinate 49,302, forward strand.
AGAACAAGCCATGCGGCTAATTCAAGAGGCAGAAAAACGTAACTTAGTATTGATGGTGGATCACACCTTTGTCTATACGGGTGCTGTACGCAAAATGCGCGATCTAGTAGTTACCAATGTAATTGGTGATATTTATTACTATGATTCCGTGCGCGTCAACCTGGGACTCTTCCAGCACGATGTCAATGTGATTTGGGATTTGGCAGTCCACGACCTTTCCATTATGGACTACATACTGCCATCCCAACCTTACGCTGTCTCGGCAACAGGGATGAGTCATGTACCTGGGGAACCGGAAAATATCGCCTATTTAACTCTATTTTTTGAAGGTAACTTAATTGCTCACATCCATGTTAACTGGTTAGCGCCGGTGAAAGTCCGTCGTACACTGATTGGTGGTAGCCAACGCATGATTGTTTACGATGATTTAGAGCCTAGCGAGAAGGTCAAGATTTACGACAAGGGGATTACCGTCAATGGTAATACTGAAAGCCTTTACCAAATGCTGATTGGTTACCGTGCAGGAGATATGTGGGCGCCGCATTTAGAAGTAACAGAAGCACTGCGGACAGAAGGATTGCACTTTATTAAGTGTATTCAAACAGGCGATCGCCCCATTACCGATGGGCAAGCCGGACTGCGGGTAGTCAGAATTCTGGAAGCTGCTACTGAGTCTATGAAAAAGCAGGGACAATTAGTTGAACTTAACATAGCAGGGGTAGCGGTATGATTCCATTCGTAGATCTTCAGGCTCAATATTTGAGCATTAAAGAAGAAATTGATGCTGCCGTCCTCAAAGTTTTGCAAAGTACCCAATTTATCTTGGGGAGTGAGGTAGCAGCTTTTGAGCAAGAGTTCGCCCAATATTGCCATACCGATTACAGTGTAGCTTTAAACACAGGCACTAGCGCCTTGCACTTAGCCCTCTTGGCAGCTGGTATTGGTTCCGGTGACGAAGTCATTACTACGCCCTTTACTTTTGTTGCTACCGTTGCAGCTATTGTTTATACTGGCGCGACACCCGTATTTGTAGATATTGACCCAGTTTCTTATACCATTGATGTCACCAAAATTGAACAAGCCATAACCGCAAAAACTAAAGCCATTTTGCCAGTGCATTTGTACGGTCAACCCGCAGACATGAACCCGATCATGGAAATTGCTCAGCGTCATGGTTTGACTGTAATTGAAGACGCTGCCCAAGCCCACCGCGCTGAATACAAAGACCAACGGGTAGGCAGTATTGGGGATATTGGCTGTTTTAGTTTTTACCCAGGTAAGAATTTAGGGGCATACGGCGAAGGTGGCGCAGTCGTCACTAATAACCCTGAATATGCCCGTACCATCAAAATGTTACGGGATTGGGGGCAAGAACAAAGGTATCACCATGTTCTCAAGGGTTATAACTATCGTATGGATGGTATCCAGGGCGCTATTTTGCGAGTAAAATTGCGCTATTTAGATGCTTGGACAGAGGCACGCAGAGCCCATGCAGCACTGTATGATCAACTCTTGGCAAACTCTGATGTAAAAACACCAGCAGTAATGCCCTATAGTTATCACGTTTATCACGTTTATGTAGTGCGTAGTCAGGAGCGAGATGCACTACAACAAAAACTACAGCAGCAAGGAATCCAAACAGGCATTCATTATCCCATTCCCGTACACTTGCAGCAGGCCTATGCAGATTTAGGATATAAAGCTGGTGATTTTCCTTGTGCTGAATTGGTAGCCAATGAAGTACTTTCGTTGCCAATGTGTGCAGAACTTTCTTCAGAGCAGATAAAAATTGTTAGCGCTGCCGTGTGTGAGAGTGTTTAAATGTCTGAGCCAGTTAAAAGTAAGATAGTCAAAGCTGTACATGGCTCACAAGAATTGAAGCTAGACCCGGATTATGAGGTGGGGCTGGCAGAATATTTACGCCATCAATATGGTAATAACGGATTAATCGAATTGTACGCCCGCTTTGCGATCGGTGATGGAGATTTTGATGGGTTAATGCGGCGAGTTATTTGGCGTGCAGTAGCAAGTAAATTCGGACACGGCGTTCATATTGGTAGTAGTGTAGGTTTCAAGCATCTAGAAACCTTTGAAATTGGAAATAGGGTGTTTATTGGTTCCCACAGCTATATTCAGGGAAGATTCGATGGTAAGTGTGTAATTGGGAATCAGGTTTGGATTGGACCACAAAGTTACTTTGATGCCCGTGACTTGATTATTGAAGATTACGTGGGTTGGGGGCCAGGTGCAAAAGTGTTGGGTTCTAGCCACACTGGATTGCCCATTGATGTACCAATTATCAAAACAGACCTCGAAATTAAATTGGTAAAAGTTGAAACAGGAGCCGATATTGGGATGAATGCGGTCATTCTTCCTGGGGTGACAATCGGTAAACACAGTATTGTGGGTGCTGGCGCAGTTGTCACTAGGGATGTACCAGCTTATGCCATTGTAGCTGGTGTTCCGGCTCGGTTTTTACGCTGGCGAGAAGGATACGAACCATCGGAGAATACAGAAAATGCAAAATAGTCGAGTATTAATTACGGGTGGCGCAGGTTTAGTTGGCTCCCATATTGCCGATTTGCTAGTCAAAGAAGGAGTTGCGGAAATTATTGTTTTGGATAATTTCACACGTGGACGACTGGAAAATCTGGCTTGGGCAAAAGAACATGGACCTCTAGTTATTGTCGAAGGCGATATTCGGGATCAAAAACTTTTAGAGGAAGTGATGCAAGGTGTAGATTATGTCTTTCACCAAGCAGCAATCAGGATTACTCAATGTGCAGAAGAACCGCGTTTGGCATTGGAAGTACTAGCTGATGGTACGTTTAATGTTCTGGAAGCCGCAGTCAACGCTAAAGTTCAAAAGGTGGTTGCAGCGTCTTCAGCTTCTATTTACGGGATGGCAGAGGATTTCCCCACTACAGAATCTCACCACCCCTACAATAACCGCACCCTCTATGGTGCAGCCAAAGTCTTTAACGAAGGTTTACTACGCAGTTTCTATGATATGTACGGTCTAGACTATGTAGCATTGCGCTACTTCAATGTCTACGGACCGCGCATGGATATTTACGGTGTCTACACCGAAGTGCTGATCCGGTGGATGGATCGGATCGCCGCAGGTCAACCACCACTAATTTTTGGCGATGGTAAGCAGACTATGGACTTCGTGTATATCGAAGATATCGCCAAAGCCAATATCTTGGCAGCTAAAGCCGATGTTACAGACGAAGTGTTTAATGTTGCTAGTGGTGTAGAAAGTAGTTTGAATGACCTCGCCTATAGCTTGGCTAAGGTGATGGAATCCGATTTGCAGCCAGAATATGGCCCAGAACGCAAAGTTAACCCCGTACAGCGCCGACTTGCGGATGTAAGCAAAGCTAAGCAATTACTAGGCTTTGAAGCACAAGTGTCTCTAGAAGAGGGATTGCGTCGGTTGGTGAATTGGTGGCGCTCTGAAAAGCAAATGAAGGAAACAAGCAATGTCTGAAAAGATACAATCCATTCCAATCGCTAAACCCTGGATGGGTGAATCAGAGGCAGAGGCAGCTAGGCGCGCAATTATGTCTGGTTGGGTGACGCAAGGACCGGAAGTCTCCGCCTTTGAGCAAGATTTTGCAGCTTACGTAGGGGCTAAGTATGCTTGTGCTGTTTCTAATTGTACAACAGCCCTACACCTGGCACTGTTAGCTGTGGGAGTGCAGCCAGGAGATGAAGTGATTACCGTCAGCCACTCCTATATTGCCACCGCCAACAGCATTCGTTACTGTGGGGCAATCCCCGTGTTTGTGGATATTGAACCGCAGACATATAACATCAACCCAATGTTAATTGAAGATGTGATTAGCGAACGCACTCGTGCTATTCTCATCGTCCACCAAATGGGGATGCCTTGTGACCTGAAAGCCATTTTAGACATTGCCCGCAGTCACAATTTACCAGTCATTGAAGATGCTGCCTGTGCCATTGGTAGTGAAATTCTCTGGGACGGACAATGGGAGAAAATCGGTAAACCACACGGGGATATTGCCTGTTTTTCTTTCCATCCGCGCAAAGTCATTACCACGGGTGACGGTGGAATGCTTACCACCAACAACCCTGAGTGGGATAAGCAATTTCGTCTCTGGCGACAGCATGGAATGAGTGTTCCTGACACCGTGCGTCACGGTGCAAAACAGGTAATATTTGAGTCTTACCCGATGTTGGGTTACAACTACCGCATGACCGATATCCAAGCAGCAGTAGGACGGGAACAACTCAAACGCCTGCCAGAAATAGTTGAGCGTCGGCGTTATTTGGCACAAAGGTATCAAGAAATGCTTGCAGATGTGCCTGGATTGAAATTACCGACAGAACCAGCTTGGGCAAAAAGTAACTGGCAGAGTTACTGCGTCAGGTTGCCTCAGAAATCTGATCAACGGCAAGTAATGCAGACAATGCTGGATGCAGGGATATCTACACGCCGGGGAATTATGTGCGCCCACCGCGAAGTGGCATATGAACAGGAAACTTGGTCGTGTGGCAGTGAAAAAGAAACTTGTCACTGTAGAAAAGGAACTTGCGATCGCCTTTGTGAGAGTGAGCAAGCACAAGATCATACTGTCCTGTTACCCCTATTTCATCAGATGACTCAACAGCAACAGGACTATGTGGTGAAAGTTTTGAAGACGGCTTGTCAAGTTTAAAACAAAACAAATGCTTGTGTGTAAATTGTTTATAGTAAATTTGTTCTGGTATCCTTCAAATAGCTTAAATTTAAAGACGAGTGTACAGAATTACTAATAACAAAAGTTTCTTTTATAACCAGTATTAATTAAGTTACTTACAACATACCTATGGCTACCCTCTTTACCAATCAAGTCCCAAACATTTCAGATTTCACTGATAATACTTCCTACGAATTAGGCATGAAGTTCCGTAGCGCTACAGAGGGGCAGATAACTGCTGTTCGCTTCTGGAAAGCCCCTAGCGAGACGGGAACTCACACTGGCAGGATCTGGTCGGCAACGGGAACACTCCTTGCAAGTGTCACCTTTACTAATGAGACTGCTTCTGGTTGGCAAGAGCAGGCTCTCAGCACACCAGTTAACATTCAAGCAAATACAACCTATGTTGTCTCTGTCAACATCAATGAGTATTATGTCGCCACTTATGATCAATTGGGCAGTTCCATAACTAATGGCGATCTTAGCTCAGTAGCAGACGGCAATAATGGGGTATTTAATGGTACTCCAGGAGCTTTCCCAAATAATTCCTACCGGAATACTAATTATTTTCGTGACATTAACTTTGTGCCTGTTGCCCTGCCGACAATCACAAAGGTAAGCGGCGACAATCAAACTGGTGCAACCGGAGCTACCTTGCCTAACCCCTTAGTTGTTCAGGTCAAAGACAGTGCTGGTAATCCTCAATCCGGGGTGACGGTGAACTTTGCCGTTACCAGTGGCGGGGGGTCAGTCTCACCTGCTAGTGCAGTAACTAATGCTAGCGGTCAGGCTAGCACCACCTTAACCCTGGGAGCTAGCCCTGGTGCGATCAGTTCTGTAACTAATACTGTAAGTGCCACCGCAAACGGCATAGGTAGTGTTACCTTCTCAGCGACTGCGAATCCTCCAGGAGGTACACAAACAGTTTTGACGACTCAAGTACCTAGCATTTCCAATATAACTGATGGCGTTCCCTATGAGTTAGGTATGAAATTCCGCAGTACCAAAGGGGGACAGATTACTGCCATTCGCTTTTGGAAAGCCTCTAGTGAGACAGGAACTCATATTGGCAAGATTTGGACAGCAACGGGAACGCTCCTGGAAAGCGTCACTTTTACTAACGAGACAGCTTCTGGTTGGCAGCAACAGTTACTAGAAACACCAGTTAACATTCAAGCAAATACGACTTATGTAGTCTCTGTTAACGTCAACGCCTATTATGTCGCCACCAATGATGAACTGGGCAACTCCATAGTCAATGGCGACCTCAGCTCAGTAGCTGACGGGAACAATGGGGTATACAATATTACTCCAAATTATTTCCCAACTAGCTCTTATCGCAATAGTAACTATTATCGGGATATCGGTTTTGTTGTTGGCAGTACCTTGATTAAAGTCAGTGGAGACAATCAGATTGGCAATACGGGATCGACTCTGCCCAACCCCTTAGTCGTGCGAGTTGTAAACGCTCAAAATAATCCTCAATCGGGAGTGACGGTCAACTTTGCCATTACTAATGGTGGAGGTTCAGTGTCGCCTACCAGTGTACAGACTAATGCTAGCGGTGAAGCGAGTACGAACTTGACGCTGGGACCAGTGCCGAGTGGACCTGGAGGGGTGATAGTAACCGCCACGGCAGCCGGCATTGGTAGTATCACCTTCTCGGCTACAGCAACTCCAGCAAACACCAATCCCATCTATTTGGAAAACTTAAATTCTGGCACAACTAATTGGAAACTTGTCAACCGGGCCAATGGTGAGATTGCAGGCTATGCCTCAGCAACCAGTGTCAATAAGGGGGAATCACTGGACATTAAGGTTTCTCTTGCACAACCTGGACAGTTTACCATCGACGTATACCGCTTGGGCTACTATGGTGGCACAGGAGGAAGATTAATGGCCAGCAGTGGTTCGCTCAATGGTACGACGCAACCCGCTTGTACCCTAGACCCCAATACTCGCCTAGTCGAGTGTAACTGGACAACTTCTTACGTCGTGCAGGTAGGCAATAACTGGACTAGCGGTCTTTATGTCGCCAAGCTCACCGACCAAGCAACCGGCAAAGTGGCACATGTGTGGTTTGTCGTTCGTGATGATAGCAGTACCGCCGATGTTCTATTTCAGAGCAGCGTTTCCACTATTCTGGCCTATAGTGCAACGGGGGGTTATAGCTTGTACGGCTTTAACAGCATTGGTGGTCAGCGGGCTTTCAAGGTTTCCTACGACCGACCTGTCTACCAAGCAACCTATGAACAGTCATTTGAGCCTGACACACTCCTGCGATGGGAATACAATATGGTGCGCTGGCTGGAATCTCAAGGTTACGATGTTACCTACACTGACAACATGCAGGTTCACACCGACGGACAAAGATTGCTCAATCACAAAGTATTCCTGTCTGTGGGCCATGATGAGTATTGGTCTAAAGAAATGCGCGATTATGTCGAAGCTGCGCGCAATGCCGGAATTAATATAGGATTTTTCTCTGCTAATACTTGCTATTGGCGAGTCAGGTTTGAAAATTCCACTCCTGCTGCTGGACAAGTGCAGTCCAACCGAGTGATGGCGTGCTACAAACAAGATTGGGCATTAGATCCAGTTGCTCAGCAGCAGGGGCCATCAGCTGCCACTAATAAATTCCGTAGCGTCCAGAACCAACGGCCAGAAAACGCTTTATTAGGAGTCATGTACGGTAGCGACCTCGATGCCTACTACAGTGGTTATAATTTTGTCGTCACCAACAGCAGCGATCCTTACTATGCAAACACGGGACTTCAGAATGGGGATCAGTTGGCTCTGTTAGTAGGCTACGAATGGGATTTTATCGTTAATAATGGGTCTAGTCCTGCCAATCTTGTCGTTTTGGCTGAGTCACCAGTCCAGCCCTCTGGCACATTGCCAACCTTCGACGAACCACCTGGAGAACAATCCCTCCCTGCCAACCAGGATTTCACCAAATCCCACTCCACCCGCTACACGGCCAGTAGTGGCGCTAAAGTTTTTGCCTCTGGCACAATTCAGTGGGCATGGGGTCTAGACAGTGATGGTGTCAACCCAGCTCGGGAAGACGATCGCGTCAAGCAAATAACTGTCAACATCTTAGCAGATATGGGAGCCAGACCCCTAACGCCAAATGCCAACTTGATTGTTCCTTAAACTATCCCACAAAAATCATCAATGTCACCTTTGAAACGTCGACAATTTACCCAACTGGCAGCTGCCAGCTTGACTTCCACTATTGTGGCCGATCTCTCTAGTAAGGTGCTTGCTCAAAAGAGTGAGCCGAGTCAGGAGGTTATTTATGGAGTCAACCTCCTGAGTGCATCCAAAGAGCAAAATCGGGAAAACCAAACTCCATCAGTGGAAGTGAGCGTTGCTGATCTGGCGACGGCAAAGGTTCTCTCTAAAGCTAGTGTGCCAGTGCTGTCTGTTGACAATCTATCATCGAGACCGAAAACGCCTCGGGCGTTCTTTCTTCCTGATTATGACCGGATTACGAAATTGATAGTACTCGCAGATGGAACTATTGTAATTTCTACGGTTTCTAGCACGAGAAATGGTTATTTCAACTATCTCATTTCTATTGGCGGCATCACTTCTACTGTTGAAAGCATTACTAGCGCTAAATTCACAGCCCAAACAGTTCTAGACTTCGAGAAATTCAATCAGACAGTCGACAGTTTACTCAGCCTTCCCAAGAATCAAGTTCTATCCCTGATAGGAACTGAGGGTATTACGCCTTTTGCTTTTAGAACACTTGATCTCACCACAGGTAAAATTCTTTCTGGCGATGATCTGGCCCTACCCCAACTGCCGCCTACCCATCGATTCGCTAACCTATGCCAAGATCCGAAGGGAAATATTTTCGCAACCGAGATTGGTTCAGAAGGTGTCCCTGTTTTAGTCTCAATGAACTTGCAGGATAAAGCAATAGCTACTGGCAAGGTTAAAATTCAGAGACTGACTCCACTGAACTTTGAGGGACGTCCCCTTGTTAACGATGTGAAAGACTTAGCCTTCTCTTCCTCCGGTCAATTGTATGCGCTTGCTGCTGACAATCGTGTCAAAAACAATGCCCTGTTTACGGTAGACGTGAAAACTGGCAAGATGGGGCTAGTAAGTGAGTTGGCAGTCGAGAAGTTTGCTTTCTCTCCAAAAGCCTAAATTCCACAATTTTGAGATTTATTGAAGGCGATCGCCCTCCCAAAAGAGCGATCGCCTTTTGATACTGAAGAAATAAAAAAACTGTATGGAGAAATTAGCTAACAATACACTCAGCCTTTGGCGAGAGGAAAACAGCCTACTCATTCCACAAAATTTCGAGGTTTTTCGCAACCTGGTTGCTGAAGCAAGAGACTTCGCAGATCGTGGTAATTATAACGCGGCGGCTGTATATGCAGAAATTGCAGCTTTTCATGCACAGTTTAAACATTGTGGTCTTTTTAACAGCCCGGAACTGGAAAATATCCTCCTAACAATAGGACGCCAGATCACACAAACAACCCTCGCTCCCACTCCAGAACCTTCTTTATCCAAAAGACCAAAAAATATCCTGCATGTTTCTACCAATATTTCTTCGCCTTTCGGTGGTATTCCTAGATTTATTCGACGCTGGATACAACAAGATACACAGCGATCGCATTCCTTGGCCTTGACAAAGCAAGCACCGAATGAAGTGCCTCAAATCTTAACAGAGTTGGTAAGCAATAGTCACGGCAAAATATTCTTGCTGAACGAAACCATTGGTGGTTTTGTCTCTCGAGCCAAACGATTACGGAAAATTGCCGCGACAGCGGACATCGTGGTGCTACATATATGGGAACACGATGTCATTCCAATAATTGCCTTTGCCAATAAAGAACTATCTCCACCGATTATTTATGTAAATCACGGCGATCACTGCTTTTGGTTGGGAGCAGCCGTTAGTGATGTTGTTGCAAATCTCCGTGAGTCTGGTATGCGCCTTTCACAAAAGCGCCGGGGTATTGAAGCAGAGCGTAACATGCTTCTGCCTACCATTTTAGAACCTTCTCACAGACAGCTTTCTCGCACACAGGCAAAGCAACAGCTCGGCATTGATGAAAACAGCACTCTACTACTCTCTATTGCTAGGGCGCCTAAATACAGAAAGACTGACGGCATAAGTTTTGCTGATGCACACGTTCCACTATTAAAAAAACATGACCGCGCTATCCTAGTTGTTATTGGCCCAGGTGGTAGTGAAGATTGGTCAACTGCCATACAGCAAACTCAAGGAAGAATCATAGCCCTTGGACACACTGAAGATACTGCTGTATACTACCAGGCAGCTGATATTTATGTTGATTCCTATCCTTTTGTTTCGATTACATCACTACTGGAAGCAGGAAGCTATGGTGTACCGTTGGTGAGTCGCTACCCATACTCCTCCGATGCCTGTGAGATACTTGGTGCTGATATGCCTGGTTTGACTGGCAATTTGATTCGCGTACACGATCTCGAGGAGTACACAACTGTTCTATCGCGCTTAGTCGCAGATGAAGAATTACGACTCTCCTTAGGAGAAGCAACGAGGAGGCGTATTGTTGAGGTACACATGGGAAGTAATTGGCAGCATAACTTGGAAGAGGTGTACACCCGTGCTGCTAGTCTACCTCGGGTAAAAGTTACTTCATCTGCTATGGATCAAATGTTTATAACCGAGCCAGATGTCTTCTGGATTCGTGACCATAGTTGGAATTGTGAACTTGACGATATGATCCAGCCTCGATTACCAATTATGCCTTTTGAACAGAGATTGTACCATTGGATGCGGTTGGCTAAAAAGCATGGTTGGCAAAACCAAATAAGTCTTTTACTACCTGAGTGGTTTCGCTTGCGCTACTACTTACCTTTACGTTCTGTATTGAAAATGGGCAATAGGCAATAGGGAACAGATAAAAATATTTTTCCAAGATGAATATTTTACATATCAATCAATCTGATGGTCTCGGTAATGGAGCAGGAATCGCAGGTTACCGACTACATCAAGGTTTGCTAGCTCAAGGTGTAGACTCGCGCATATTGGTGGGAACGCTCACAACCAGCAGTGACTGCGTAGCAACTGCTCCTCGCAGTAAGCACCGTGTTGAAAATTTGTGTTATCGCTTCGCTTGCCATTTTGGACTTAATGATATTAACTGGCTCGGCAGTTTTGATATTCCCAAGCATAACTTCTATAAACAAGCAGATATTCTTAACTTTCACAACTTGCATACTGGTTATTTTAACTACTTAGCAATTCCCTATTTAACGGAAAATAAGCCTGCTGTTTTTACGCTCCATGATATGTGGAGCTTTACTGGGCATTGCTCTTATAGTTATGATTGCGATCGCTGGAAGTTTGGTTGTGGCAAATGTCCTTATCCAGATACCTATCCAGCCATTGCTAGAGATAATACTTACCTAGAGTGGAAACTAAAAAACTGGGTTTACAGCCGCTCTCACCTCACCATAGTGACTCCCAGTACTTGGCTGGCTGACCAAGTGAAGCAGAGTATGCTGCAAGACAAGTCAATTCATCACATTCCTTATGGTATTGATACGGAAGCTTATCAGCCTCTTGACACTGAAAAATGCCGTTCCATCCTTGGCATTCCAGCAGATAAAAAAGTTTTAATGTTTGCAGCTTTAGATATAAAATATACCCGCAAGGGTGGTGACTTACTAGTCAAAGCTCTGCAAGCCTTACCAGATTCACTGAAAGCGGAGACTATGCTTCTGACTATCGGTTATGGTAGTGAATCTCTTGCGGAAGTAGTGGGGATACCTAACCTGAATCTTGGGTACGTAAGCAGCGATCGTCTCAAGTCCATTGCCTATTCTGCTGCTGATCTGTTTATTTTTCCGACTCGTGCTGATAATCTACCGTTAGTACTGCAAGAGAGCATGGCTTGTGGGACTGCGATGGTTTCTTTCAAAATTGGTGGTGTCCCAGATTTAGTACGTCCAGGTATCACTGGCTATTTAGCCTCACCAGAGGATGCTCAAGATTTGTGTTATGGCATTGTGCAGCTTTTAGAAGATAACCAACAGCGCCAGCAGATGGGGCAAAACTGTCGACAAATAGCTCTGACTGAATACAGGTTAGAACTTCAGGCAAAACGATACATTGAAATTTACCATCAGTTATCAAGAAACTAAATATGCTTAATTATGCTTTCAGCATTGCAATAAATAGTATCGACTTTCATAGACATCTGGTGAAAAAGAATGTAGAGACACGCTGTTTGAAGCGTCTCTACAAGGATTTTGGGTAACGCATAATTAAATTCGGTCGATGTCTAATAGTTACAAAAAACAATAGAAATATTTTTTAAATGATTATCAGACCCTTAGTTTCAGTAATTATTCCATGCTATAATGCAGCATCTTTTTTAACAGAAACCTTAGAGAGTGTATTTGAGCAAACATTAAAGGATCTTGAAATTATTGTTATTGATGATGGTTCAACAGACAATACAGCGACTTTAATTCGCTCTTTTGGCTCAAGAGTGAAAGCTGAATTTACCTCTAATCAAGGAGCAAGCGCTGCACGTAATCGAGGTACAGAGCTTGCTCAAGGTAGATTTATTCAATATTTAGATGCAGATGATTTATTGCGGGTAGATGCATTAGAAAAACGGGTAAATGCTCTTATTAATAACGATGCAGATGTTGCATACTCAGACTGGCAACGACTAGAAGAAGGGGAAGATGGCAAATATCATCCAGGGGAAGTGGTAGCTAGGCGAATTGAAGATATTCATGCTGACCCCCAGATAGCATTATTTACAGATTTCTGGGCACCACCTGCTGCCTTACTTTACCATCGTCGTGTTGTAGAGAAAATTGGCTGTTGGAATGAATCTTTACCTATCATTCAAGATGCTCGCTTTCTCTTAGATGCAGCTTTGGTGGGGGGAAATTTTATTTATGTGCCTGGCGTACAAGCAGATTACCGCGTCCATAAAAAAGATAGTTTGTCTCGCCGCAACCCTGCTAAATTCGTTTTAGATTGTTTCAATAATGCTTGCCAAGTAGAGGATTTCTGGAAAGTTAATGGCAGTATAACTCCAGAACGCCGGAGTGCGTTAGAGAAGACTTACGGACAGGTAGCCAGATTTTACTTTGAACACGATCGCTTAAAGTTTAAAGAAGTGCTTGCCAAAATTCATGATCTGAATCCTAACTATCTTCCTTCTAGTCCGAGAACTTTGAGACAAATATCTCAATGGTTCGGATATGAGCAAGCTGAGGCGATCGCTCTCAACTATCGTCGGATCAAAAAGATGATTCACAGCTTGACTCCCAAATTTCCTATCACTTCTACCTAACGTGAAAATAATTCAAGTCCCTTTCTGCTTCTATCCCGATCCCGTTGGCGGAACAGAAGTGTACGTTGAGGCTTTGTCACGCTACTTGCAGCAACAAAGTGTTGAAGTTATAGTTGCAGCGCCGGGAGAAGCTAATCAGTCCTACCTACATCATCAGCTACCAGTACGGCGATATGGAATGTCGAAGCAACTCAAAAATCTACGAGAAAATTATGGAGAAGGGGATATACATGCAGCCATAGAGTTCAGCCGTCTTCTGGATGCTGAACAACCAGATATAGTACATCTCCATGCTTTGACATCAGGTGTTTCTCTGCGAATAGTACAAGCTGCAAAACAACGAAAAATTCCTGTTGTGTTTACATACCATACCCCAACCGTTACTTGTCAAAGAGGAACTTTAATGCGCTGGGGAACACAAGTCTGTGATGGTCAGATAGATTTACATGCTTGCACTCAGTGTACACTGCAAGGTTTGGGACTAGATAAAAACATTGCGAAAGCGATCGCTAGTTTGCCAACCCAGGTAGGAAAGTGGCTAGGCGATTTGAATTTACAAGGGCGTACTTGGACAGCCTTAAGAATGACAGAATTAGTTAGTCTGCGCCATAGTACTTTACGCACCCTATTAGCGGAAGTTAATCACATTGTCGCAGTCTGCAACTGGGTCAGAGATGTTTTGTTACTCAACCACGTTCCTCAGGACAAAATTACTGTTATTCGCCAAGGTCTTTGTCACAACTTACCAGAAACGATTAACTCTCAGCCAAGATATGCTAAATCAGCTTTAAAAATTGCTTTTTTGGGTAGGCTCGATCCCACTAAAGGAATTCATATTCTGATCAAAGCCTTACAAGTATTCCCTAACTTGCCAATTAATTTAGATATCTATGGTGTTTCCCAAGGTGCAAGCAGTAGTGCTTATCAACAACAACTGCAAACTATAACAGCAAATGACCCACGCATCAGTTTCAAACCCCCAGTTGCACCTGAAAATGTGATATCTACCCTGACAGATTATGACTTGTTAGCTGTTCCTTCTCAGTGGTTAGAGACTGGGCCAATGGTAGTGCTAGAAGCCTTTGCTGCTGGGGTTCCCGTGATTGGTTCTAATTTAGGTGGCATTGCTGAACTAGTTCAGCACGAAGTCAACGGCATTTTAGTAGAACCTGCGTCTGTAGTTGCCTGGAGTCAACAACTACAAAGATTATGCCAAGATAGGCAACTACTGATGCGGCTTGGTGCTGGTATTAAGTCTCCCCAAACAATGGAGGCAGTGGCAACTCAGATGTTATCGATTTATCAGCTCTATGCAAGCGGCGACTTACTTTCCAAACCCATTTAATTACTAACAAGAATATTTTATGATCCACCTTTCTGAAAACAAAAGCAATATGTTATCTACAAATACTCAGAATATAAAGATGTACACTATGCTGCTAAAAATTAGACCTACCCAACTAGGTGTATTCGCCAACTATAAATTTTTGAGATTTTAACCTTAACTGATGCTAAGTGTAGCTTACTTTGTCTCTCATCCAATTCAGTATCAGGCTCCTTTATTGCGGCTTGTTGCTGCCGATCCAGAAATCGATTTGAAAGTTTTTTTCTACAGTGATTTTTCTTTAAAGGCTTATCAAGATGAAGGATTTGGGCGATTAATTGCATGGGATGTGCCATTAACTGAGGGTTATGATTACTATTTTTTAAATTGCTGGGGTAGCAAGCAGTGGCAAAGTTGGTTACAACAACCGATCGCAACAGACATTCTCAAACAGTTAGAACAAGGAAAATTTGATGTTGTTTGGGTGCATGGTTGGTCTTGGCTATGTAGTATACAAGCGGTGCTGGCAGCAAATAAATTGGGTATTCCTGTTTTGCTGCGGGGAGAATCTAATGGTATCAGTGAACCGACTAATCCTCTGAAAAAAATAGCAAAAAGAGTTTTTCTTAACTGGCTTTTTGAGAAAATAGCTGGATTTCTTTACATCGGGACTCTCAACTATCAGTTTTACAGAAACTATGGAGTTGAAGAAAAGCGTCTATTTCGAGTTCCTTATGCGGTTGATAATGAATATTTCCAAAAGCAAGTTATGCTAGGACTTCCTCATCGTCAGGAACTACGAAAATCGCTGAATTTAGATCCAGCCAGACCAATTATTCTCTATGCTGCCAAACTGATTGATGTCAAGCGTCCCCAGGATTTGTTAGCAGCTTATCGATTACTCTCGGCTGACGGTGTGCAGGAACCAGAACCTTACCTATTGTTTGTGGGAGATGGGATTCTGCGTCCAACTCTGGAAGCTGAAGCGAAGGAAACAGGTTGGCAGTCGATTCGCTTTTTAGGTTTTCAGAATCAGTCCCAAATGCCTGCTATGTATGATTTGTGTGATGTGTTTGTCTTACCCTCTGGTTTTGAGCCTTGGGGATTGGCAATTAATGAAGTTATGAATGCAGGTAAAGCTGTGGTTGTCAGTGATCAAGTAGGCTGTGCATCTGACTTGGTGAAGGACGGACAAAATGGCCAAATTTATCCTGTAGGTGATATCACGGCTTTAGCTGAGGCAATTCGTTGGGCGATCGCTAACAGTATTTCCGCAGGAGAGATCAGCCTCAAAAAAATTCAAAACTGGAGCTATCAGCAAGATTTGCAGGGACTCAAACAAGCCTTAAATTACTTACAGGTGAGAGTAGGTTAAATGAAAAAAGTTTTGATTGTAGGAGAAACCGCAGAAATAGGTCGTACCGAGGAAGTTTACGGACGAGGATTTTCTCAGTTTGGCTGTGATGTAGAATATTTTGCCTGGAGCAAAGCTGCACCCAGTTTAGCTTCTGGTTCGTTGTGGGACAAAATAGCATGGCGAGTGGCATGGCAAACACTAGCAAAGTCAGCAAATGCCAAATTATTGGCAACAGTAAATAATTTTCAGCCTGATTTGACTTTTGTTGCTTCTCCTCGCTTAGTTCATCCTGATACTATTTTGGCATTCCAGCAATATGGTCTAGCTGTCGTTTTTTATACCGATAATCCTGTAGATACCCATCATACCCACACTAATTCTTGGGTACAACGAGGATTTCCCTTGTGGGATGCTGCTTTTATTTGGAGTCAAAAATTAGTTGAACGGCTCAAAGAAAATGGTGTGAAAAGAGCTTTGTTTCACCCTTTTTGTAGTGATGTTGAATATCACTTTCCCAAACGCCAGGCTCACCCAATATATGATGTAGCATTTATCGGTAACTGGGATGGTAGCCGCAAGCGAGAGCAGTATTTAAAAGCGATCGCAGACTATCGCTTAGGACTTTGGGGATCAAACTACTGGAATACTCACTGTCAGGAGCCTGTTTTAAAGGGTTTGTGTCAAGGAATGTGTAGCTATGAACAAATCCCTGATATTTTAGGCTCTGCCAAAATGGGTCTTAATATTTTACGTCCCCAGAATGAACAAGGACACAATATTAGAACCTATGAAATTCCTGCTACAGGAACACTAATGCTGAGTGAGCGTAGTCAAGAGTTATTGAGTTTATTTACAGAAGATCAAGAAGCTGTATATTTTTCGAGTCCGGATGAGTTAAGACAAAAAGTAGAGTATCTTTTACAAAATCCTAATTTAATTAAAGCTGTTGCAGAGGCTGGTTATCAGAAAGCACTAGTCAACACAATTAATGATAGAGTGACAGAAATTGCTAATCTTTATCAAACATTGAGATCGTCTCAGGGTAGTGATATGAAGTTACTACACCCAAAGGAGGCATAAGATACTAATGAAAGTCTGTGTGTCTGTTTGGGGACGTTTTCATGCATTTAACTTAGCCCAACAATTGCAAAAAAGAGGTTATTTACAAAAGTTAATTTCTACTTATCCAGCTTTTGCAATTACTAAGTATGGGATTGATCAGAAATTAATTCACTCTCTATGGCAATTGGAAGCTCTATCTCGTGGTTGGTATAAATTACCAAGATGGATGAGGGGCGATCGCAATTTGCAGCTATGGTTTTTAGAACAATTTGACCGCTCAGTCACAAATTATTTATCACCAGAGTTTGATTTGTTTGTTGGTTGGTCAGGATCTAATTACTGGTCTGTACATCGGGCGAAAGAACTCGGCGCTAAAACAATAATTGAGCGCGGTAGCAGCCATATGCATTACCAAACAGAAATTCTCACAGAAGAATATGAAAAATGGGGATTAAGTTTCACTGAAACACATCCTGGAATCTACGAAAGAGAAATACAAGCTTATGATGAGGCTGACAGAATAGCTATTGCGAGTCTATTTGTAAAGCGTACTTTTTTAGCACAGGGAATACCAGAAAGTAAGCTTATTCTTGTCCCTTATGGAACTTCTTTAGCAGAATTTTATCCAGTTGCAAAACAAGATAATATATTTCGAGTGATTCATTGCGGCTCTTTATCATTGCGTAAAGGTGTCCAATATTTATTGCAAGCTTTTTGGGAATTAAACTTACCTAACGCCGAATTATGGCTTGTAGGTTCAATCACTCCCGAAATCAAGCCTTTTATAGCAAAATATCAGAGCGATCGCATTCTTATTAAAGGGACACATCCTCAACAAAAATTGCGTTGGTTTTACTCTCAATGCTCAGTATTTTCTTTAGCTTCCATTGAAGATGGTTTTGGAATGGTAATTCCTCAAGCAATGGCCTGTGGACTACCTGTAATTCATACAACTAATACGGGTGGTGAGGATATTGTGCGCAATGGAATTGATGGTTTTTCTATTCCTATTCGAGATATAGAAGCTTTGAAAGCAAAAATTCTTTTCTTTTATGAAAATCCAGATAAACGAGACGAAATGGGGAAAAATGCTTTAGCACAAGCACGTCAGTCTCTAACTTGGAATGACTACGGTGAAAAAATAACTGATGCTTATTTACAAATTTGTTAGTCAGTATATTTTTACTACTCCATAATTTTAATTCCAATATATTAAAAAATAGAGCAATGGCACATAAAACCATCGGGATGCTTATATATGCAAATCCTGACCATTATCCTCCAACAATAAACGCCGTTCACTTATTATCAGAACATTTTGATGTAGTTTTGATTGGTCGTAATCAAGATCCTGCTATTTGGAAATACCCTTCCAATGTGAAAGTGCATCGTTTAGGAAAATATACATCAGTCAGAGAACGAGAAAAACAATCGCTTGAAGCTAAGCTGTGGGAATATATTAACTTTGTAGCACAAGCTCAGAAGCTGTTAAAAGAGGTATCTTTGATTTATGCCTACGATTATTTCGCCTATACAATTGCTTATTTATGCTTGCTATTGCAATCTAAAAGTATTCCACTAATCTACCATAATCATGATCTCAATGAAAAATTATTTCCCCTATCTTCTCTATCAGGATGGGTTCAAAGAGGTGAACGCAAGTGGGTACATAAGGCTAATTTTGTGATTTTTCCGTCTCAAGAAAGAGCTTTATTTTTTAAAAAGTTGACAAATTTTTTGGGAAAAACAATGGTAGTACCTAATTTCCCCAGAAAATCATATTTTCAAGAACACCCAAATTTTCCAAATCTCCTATTAGAGCGTTTTCACAATCCTCAAATTTTACTACAAGGAACTGTTTCGGTTAAAAACTCCCTTTTGGAACTCATCGAATCCTTAGATTTTTTAAATCAGTCAATAGAGATCAAATTGATTGGGTATATTCAAGAAGCAGACAAGCTAGTCATCAGAAATTTTAGTATTACCAAAAATGTTGCTGAGCGTGTTAAATATTTTCCACCAGTACCTTATAATGATTTGCCTCCACATACTTGGAAAGCATCTTTAGGTGTTTGTTTATATAAAAAGACTGGTATAAACCACCAAACTATGGGAACAGCATCAAATAAAATATATGAGTATGCTGCCTGTGGTCTACCTGTGATTGTAAGTGATCAACCAAACTACCGAGAACACCTTGCTAATGAGAGTTGGGTACGTTTTGCCGATCCTGATAACCCTAAATCTATCGCCTCTGCTGTTGAGGATATCATGAGTGACTTTAATAAATACCAAGCTATGTGCTTAGCAGCTAGGCAAGCTTTTGAAGAAAAATATAATTACGAGTCTGCCTTTTATCCTTTGTTCAAAACAATTCAAGAATTAGTTTGTGGTAGTGAAGTAAAAAATAAGTAGTGAAAACCTAGACGTAAATTTTCCTAAATCAACAAAGGTTTATTTTGAAAATATGTATATGGATACTCAATCTCATCCAAAAATATCAATATTATTACCTGTATTCAATGGTCAACGGTATATACGTGAATGTATAAATTCAATTTTAAATCAAAGTTTTACTAACTTTGAATTGCTCATTAGTAATGATTGTTCAACTGACGATTCACACAATATAATTCAAGAGTTTTCCGACCCAAGAATCATATATTTATCGAATCAAAAAAATCAAGGGCTGTTTAAAAATTTGAATCTAATTTTAAAATTAGCTAATGCCCCAATAATACGTTTTATTTGTCAAGATGACATTCTCTTTAGTGATTGTTTAGAAAACGAGATACTTTTTTTTGAGAACCATCCAGAGATTGATATTTCATTTTGCAAAAGCCACATAATTGATCGAAACGGAATGACTCTTAGTCAGGGTGCTTTAAAAGATTTACCAGATGTAATTGATTCCCATCTAAGTATGCAGTTATTCTATTATTACGGCTGTATTCCTGGTAATCTTTCTACGGTTTGTATTAGAAGAAAATGTATTGATGAAGTTGGCTTATTTAACGAATCACTTTATGTTTCAGGTGATTATGAAATGTGGGTAAGAATTTGTCAAACAAAAAAACTGGGAGTTATTCACAAACATTTATTGAAAGTGCGCTCTCATGATAAACAATTAAGTCGTACCTCAGAATCCGGAGTGCGAGTTATTTCAGAGAACCGAGAAATACGTTCTAAAATTCTAACTATACTACCCAAAAATGTTCATTTTCAGGCAAAGTTTTATTGTCAAATGCGACAAAATGTACTTGATGTACATCATAGTATCTATTGTCTGAGGTATAAAAAGCTCAATAACTTCTTGCGTATCTTAAAAATAATGGGACTTGGAGATTTTTCTTGTGGTTTATTTTTCTGGTTAATCACCTTGAATAATCATTTATATAAGCCTCAACCAAAATTTGTTTAATATTTGATCAATGACATCAAGGCTTTTGTAAAATTATTTTTTGGAATGAATTATTATGGTACTTACTAAAGATATTGTTTACTCAAATCAAGGTAATCCATCTATTGTAAAACTATTAGATGAACATGATCTAAAGATTTTAGATATAGGTTGTGGGGCGGGAGATACAGGACAACTTATTCGTTCTGTCTATCCTTCAGTTCACATAACCGGAATTACTAGTTCGATTATGGAATCTAAACTAGCAAAACAAAAATTAGATTGTTGTGCTTGCTTAGATATAGAACGAGATGAAATACCTGCGTTTTTAAAACAGGAGTTTGATGTTTTAATTTTTTCCCATGTCTTGGAGCATTTAGTAGAACCAGTAGCAGCAATTCAGAAATTACTACCCTATTTAAAGATAGGGGGAAAAGTCATTATTGCCTTACCAAATATATCTAACTGGCGGGTTCGTTGGAAGTTAGCCTTAGGTAGGTTTGAGTATACAGAAGGTGGTATCATGGATAAAACCCACCTTCATTTTTATACTTTCTATACAGCTCCTAAATATTTAATACAACCAATATCCGAAATAGAATTAACACACCATTCAGTTAATGGTAGTATCCCTCTTGGTTTTTTGCGCCATCATTTACTTCATCCCAGTCTTCGCACTAAATTAGATGAAATTGGTTGCAAATGGCTGCCTAATCTATGTGGTAGTGAAATTTTAATGGTAGCTTATCGCAAGGGATAGACTTTTAGCTATGACTAAGGTACTTTTCATTTCTCCTTATGGAGAAGATTATTTAGCAGATGGACTTCTACATGGACTAAGAAGTCTCTTAAAGGAAAACGTAGTTGATTTTCCCAAATGCGCTCATCTGTATAAAAATTATGTTCAGGAATCTAAAGTTAAACTATACGGCAATGGATTTACTCTCTATGGATTGCTAGAAGATATTCCTGTGGATAGAACTGAAATTGATTTTAAGATCCGTAACGGATTTTTTGATCTGATTATTTTTCCGGCAATCTTTAAAAATTTTGGTTTATTTATAGAATTTCTACCTTACTTAAATTTTAGAAATACTGCAATTATAGATGGGGATGATACACCTCAGCCCTATGGTTATGCTGGAAAGTGGTGGCGAGAACCTAAGTGGTGGTTTTTACCCAAAGCACATCAACAATTTCTTTATTTTAAACGAGAATGGACTTTAGAGACAATTCGTCATTTTTGGTTTAAATTGCCTCCTGTTTTTATCTGTAAATATTTACCAACTCCCCGTAATTTCCGAACAATTTCTTTTTCAATTCCAGAAGAAAAAATAGTTAAAAATTTGCCTCAAAAAACAAAGCTATTTCCTAAGCATATTGTTGATGTAGAAATAGCTAAGAGAATCCCAGGAAGCACTACTAGTTATGCTTTTGAATCAGAAGCAGAATACTATTCCGACTTGCAAACTTCCAAATTTGGGATTACAACTAAAAGGTCAGGATGGGACTGTTTACGTCACTACGAAATAGCAGCTAATGGCTGTGTACCCTGTTTTCGCAATTTAGATGACAAACCTAAAACTTGCGCTCCTCATGGATTAAATAGAAATAATTCTATTATTTATCAAAACTACGATGACCTCATGCGTCAAATAGATAATATAAGTGAAGAAGAATATTCTAGACTTAGATTAGCTGCTTTAGCTTGGGTAAGGGAAAATACTACTATACAGAGAGCAAAAAATCTACTGCAAATTTTCAAATTAGATGTGTAATTGATAGTAGTTTTTGACTATCACTATTTATTTAAAAATACGTAATCAAGGTAATTTGGACTATGGGTGTAAATAAAAATTATCAATGATAAAATAGTAATTAGTAAGAATTTTTATGTCTGACTATCAACCAGTTAAGTATTTCAATACTAAATTGAAAAATATTTATTTTGGCATAAAAGAAAGTATTTTTTTTGCTACTATTCTTAATTGGTCAGCTATCAGTTTATTATTTTCTAATTTTTTACTTTCATTCAAATCTAAAAATATAAGTCACATATGGGGTTTATTTTTTTTAATAACTAGTGGCTTATTTTTAGCTTTGTCAGCAGTTATTTACAACTCTTTGGAATTTAGATTTTTACTAGCTACATCTATAGTACTTTTTATAACATGTTATGACTGCTATCGAAATCAATTTTATGATAATTTATTAATTCATATAACTAATTCAGGCTATATCGGGTTAGCATTTTACTTTGTACTCATGAAGTATAACCCTGAGGAGTTTCCAAATATATGGAAGGATGTAATTCCATCTGCTCCCCAGACATTTGACATACTTATTCTGTGTCTTGTATTTCAAAATGTCGGTTACTATATCGTCTGGAATTTGTTCTTTGCCAACTTAAATTTTGACAAATGGTCAGTTTCTTCAAAAAACTTAATAAATTTGAGTTTTATACAAAATTCTTATCATCAAAACATTCTATTCATAGCTTTATGTGTCTTAGGTTCAATTACTCGACTATGGAATTTTAGTCAAGGTAGTATATACTACACCCAAGGCTCAGCTATACCTTCTTCTGTGGGTAGTTTATTGGCTCAGTTTGATCGCCTCTACGTTGTTGCTTGGCTTTATGGATATACATTTTTGCTCCAGACAGGGCTGAAGAAAAATGCAGTTTCTTACTTGACATCAATTCTAATTATTGTTGAATTAATCTATCAATTATTTAGTGGTTCCAAAGGTAGGTTTTTCAGTTTTGTTATTAAACCAGTTGCTACCATTTTTATATTTAGACGTCTTAGAGTTTCTTGGATAGCTGTTATTATTTTATTGGCTTTAGGTATTTTTTCTTGGTTGTTACTTTATCCCACTCTTGTTATTTATAGAGATTTATTAAAAACTTCTACGTCTCTTAATTCTCTGGAATTGTTAACTCAATCATTTCAAATTCTCAAAAATTATTCGTGGGATAAATATATTGAAACTATTTTAATTCCTCTAAATGAATCAGGAATTACAGAACAAGTGATTGCAATGACTTCAATTGTTCACTACCAAGTTTCTCAAGAAAGTAGTTGGTTTTGGCAACGTCTATTTTTGTTCTGGGTACCGCGATTTTTATGGTCTGATAAGCCTGAAAGTCTTGATATAAATCTCATTGGTCGTCTGACTCATCGAATTGGTTCTGAAGATTTTCAGACTTCTGTGTTAATTACTGCCCCCGGTGAAATTTTTCTGTATTATGGGTTTTGGGGTTGTGCTTTGATGATTATACCGGGTTTATTATTTCGTTGGTTAAACGATGCCATATCTCCTTTTAAGGTTTATACTTTTTTTAGATTAGCTGTGATGGTTGCCTATTTACCTTTGATACAAGATTCTGTAGGCGGTACATTTGAAGCTGGTTTAACAGGAATAGTAATGCAGATTGGAGTTCTTTACCTAATACTATTACTTGTCAAAATCACGTTGCAAAAAAATTGGGTATAAACCTGTAAAACTAATAATCTCAAACGAGATATATAATTACTGCTTTAGCAAGCTGTTTTGTTTTTATTAAAATTACAATCAAGATAATTTTCAAATATGTTTTTAAAAAAATACAAATCTTTAGAGTACAAGCATTTACATCTATGGGTTCCTAATTTGTTTGAGTGTAAGGGTGGTATTCAAGTTTATCTACAAAATTTTCTACAAGTAGTAACAGATGAATTTCCTAGTCTAGATATTGTCGTTTTCGATAAACTTGATAGGGCTAAACCCAAAGAAATTTACACATCAGAAAATATATTCTTTTTCTTTAGTGGTTCAGTTCCGGGCTTGTGGCAAACACTACACTTTGCTGTAAATGTAATTATTGCCTCTTTGATAAATCGTCCCACATTAATTTTATGTGGTCATATGAATTTTGCTCCTGTAGCTTTTTGGATTCACCGCTTTCTAGGTATTCCCTACTGGATACTTGTATATGGTATAGATGCGTGGAAAATTAAAGATCCACTCAAAAAGAAAGCCTTGTATGCAGCAAAGAAAATAGTTTCGATTAGTGAGTACACGCGCGATCGCCTCATTCATGAGCAAAATCTAGATCCAGAAAAATTCTTGATTTTACCTGTCACCTTCGCTCCCAACTGCTTTCAAATTGCCCCTAAGCCCAAATACTTACTCGAAAGGTACGGATTAAAACCTGAGCAGTCTGTTATTTTAACTGTTGCTCGATTATCGGCTACAGAGCAATATAAAGGATATGACACAATTATTGCAGCACTTCCAGAAATTAAAAAAGTTATACAAAATGTTCATTATGTGCTGGTAGGTAAAGGCGATGATCTTCCCCGCATTGAAGAATTAATCGCGAAGTTAGAACTGCAAAACTGTGTGACTCTGACTGGTTTTGTTCCTGACGAAGAATTATGTGACCATTACAATCTTTGTGATGTCTTCGCTATGCCTAGTAAACAAGAAGGGTTTGGTATTGTTTATTTGGAAGCACTTGCTTGTGGTAAGGCAACTTTAGCAGGTAATCAAGATGGTGCTACTGATGCTCTATGTCGGGGAGAACTAGGAGTATTAATAAATCCAGAGGATACACAAGCGATCGCTCAAGCTCTGATTCAAATCTTACAACGCACTTATCCCAATCCTCTCCTCTATCAACCAGAGATCTTACGACAAAAAGTGATTGAGCGATTTGGCTTTCAATCCTTTCAAAAAACCCTTGGTAATTACCTAGAAAAATACTTAGGTTTAATCTAAATGTGCGGCATAGCAGGTATCATTACAACACACTACCACCAACAGCATCTGCAAGAATTAATCCAGCAGATGCAAAAGTCTCTATACCATCGTGGCCCTGATGATCAGGGAATTTACATAGCTAGTGAACATCAAGCAGCACTTGCCCATACCCGTCTGTCGATCTTGGATTTGACTCCAGCAGGACATCAACCCATGTCCACACCTGATGGACGTTATTGGATTGTTTTCAACGGAGAAATATATAATTTTCTGGAATTGCGATCGCAACTCGCATCTCAAGGAGAACAATTTTGTTCGCGCACTGATACCGAAGTCATCCTCAAGCTGTATCAACGCATGGGTGCAGACTGCGTTCAACAGTTGCGGGGAATGTTTGCTTTCGCTATTTGGGATAATCAAGAAAAAACCTGCTTTATTGCCCGCGATCCTTTAGGAATTAAACCACTGTATTATTGGCAATCTGGTAATACTTTAGTATTTGCTTCAGAAATTCGAGCAATATTAGCTTCCGGATTACCCAATATTTGCTTAAATCCCAAAGGCTTATATGGCTATTTTATTAGCGGCACAGTACCAGAACCATACACTTTAATTGACGGAATTCATTGTTTAGAAGCTGGTCATTGGTTGCATTGGCAAACTGGTAGACTTACCCAAAAACAATACTGGCAAATTGACTTTACTCCCGATCATACAATTTCTCTGCCAGAAGCCACAGAAAAAGTGCGTGATGCTCTCATTGATTCTATTAAACATCACTTTATCAGTGATGTGCCAGTAGGGATATTTCTCAGTGGTGGAATTGACTCAACCTCTGTTATTGCCTTAGCACGTCAAACTCAAAAAGGTAAATTACGCACCTACTCTATTGCCTTTGAAGAAAATGAGTGGAATGAGGGAGATATTGCCCGACAAATAGCTCGAACATTTGAGACAGAACATACAGAATATCAAATTACATCCACTATAGGGAGAGAATTATTTCCTCAATTTTTACAAAGAATTGATCAACCCAGCATAGACGGTTTCAATACTTTTTGTGTATCCCAAATTGCTCACCAAGACGGGACTAAAGTAGTGTTGTCAGGATTAGGGGGAGATGAGCTATTTGGTGGCTATAAAACTTTCCAAAAAGTGCCGCAAATGGTGCGTTGGGGACAACCACTAAAAACTATTAAACCGATCAGCACCACTTTCGGAAAAGGATTAGCGACTTGGGGTCAATCACCACAACTAAAGCGACTAGGAGATTTTTTACAACAAAACCCAACAGCAGCAACAGCTTATCGCAGTTTTAGAGGTATTTTCTCTCATCAAGAAGCTTGGGCAATTACCCAATATCACCTCAAAGATTTTGGGCTTACATCCATTGAGGATGAAGTTTTTGTTCCCAAAATTAGCAAAAACAGTAATTTTTCTTCTTTAGAAGATCAAGTCAGTTTACTAGAGCTAAGCTGCTACATGCGAAATCAATTATTACGTGATAGCGATGTTATGAGCATGGCTTGGGGACTAGAATTACGAGTACCATTAGTTGATAAAATTTTATTAGAAACAATATCTTCAATTCCTAGTAACTTACGCTTGCAACCTGGGAAAAAATTATTAGTTCAAGCAATTCCGGAAATACCCAATTGGGTTGTGAATCGTCCCAAACGAGGTTTCTTTTTTCCTTTTCAACAGTGGATAGAAAGTGATTGGCATGATTATTTTCCATCACCGAAACTAGATAAAAATATTGATATTAGACTATGGTATCGTCGTTGGAGCTTGGCAATTTTCCAGTTTTGGCTAAAGCAAATTTATGCATAAAATCTGCAATTTTTTAGGATGAAAATATCTCAAAAAAGAGGTTTTTCAAGGGGTTTGATTTATAGGTGCTAGTCCAGTATGAAGATTCTTCATGTCATTCCTTCAGTGGGTTCTGTGCGAGGTGGACCCAGCCAAGCAGTAATAGAGACTGTTAAAGCACTGCAAAATTTCGGTGTTGAGGCTGAAATTGTTACAACCAATGATAACGGCAATGATTTGTTAGATGTACCTCTACGCCAGTGTATAGAGTACAAGCAAGTACCAGTTCGATTTTTTCCGCGCTTTTCGCCTGGACTGCACTCAATACGAGAATTTGCTTTTTCTGGGCAGTTAACAGCATGGTTATGGCAAAATGCTTCTAACTATGACTTGCTACACGTCCATGCAATTTTTTCCTATGCTTCTACAGCAGCAATGGCGATCGCTCGTTTAAAAGGTGTTCCATACATTGTCCGTCCCCTCGGACAACTTTGTGAATGGTCACTCCAGCAAAGCGCTCGTAAAAAAAAGATTTATCTCGATTTAATCGAACGCAGTAACCTCAACCACAGTCAAGCTCTTCACCTCACCTCTGAACAAGAACAACAAGAAGTTTCCCGTTTAGGTTTAGGATTGCACAGCTTTGTCTTACCCCATGGACTCTCTGTTCCTTTAGCGATTTCTAATGCTCATTCTCGCCTGCGAGAACATCTCAAAGTTCCCGCAGATGAACCTGTGATTTTATTCATGTCCCGTTTACACCCTAAAAAAGGCTTAGATTATCTAATTCCCGCTTTGGCTAAACTTACTCATCATCGTTTTACTTTCGTGATCGCAGGTAGTGGTTCAAAAGAGTATGAAGCAGAAATAAAATCTCTTGTTACCTCTAGTGGGATTGGCGATCGCGTCTATTTTGCTGGATTTCTAGAAGGAGAAAGCAAAAATCTATTTATACAAGGTTCGGATCTGTTTGCACTCACTTCTCACTCAGAAAACTTTGCTGTGGTAGTTTTAGAAGCTTTAGCCGCAGGTGTTCCTGTTGTTGTGACTCCTGGGGTTGCTTTGGCTAGTGTAGTTCAACAACACCAACTTGGTTATGTTACCCAACTAGATGTATCTGCGATCGCATCTACTGTGGAACAGTATCTTAACAATCCTCAACAAGCTAAAAATATGGGTAAGTCCGCACAAAAACTTATTTACGACCATTACACCTGGGATCAAATCGCAGCCAAAATGATTCATATCTACCAAGCTATCCTTTCAAATCATCAAGGATTAAGCTATGTTTAACTTGGATTTTATCAATGTTAGTAGCAATCAAATAGTTAATGACCTCAAAACCAAGGGATATTTTGTTTTTGAACAAGCATTGACTCAACACTACGTTGATCAAATACTGCAAGAAGTTGATTTCAATCAAATTCTAGTTAATACCAATGATGTTGGGGTAGTGATCGCTCAAACTTACAAATTTCTCACTCACTGTTTAGCTAACTCCAAAAAAACATACGATCTCATTACCTCCAGGAGAGTTCTGGATATTTGTCAAGGATATTTTGATGATATTTATAAATTAACTAATCATCGAATTTATCAAACTAGTAAAACTTCCCATATGCCCTGGCATACTGATAATAATCTCCAAGTAGGTAAGCAACTTGTGGATAAGCATAATATGCCGGGTCTATTATTTCTATTTTATTTATCCGATGTTACCCAAAATGCTTTTCAATATGTAAAAAATTCCCATCAGTGGTCAACTCAATACAATCATGAAATTTATCTCAGCGATAATTTTATCGAGAGCAACTATAAAAATGACATACTGACCTTTCCCATGAAAAAAGGCACTTTTATAGTTTGTGATATTCATGGAGTACATAGAGCAGAACCTTTTAATGACCATAACTACACTAGAACTTCCCTGCTTTTCCAAGTTGATCAGGTTGGTAGTCAATATTTAGGACATGGTGAAAAAAATATAGTTAATACAGAGTACCTTGATAATTTGACCCCGGAAATAATGGATTTCTTAGGATTTGGTTTTAGAAGAGATTACCCAGCTTTCCCTTGTTCTTCAATTGCCACAATGACACCTAAAGATATCTTGGGGCTACAGCGTAAGTTGTTAGTTGAATCATTAGAAGCTCTCAATAAAAGTGTTATAAAAACTATTTTGCCTGCTGAAGCAATAATTAACGCTAAGCGACTTTTATGGTATATCAAATCAAAATTTTCAAAAATAATAAATATTGATAGCAATAAATGAAAGTTTTGTTAGTAGGTAATTACAAACTAGATGCTATTGAAAGCATGGATCGATTTGCTTCCATGCTAGAAACTTATTTAAGCAAATGTAATATTCAGGTGCGTGTCATTCGTCCCCGATTATACTTTGGCAAGATAATCTTATATTCAAACTTGTTAAAAAAATGGCTTGGTTATATTGATAAATTGATTTTATTTCCGTTCCAGTTACAGAAAGCAGCATCTTGGGCAGATATAGTTCATATATGCGATCATGGTAATGCCATTTACACAAAATATTTGCAGAAAATACCTCACTTAGTGACTTGCCATGATTTGTTTGCTATTCGTGCTGGCTTGGGAGAATTTCCTGAACACAAAACTGGATGGACTGGTAAAAAATTACAACAGATGATGCTCAAAGGACTTAATCAAGCCCAAATGGTTGTTTGCGTTTCAGAACAGACTAAAAATGATTTATTACGCCTAAGTTCTCTTTCTGAAAATAGGATATCTGTGATTTCAATGGGCTTAAACTATCCCTATGCACCAATGCAAACCACAGAAGCTAAGGAAATTTTGGCTAGTTTGGGAATTCCTGCCAACAGTAATTTCATTTTACATGTAGGAGCAAATCATTGGTATAAAAATAGAATCGGTGTTTTATCGATTTTTTATGAACTGATGCTGAGACTACAACAAACAAACTTTTATCTTGTCATGGTAGGTAAGCCATTTACTGATGAAATGCATCAGTTGATCAAAAAATATAATATGACAGAAAAAGTTATAGAGCTTGTCGCAGTTGATAATGAACATTTACAAGCTCTTTATTCATCTGCAACAGCCTTACTATTTCCTTCGCTCCACGAGGGCTTTGGTTGGCCTATTATCGAAGCACAAGCATGTGGTTGCGCTGTGTTTACATCAAACCGTCCTCCAATGAATATAGTGGGAGGAGAAGCAGCTATATATATAGACCCTAAAAATCCTCAAGCAGCAGCAGAAAAAATAATTTATTATCTTCCCAACTTAGAAAATTTTAAGACAAAAAGTCTCATAAATTCTCAGAAATTTAGAACTGAAAAAATGATTTCAGAATATATTGATATATATCAAAAAATATTAATCAACAAACAATAATGTTTTTATTAAAAAAATAACTCTGAAAAAATAAAGTCAAAATTGTCTAAATTTATTTTACTTCCATTAAATAAATTAATTACAGCTAAATATCGAGAAATATTTCATCAAAAAATGATATAAAACTCTATTATGAAACACTGAAATATTTCGGATATAAATTAATATGAGAGTTCTCCACGTCATTCCATCTATTATAAAGGTGCGTGGTGGTACTAGCCAAGTTGTTATTGATATGGTCAAGGCATTACGAAAAAATAACGTTGATGCAGAAATTGCCACAACTAATGACAATGGTGATAGTTTATTGGATGTTCCTTTAAATCGGCGCGTAGAGTATGAACAAGTTCCGGTTTGGTTTTTTTCTCGTTATTCATCAAATTTAAAAGATATCAGAGAGTATTCTTTTTCTTGGCAGTTAACAGTCTGGCTTTGGAAAAATATTTCTCAATATGACCTTTTACATGTCCATAGCATCTTTTGTTATGCATCCACAATTGCAATGGCGATCGCCCGCCAAAAAAACATTCCCTATATTGTTATCCCCCATGGTTTACTATGCGAGTGGTCTTTACAACAAAAAACTCAAAGAAAACAAATTTATTTGAAACTAATAGAACAAGCAAACATAGAAAATAGCGACGCAATCCACTTTACCTCTCAAAAGGAACAGCAGGAATTTGAGAAGTTAGGACTTAATGTACCTAGTTTTGTCTTACCACTTGGTACTTCACTACCCAAGTTGATTCCTCATGCTCATTCTCACCTGTGTGAATACCTGAAAGTTCCTGTTAATGAACCTGTGATTTTATTTATGTCCCGTCTACACCCAAAAAAAGGGTTAGATTATCTAATTCCAGCCTTGGCTAAACTTATTCACCATCGTTTCACTTTTGTAATTGCAGGTAGTGGTTCCCAAAAATATGAAGCAGAAATAAAATCTCTTGTCATCTCCAATGGAATTCGCGATCGCACCTATTTTGCTGGATTTCTAGAAGGAGAAATTAAAAACCTGTTTATGCAGGGTTCGGATTTATTTGTATTGACATCCCACTCAGAAAACTTTGCTGTAGTGGTTTTGGAAGCATTAGCCGTGGGTATTCCTGTTGTTGTGACTCCTGGTATTGCTCTGGCTGATATTGTTGAACAACACCAACTTGGTTACGTAACACCACTTGATGTAGATGCGATCGCATCCACCTTGGAAAAATATCTTTGCAATCCTCAACAAGCCCAAGATATGGGTAATAGTGGTCGTCAACTTGTATCTGATCAATATACCTGGAAACAAATCACTTTGAAAATGCAACAGGTTTACGCTGATCTAGCCAAAAATTAAGGTCATTTTGCTCATGAGTTTTCCATCAATAGCGGAAAAAATTACACCCCTCATCCTAACTTTTAACGAAGCTCCAAACATCGATCGCACTCTCAAAAAACTAAATTGGGCAAAAAGAATTGTCGTGATAGACAGTTACAGCACAGATGAAACACTAGAGATATTACACTCATATCCCCAAATCCAAGTTTTTCAAAAACAATTTGATTCTTTTGCCAATCAGTGTAACTATGGGCTAGAAAAAATTACATCTGAATGGGTGCTTTCACTAGATGCTGATTATGTTCTGACTGATGAGTTAGTTAATGAAATCAAAGCGCTGACAGCAGAAACTGAAATAGATGTCTATAGTGTCAGATTTAAATACTGTGTTTTTGGTAAACCCTTACGCGGTACTTTACTCCCACCCCGGAAAGTACTCTACAGACGAGAAAAAGCGATTTACAAAGATGATGGACATGCCCATCGAGTCTGGGTAGAAGGCAAATCAGCAATGCTTTCTGCCTATATCCATCATGATGATCGCAAACCTCTCAACCGTTGGCTGTGGGCCCAGGATCGCTACATGGTAATTGAGGCAAAAAAATTACTAGAAACTCCAATCAGTGAGTTGAGTTTGAGCGATCGCATCCGTAAACAAAAAGTTTTAGCCCCCTTCATCATTTTAGTCTACTGCCTGATTGTAAAAGGTTGCGTCTTAGACGGTTGGCATGGCTGGTATTACACTTTTCAACGGCTACTCGCCGAAGTTCTATTATCAATTCACCTGATTGAAAATGAAAAACTACGCTAATTCTTGTAATTCTATTAATTAAAGTTTTAAACTTAACTATCTATAATTTTCAATATTATTCGAGCAACTGCTTTGTAAAGCATTAGTAAATTCTTGAGTTAGTAGGTGAAAAATTTTTATTATCTCATCTCCAAATATTGGATGTTAACACTCACTGGATTTCTCCTGGCTTTGCTATTGATCATTCCTGTACGTTTAGCAATAGCCAAAACTCAAGCACCTCTACCGCAAGCATTTTTAACTTTAGGTGGTGGACCGGAACGGGAAATATTAACTGCTGAACTAGCTCGCTGGTATCCATCTCTAGAAATTTGGGTATCTTCTGGTTTAAGCCCAAAAGAAACACGCATGATTTTTCAAACAGCAGGTATTTCTCTAACGCGGTTACATATTGATCGGCGTGCTGTTGATACCGTTACTAATTTTACTTCTCTAGTTAGTGAGTTCAAACAAAATCATATTAAACATCTATACCTGATTACTTCGGACTTTCACATGCCACGAGCTCAGGCGATCGCCACCATTATTCTAGGTAGCCAAGGCATAGCCTTCACTCCTGTGTCTGTCCCATCCAGAAGCTCACCCGAAAGCCAGCTTCACATCCTGCGTGATTGTGTTCGTGGCGTGATTTGGGTATTTACTGGTTACACCGGAGCAGAACTCAAAAACACTCGTATCGATACTCAAATTATGAAATTTCCTGTAAATTACTAGAAAAGGAGTTCAAAATGAAGGGTATTATTCTGGCTGGTGGCTCTGGTACACGTCTTTACCCCATAACTCAGGTAATCAGTAAACAACTAATGCCTGTTTACGACAAGCCGATGATTTACTATCCCTTGTCTGTATTAATGCTGGCAGGCATTCGTGAGATATTGATTATTTCTACCCCGAATGATTTGCCATTGTTTCAGCGACTCTTAAAGGATGGTAGTCAGTGGGGTTTGAAATTTAGTTATATTGAACAGCCTCAGCCAGAGGGTTTAGCACAAGCCTTTATTTTAGGCAAAGATTTTATTGCTAACGAGCCAGTGTGCTTGATTTTGGGTGACAATATTTTTTATGGACACGGTTTAACAGAAGTGCTGGCTCGTGCTGCAACTCTCAAAGAAGGCGGATTAGTATTCGGTTATCAAGTGAAAGAGCCTCAACAGTATGGAGTCATAGAATTTGATGCACACGGACAAGCAATTAGTATAGAAGAAAAACCTCTAATTCCCAAATCTAATTATGCTGTGCCTGGAATCTACTTTTATGATTCCCAAGTCGTAGAAATTGCTTCTAGTCTTAAGCCTTCTGCTCGTAATGAACTAGAAATAACTGAGGTGAATCAAGTTTATTTAAACCGAGGTCAATTGCGAGTAGAACTTTTGGGTCGAGGATATGCTTGGTTAGATACTGGTACTCATGAATCATTACATCAGGCAAGTAACTTTATTCAAACTCTAGAAGAGCGACAGGGGCTGAAAATAGCTTGTATTGAAGAAATTGCCTACAACCAAGGGTATATAGATTTATCTCAGCTTAGTCGTCTAGCCGAATCTATGGCTAAGAGTAGCTATGGTCGTTACTTGTTCACAATTTTAGAGAATGAGCAAAAATCTGAAAGCATCGCCAACAATAATGGCAAAGAAAGATTCAATGCTGACAAATCACTTTTAGAGTTGAATACACTAGCTCCACAAACAAAGCTACAAGCCCACTCAGACTATATCTAAATCCGTATAGCAGTTGTTTTTATGGTATAGGATGTATCCCGATGTAACTATATTTGCTAATCCAATAGAGCCAAAAATTTTGCAGTTGATCAGGCTATTTTTATGAAAATCATCCAGACAGAAATTCCTGATGTGCTTTTGATTGAGCCACAGGTTTTTGGTGACGAGCGTGGTTTCTTTTATGAGAGTTATAACGAAAAGATTTTACTAGAAAAGGCAGGTATTGCTGAGCATTTCGTACAAGACAATCATTCTCGTTCTGCCAAAAACGTCTTGCGTGGCTTGCACTATCAAATTCAGCAACCGCAGGGAAAGCTTGTAAGAGTTGTAGCAGGTTCAGTATTTGATGTGGCTGTGGATTTGCGGAAAAGCTCCAACACCTTTGGCCAATGGATTGGTACTCATCTAACAGCAGAAAATAAACGGCAACTTTGGATACCACCTGGTTTTGCTCACGGTTTTGTGGTGCTGTCTGAATATGCTGATTTTTTATACAAGACTACAGACTACTATGCACCGCAGCATGAACGCACTATCCTGTGGAATGATCCTGATTTAGCGATCGCCTGGCCACTTCAAGAGGAAGCAATTCTTTCTGCTAAAGATAAAGCAGGCAAATTATTGCAAGAGTCAGAGGTATTTGCATGAAAATCCTACTGACGGGTGTAACTGGACAGGTTGGTTGGGAACTACAGCGAACCCTGATGACTTTGGGTGAAGTAATTGCTGTCGGACGCAACCCCAATAACACAAATTGCTACATGGATCTAGCTCAGCCAGACTCTATTCGCCAGATAATTAGAGAAGTAAGACCTGATTTGATTGTCAATCCTGCTGCTTATACAGCAGTAGATAAGGCAGAATCAGAACCAGATTTGGCAATGGCGATTAACGGTATTGCCCCTGGTGTCATGGCAGAGGAGGCAAAACGATTAGGTGCAGCCATCATTCACTATTCCACAGATTATGTATTTGATGGCACTTATGCAATGCCATATACTGAGTCAGATAAACCCGACCCGCAAAATATCTATGGGAAAACAAAACTAGCAGGTGAGCAGGCGATCGCTGCGGTCGACGTACCGCATTTAGTTTTACGTACTAGTTGGGTTTACGGAGGGCGAGGTAAAAATTTTTTACTGACAATGCTGAAGCTAGCTCGGGAGCGAGAAGAAATCAGGGTTGTTGATGACCAAATTGGCGCACCTACTTGGAGCCGAATGATTGCTGAAGTTACCGCACAAATACTGGCTCAGGCTTCAGGGAATGTGTCTAGTTTTCTAGCTAGCAAGAGTGGGATATATCATTTAAGTGCAAGTGGACAAACGAGCTGGTACGGCTTTGCTGAGTCAATTTTTGCACACGATCCTCAACGCTCCCAACAGAAGCTGAAAAAATTGACAGCGATCGCTTCATCTGAGTATCCGACAGCTGCAACCAGGCCAGCTTATTCCCTGTTAAATAGTCAGAAATTGTCTCATACATTTGGAATCACTTTGCCGCACTGGCAAAAGACCTTGGAGTTAGTACTTACATCACACTGTTCAATTCCTTAAGATTTGGCATTCATACAAGCGATCGCCACTAACTATCCTGCGTGACTGTATTCGTGCTTTATTCAAGCTTTTCTCACAAACCGATAAAAAGAGTCGAACTTAAATGAACATTCTCGGAATTAACGCCTATCACGGTGATGCTTCAGCTTGCCTAGTCCAAAACGGTCAACTCGTTGCTGTAGTGGAAGAAGAACGCTTCACCCGCATTAAACACTGGGCTGGGTTCCCTGCTCAATCTATTCGTTATTGTCTGCAAGTGGCTGGTATCAGCGCCGCAGATTTGGATCATGTCGCTGTCTCCTTCAACCCCAAAGCCAACCTCAACCGCAAACTACTTTTTACTCTACAACAACGTCCTTCTGTTTCATCATTGTTAGATAGATTCAGCAAACAAAGTAAATCTGCCAGTCTCAAGGAACAGTTAGCAGAGGCTTGCTACTGTCAACCAGAAGATATTAGCGCTCCTATCCACACACTAGAGCATCACACAACCCACCTAGCCAGTACTTTCTTTGTTTCTCCCTTTGAAAAAGCTGCTATTTTATCTATTGATGGCATGGGTGACTTTGTGAGTACTCTCTCAGGGGCAGGTGAAGGCAACCGCCTGGAGTATTTCTCCCGTACTTATTATCCTCATTCTATTGGTTATCTTTATAATGCCATCACTCTCTACTTAGGTTTTCCTGCCTATGGCGATGAATATAAAGTTATGGGTTTAGCACCTTACGGGGAACCAGAATATCTAGAAGCCTTCCGGCGAATTATTTACCCTAAAGGCGATAGTTTTGAGTTGAACCTAGATTATTTCACTCACCATGAGCAGGGTATCGCCATGAAGTGGGACAATGGCGCACCCAGCGTTGCACCATTCCATAGCCCAGAACTAGAAAAATTATTCGGTCCGGCGCGACAACCTAAATTAGAACTTACCTCTAAGCATCAAAACATTGCAGCATCCCTGCAAGCAGTAACCGAGGAGATCATATTTCATTTAATTAACCGCTTGAGCGATCGCTACAAAAGCGAAAATCTCTGTTTAGCGGGTGGTGTAGCAATGAATTCTGTTGCCAATGGCAAGATTACTCAAAATACTCCATTTCAAAACGTATATATTCCGGTGGGTGCTGCTGACAATGGTACATGTATTGGAGCAGCCTTCTTTGTTTGGAATCAAATGCTCAAACAACCCCGGAACTTTGTTTTAAATCATGCCTATTGGGGTTCGGAATTTACTGATGAAGAATGCTTGCTAGCATTACAGTCTCATGATTTGCAACCCAAACACCTAGAAAGAGAAGCACTACTACACCAAGTTGTTGACTTTTTGTGTGAAGGTAAAGTAGTCGGTTGGTTCCAAGGCAGAATGGAATTTGCTGCTAGGGCTTTAGGTAACCGCTCTTTACTTGCTGATCCA
This sequence comes from Fischerella thermalis PCC 7521, assembly GCF_000317225.1. Classification (GTDB taxonomy): domain Bacteria; phylum Cyanobacteriota; class Cyanobacteriia; order Cyanobacteriales; family Nostocaceae; genus Fischerella; species Fischerella thermalis. The sequence continues at coordinate 86,258 of NZ_AJLL01000028.1, forward strand.
CGTCGCGTCGATATGCGTGATATCATCAACCTCAAAATCAAATTCCGAGAAAAGTTCCGTCCCTTTGCTCCCAGTATTCTTGAAGAAAAAGTCGGTGAATATTTTGAACTCGATGAACCTGCACCGTTCATGGAAAAAGTCTTTAAAATTCGCCCAGAAAAAAGAGAGTTAATTCCTGCTGTTACTCATGTTGATGGTACAGGACGTTTACAAACTGTCAGTCGTCAAACAAATCCTCTCTATTGGGACTTAATTAATACTTTTGCTCAACGCACAGGTATTCCTATTGTTCTCAATACTTCTCTCAACGAAAATGAACCCATCGTTCGGACTCCCACGGAAGCAATTCAATGTTTTTTAAGAACTAACATGGATGCTTTGGTCTTGGGTTCTTATTATGTAGAACGCAGTGATATTAAATCATAAATTGAGTGGCATCATAACTTGTACTTGATCGCATCTATAGGACTCATATTTGATTTTTGAAAAAAATCAGTACACCTCTAATTTCCTTGTTGTCTGTTGTAAGAGTGCCTGTTGCCTTCTTGCACAAGTATATTCAGTAATCAAATGGGATTCCTATAACTTTTTTGCATATGTCCTGAAGAACTCTGATACCTAACGTAATTAGTGTAGAGACTTTCTATACAAAGTCTCTTTTATACCTATGCTCCTGTTTGGTTATTATTGGCGGGTAAGCTACTATCCCGTCCATTAACAACACAAAAAAGAGCAATTACACTAAATTTCAAGTGGTACACAAATAAAAATGACAAAAAACTGGGCATTGGTAATCGGTATTAACCACTACGAGTTCCTAGAACCGCTCAAGTATGCAAAGCAAGATGCACAGTTAATGCAGAATTTTCTCTGCAATGAAATTGGTTTTGAGCAGGTTTTCTTGTTCTGCGATCGCTCACCCAAAGGGTTGGAGGCTTCAACTCACCCTTACCGAAATAATTTGTTGCAATTTTTACAGAATTTTTTTGAGCAACCCTGCTTGGAACCAGGAGATAATTTTTGGTTTTTCTTTAGTGGTCATGGCATAGAACGCTCTAATCAAGACTACATCATGCTCTGTGACGGTAATCCACAAGATGTAGAAAATACTGCTTTGCCAGTTAATTACATGATTGAAAAGTTACGTAGTTGTGGAGCTGGTAATATTATTCTCATCTTTGATGCTTGTCGTGATCAAAACAAAACATTTGGGGAAAAATTTGGGCGACAGACTCAACAATTAGCGCATCAAAATGGATTTATTAGCATTTTTGCCTGTAGTTGCGATGAATACTCCTATGAAATTGATGCACTACAACAAGGAGTGTTTACCTATGCATTACTGGAAGCTTTAGGAAATCAGGGACAATGTGCCACACTAGAACGCTTGAACCAGTATCTCAGGTTTCGAGTGCCACAACTGACTCATCAATATAAACATCCTCGACAGACACCCCACATAGTTGTTGAACCAAAAGCAAAGTCACACCTGATTCTTCTACCAAAACATGCTACCTTAGACGATATTTCTCAACTCAAAATCAGCGCTTTTCAGGCTGAAGCCGACAAAAATCTGGAACTAGCAGAGCAACTATGGATGCAGGCAAATATTATGGCTTCTACTCCAGATATAGATGCGATCGCAGCAATGCAAAGAGTTGCTCAGTTGCGGGCTGAATTTTTATATTCTCAGACCAATATTACACTTCCAACCTCTTCTCCAGAAGAAAACACCAGGTTAAGTTTACCACTTCCAACATTAGAAGTAACAAACACTAATAATTATCACAAGGAAGTAAATAAAACAACAGAAAAACTTCTCAAACGCAACAATATTTCAGTCTTCAATCCAGACTTTAAAAACAATAAATCTAATATTCAAGATAAAAATCTTAATCTCTGCTCTACACTAGAAATAAACTATCAGCCATTAAAGGATCTTCTAGCAGCTAGCAAATGGAAACAAGCAGATCGAGAAACCTTGACTTTGCTCCTAAAGGCAGCAGATAGAGAAAAAGAAGGCTGGCTAAATATCCAATCTATCAATCAACTTCCCTGCATTGATCTTTGTACCATAGACCAGTTGTGGTTAAAGTACAGCAATGAACGCTTTGGCTTAAGTGTACAAAAGGGTATTTGGGAAAGTGTCGGCGCTCAAGGTGATAATGATTATGAAATTTGGTGTAAATTTTGTGACCATGTTGGCTGGCGCGTCAATAACAACTGGTTATTTTATTCTGACCTAACTTTCACCTCAGATGCTCCTCAAGGTCACTTCCCCGCAGCAGGCGTAATTCACCTTCTAACACCGTGGAGAGGCTGGGCGATCGGTTCATTCAGTTGTGTTGTTGGATTCTCCGCTCTGGCATCTAAAATGGAGACATGTGACTGATAATTAATACACTCTGATTTAGAATTATTTGTTAGTAAAAGTATCTCAACTCCAGGGCTATAAGCCTTGCTCTGAATCAGAGGCTAGCAAAAAAATCAGTCATTAGGTAACCTAAATCTAGTTGGTCATAAATCCATATCATGTACCAAATAGATCCTCCTCTTCCTCCCAAAGAAGTTCTACCAACCATGTATGATCTCAAGAGCGAAGATCCAGAGGAGCCTGGTTTACCAGACGAATTTCATATATATCAACCGCAATTTTTACGGGAAACCTTTCGTCCGCCAACTTATTCTCCAGATGAAGTTTTTGTCACCAGCGATTTAAATCTTTACTACGACTCTCGCCATCCTCTGTGGTACAAACGACCTGATTGGTATGCAGTCGTTGGCGTCTCCAAGTTATACGAAGGGAAAGACCTACGTTTAAGTTACGTAGTTTGGCAAGAAGGAGTCAACCCCTTCGTTGTGGTAGAATTGCTTTCCCCTGGTACAGAAAAAGAAGATTTAGGACAGAATCTCAGGGTAGTAGATCAACCACCAACAAAATGGCAGGTTTATGAACAGATACTGCGTGTTCCCTATTACATAGTTTTCGATCGCTACACAGATACACTCAGAGCCTTTATTCTGCAAACAGACCGCTACACAGAAGTAAATTTAGCAGAACCGCGTCTGTGAATGCCAACATTAGAATTAGGCTTGGGACTTTGGCAGGGTAATTACCAAGGAATCGATCGCTTGTGGCTGCGCTGGTATGATGTCAACGGTAACTGGATTCCAACCTCAGCAGAACAAGAACGCCAAAGAGCAGAACGTTTAGCAGCAAAACTGCCAGAATTGGGCATTAACCCCGATCAATTGTAGGGCGATCGCCAAACCTAATCTCCAAGTGTGGCATTTACGGATTTGTTAAACTGAGAACACACCAGGATATTTCAGTCAAATCTCCAAACCAGCCAGCACAAAGAGAATATTCATGCTCACAAATACGCTACTTCTCTCTCAACAACTCCCCACCCTGCAATACTCCTCCACACCAGAACGATTCGATGAAACCTGGGAAGCTCCCCTAGCTACCCTCCTGGGACTAGGACGCGCTGCTGGCGCTGATTTCATCGAATTTTTCCTAGAGCGTGTCAACTACATCAGCTGTCTTGCGGAAGAAGACACTATCACTAGCATCACACCACGTCTTTCCACTGGTGCAGGAGTCAGAGTCTTTAAAGGACTAGCAGATTGCTACGTCAGCACCAATGACTTATCTTTTGCCGGTTTGAAAGCAGCCTTAGAAAAAGGACTTTCCATTCTAGGATTGCAGCTACCTGCACCGAACGCTCTCATCCCCGAAATCAACCTCGAACTACTAAGAGATTACGCTACTAAAAGAGGAAAAGATAGCTGGCTACCTCTATGTAGTTCCATCCGCGAAATGGGAGAAATCCTCCTTGATGGTACTGCCCAACTCCAACGCAAAGCTAGTCATATCCAATCCCGCCGTGCGACCTATTTCCGAGATTGGCAAGAAGTCCTAGTGGCTGCTAGCGATGGCACTTTTGCTCGTGATATTCGCCTCACCCAATCTGTAGGATTTAATCTCCTGTGTGCAGATGGAGTTCATCGTGCTTCCATTGGTGAACGTGCTGGTAACACCAGTGATCCCAACTTCCTCAAAACCTGGGATTATCAAGAAGCAGCAGAAAATATCTCTGAATCCGCAGGCAAAATGCTCTACGCAGATTACGTAGAATCAGGCACTTATCCCATTATCATGGCCAACCACTTTGGTGGGGTAATCTTCCACGAAGCCTGCGGACACCTACTAGAAACCACCCAAATTGAACGCAAAACCTCCCCCTTCGCCGACAAAAAAGGCGAAAAAATTGCCCACGAAAACCTCACCGCCCTAGATGAAGGGCGTACCGAACAAGCCTTCGGTACAATTGACATGGACGATGAGGGTATGCCAGCCCAAAAAACATTATTAATTGAAAAAGGCATTCTCAAAAACTTCTTAGCAGATCGAGCAGGTTCCTGGCGTACCGGACATCCCAGAACAGGTAGCGGACGCCGTCAAAACTTCACCTTTGCAGCTGCTAGCCGGATGCGTAATACATACATCGCACCCGGCGAATACACCACCGAAGATTTATTTGCCTCCGTTGATAAAGGCATTTATTGTAAAAAAATGGGTGGCGGTAGTGTTGGCGCAACAGGTCAATTTAACTTTGGTGTAGACGAAGCTTATCTCATAGAAAACGGCAAAATTACCAAACCCCTCAAAGGAGCAATTTTGATTGGTGAAGCCAAGGAAATTATGAACAGAATTTCCATGTGTTCTCAAGATTTATCCTTAGCACCCGGTTTTTGTGGCTCAGTTAGTGGCAGCATTTACACCACAGTTGGACAACCCCATATCAAAGTAGATTCAATTACCGTTGGTGGACGCTAAAGAATTCTTTGTGTCTTTGTGTCTTTGTGGTTCATACATCTTTTTCTTAACCACCAAGACGCTAAGACACTAAGCAAAACATAAAAGCAATCAAATCAAAATCGAGTATGCCGAATATCAGCGAAATTGCAAATTATGCCCAGGATAGTGCAAAAAAACTTGGCATTAAAAAATTCGATATCTATGGCTCAAGTGTAGATGCAACTAGTGTGCAAGTTGATCAAGGTGAGCCTAAGCAAGTCAAAGCCTCGAACCTTTCTGGCGTCACCGTCCGGGTTTGGAATGACGAGAATACAATGGGTGTCACCAGCACTACAGATGTAGACCCCAAAGGACTAGAATTAGCTTTGAAAACAGCTTATGAAGCTAGTTTTTTTGGTGTTAAAGAAAATGTGCCAGATTTTAGTCCAGAGGCTACTGTTGATCTTGCTGTTCAAAAACATGAAAAATTACCGCAAGCGCCAGTTTTTCAGTTGATAGAAACTTTACTCAAGGCTGAAAAAGAAGTTTTAGCAGCTCATGCAGCTATCAAAGGAGTACCTTATAACAATTTAGCCCAAAGAGATGTTGATAGATTCTATCTTAATAGCGATGGTGCGATGAGAACTGAGTCTCACTCTTTGGCTTCTATTTATCTTTACAGCAAAACAGAAGAAGATGGTAAAAAACCCCGCAGTGCTGGTGCTTTTAGAATCAACCGCAGTTTAGAAACTTTAGATGTTAATGGTTGTATTCAAGAAACAACAGAGAAAACTATCAGCCACTTGAACTATGAAAAGGTCAAGTCTGGTAAGTATAGAGTGGTTTTTTCACCTGATGCTTTTTTAAGCCTTTTGGGTGCTTTTTCTAATTTATTTAATGCCCAAAATATTCTAGATAAACAGAGTTTATCTACTCCTGATGATCTAGGTAAGCAAATAGCATCTCCTTTACTTTCAGTGTACGATGACGCATTGCATCCTGCTAATGTTGGAGCAGAAACTTTTGATGGTGAAGGAACTCCAACTCGTCGAATTTCTTTGATTGAAAATGGTGTTTTAACTGGCTTTCTACACAGTGCTGGTACTGCCAAAAGAATGAATGCTAAACCCACGGGTAATGCCAATATTGGGGCAAAAGTTACTGTTAGCCCTAACTTTTATCATGTTTTTGGCAACTCGCCTGCTGAACAAGAATTTAGTTTGGAAAATGCTGAGAATGTCATTCTTATTGATGATTTACAAGCTCTCCATGCAGGTGTAAAGTCGTTGCAAGGTTCTTTTTCTCTACCTTTTGACGGTTGGATTGTTAACAAGGGTGTAAAAACGAGTATTGAATCTGCAACTGTTGCTGGTGATTTTTTGCAAGTTCTCCAGTCAATTATTTTTGTGGAACAAGAACTAGAGTTGACTCCCGCAGGTGTTTGTCCACGAATTTGGGTTGATGAACTTTCAATTACGGGAGAGTGAAAATTATGAATTATGAAAAAATTCATAATTCATGTGTGAGGTGAATTAAAGCCTCAACCAAATTTATTTTTTGGGAAACGAACACTGTGCAAGGTGATGTACACCGATGTACATAAATGACCCACATCACGGATGAATAAATTCATCCTGTTCACGCTCTCTCCCCCGCATAAATGACGGGGGCTTTACACTTCACGTCTCGTAAATTTATGGGGATTGACTTCTCTGCCTTCTCTTTAAAATGGTTTGTATTCTAATTGAAAATACATGCCGTTTTCTTGCCAGGTGTCTCCCCGCGAATTGGGAATATCGATTAAGGGAATACCCCAGTCCAAGCGAGCGGAAAATTTTTCTCCCATCGGTGTTGCGATAACCAAAAGTAAATTCATCTCCTAATCCCAAAAGACTGGCTTCTGAGATGTCTATACCCCGCTCAAAACTGCCAATGCTGGGATTGCGATGATTATCTAGAATCAGACGGGTGTTAAAGGTGTCTGCACTGACAACTGTTACTTCTAGGGAATTAGTACCAGGTTTAGTGCCAGCAGTCAGTTCGGCATTTAATCTTTCAATCCGGGGGTTGAGTTGTAACAATTGCAGTGCTTCTTGCAGGCGATTAATATTTAGTGGTTCATAACCAGCAACAGCAATGCGATCGCGGACGTAATTAGGATGCAACCGCCCTTTGACAATGTTGACTTTGATGTCTTCTACACTACCTTCCAATACCTGAATTTTGACGATTCCCAATTGGATCTCTTGGCTGGGAATGTAGGCTCCAGAGGTGATATACCCTTGTTGAAGATAAAGTTGCGTGACTTGGTTCGCAGCTTGCAATAGTTCTGCAAAAGTGATCGGCTTCCCGACAAAATCAGCCGTCGCCTGCTCTAACTCTTGTTGACTAAAAACTGTACTACCAATAAACTCATACTTTTGCACAACAATTGTCCCTGGTACATTTTGCAGTTCCTCAGGGGTTAGTGGTGTTGTCGGTGGAACCTGGAGTGGTTTTTCTAAAGGAGGTAGGGGAGTAGGACTAGGTTGTTCTGGTGTTGGTGTCACCGGATTAATTGGTTGTCCCCAGGCGGAAGATGTATTGGAGAGTAGGGGGATTAGAGGTAGTAGGGGAAGTAGGGAAAGTAGGGAAAGGGTGGTAGATGAAGAGAATTTTTGTCCCTGTATTTTTATGTCTTTGCGTTCCCATATCCCCACCTGTTTAGATCTCAGTGACTTCTTTTTGATTAGCATGACAATGAACTTAATCCAGAACCGTAGGGGATAGGTGTGGGGCTAGCTGCTGTGAGGATGACTGTACCTTTGGAGTTAACATACCAACCTCTAGCCATTGCTGGTAACTGTTGGGCTTGGTTGGGTTTGGTAGTGATTTGTGCACCAGAAATTTTTGTTGCTTGGCTGGGGGAAGATTCAAAACTCAGCAATGCTTCGCTGCTGAGTGGTTCGCTTGGCCGGGGTGGTAAACCTCCACGCCCAGTAATGATAAACTCGCTCTGTCCCTGTTTTCTTTCTGCCGGACAGACTTGTGCTACCACTTCTTCGGGTTTAGTAATCTGTTGTGGTAAGTCAAGAACTTCTTGATTTGTACTAGTATCCGGTGTCAGTATTTCTATTTCGCCATCTACTCCCAACTGAGAACTGGCAGTAATCTGGCATTCTGGACACACAAACAGAGCTTGTGTATTAATGCTGATATTTCCTCCTCTACCCTGAAATGCGTTAGCAGTAATTTTGCTACCTTCTAGCAGCACAACAAAATCAGCAGGACTGAAGCCAGTAATCGTTATGTTACCACCGTTACCACTGCCGCCTGCTTCCGCAGATATCTGGCTACTGTGGCGCATTTCTAAAGACTCTGTTTGTAAGAAAATGTTACCACCCTCACCAGATGCGGTTGCAGCCGTAATCTTACCTCCCTGATCCAAAAAGGTAGAACGAGCATTAATCTTCACACTGCCCGCATTACCTGTTCCCTCATTCTTAGCTGTCACTTCTCCATGGTTTGTGACTTTTAACTGTGGTGTATTAATTATCAAGTCTCCCGAAGAGCCACTAGGTACAGGAGGTAGTCTAAAAATTTGTCGAGTAATCTCACTTTCAACATTTGCACCAGCACTGATCAAGCTGGAAACACCATCTACCTCTACAAATTCAGAGGCATTAATTGTCACACTCCCTGCTGAACCACTGGCAACAGTGGAAGAATCAACTCTGCCTCCATCTTGAACGATCAGTTTTGGTGTGTTGATAGTTAAGTTGCCACCCTTACCGCTATTCAAAGTCGAAACACCAATCAAGCTACCTACTGATTGGCTTGGTTCTTTGCCGATGACTTCTACTGATTGTGTAGCATTAATTGTCATATCTCCGCTAGAACCAGTTCCAAAAGTACCAGCACCTATCCTAGCCCCATTGAGAACCCTTAACTGCCCAGTGGAAATGTTGACATTTCCTGACTTTCCGGAACTAAAGGTAGAACTACCAATAAAACTAAGGGCGCTCGGAGAAAAAGGCGCAAACCCGTCTACTTGCATTAAGCCTGAGACATCCATATTGACATTACCACCTGCTGCATTCGTAAAGCTAGCAGTGGAAATACCAGCCCCTCCCTGAACAGTTAACTGCTGGGCTGAAATATCAATATCTCCACCCATATCACCGCCAATGGTGAAAGGTGAGAAAATTTGACTTTCAACAGATAAATTATGACCCTGACCTTGGACATTGATTGCTGCTGGATTTTCTCCAAATTGCAAACCAACTGGAACACTAATTGTTAATAAGGAAGAATTTTGAATATCACATACTCCTCATTTTGCGTTTTTACCAAAGTTTTATTTTCAAGCTAGAAGCTAGAGAGTAGAGGAAGAAGGAACCTACGCGCCATATCGTAGTATTGAAACAGCGAAAAGTCAGAGTTTTTTCGTCTTATATAAAAACTATGCAAAAAATGCATAAATGCATAAAATTTGAAGCCCTGCCAACTACTAAAAGAAGTATATTTTGAGGAATGTCTTAAAACTTACTAAATTTGAGTCAGTTTTAATACAGAAAATCGTATTAAAAATTACTCAAATAAATGTACGTGATAGTCTCAAAATATTGGCGGAAAGGGACAAAAAACAAGTGTTGAAGAAAGTTGTGATGATTGGGGCGATCGCTCTAGTAGTGCTTTTAGCAGGACCACTTATAGGCAATGCTTTAGCTGCACCCATTGATGTGAATACAGGAATTTCTAATGCTCAAACTGCTGCGGATACAGCATTTATGCTGATATCCGCAGCTTTAGTATTGCTAATGACTCCTGGACTTGCCTTTTTTTATGGTGGGTTCGTACGTTCTCGCAACGTTCTCAATACGTTGATGATGAGCTTCGTACTTATGGGAATTGTGGGAGTAACTTGGATTTTGTGGGGCTATAGCCTTGCCTTTGCGCCTGGAAATCCGTTTATTGGTGGTTTACAGTGGCTGGGTTTAAATGGTGTTGGCACAGAAATCACAGATTATCTCAAAGGGTCGAATCCCGCTGATTTCGTTTCTTATGCACCAACAATTCCACACTTGGCATTCATGATTTACCAGGCCATGTTTGCCATTATTACCCCAGCGTTGATCTCTGGGGCGATCGCTGAACGAATGAGTTTCACTGCTTATAGTTTATTTGTACTGCTGTGGTCTACTTTCGTTTATTCTCCTCTAGCCCATATGGTGTGGGGGAAAGGTGGATTAATTGGCTTAGCAGGCGGCTTAGGCGCCCTCGACTTTGCAGGTGGTACAGTTGTTCACATTAGTTCTGGAGTTTCTGCCCTAGTGGCTGCGATCGTTCTTGGCCCTCGCAAAACCTTTCCTGATCGTCTCAGCCCTCCTCACAATGTTCCCTTCATTTTGTTAGGTGCTGGGTTGTTATGGTTTGGCTGGTTTGGCTTTAATGCTGGTAGCGCTCTTGCTTCAGGTAGCTTAGCAACAATAGCCTTTGTTAACACTAATACTTCGGCAGCAGCAGCAGCATTAACTTGGTTGATTTTAGAAAAAGTTCTACGTGGTAAACCAACCGCAGTTGGTGCAGCTACAGGAGCAGTTGCTGGTTTAGTAGGTATTACTCCCGCCGCTGGCTTTGTCACACCAGTTGCAGCAATTTTAATTGGCAGTATTACGACTTTTGTTTGCTTTTATGCTGTTAGCTTTAAGCACAAAATACAAATTGATGACGCCCTAGATACTTATCCTGTACATGGCGTGGGTGGAACGGTAGGTGCAATTTTGACAGCAGTTTTTGCTACCACGGCAGTGAACTCGGCCGGAAAAAATGGTTTACTTTACGGTAATCCAGGAGAACTACTAGTTGAACTAGCAGCAATTGCGATCGCCTATGTTGTTGCTGGTGTGGGAACCTTCGTCATTCTGAAGCTGATTGATGCTACAGTTGGTCTACGTGTGAAAGAAGTAGCAGAAATGCAAGGTATGGATATCAGTGAACACGGTGAAGAAGGTTATAACGAAGAATTTGGCGATCGCATTTCCGTTAGTAATAAGTATTGATTAAAACGCAAACGCGGCGCAAGCCCCATGCCTGAACTTAGAGACTTGCGCCGCATTAATTATCGGTCAAAACTTTCTTACCTGATGTGCATGGATATACACCTAATTTAGTCCCAATCAGGAATATCAGAACTGTCACCACCAATACCTATTCCAGTATTGTAGATTTCAGCATTGGTGATATTGAGGTCATTCATTGAAGCGCCATGTACATTGGAATCTAAAATTGTGGCACTAGTAAAGTTGACACCGTTGAGATTGGCATTTTTGAAATTAACATTGGTCGCAAAAGCTGACTTTAAGTTAGCACCTGCCAAATTTGCACCCGTCAGGTCAGCACCCTCAAGATTTGCTCCTTCCAGGTTAGCACCTTGGAGATTTGCGCCTCTGAGGTCAGCACCAATTAAGTGAGCGCCCCTGAGGTCTGCTCCTGATAGATTACACCCTTGACATTCCCCAGTTGATAACAGCTTTTGTATGTGCTGCGGATTATTAGCACTAACTGCGCCAGTGAAGAACAGGGGAGCTACTAAAGTTAGAGCAGCCAAAATTTTGGTTTTCATATTTCCCCCTTTACAATTAACGTATTTCCGCTCTTTTCCTCACAATCTAATTATCTCACTAAACAAGTTGCGAAAATATATTTGTTTCACAAACTGTTTGCGATCGCACTAGTATTTATGCAAGTGCAAAAATACTAGTGCTATAAGATAGCAAAGTATTTTCAATTATAAGTATATGTCTAACCAATGGCATCTGATAAACACCTATTGTCAGAGTCTCTACACACTTTGTTTTCTTAGCTATTGGCAGAAGAAAAATTACATATCTCCTTTTCTATATGTTCCATTAGTCATAGACTAGAATTACATATAATTAATTTCAATTTATAAAAAAAATATTTTGAGGAAAACCGAATTTTTGCTGAAAGTAGGCAAAATACTGCTACATCAAATATCATTCATCTTGAACATATCTATACTACAGTAGATATTTAATTTTAGCTACTCAGTATTATTGCTGTTCGGTTTATTTCAGATTTTGTATTAAAAATCTAATAAAAAATGAATATATTTCAATTAACATATTTTGGCAATCAAGTCTCTTATTTTTTAATATTTTTTGAAAAATCTAAAATGTCCAAATATTAATATCTTAAAAAAATCTTTTTTAAGAAAACAAAGGTTTTTACTTTGAAAACAATTATTTTATAATTTATCAATAAACTAGGACTTACA
>NZ_AJLL01000029.1 GCF_000317225.1 Fischerella thermalis PCC 7521
TTTGTGACTTTATTCTACAACAGCTAGGACAAGAGATAGGCTTAAATACACATATTCAAATTCCTGTCAATGCCTAAGTTCTGAAATTTGCTGTTAAGATTGAAAATATTAATTATTTTATATTGGGGATATTACACACAATTGAGCTTATCAAGATTGAGAATTACTCGTGGAGATAAACTTAGCGCAAATTGATCCTTTTTTCAACCTTTGACCCCCGCGACTAGTTGACGTATAGTCTTAATCTGACTAGAGAGCAACAAGGCTTGATTTATGGTTCGAGAGCTTGAACGAAAACGCCTTTTGGCAACCTTTCCAGAAACAGCCCCAGCGGCCTACCCAGTGTTTTTTAGAACTTACAGCCGCCGTAGAGAGGCACAAACAAGGGAGACATGGGAGCAGGTATGCGATCGCACTTTAGGGGGTTTAATTAACTTAGGAAAACTGCAACCACAAGAGGTTGAAATTCTCGAGCGGATGCAGCGTAACTTGAAAGCTTTACCCAGTGGTCGCTGGTTGTGGGTTGGTGGTACAGACTGGATAGCCAAGCCACAGAATTTTTCTGGTGCTTACAACTGCACTTCTACCAACCTCCAGGACTGGAGTGCTTTCGGTTTAATTATGGACTTGGCGATGATGGGCTGCGGTACTGGAGCAGTTTTAGAACCAAAATACATCAACCAATTGCCCCCTATTCGTAATCGTTTAAATGTAACTATACAGGGAGAAATTGGTTTTACTCCTCGTCTAAAACGGCGTGAATTTACAGAAGTCAAAATAGATACAGATTCTCACCGCGTTACCATCTATGTAGGAGACAGCCGCCAAGGCTGGGTGCAATCATATCAGAGTTTACTGGAACTCTCTACTGATGAAAGATTTACACAAGAAGTACAAGTAATTGTTGATATCAGCGATGTACGCCAAGCTGGAGAAGTTCTCAACGGCTTTGGAGGTGTTGCTAATCCCGTAAAATTACCTGGACTGTATCAGCGCTGCGCTTCTATCCTCAATAAAGCAGTAGGGCGTCAATTAAATTCTGTAGAGTGTTGTCTGTTAATTGACGAAGCTGCTGTAACAATTGTTGCAGGTAATATCAGACGCTGTTTACCTGAAGATGCCTTGGTTCATACTTTCCAAGGTCTGGTTCCCATACGTGATATCCAAGTAGGTGACTTAGTACAAACTCCCTTGGGATTCAGACGAGTGGTTGATAAATTTGATCAAGGCTTTCAGGAAGTTTATGAGATAGAAACCAATGCCACTTATCCCAGAGGGACTTTAAACCACAGACAAGCAGTTCTTACAGATGCTAAAGGGGGAATTACTTGGAAGCCAATAGCAAGTCTTGTAGAAGGCGATCGCCTATTACACAATACACAAGTCTTACCTGGTAAAGTAACTCACCTACCCCCTGACTTTACACAAGAAAGACCAACTCAAAGTCGAAATGTCAAATCATTTATTGTTCCTGATCTAACACCGGAAATTGCTTGGTTGATTGGATTTACCCACGCCCAGGGCTATATTGCTCTTGGTCGTAACAAGTATGGAAAGCCCTATGGTCGCGTAGAATGGGCAATGAACGGCGAGTATGGGGAACTTCTACCTAGAATTCAAACAAAAATAGATGCAGCATTGGCTTTATTTGGACTAAGTGCAACTCACACCAGTGTCAAAGGCGAAAATACTGCTAAATCCATCTGTTCCTCTATTCGCTTCGCAGAATATTTTTATCGCTACATTAAGCAGCCTAATATTCCTTTGCAAGTTCCTAATTTTATCTTGCAGGGTTCGGTAGATATTAGAGCTGCCTACCTAGCAGGATTGATGGATAGTGACGGTGCTGTTAATAACCGCCCACCTCACCTCATCACTACAGTTTACCGCTCATTTATTAGGCAAGTTGCAACAGTTTTATCCAGTCTAGGAATTGCCGGTAGAATTAACATTGTTTATCCTCAACAAAAGAGATGGCAAGCTAAATACAACCTCACAATTCCAGCATTAAAAGAGCGTTACAACGCTTTGATAGCTCCCCACAGCGTCAAAGGAGAAATCAAACAAGGACTGAAAATGTATGGCTTCACCGTGCCAGGAACAATTATGCGGGAAGCTTACACTTACAGTGAAATGCGGGAAATGGGATTTGAGGGTTCTTGTTCTGTTGATGCCAACTATGAACGCTACGTTGCTGAGGCGGATACTTCACTGGATATTCCCGTTACAGTCAAAGGACTAGGCAGTTACGATTATGTCCAAACTTACGACATTGAAGTCGAAGAAGCTCATTGTTTCTACTGTGATGGTTATCTGACACATAACAGCGCTGGGATGCGTCAAGGCAACAGTGATGATAATTTGTTTGCTGATGCCAAAGCAAACCTCTGGCAGCAGGATGAAAACGGTAACTGGCGTATTGATCCAGAACGGGATTCACTGCGCATGGCGAACCATACCAGAGTTTTTCACTCCAAACCAACATTAGAAGAATGTGTTGATGCTGTTCGTAAACAGTACTACAGTGGTGAAGGTGCAATTCAATGGGCTGGAGAAGCTGTAGCCAGAGCTAACTGTGATTTACTGTCTACCGCCAGCTTGAAAACTGAATTTTTACAAGCTTATCAACAAGGTACTGCCAAACAGTGGTTGCAGGAACACTATCCTAACCTTGATGAGCGTGAACTGGAACATCGTTTGGCTAGATTTGGTTTGAATCCCTGTGGTGAAATTATTGGTAGTAACTTCCACTGTAATTTGTCAGAGGTACATCTCAATCAAATTGACCCACATAACTATAAAGAACAGGAAGAAGCTTTTACTGCGGGTGCATTATTTGTAGCTGCTCTTTTGCATCACAAATTCCAAGAACCACGCTATCAAGAAGCCCGTGAACTTGACCCGATTGTCGGCGTTTCTTTCACTGGTTTATTTGATTTTTTTGTTCATGCTTTTGGGGTTGATTGGTTACATTGGTGGGCCCAAGGAAGACCAAATACTGCTCAAGGATTGGCATTTAAGCGTCAAGAAGAAAAATATTTGAGTACGTGGAAAGATATTGTGCATCGAGTTGTTTGGGATTATTGTGCAAAGCACAATCTTAAGCGTCCAAATCGTTGCACCACAGTCCAACCTAGTGGCACTAAATCTTTGTTGACTGGTGCTTCTCCAGGATGGCATCCTCCCAAAGCCCAAAGATTTATTCGCAGAATCACCTTCCGCAAAAATGACCCTGTAGCCCTAGCATGTATTGACTATGGTTATAATGTCATACCTTCTCAATCTGATAAGGATGAACAGGGTAATTTGTTAAATGATCCCTTTGATTCTAGGGTAAGTGAGTGGTTGGTGGAAATTCCTGTCGCCGTACCTTGGGCGGATTTACCAGGTGCTGATGAAGTTGACATTAGTAAATTTAGCGCCTTATCTCAAATGGATTTCTATATGCAAGTACAGAAATTTTATGTGACACATAACACCTCTGCTACGATTGAGTTGCGAGAGCAAGAAATAGAAGCTTTGGGAACTCGTATATACGAAACTATTCGTGACGATGAAGGATACATCAGTGCTGCTCTTTTAGCACGGTTTGACGATCATCAAACTTTTCCACGTTTGCCTTTTGAACCAATCACAAAACAGCAGTATGAGAAGCTAATGCAAGAAGTAAAAATGCGCCGTCAAACACATGATTTTCACACCGCATTGAGTCGTTATGATTTCGGTGAATTAATGGAAGTTGGACCCGCAGGCTGTGATTCCGATAAGTGTATGTTGCCTGAGGAAAATCCTAATTAATTAGTTAACCTGGTAACTAGGAAGAAGGAAGAATTTAGATTGCTTGCCTTCTTCCTATTTTTGTAATTTTGAGAGATTGTGAAGTACCACAGGTTCCGCTACGCTGCACCTGTGGCTTCCTGTCCTGAACCTGTATCCGGGTTCATCCCTAGTCTTGCAACTAGCTGCTCAGGCGTAGATTTCCCTTCTTCCAAGGGTATTTTTGACTCAGAGAACAGCATCAGATTCAGGGCAGCATAGCATTAATGTCTCTGTCCCAAAAACTTTTGCATTCTGGACACTCCCACTCACGAATAGCAAGTGTTAAGTCTTGCTTGATGTACCCGCAGTTGGAACATCTGTTAGAACTAGGGAAAAATCTATCTACATAGGTATAACCGCTATGCCCCAAAGTTCATTTACTCACTCGTCGTTCACCCCGTCGTCTGTTGCGGCTACGCAACAACTAGACTCAGGGGTGAAACTCCTCGCGCGTCCCTATTCCTCTCACCGCCAAGCTGACGCTGTGGCGGGAGTCTCCTGGGGGTGTTAGATGAATGCGATCGCATTTCTATCAAGTCAAATTTACTATAATAATGAAGGTAAGCATTTATACTTTTTCTCCTTCCTAAAAATTTTGATCTCACGCGCTACGATTAAGTAAAAGTCACATTGTATGACAATGATTCAGGCAATCTAGGAGACTATAAATATGTTTGTTGATGAACTGACACCTATTTTTCAACAATTAGCCCAGCATCCAATATCATTTATGGGAGGCTTCTTCTCAGGGGTACTGCGACTCAATCTTGCTGATGATCCTGTTAAAAGCTGGCTGAATCAACAGACTGGCTCAAATATTCATACAACTTCTACAGTTGAACAAAACAACGGTAAGCCTAGTGGCCCTCAATCGATCACGATTGAATAAAAAAGCAGTCATTAGTTATTGGTCATTTTACTCTAAAGTTTTGCATCACGACAAATGACAAATAACTAATGATAGTTAATATCTAAATATACTTTGTAGGCTAAGTGCGATCTCAGATAAATTGTAGTGTAGACAACAATTAGCCCACAGGTGTTATTTTTTCGCATTCAGAAATAGGCAAATCCCGCATCTACACAAATAGGTATATTTAATTCAATAAGCATGAATGATTATCAAACGAAACCCACTTTTCCATAAGCCAAACTCCACATATAAGAGAGACTGATTTGAAATTAAAGGGGTTTGTAAAATCCCATACTTTAAAAAATGTCAAGATCGGTTATCATATGAGCGTACGCGAAAATTTAGCCTGAATGATTGGCTGGTTACCAGCAATGGTATCCGCCATTGTTAATCAGACCCAACGAAATTCTTTTCGTCCCTATTAACTATCTTTTGAGCTGAATTTGCCGCCTCCAATTGAGACTTACGTGATCCAAATGACTATTTACGTTGGCAATCTCTCCTACAGCGCTACCGAAGAAGACTTGAAAGCTGTTTTTGCCGAATACGGCCAGGTTAAAAGAGTTGTATTACCGACTGACCGCGATACAGGTAGACTGCGCGGGTTTGCGTTTGTGGAAATGAATGAAGACACCCAAGAAGAAGCAGCGATTACAGAATTGGATGGCGCTGAGTGGATGGGTCGTCAACTCAAAGTCAACAAAGCAAGACCAAGGGAGGATAACCGACGAGGTAGCAGTTGGGCGAAAAGGTAATTTTTTTTAAATCGATGAGAAACCATGATAGCAAATTGCTTACTTTTTAGGCAAGGTATAAGTTACGGCAAGTAACTAAAAAGCAATAAATCGACTCAAAGCCAGTAGTAGCAAAATAGCTGACTAGTTGTGACTTCTAATAAAGATCGCGACCAGTCAGTTATTTTATTTTTTGTGAATAGTCATTAGTCATTCTGACTAATGACTGGTGTATTGTCAATAAATTTAGATTACTTGTAAGACTAGGTAATTTTTCCTGGCAACATCATTTCAAATAAGCAAATAACCTTAGTTGAGAGCCATAAAATGTTGATTTCTTTAGTTTGTCTAAAGTCACATCTGAATTGTCAAATTAACTTTCTAAGATAGAGGCAGCAACCACGAGTTGCAAGGCACGGGAGCAACCCAATAAATAGCTATTTGCTATGGAGGATAAAAATAATGACTAAAGCGGCAGAATCTTTAGAGCAGTCTATCAAAGACGCTACAGCAGAGCGCAGCTTAGATCGTGATTGTACTACTTTATCCCGTCACGTCCTGCAACAACTCCAGACTTTTTCGCCACAGGCCCAGGATTTAAGTGCGTTGATGAATCGGATTGCCTTGGCTGGCAAACTCATTGCCCGTCACCTCAGTCGCGCTGGTTTAATGGAAGGTGTTCTCGGATTTACAGGTGAGACTAATGTCCAAGGTGAATCCGTGAAAAAAATGGATGTCTACGCTAATAATGTGTTTATCGCGGTATTCAAGCAAAGCGGATTAGTATGCCGCTTGGCTTCTGAAGAAATGGAAAATCCATACTATATCCCCGAAAACTGTCCGATTGGTCGCTACACTCTTTTGTATGACCCCATTGATGGCTCATCCAATACTGACATAAATTTAAGTTTGGGTTCTATCTTCTCGATTCGTCAACAGGAAGGGGAAGATCTTGATGGTTCGGCAAAAGATTTACTAGCATCAGGGCGTAAGCAAATTGCTGCTGGATACATCCTGTATGGCCCCAGTACAATGCTGGTCTATACTATAGGAAGAGGCGTTCATTCTTTTACCCTTGACCCTAGTTTAGGAGAATTTATTCTCACAGAAGAGAATATCCAAATTCCTAACCACGGCCCAGTGTATAGCGTCAACGAGGGGAACTTCTGGCAATGGGATGAATCGATTCGCGAATATATCCGCTACGTTCATCGTACAGAAGGATATACGGCTCGTTACAGCGGAGCAATGGTTAGCGATATCCACAGGGTGCTAATTCAAGGTGGTGTATTTCTTTATCCTGGAACTGTTCAAAAACCAGAAGGTAAACTACGCTTACTTTATGAAACAGCTCCCCTTGCTTATGTCATTGAGCAAGCAGGTGGTCGAGCAACAACCGGACATGAGAACATTTTGGACGTAATACCAAAGAAACTGCATCAACGTACACCTCTGATTATTGGTAGTAGAGAGGATGTCGCAAAGGTAGAGTCTTTTATTCAGAACGGGCATTAGTAATTGTTGGTTGTTGTTTGATGTTTGTTGTTTGGCAAGTACAACCGAACAACTAACAACTAACAACCAAGAACTAACTCGGTTTGACAAATTTCTCTAGAAAAGAGAACAAGCAGGAGGGAAAAATAATGACGACAAATCATTTATTAGAGATAAAAAATTACGGTCAGAGTATCTGGATGGATAATTTGAGCCGTGACATTATTAAGTCTGGTGAATTGAAAGACTTGGTGGAAAATAAAGGTATTTGTGGGATTACTTCTAATCCTACAATTTTTGAAAAAGCGATCGCTAATAATGCCATGTATGATCGCGATATCGAAGCCGGAGTTCGGGCTGGATTGCCAACTTACAAAATCTACGAATCACTGGTTTTCAAAGATATCCGCGATGCCTGTGATATTTTGCGCCCAGTTTATGAAGCCTCGAATGGGTTGGATGGTTACGTCAGCATCGAAGTACCACCAACAATTGCTCACGATACAGAAGCCACAATTGTTGAGGCTCGCCGCTACTTCCAAGAAATTGGTCGGGAAAATGTCATGATTAAAATACCTGGTACAGAACCAGGTTTACCAGCAGTTGAGCAAGTAATATCCGAGGGAATCAATGTTAATATTACGCTGCTGTTCTCCGTACAAAGCTATATCAACACTGCTTGGGCTTATATTCGCGGCTTAGAAAAACGGGCAGCCCAAGGCCAGGATATCAGCAAAATTGCTTCTGTAGCTAGCTTTTTCCTGAGCCGAATTGACAGCAACATTGACGGTAAAATTGATGCCAAACTAGCCAAAGGCGTTGATGATCTCAATGTTGAAGCCAAGCTAAAAGCAATTAAAGGAAAAGTAGCGATCGCTAACGCAAAGATTGCTTATCAAGAATATAAAAAGATTGTGCAAAGCGATCGTTGGCAAGCTTTAGCGGCAAAAGGTGCAAAAGTGCAGCGCCTGTTGTGGGCTAGTACCAGCACCAAAGACCCCAACTACAGCGACGTCATGTATGTTGATGAGTTAATTGGCCCAGAGACCGTTAACACCCTACCACCAGCAACCATCGAGGCTTGTGCCGATCACTGCAATGTTGCTAATCGGCTGGAAACCAATCTAGAGGAGGCTTACAACCTGATGGAAAGCCTCAAAGATCCAGACGTGAACATCGACATCAACACAGTGATGGATGAACTGCTGACAGAAGGAATCGACAAATTTGTCAAGCCCTTCCAATCCTTAATGGATTCTTTAGAAAAAAAGGTCAAGCAGTTGTCACCAGTGTAAGTAATTGTTGTTAGGTGATTGTTGTTTGTTGTTTGAAACTACCAAACAACAACTAACCACCAACAACCAACAAATCCCAACATCTCAAACCTAAAATCTAAAATTCATATGGTCAGTCTGCTAGAAAATCCTTTGCGGGTCGGTCTGCAACAACAAGGAATGGCCGAACCCCAAATTATAGTCATCTTTGGTGCTTCTGGAGACCTTACTTGGCGCAAACTTGTGCCATCACTATATAAATTAAGACGCGAGAGACGCATTCCACCAGAGACAACCATCGTTGGCGTAGCACGTCGAGACTGGACCCATGAATACTTCCGTGAACAAATGCGAAAAGGTATGGAAGAGGTTCATGGCGGTGTTGGTTCGGAGGAACTCTGGCAGGACTTTTCTAAAGGATTATTCTACTGCTCAGGTAATATAGACAATCCTGAAAGTTACCAAAAGCTGAAGACTTTTTTGCAGGAGTTGGATGAAAAACGAGGAACCCGAGGAAATCGGATGTTCTACCTTTCGGTTGCACCCAACTTCTTTGCAGAAGCAATCAAACAACTCGGAACCGGGGGAATGCTAGATGACCCCTACAAACATCGTCTAGTAATTGAAAAACCCTTTGGTCGCGATTTAGCTTCTGCTAAGAGCCTTAACTTAGTAGTGCAGAAATATTGCAAAGAGCAGCAGGTATACCGTATTGACCACTACTTAGGCAAAGACACAGTTCAAAATTTGCTAGTATTTCGCTTTGCTAATGCGATTTTTGAACCGTTGTGGAATCGCCGTTTTGTTGACCACGTCCAAATCACTGTCGCCGAAACCGTAGGAGTAGAAGACAGGGCTGGCTATTATGAAACCTCAGGCGCACTGCGGGATATGTTGCAAAACCACCTAATGCAACTTTTCTGTCTGACAGCAATGGAGCCTCCTAACTCGATGGATGCCGACAGTGTCCGTACGGAAAAAGTGAAGGCACTACAAGCTACCCGTCTTGCAGATATCCACAATCTCCACCTTTCAGCAGTGCGCGGTCAATATAGTGCCGGGTGGATGAAAGGGAAACCCGTACCCGGGTATCGACAAGAACCAGGGGTTAATCCCAACTCCACAACACCCACCTATGTAGCGATGAAGTTTTTGGTTGACAACTGGCGCTGGCAAGGAGTTCCCTTCTACCTGCGTACTGGTAAACGAATGCCGAAAAAAGTTAGTGAAATTTCTATCCACTTCCGCGAAGTTCCTTCTCGGATGTTTCAATCTGCTGCCCAACAGATGAACGCCAATATTTTGGCAATGCGGATTCAACCAAACGAAGGTATTTCTCTGCGGTTTGAAGTCAAAATGCCTGGGGCAGATTTCCGTACTCGTTCGGTTGATATGGACTTTAGTTATGGTTCCTTTGGCATTCAAGCAACTTCTGATGCTTACGATCGCCTATTTTTGGATTGCATGATGGGTGATCAAACATTGTTCACACGGGGAGACGAAGTGGAAGCAGCTTGGCAGGTTGTCACACCAGCGCTTTCTGTTTGGGATGCACCTACAGATCCGGCAACTATTCCCCAGTATGAAGCTGGTACTTGGGAACCCGTAGAAGCGGAATTATTAATCAACAGAGATGGTCGCCGTTGGCGGAGATTGTAGAAGAGGTGAAAGGGGAAGGGGGAACTCGGGTCCCCTCTGGGGATAAGGGGGCAAGGGGGAAAGGGAAAACACCTTTATCCTTTAACTTTTACCCTACTTCATAATTCATACTTCATAATTCATAATTCAATCGCTATGACTCTCCAAGCTCCTACTATTTTTTCACTTCAGGCTCCAAAAGATGTTTCGCTTACAGATATTGAAGCGGAACTAAATCAAATTTGGCAAAGTTACGGCATTGCTGGCGAAGATGGTACACTTCCGGCGGCGACAAGGGCAACCACATTTACTTTGGTGGTTTATGAACCAGAGGAAACTCAATATCTATTAGCAGCTTTGGGATTTTACAATGGCCCAATTGATGGCATTCCTGGCCCGCAAACACAAGCAGCATTACGGGAAGTACAGAAAAAGTATGGATTAACAGAGACTGGAACAGCTACAGAGGAAACTTTGACTCTGTTGCGAGAAGAAGTTGCCAAACGTCACTATAGTAACGCAATAGCCGAAAATGCTTCTGGTTCCTATAGCTTGGATGCAACAAGTCCCAGAATTGCTGATGAAATTGCTCTACGTAACCCTTGTCGTATTATTACTCTCTTACCAGTGGTGGGAGAAGACGAAGGCGTGAAGGCACAAGTCTCCGCCTATTGCCCGATCCAAAAAGGTTCATCAAGTACTTTGATCTGCTGCGAATACATAACTCTTAGCGGAACCGCCGCCGCCTTAGAACGGATTAGTGGTATGGTGCCAGCATTGATGATTGGGGGTTTGCCTAAGTTTCTGTGGTGGAAAGCAACACCAGATCCCAACAATAGTCTCTTTAAGCGACTGGCGGCAGTGTGTGACAATGTGATTGTAGATTCTTGTAATTTCAACAAGCCAGAAACAGATTTACTCAGCTTACAAGCATTGGTGGAAAGTGGTCTACCTTTGGCCGACTTGAACTGGCGTCGCCTGTCTGCATGGCAAGAATTAACAGCAGAAGCTTACGATCCACCACAGCGTCGTGCTGCTCTTGTAGAGATTGACAGAGTTAACATTGATTATGAAAAAGGCAACTCCGCCCAAGCCTTACTGTTTTTGGGTTGGTTGGCAAGTCGCTTGAGTTGGCATCCGGTTTCTTATCAAAAAGAAAGCGGAGATTACGATATTACACGCATTAGCTTTACCGCTGACGACCAACGGCAAATAGAAGCCGAGTTAGCAGGAGTCCCCGTTGCTGATGTCGGTGAAGTTCCAGGTGACTTGATCGCTTTACGCTTAAGTTCTACCAATCCCCAGGCTAACTGCGGTACTTTGATCTGTACCGAAACTGGCGGTTGTATGCGGATGGAAACCCAAGGTGGCGCTCAGTCAACTGGGTTATTCCAGCAGGTAACTTCCCTTTCAGAACAAAAAGCAGAAGTGCTGCTGAGTCAACAGGTGCAACGCTGGGGCCATGAGGCACTGTTTGAAGAAAGCCTAGCAGTAATAGCACAAATTCTCAAATTAGGGAAAGGGTAATAGGTAATAGGTAATAGGTAATAGGTAATAGGTAATAGGTAATAGGTAATAGGATAGAAAATCAGTTACCAATTAGCAATTACCAATTACCAATGTCATTAATTATCGCAGGAGAACGTAGCGGGGTGGGTAAGACAACAGTCACACTCGCCCTGCTGGCCTCTTTATGTCGGCGATCACAACAAGTACAATCTTTCAAGGTCGGACCGGATTATATAGATCCCATGTTTCATCAGCATGTAACCGGGCGTGCTTGTCGAAATTTAGACCCGATATTAACTTCACCAAGCTACGTACAGCAGTGTTTTGCTCGTCACAGCCAAGGGGTGAAATATGCCTTAGTGGAAGGTGTAATGGGATTGTTTGATGGTGTAACCTCTCCCCTTTGTAAGGAGAGGGGTTGGGGTGGGGTAAATGATTATGCCAGCACTGCTCATATAGCAAGGCTATTGGATCTACCTGTCGTATTGGTGATTGATTGCAGTCGCTTGTCTGGTTCCGTTGCTGCGATCGCTCACGGTTATAGTTCCTTTGACCCCAGAATTAAAATAGCTGGGGTAATCTTCAATCGTGTGGGTAGCGATCGCCATTTGCAATTACTCAAGGATGCTCTCGCACCGCTAAAATTACCGATTCTTGGTGTATTGCATCGCCAAGATAACATTACCATTCCTGACCGCCATCTTGGCTTAGTACCCACAGCCGAACTCCCTCAAATCAATGCTTTGATTGACCGACTTGCTGATTTGGGTGATCTTTGCTTTGACTGGGAAAGGTTGTTACCTTTATTACAAGTCTCTAGGGAAACGCCACCCCTTGTTCCTCCCCTTACAAAAGGTAGGGGTTGGGGTAGGGTGAGAATTGCTGTGGCACGCGATCGCGCTTTTAATTTCTACTACCAAGACAATCTAGATTTGTTACAACAACTAGGTGCAGAGTTGGTTTTCTGGAGTCCTTTAGAAGATACCGGGCTACCAGAAGGAATACAGGGCATGTATTTCGGTGGTGGGTTTCCAGAGGTATTTGCTCAACAACTTGCGGAAAATACTAAAACTAAAGCAGCAATTAAGACAGCCATTTTGGCAGGAATGCCTACAATTGCTGAGTGTGGCGGGTTAATGTATTTATGTGAACAAATTGTCGACTTTGCAGGTAAATCTTGGTCGATGGTAGGAATTTTACCCACAACCGCAGTTATGAGTGGGCGTTTAACTTTAGGATATCGTCGCGCTGTTGTTTTAGAAGATAGTTTATTAGTAAGTGCAGGGACAACAGTTTGTGGACATGAGTTCCATCGTTCCTATTTAACGTCCAATTTTCAGCAGCCACTATTTCAAACTTACCGCTTTGATACTGAAGAATCTACAGGGTATGAAGGGTGGGGAAATAATTCACCATATCTCAACCTTCACGCCTCTTATATTCACATGCACTGGGGGGCGTATACAGAAATTCCCGAGAGGTTTTTAAAACGTTGTTTAGAACTTCCGGTACACAGATAAACAAAAATGCATACTGATAATCTATCTGTGTTAATCGGTGTGCATCTGTGTTCGTTAACGGGACTTAAACGAAAAAAGTAGCTAAATATGTTTAAAATCATTAAATAGTCTATATTTCAGGTTGGTAATTGACCAATGAGAGAGACAACTCCCGCAGCAATGCCTCCTTGCTTTGATAGATGGTGC
>NZ_AJLL01000030.1 GCF_000317225.1 Fischerella thermalis PCC 7521
TTATTTGCGATCGCTAGTCCAGCTTTGGGTGTTGTACAATATGGAAATGAAGTAATGTACCGCCATAGACGCGCTCAAGCGGCTTCCCGTAGGGTAGACGCCAAGAACGCCAAGAGAGTATTTTCTGATAGAGAGAAGAGAAATTCATATTGCATTCATTTTGTCGTTAAGTTCTCGAATTCGCCGGGAGAGAATACCAATAATATTGACGGCGATTTCAGGAGTTTCATCAATTGCTTCGTAAAGCTGTTCTTGGGTTAATTCCAAGCATTCACAAGTTTCTAAAGTGGTGGCGGAAGCGGAGCGTGGTTGAGCATCAAATACTGCCATTTCCCCAAAGGATTCACCTTTGGGGAAAATAGCTAGTTGTTGTTTACCAATATGAACTTTGACTTTCCCGGAGACGATAATATAAAGCGATCGCCCTTCGTCTCCTTCGTTAAAAATGGTGTAATTTGCTGGAAAGGACAATTCATCCATGACAGAAGCCAATCGAACGATGAAATCATCGCGTAGTTCTTTAAAAATGGGTACTCTGCGGACGAATAATAAACGTTCAACGGTAGTTAGCATAATTATTGTTTGTGTGATGGTTGGTGGTTGGTGGTTGATTGTGATGAATAACTATTATTTGTGTTGTTTTTTGATAGTCATATCAAGATATTTTAAGTAAGCATTTAATTTTGGTGACAATTCATTAATAATCGCTTCTACATTATCTAATTGTTCATTCACCAATAATTTACGGATATCTGCTCTTTTTAATCAATATCTTGTTTTATACAAAGAGCCTCTGGCAATCTTTATAAATCTGAGATTATCCTGTAAGTTATAGCGACCGTTACCTTCTGCGATATTTGCACCTATACTATCAACAGCAGGAGTAAATTGTTTTCCAATTTATAACAATATCCCATATCATATCTGCCAGCTTCTCAGCTAATTGGAAAATCTGTAAATACTCAAAGTTAGCTTTATTCATCTTTTTCTCTTCCAAACAATCAACAATCAACAATCAACAATCAACTTCATCAACTCTTTGACTTGATTCGCTACAAGCGGATGGGGATCTTTTTGTAGCTGGGGTAATATTTTGATTAAAATGCGGGGTGATACTACGCTTAAATAAGCGATCGCTGCTTCTCTAACAAAACCTGTGGGATGATTTAAGCTTTCTAAAACTTGTTCTGTGGTGAGACGGATGCGGGCAATTTGAGAAAAATGGAAACAACAAGCCAAGCACCAGTCAGAAAGTAATTGTTTATGTACTAATAAATTACGAATACGTTCATTAACTGCCATTTGTTGATATTCTGCCATCTCTGCTGCTATGAGATATTGCAGTTTTTCGGCGGGCGATCGCTTATCCAAAATATTCAGCAGTAAGGATTTATTCGGCAAATTTATAGTATGTTCTAAAATTTCTAATCCTCGTGCTAAGTTTATTGCTGATGCTGAACGTAAATTAAAAGCTGCTGCTTGGATTTTGTCGATGGGATATAGTAGTTGTAGTAATAATAGTAATCTTTCTTTAATATCACTTTCTAAGTCTAATATGGCACGATTTAACAGGGATATGACAGCAATAATTCTGATACCAGAATGATAAGTATCTATAGTTTCTTGGGTTTTTAAATCTATATATTGATTATAAATTTTCAATTGATTTTCAAAGTCTATGTAAGCAGCATAAAGTTCGCCAATAAAATATAATTCTTGCTCAATTAATGTTTTGACTTTGGTTTGATAAAACTGTTCGACTGAACCAAGAATTCCCTCTTTTTGTAACCTTTTGAGTAAAGCACGGAGAATATGATCTCTGCTATTACCCCGTGAGGTTTCTAAAAACTGCCATAAAGTATCTATCGCTTCTAAGCTGGGGATTTGACTAATGGTGCGCCAAGCGTAAATTCGTACTATTTCTGGCTTATAGATATTAGTAGCTAATTCAACCAACATTGGTAAAGCTTCATTTTCCAGTTTTACCAAAGCCTGCATTGCTGCATTGCGGGTTGATTTGTAATAAAGTCCTCCCAATAAGGCTGGATAGTACTCCTCTAAATGAGTTGCAGCTATCATTTCTATGACTGCACAACGTACTCGCAGAGAATCATCTTGCAATAAATTGGGAATATAAATTCGCAGCGCCTGCAAATGAACTGCTTCTCTCAAGGCTTTGACTGCATTCACCCGTTCTTTTTCTTGGTGATGAGTCAGCATCCGTCGTAAAGTCTTGGTAGCGGCTAATTTTTGTATGGGTGTTCCCTCGCGCAGCAATAGGGCAGCAGCTGTAGCACGGATGATAGAATGTTCTTCTGTGAGATACTTTTCTAGTCTATTGACGTCTGGATCTGACTCAGCCAACCAAAGGTAGCGTAGGGAAAGAGCAAATACTTCGGGACTAACACTATTTTGAGGTAGTTCCAGTAAAGCACGAATTTCTGGCAAATAAGCAGGGTTAACACCTGCTGCAAGCATGACTTCCAAACTGGTTTTCTGCAAGTTAGGAGGTAACTTAACTAGTAGAGGAGCTAAGACTTCACCTACACCTTTGGGGTCAATTTGAGATAAAAGTTCAATACAAGAGCGTTTATCTGTTTCAGTACCTTGTTCTCCCAAGGCTTTAACGACTGCTTGTTTGAATGCACGTAAGTCTGCATTCGTAGCGCTGAGTTGTCCTTGTCCTGCACTTAAGACTAACAGGTTAACGTAACGCGATCGCAAAAACCAAATGACTACTAAGCAGCACAAAGCTACAAGTACGGTTTCTACGACCAAAATTGAAGCGTGTATGGGTAGCAGTTTTCTGCCTAACCACAGGGTAAATAAAATTACAAAACCTGCTGTTCCCGCACCGAAAGCATCAGCAACGCCTCCTGCTAATGACTGAACATGGCTACGAATTTTATCTGGGATTGGTTGGAAAAGTAGAGGTCCGCTACTGACAACAAAGGTGTAACGCAGAAGTTCGTCTAGGAATTTCAGAATTACTAGACCCCATAAAAGATTATAAGAATTACCCTGGGCCAATAAACCTAACAAGGGTATAGTTAAAGGCATTAACAAGCCTACGGTAATTGGTAAAGTTGCAGCTGTATAAAATACTCCAAAACGTTCGAGGGCGCGACTGGAAATAAATAACTGCATTCCCAACTCACATAATCCTGTAATTCCACTTAACAAACCCAAAAAGCTAGCAATATCTTTACCCTGAAAATTTGAATTCAACTGAGTAAGATATTGAAAATCAATCAATACTCCCATTGCTTGTAAAAGAGCGAAAAATGCAAACAGCAACCAGGCGTAATGTTTGATCGGTCCGAACAGACGGCGTTTTTGAGAGTATTGTGCTGCTTCTATTTCGATTTGGGGAGTATCAGGAAAAGCCTGGGGATAATTTTTACTGAGATAAAAAAGAATAAAGGCCCCTAAGCCGATGAATACACCAGCTATGGGCATAATTACGTTATCTAGTCCTACGAATAGCAATAGAAATGGCAAACTAAAACCACTAATGACATCAGCTACTAAAATACCGCTACTGATCAGGGGAAAGGCGCGTTTAATTTCCCGAATATTAAATAGTTGGTTAGCTGCAATTGAGGTGTTGAGATCGTTGATGACGTAGAATGCGTCCACCCATAACCGTAGGAGAAATATGATACAGACTG
Organism: Fischerella thermalis PCC 7521; assembly: GCF_000317225.1. GTDB lineage: Bacteria > Cyanobacteriota > Cyanobacteriia > Cyanobacteriales > Nostocaceae > Fischerella > Fischerella thermalis. Next base: position 3,672 of record NZ_AJLL01000030.1, read on the forward strand.
AAACATAGGAAACGTGTAAACCGATACGAAATAGAACTAGTGGTAAGAACATGCAAGGGGCGATCGCTATAATTACCCGCCGCAAAGGAAAAATCTTTTGCAACCAGGAATACAAGATGACTAAAACAGCACCCATAATGGCACTGGCGATATAAATCCAAGGTAAGGATTTAGCCCCGTACTGATCCAGAAACAGTGCTACTGTGGAGTCTTCTGACCACCGTAATCCTATTGATGTGCTGGTGTAAAAAGCGAACATCAACCAAGTGCGATCGCTTTCCTCTGGTCGGAGATTTACCCACTTAAGTAATTGCGACAAAATGCCTTTTTTAGGAGCAGTCCAATAATTTTTCAGTTCCATGCAGTTTTAAAATTGTTGGTTGTTGATGGTTGGTGGTTGGTTGTTGATAGTTGGTATTCCAAACATCAGACAACACACAACACAAAACCTTAGTTACTCAGTTCTGCATGACCAGTATTAGACTTGTTGCAAAAATCGGGAAAAGGTGTAGACGCGTAAACGACTTCCCATACGCCGTAAGGCTTTCCCGTAGGGTAGGGGTAAGAGTTAATTAAAAAACCCTTTCCCTTTCTTTCCCCTGGAACCTCAAAGTCAGTACATAGCAAAAGTCCTGAGTAACCGAGTATTATTTTTCCCACTCAGAACTCAGGACTATCAATTTTATGTGAATTTGTTAGTTGTTGCTCGTTGGTTGTTGACTGATTCCAAACATCAAACAACAAACACCAAACAACAAAATTAAATTATTTCTTCGGAGAAAGAAGCATCATCATGTTTCGTCCTTCTTTTTTGGGTGCTTGCTGCACCTCTGCAACTGCTTCTAGATCAGTCGCCATCCGCTTGAGCAAATCTTCTGCCAGATCGCTGTGTTGTATTTCTCGACCCCGGAACATGACGGTGGCTTTCACTTTATCGCCATCTTTGAGAAAACGTTCTGCCTGCTTCACACGGACGTTGTAATCGTGTTCTTCAATTTTGTAGCGCATTTTCACTTCTTTCACATCAGCTGTGTGCTGCTTCTTCCTGGCTTCCCGCGCTTTCTTCTCCTGCTCAAATTTGTACTTCCCATAATCCATAATCCGACAAACCGGCGGATCGGCCTTGTCACTGAGCAGCACTAGGTCTAGCTCTTTTTCCTCGGCTAGTTGCAGCGCTTCCTGTGGGGACAGAATCCCCAGCTGGGCTCCATCGGTATCGATGACCCGAATTTTCGGAAAGCGAATTCTTTCATTAATTTGGGGCAAATCGCGAGTTCTTTTTTTCTCAGTCACTGGCATTATGATTTGTGGCAGCTCTTTGTTAAGAATTGAGTTTGGTATTGTGTAATCTGCCTCAGGAACATTAAAAATATCTGAGGACTAAAATAAAGGTCTATATCTAGGGTAGCTAATCCATAGGATAGCCCTTGAGTAATTGTAACTGTTCTGTCATTTTACTCATTCTCAGAGAATTTCTATTCAATAGTTAACCTAAATTACACATCCGCAGCATTTGTTAACTATTGTAGCATTTGTTTGTCAAATTATTGACACCTTAATCTTTCAGTATATTTGGTGATAATACAAATACCAAATCCAACTGTTCAGAATTTATTATTCTCTGTTTGTCCAGAAAGTGTATGACGAACCGCAAAGAACGCAAAGAATAGAAGAATTACATAGGTGGTCTTGAACTGAGCAGAGAATCATAGATTTGAGTTAATGAAAACAAGTTTAGAGTAGTGATTGTCAGTATTATTACTGAGTTTTCAGTAAACAATGCAAGAGTAAAGGGGAATAAAAACCCTACACTCTGAAATCAGTGAACAGTTATCAGCTTTTAACTGTTAACTGTTATACGCTTGTATTCTTAGGAATTAAGGTTCAAATCATAACGCTGACAAAGGGTTTGGAGTTTTTCACAAAGGAGCGATCGCACGTTTTCTGGTGATACAATTACGCAATCTGGTGCATACTGCATGACTTCGCGGATAAACCAAAAGGTACTGGATACACGCCTAATTACTCGCCGCACCCGTGGAGTATCTGGTAGCCATTCATTGAATATATCTTCTGGTTTGGCTTGGTAAGCAAAGGCTAAACCGTTAAATAAGTGCATTTCTACCTCTATTTGTGCCAAGTGCGATCGCCACTCACCAGCAATTGGGATGACAGCAGCATCTTGTATTCTGTCTAAACGCAGACTCCAGTTGTTTCGTAATTCTTCTATATCTAGATTTCCTTCAGTCTCTTCGCACCAGCAATCAAGATATTGACGCTTTTCGTGGGGTGTAACTTTGGCATGGCGAACAGTGAAATTCCACAAACGCTGTGCTGCATCTTGATAAGAAAGTTGAAAAGGCTGATGACGCAGGATAAAACGATCAATTTCCAAACGCCAAGGTGGAGGTAAATTTTCTAAAAAACGCTCTATTTCAGTTCGCAGTGGTATTGATAGTTCGCTGCGTTCGAGAAGTAGTTTAGCAATTTCTTGTGCTTGCTCATTTTGTCCGATGTCGGTTAATGCACGCATCGCTGTGTCTAAGGCTCTAATGCGTGTTTCTGACCAATCGTGATTTTTACCGATGGTTAACTGATGACGTGCGATCGCTTCTACTAGTTTAGAGATGTTTGGGCGATCGCCCCACATCATCCCAAATTCCCGCGCTAGGTTTTCTAACTCGGCTTTATCGCGTTCTGAAACTGACAGTGTTATCGACTGACCTTTGCGACTCATTTTTATACGGACATTTTTATATGGACATATCTTGTCAATCTCTATTTTGAGTGCCAATATAGGATTTAACAACAACTTACGGACACTATTTAAGGATATGTCCAATTACAGTATTTCGCTTAAGCCTGTATATTCCCAAACTGTGTCAACGCCTGAAGGTTTGAAATTACCTAAGAATTGGTCGCTGTCTTGGCATCAAGTCGAAACTTTTAAAGCACTACAAGATCCAAATATTGAGGTCATCTTCAACACAGCAATGACTGGCGATGGTAAAAGTTTGGCGGCTTTTCTGTCAGCAATGAATCATCGTACGTACACTTTGGCAATGTACCCAACAAATGAACTAGCACGAGATCAAGAAAAACAGGTACAAGGGTACAAAGACAAGTTTCAGCCAAAGTATGACCCGCAGATACACCGCCTTACAGCAGCGGTTTTGGAAGACTATGTAAATACGGGGAAGTTACCTTCTAAGCTGGAAGGACTTGATAATATTTCAACTTTGTATGAAATACTCTTAACAAACCCAGACCTATTTCACTACATTCATAATTTCTACTATCTGCGAGGTAAAGTAGATAACCCAGATAGGTTATTTCGCCGAATTGATGAGAGATACAAACTGTTTATTTACGATGAGTTTCACATCTTTTCCTCTCCACAGATTGCGAGTGTAATTAATACTATCCTGCTAATTAAAAATACAGCAAACGACCCAAAGAAATTTTTATTTCTGTCTGCTACACCCAATAAATTATTACAAGGCTTTCTAGAAAAAGCTGGAATAACACCAAAAATTATTAACCCGGTAGATGTTGGTGCATATAAATTTGATGCTGATGCTGACAATCAAGGTTGGCGACAGATTAGTCAGCCAATAAATTTAATCTTTCCTCAAGGACTGGAACCGAATTTGCGTTCGAGTTATGAATGGCTAGCAGAAAATGCTGAAAAAGTTATTTTGAAATTTTTCCAGGACTATCCCAACAGTAAAGGTGCAATTATTCTCAATTCGATCGCAGCGGTGAAAAAATTATTGCCTAAGTTTAAGGCTATTTTTGAACCGCGATGGCAGGTGAGAGAAAATACGGGATTAACAGGGGAAACAGAAAAAAGAGATTCAGTTGCAGAAGCTGATTTACTCCTTGGGACTTCGACAATTGATGTGGGAGTTGATTTTAAGATTAATTTCTTAGTTTTTGAAGCTGCGGATGCGGGTAATTTTATTCAGCGTTTTGGCAGACTTGGCAGACATGAAGGATTTGAAACTTATCAAGCTTATGCATTAATTCCGAATTTTTTAGTTGCGAGGTTATTTGAAGAGCAATCCCATCCATTACAGGAGGGTGAAACTTTTGACCGGATAACTTTTACGAACGCTATTCGTAGTTCGTGGGTAGACAGAAACGAATTTGAAAGATATCCGAAGCGATGGGGTGGGATACAGTCAGCTTATATTTACTCTAAGCTGCAAGGTAATCGGCACATGAAAGAAAAATATCCCGATGTTGCGAAAAAGTTTGGTGCTGATATTCAAAAAGCGTTAGAAATTAGTATCAAACAAATGAACGGACAGTTTTATCGCTGTCAAAATGAAGGGAAAACAAAAATTATTGATGAGGCGAGGAGTTTTAGGGGTAGTAGTCAATTAGATTGTGCAATTTACGATTTAACTAATCCTGATGATCCAGAAGTGGATAGGTTTAAAATGTATAACCTTCCTGGTATTCTCAGCAACTTTATTTTTGAGTTGTGGGATGAGAAAAGCTTTATGGAAAAAGCGAAAAAAACAGGGGTAACAACCAAAAGATTTGAAAAAGCTTTGTGTTATTTGAAGTTAAAAGATTTTCGAGAAGTGCGGGAAGATTGGCATTTTTACTATCCAGGAAATATCCGCAAGTTGGCGGAAACTGGTAAAGTGCAAGTTCTTGAAGATTTGGAGATTTGCCAACCCCACGGTTACGGTATCCAACAAATAAGTGATGCAGTCAGTCGGCGTAAATTAGTGTGCTTTATTTCGGATCGCGATCGCAATTATTTACGCGCTACCCTCAGACTACCAATGCACTTTCAACTTTACCCCCTCACCAATGAACCAGAAAATCGAGGTTCCTGGTATTCCATAGCCTTTGGACAGGATGCATTGTTGTTAGAAACCCTAACTTGGTGTTGGAAACCCAAGGATGATGAAGGATGGATATGTTAGGAAGATTGTGGAGAAAGGGTTTTGCCCGAAATCAGAAGGCTACAGTGTTTCAATCCCTAAGAGGTATTACGCGGTATTTCTACCTATGCAGTACTACACTGCTTTCCTTTCTCCTTATATATAAGGTACACGATATTGTGCCTGTTCGGAAGAAAAAGGCGAATCACGTGACCAAAAAAAATATGTTTTAATCATTAGGCTACAGTAACTATTGCATTTTTAGGAAGTGCTTGGTAGAATACAGACATCTCATGGAGTACTTGTATGCATATTCATCTCGACGCTGATGATTTCTCTCGGATGCCACAAAATTTACGCACTCAGCTACTAGACTGGGTTTTCAAGACCAAGCACCTGCAATTTGAACGTGTACCAGCAAATTTGCAACGTGAAATCAAAGTTCCAGCCAAGCAGTTACATATTTTTGAAATTCCAACCCAGGAGGAGAATGCAGAACACTCACAGGTAAGGCTGAGTCAACTATTTGATGCAGGTATCACCAATCAGGGAATGTCTGTGCGAGTTAAGCTTAAGCGGGAAGTGGCAAAAAAATTGCAGCGAGACTATATTAACGGTCTAGAAATTTCCGTCAAAGGAACTATTTTCTATAAAGGTGAAGAATTTGATAAACCAAGTCCCTTAGCAGCAAAAATAAATGGTGGTGCAATAAATGGATGGGAGTACATTGAAGTTAAGAAAGATGATAAATGGGTTCGTTTGGAAGAACTAAGAAAAATTTGGAGAAAAACAAATGGCTAGAAATGATTTACTTTCCCGGATTTCCATCGATCCAAATATATGTTTTGGCAAACCCTGTATTCGCGGACATCGGATTTGGGTATCTCTAATTCTAGATTATCTGGCAAGTGGTACATCAATCGAAGAAATTCTGGAAGCATATCCCAGTATTGAAAGAGAAGACATACTTGCTTGCATAGCTTATGGTTCAGAAATGGCAAGAGGAGCTTTTGTGGAGCTTCCTTTAGACAAAAAAAAAGAAGCGAGTGCATGAAATTAAAGTTAGATGAAAATATAGATATGCGTGTCATGACCTTATTGCAATTAGCAGGTCATGATGTTGCAACTGTACCAGGACAAGGTTTAAGTTCAGCACCGAATAAGGAATTGATTGAAGTTTGTCGTAATGAGAATAGGTGTTTAATTACGTGCGATCGCGGGTTTGGTAATCGCTTGAAGTATAGCCCAACAAATTATTCAGGTATTGTAATTATTCGTCTACCCTCTCGTTTCAATTTTACGAATTGGCGTGAAGCTATTGAGACATTAATTAATGGCTTAGAAACAGCAGATGTCACGGGTCAATTATGGATTATTCAGAGGGGAACAGTTCAAGAATATCAAGCAATTAAATCGGAGGAGGAAAATTGATGAATAACTTTGAAGATAATTTTGATGACTTACCGGAAGAAGTCCTAAATTTTGATGTGGCTGAAGAAGATGAGGAGTCACCATTAAAAAAAGAATTATTGACAATTCGCTTATTTAAAGAAGCAGTTAAAAAAGCGAAAGGCAATCAAGATGATGAAATTTTAGAACGCTTTACAGAATACGTATTGCCTAATCTGATACAACAGTTAGCAGGTGCGACAGCAAAAGGTGGGAAGTTTTTTGAGATTACTATTCCCAAGATTAATGCTGAACGTGCTAAAAAAGGAAAAGAACCTGTTGACAGTAGCAGAAATGCCGGAGATCAATCGATAGTTGCACATTTACTCAATGGTTTGTTTCCCACCTATCGGATTTTAAGGAAACTGCAATCATCAAAAGAAACAAATCCTGTCAAGCGAAATTGTGAAGATTTACAAGCTTGTATTTTCATCACTGCTTATCTACTGCATGATTATGAAAAATTCCCAGACTATCAAGCTTGGTTGATAGAGAATAATATAGCTGAAAGGGATTGGGAATTAGACACACCTAAAAAAGAAGATGCACCCAATTTAGGACGTGGATACATCACCAAGAAAATACTAGATTTTGGCTTGTATTATTTATTAGGTGATGATTGGCAAGATTTTATTGACGATATCATCGAAATTAGTAATAATTCTGGTGTTAAACACGACTCCGATTTAGGTCTTGCTACTCGTGGATTAAAAACCTTAGATGATGAAAGGATAGATAGTAGAATTCGACAGGTTTTAATCGACCTAGTCTCACTATCTGATTTATTTGCTTCTGTCGTCAAACATCCTAGAGATGTAGAAACTGGTCGTTTACCGAATCTAATTAGCAGACTCAGTAACCATCAATTAAAACTTACGTACCATTCCCTTTCAGAAAATCGTGGTGTTCTTACTAATATCCTCAACAATTCATTAATTGAAGCACACCCAGAAGAATTTTATACACCCTTGCTTTATCTTCCTGATGGTGTTGTCTACCTAGCGAATACAAATGCACCAACCATTACTACTGATACACTTCCTGAAGGTGTTGTTGATAAAATTAAAAGTCTTTGTGCTGAGAAGTTAGGCGAAAGACAAACTGGATTTAATCGTGATGGGAAGGGTTTAAAATTTGCTGATTATTACTGGCTATTCTTTGATGTTGTTGGATTAATGAAAGTCAGTATTGATGCAGCTTGCAGATTACTTCCTGATAGTAAAACCGCCTCTAGTGGGAAACGGGGTGAAAGTTTACAAAGCTATCAAACCCAGGGTGAGTTACCAACAAATCTCAATTTGCAATTTCCCAATGAAATTCGGATTGATAGATTAGCTGAATTTGGTGATATTTTGTGTCGAGGAATTTGGAATTCCTGGTGTGAAAGAGTTAAAGAAGCACAAAAAGATATACCAAAAGCGAAAAGAAAAGTACCTCCCGAATTGGATTTGACTCAAAAGTTGGCAGAATATTTGGAATTATCTGATGAAATACCAGCCATTAAACAAATTCAATCCCTCAAGAAAACTGGTGGTGTTCCTCTAGATTGGTACTATCTTGCAGCACAGTATTTCCGCAAGCATCCCGGTAAAGATTTTGCTCAAATCTTGGAAGTTATGCGAGGAATGGTAGATTATGCTGCAAGTTTAATTCAGCCAATTCTTCAAGAATTTCAAGATATTCCTGATGGTTGGGAGGATTTAAAAACCTATGTCAAACGAGTTATTTCATTACCAACAGGAGCAGTTTTCGCACCAGAAACCGAACCATTTTTACTGGAATTAAAACGTTACAACGCCGCAAAAGTAACGGGAAGAGGAAGAGAAAGCGTTTGTGCAATGTCGAGTTCTGCTTATACTGTTACTGAACAGATGGAGTCAGCAACTTTATTTGCACCACAAGTTTATAGCAACCGTCAGATTTTATTTAACGCGCAGGCTGCAAAACGGCAAATCTGCTCAATTTGGTCAATTGAAATCATGTTGAGACAGATTTTAATGAATCAAACTAATGCTGTGGGTGGAGATTTTGAAAGCCGCAAATATCGCTATCTTTATCTTTATCCCACCTACTTCTTCACACCTGAAACCAATAAATTTTTGCAATTAGCCTACAATCAATTCGCGAGAACGCGATTTGATGCTGAGTTGCGAAAGCATTTCATCACTGATAAACAAATTGCAAAATTCAGCATTCAAAATTATCAGCAAGTCGATACACTGCTGATTAAAGAAAATCTCAACCCAGATGACGATCGCACTTTTAAAATCAGCTTTCCTGAAAAGGAAACTCTGACATTTTTCTTCTTAGGATTACCCCCAGGAAGAGAACCAACAGACACCGAATCTTGGGTAACACCTGCATGGCTAGCATTAACTCTACCACTCGTTCTCGATGTGAAAGTAGTCGCATCGGAATCTCCTGTACCGCCATTTATTAGTGGTGCAGATTTTGAAGAAACTGTGTTATTAGATGGAGAGCATCAAGCAATTCGTTCTTTGATCAAAAAAGATACTTATCGTTTAGATAGTATTCTTCCGAGCAGTTCAGAAAAACGTGAATTTTCACCATTAAATGCGCTGACTGCTGCTTACTGTATTCACCTAGAAGTTAATCGGAAAAAGGATGGTGATCCAGATTGGGGTAAATTGTCAGATTTGGCCAGAGATTTGGAAACAAGTCCCTTATATGTTTTTCATTATCTCACTAAATGGCTACGTAAACCCAAGAAAGATAAAGACGATAAACAAAAAACTCTGGATGCTGTACCAGTAGCAAAAATTCGTCTTTACATGGATTTGTATAAATACTTTGAACCGGGAGAAGAAACCATGAATCAACTAAGGAAATTAACAGAACTCTATCGCCGTTTTTATCGTGCGAAAAGTTATTATGCTAAAGCCAATGCAATCCTTAAACCCATTGATGAAGCTGCGGATGTGATTTTAAAAATTGATAAAGCTATAGCTAGTGACGCTGAATCATTAACAGATGTTGTGGCTGCACGTTTAGCTAAATTAATGAATAACGTCAGACGCAGAACTGCTGAAGGAAAACCAACCCTTGCTTTCGTTGATGGAAAGTGGAAACCTGCACTTACTTCTGAAGAGGAACGTCAAGCAGTATATGACTTCGCCAATTATTTTGTCAAAGAGATTTTTGAGGGAAATTTCAAATGCGATCGCGCACGTTTAGCTGGGACTCAACTCAACTTAATTCGAGATACCTGTGAATACCTTTATCGCCTCGCAGATGATGAAGAACGCAAGAATCTCCCGCAAGCAGAACCCGAAGATATTCCTGATTTGGATGTTGATGATGCAGCCTAAATATGTAGAGACGCGATATATTTCGTCTCTACAATAAATCCCGTATTTTTGTTTAACCTTAACCCTTGGAGAAAAATATGAACTTTTTGAAAACCATTGACGCTAAATTCTTCCATAACGAAATCCCTGCAAAACCAATGGGTAAGTACGCACATTTTATTACTATTCGCATTACCGAATCTTACCCATTATTCCAAACAGACGGAGAATTAAATAAAGCTAAAGTACGTGCAGGAATTCAACATCAAGAAGCAATTAGTCGTTTAGCAATGTTTAAACGTAAACAATCAACTCCTGAGCGTTTAACCGGACGAGAATTGCTGCGTAATTACAAAATTGGTGATTGGGAAAAATGCGATTATAACGTTGAGTTTAGTAAAACAACTCCTGATTGTATTCTCTATGGTTTTGCAATTGGGGATGCTGGTTCGGAAAAATCTAAAGTAGTGGTGGACACAGCTTATTCAATCACTCCCTTTGAAGATTCTCACTTGAACTTTACCCTCAATGCACCATTTGAGAATGGGACAATGAGTAGAAAAGGGGAAGTTACCAGCAGAATTAATAGCCAAGATCATATCTTACCCCAAGTTTTCTTCCCTAGTATTGTCACACTTAAAGATCCAACAGAAGCGGGATTTTTGTATGTATTCAATAATATCATTAGAACCCGTCATTATGGAGCACAAACAACACGCACTGGAAGGCTGAGAAATGAGCTAATTGGTATTATCTTTGCTGACGGAGAGATTGTCAGTAACCTGCGCTGGACACAGAAAATATATGACTTGTTAAATTTTGATGGGAAAATTAACCCACCCGATCCACTCAACGAAGATGATGTTCGTAAAGCTGCAATTAAAGCAATTAATGAATTAATGACTCAAGAATGTGTCACCCATACTGATTATATTGGGGATAAATTTACCCCTTTATTAGATGAAGTCAAATCAATCACCAGTAACGAAAATAAACTGCAAGAATTATTGACTCAAGCCAATGTAGAATCTTCCGCTTATGCACAGAAATATATTTCTAAGGATTCCGATAAAAATAAAAAAGGCAAAAAAGCAGGTGCTGCAACGGAGTAAAAATCATGAGTTTTATTTACCGTTGTCACATCGAATTGCATGATAGTATGTATCATGCCACCCGCGAAATCGGCAGACTCTACGAAACCGAACCAATAATTCACAACTACGCACTCTGCTACGCACTGGGATTAGTAGATAGTGAAAAATATGCAACCACGGTTTCCGAAGAGGATTCCTACCGTTATTTTTGTCCCGAACAAGTTCCCAAATATGAGCAGCATTTAACTCCGCTCAATCAACAGGGAATTTATGTAACTCCTGCTGCTTCTATTCATCATACCTCTATTCTCAATACATGGAAATATGCCAATAATAACTACCATGTGGAGATGGAAAAAACCCAAAAGAATATTCCCAGTTTTGGGAGAGCAAAGGAAATTGCACCAGAAAGTCAATTTGAGTTTTTTGTAATTTCTCAAAAAGAACTCAAATTACCAAAATGGATTCGCTTGGGGAAATGGATGAGTAAAGCAGAAGTTACTGTGGAAAAATTACCGGAAGCGAAAACTACAAATGATTTGTTTATCTGTACCCATCCTTTAAATCCTTTGGATGTCATGTTCACTAATCAAGTGATTAGTTACGATGTGGTAAATATGCCTCCCGTTAGTCTAATTCAAAATGTACAGATGCGGGGACAGTATTACTACTTTGAGGATATCAAAGAACTAAAAATTCCCGTGCGGATGACATACCGTTTTCGAGGTTAATCACTTCTCACAATCCGAAGTACGTTTTCTTTTCTTGGCTGATACTTGCGCCAGCAACTCTGCACTAAAACCTGCTTGATGTTGCAGCATCAATTTGCGAGTTCGCTGGCGTTGGTATATTTTTAAGTGATTTTATCCAATCTAAAAGCATCTCATGCCGCATAGTTTAGTTCTCAATCTCATTCCCCAGTCTCCCATCTATCCTAATTATCTGACTGGCAGACATTACCACGCACTGTTTTTAAATCTTGTCAGTTCAGTAGATAGAACTTTGGGTGACTTACTCCATCACTCTACCGCAGATAAAGCTTTTACTCTTTCCCCTTTACAAGTAAAGTCAAGTTACACAAGTAATGGTAGTGGCAAGCGAGGACATTCAAGCCAAAAAAATTACACTTTACAATGGCAACACGAAAAACCTATTCCTCCGGGTACTCCCTGTTGGTGGCGCATCTCTCTACTAGACGACACTCTCTTTAGCCAACTTACACCGCTTTGGCTGAATATTAATCCTGAACATGCTTGGCACTTGGGTTCTGCGGATTTGTACATTACCAGTATTCTCGGTACTCCCCAATCAACCCAACCTTGGGCAAATGCTTGTACCTATGAGCAATTATATCAGGAAGCAAGTGAGAGCGATCGCACAATTTCCCTTACCTTCACCACACCCACCGCCTTCCGCCAAGGAAAGTATGATACCACTCTCCCGACTAGAGAATGCGTATTTAATTCTTTACTAGCGCGCTGGAATAAATATAGTGGTATCGAATTTGAAAATCTTTTTCTTGATGCTATATTTCCCAGTTTTGTCAACATTCATACAGAAATCTTAGCAGACTCTCGCAGTAAATTTATTGGCATTGTTGGGGAAGTTAATTATCGCATTTTGGGAGAAGCTGAACCCATCCAAATTAAGCAAATTAATGCTTTAGCTGACTTTGCTTTATATGCTGGAGTTGGACGGAAAACAACGATGGGTATGGGTATGACACGTAGAGTTTAGTTGTTGGTTGATTGTTGATTGTTGTTGGTTATTAGCTGCGATTTCTAATCGCTAAATCTAAGTGCTTTATCACCACTATGAATAATACAGAATATATACCGATTGCGGCATTAAACCAATATGCCTACTGTCCGCATCGCTGCTGGCGCATGTTTTGTGCAGATGAATTTATTGATAATCAATACACAATTGAGGGTACAAGTTTACATGAACGCGTACATACTTTTAGTGATGGCAATCGGGAAAACACTTGGCAAATTCGAGCAATTTATTTGAAATCCGAAAAATATCAACTCATTGGCAAATCAGACTTAATTGAATTAGAAAATAATGAATGGTATCCCATTGAATATAAGCGAGGACGTAAAGGTGAATGGGATAATGATGAGTTGCAAGTATGTGCCCAAGCATTGTGTTTAGAAGAGATGACAGGAAAACCCGTCACCACAGGATATATTTATTATGCTCACTCCCATCAACGTCAATTAGTGGAGATTTCTGAGGAATTAAGACAAAGTGCGATCGCCACAATTAAATTAGTAAAAAATCTCCTGGAAACTGGCATCATGCCAATAGCAACCTATAGCAAACGTTGCCAAGGATGCAGTTTTTACAACCAATGTTTACCGCAATTACCAGAAAAAGTTAGGCGGTATCAAGAAGAAATTTAAGTTAGTAGTTAGTTGTTGTAGAGACGTGCCATGGCAGGTCTGTACATTGGTTAGTGGTTAGTTGTTATTTTCTTCTCCCCACCTCCCCATCGATCCAATTCTAATTCCTTCACATAATTTAAAAATCAATCATGGGTACAGTATACATTACACAAGAAGATGCTTTTATCGGTAAAGTTGATGAAAGGCTCAACGTTAAATATGAGAAAAAAACAATTTTGGATGTGCCTTTAATCAAAATTGATGGTTTGGTAGTTATGGGGAGAGCAAGTATTTCTCCTGCTACGATTGCCGAATTAGTTAATCAAAAAATTCCTCTAACTTTCTTGACAAATAACGGTAAATATATTGCGCGATTAGAACCAGAAATGAGTAAGAATATTTTCTTACGTTCTGCCCAGTGGAAAGCAAAGGGAGAATCACCACAAGCAATTCATGCTAGTAAAGGTTTTGTGAGAGGAAAGTTAAAAAACTATCGTTATTCTCTCCTAAAGTCACAACGCAGTTACCCTGATTTAGATTTGAACGGAGGACTAAATCAATTAGCAACTGCGATCGCAAATCTTGATCAAGCCACATCTATTGATTCTATCCGAGGATTAGAAGGTGCAGGTAGTGCCGCGTATTTTAGTTGTTTTAATCAACTGATTCGCGTTGATAACTTTCAATTTCACACTCGCAACCGTCGTCCTCCTACAGATCCAGTCAACTCTTTGTTGAGTTTGGGTTATGCATTATTACGTCATGATGTGCAGGGTGCAATTAATATTGTTGGCTTCGATCCCTATTTAGGATATTTACATACAGAGCGTTATGGCAGACCATCATTAGCACTAGATTTAATGGAAGAATTTCGTCCTGTAATTGTCGATGCAGTAGTCTTAACAGCAATCAATCGTCGCATTCTCGTACCTACGGACTTTATTACCGAACCACTTAGTAATGCTGTTTCTCTCACCAAAGAAGGCTTACATAAATTTTTGCGTCTCTATCAAGAAAAGAAGCAAACAAAGTTTAAACATCCCGTCATGCAAAAGCAATACACCTATCAAGAATCCTTTGAACTGCAAGCAAGATTACTTGCAAAATACCTCATGGGCGAAATTGAAAAATATCCGCCATTGGTAATGAAGTAATTTATCTAGTTAGTGGTTAGTAGTTAGTAGTTAGTAGTTAGTGGTTTACTACTCCCCACACCTCTCACACTCCACCCTACGGGAAGCCGCGCAAAGCGCGTCTACAGACTCCCCATCTCCCCACGCCCCTAATCCCCACCTCCCCATGTTTATTGTCGTCAGTTACGATATCCCCGAAGATAAACGTCGTACCAAAATCCACAATATTCTCAAGTCTTATGGACAGTGGATGCAGTATTCTGTATTTGAGTGCAACCTAACTGAAACTCAGTATGCTAAATTGAGGTCGCGGCTAGCAAAACTCATTAAACCTGATGAAGACAGCATCCGCTTCTATTTTCTTTGTGCTTGCTGTCAGGGTAAAATTGAGCGCATTGGTGGCGAAATGCCAATGGATACTACGGTGTTTTTTGCTTGATGATGGTGCAAACCAGTAGGTGTAGAAAAAAAGCAATCAATTTTTGGGGCTGAAATGCTGATTCTGTCTAAGTTAGAGACTGATTTGATGGCAAATGAGGTCTGCACCTTTTCTGTAAATCTTACCCTGACTAGATTTGAGCCATTTTATACTCGTTTGCTCTTGACAGTGCGATCGCTCAAACGCTATATTTAATCTAGGTCTGCACCACTGAACCTTGAAAACCAAATACAGCAAGGCTTCTGAATTGAGCCGTTGCAACTTAAATTAATCCCTATTAGGGATTGAAACGCGAGAGTGTAATGGGAGCCTATGCCGAAATCGAGTTGCAACTTAAATTAATCCCTATTAGGGATTGAAACGGAATATTGATTCTCGATCTGGTATTTACTATAGAGTTGCAACTTAAATTAATCCCTATTAGGGATTGAAACTTTTCCTCCTTCCCCTTTAGATTCAAAGAATAGATATCAGTTGCAACTTAAATTAATCCCTATTAGGGATTGAAACGACCGATCTGCCTAATACTTCCATAAATTACGACAGTTGCAACTTAAATTAATCCCTATTAGGGATTGAAACGTGCTGTGGGCTGCGAAAGTGTGCAGGCCGCGATGTTGCAACTTAAATTAATCCCTATTAGGGATTGAAACTCGTATCGGCACTCCCTGCCGTCCGCACCCCAGCGGTTGCAACTTAAATTAATCCCTATTAGGGATTGAAACTTTGTGCCCATTGCAGGAGATTTTCTTCTATCTCTGCATGTTGCAACTTAAATTAATCCCTATTAGGGATTGAAACATCCCGGCTGGGCGATCGCTCTTCGGGGATCTGCGATCGCTCGTTGCAACTTAAATTAATCCCTATTAGGGATTGAAACATACAACGCACAGGACTTGACCCATGGTCGCCCAGTTGCAACTTAAATTAATCCCTATTAGGGATTGAAACTTCTGTAGAAATAATCTCTGTAGTATAACAGTGTTGCAACTTAAATTAATCCCTATTAGGGATTGAAACACGGCAATCAAAGTTAGCGCTGGCAAGTGTGCTCGTTGGTTGCAACTTAAATTAATCCCTATTAGGGATTGAAACGCGATTGAAGGCAACAGCGGTGGTGCTGTGCTGGGTTGCAACTTAAATTAATCCCTATTAGGGATTGAAACGCGTGCCTTTAGGCGCGATCGCAGATAGAGTCTATGTTGCAACTTAAATTAATCCCTATTAGGGATTGAAACGCATCACCATTGGCTAATGCGACATTGGAGCAGTTGATGTTGCAACTTAAATTAATCCCTATTAGGGATTGAAACCAAAAAGAAGGACATCAAATTGTTTATGCGTACGCGGCAAGTTGCAACTTAAATTAATCCCTATTAGGGATTGAAACGCAGTGCTTTCAGGATTATGCTGATTATTCCCTGGTTGCAACTTAAATTAATCCCTATTAGGGATTGAAACAAACTAGAAATATCATTTACATCAACAGGGATTTGTTGCAACTTAAATTAATCCCTATTAGGGATTGAAACGGACTTGTCAAAAGTCAAGGGATACTAGACTTTTTGTTGCAACTTAAATTAATCCCTATTAGGGATTGAAACTATGTAAAGGAAGGTGCTGGGGCATTTGTACTAAGGTTGCAACTTAAATTAATCCCTATTAGGGATTGAAACTGCGTCCCCCCTTGAGTTGCAAGCAGCAGCTCAAAAGCCAAGTTGCAACTTAAATTAATCCCTATTAGGGATTGAAACTGACTTATTCCAACAGGGATAAACTCGCCCTCAAATCGTTGCAACTTAAATTAATCCCTATTAGGGATTGAAACGCTAGTAGTCGCGTCACTGGTGCTGCAATCGAATTTGTTGCAACTTAAATTAATCCCTATTAGGGATTGAAACCATTTTCCCTTCAGTTGGAACGCCGTAATCAAGATAAAGTTGCAACTTAAATTAATCCCTATTAGGGATTGAAACCCAAAGGCTTGCAGATTATCGCGAACCACATCCTGTCAAAGACAGTTGCAACTTAAATTAATCCCTATTAGGGATTGAAACTACGACATCGAGGACTTGGACAAATTATCCAATCCCTTGCGTTGCAACTTAAATTAATCCCTATTAGGGATTGAAACAAAGCACTTGCGCCAAGTAGCGGCGCTGCAAAAAAGCCAAGTTGCAACTTAAATTAATCCCTATTAGGGATTGAAACCCCATTGCTCCGAAACAGAGGGACGAGATGTCGAGTTGCAACTTAAATTAATCCCTATTAGGGATTGAAACAACTTCCCCACGGCGTTTGTAATGGGTTGTTCCTACCGTTGCAACTTAAATTAATCCCTATTAGGGATTGAAACTTAGTGCATCTATTCGCGCACTGAACCTGGGAAGTTGCAACTTAAATTAATCCCTATTAGGGATTGAAACCGATCGTGCGCGAGGTAGGCACAAGTGTCGAAGGTTGCAACTTAAATTAATCCCTATTAGGGATTGAAACTCGATTCCACGCTGCTTACTTTGGTGGAATTCACGTTGCAACTTAAATTAATCCCTATTAGGGATTGAAACGAGATCGGGCAGGTAAGCGGCTACATTGGCTCATACGAGTTGCAACTTAAATTAATCCCTATTAGGGATTGAAACTTGGCTGCGTTACCCCTCTTGCTTGCAGCCACTCGTTGCAACTTAAATTAATCCCTATTAGGGATTGAAACAGCCTACGGATACCGACCTTATCAGCCCGGCATCGAGGTTGCAACTTAAATTAATCCCTATTAGGGATTGAAACTTATCAGAGTTTAAGAAAGGTATGCACAGTGCGTTGCAACTTAAATTAATCCCTATTAGGGATTGAAACATGGATCAGTCAAATAGGTATGGAGTTTTAGGTAGTTGCAACTTAAATTAATCCCTATTAGGGATTGAAACCTGGGATTTCATCCAGGACTCAAGATTTTTTATAATGTTGCAACTTAAATTAATCCCTATTAGGGATTGAAACCTCCAACATGGTTACATAGCAATAAAGAATTGTGCGTGTTGCAACTTAAATTAATCCCTATTAGGGATTGAAACAGCCTCAGCAATGGGGTGGGGACATCGACTCCAA
>NZ_AJLL01000031.1 GCF_000317225.1 Fischerella thermalis PCC 7521
TTGACACTTAATCGATTGAATTGCATTGTGATGAAATGTTGCAACTTAAATTAATCCCTATTAGGGATTGAAACGGGTCTTTAATTTCAACCCCATCAGCAAGTATTTTGTGTTGCAACTTAAATTAATCCCTATTAGGGATTGAAACTCCTGGATGAATCTCAATCCACGATTCATTTATGTTGCAACTTAAATTAATCCCTATTAGGGATTGAAACTTGCAACCAAACTCCAACTCTATGCAAGTATTTCGGTTGCAACTTAAATTAATCCCTATTAGGGATTGAAACTCTTGCTCATCTCCAGGGAGAAGAAATACACAGATGTTGCAACTTAAATTAATCCCTATTAGGGATTGAAACCGAGAATGTCTTCTATGGTGCCGAAGCTGTATCTAGTTGCAACTTAAATTAATCCCTATTAGGGATTGAAACCTTTCCGATGATCAGAATGTTGTCTTTGTGGTCATACGTTGCAACTTAAATTAATCCCTATTAGGGATTGAAACACTAGCTCGTCGACCACTAAAAGGCACCCACTGTTCTGTTGC
The DNA here is from genome assembly GCF_000317225.1 of Fischerella thermalis PCC 7521. Classification (GTDB taxonomy): domain Bacteria; phylum Cyanobacteriota; class Cyanobacteriia; order Cyanobacteriales; family Nostocaceae; genus Fischerella; species Fischerella thermalis. The sequence continues at coordinate 551 of NZ_AJLL01000031.1, forward strand.
AACTTAAATTAATCCCTATTAGGGATTGAAACAGAGTAACGAAAAGTTACTTGAGAGCTAGAGACTGTTGCAACTTAAATTAATCCCTATTAGGGATTGAAACGACGGTGAAGAAAGAAGCTTCACCATCAGACTAAGTTGCAACTTAAATTAATCCCTATTAGGGATTGAAACTCGATGAAACGCCCACCTGCACCCCTAGGGTGCTTGTTGCAACTTAAATTAATCCCTATTAGGGATTGAAACTGAGCAGATCTTCCAAGATGCTGCCTTGAAGAGCACCTCGGGTTGCAACTTAAATTAATCCCTATTAGGGATTGAAACAGAGATCTACGCTAACTATGACCGTGATGTGGACTAGGTCTTGTTGCAACTTAAATTAATCCCTATTAGGGATTGAAACAGTGAAATAAATAGCTGTACCCAGCTCTCCTCTCGTTGCAACTTAAATTAATCCCTATTAGGGATTGAAACGCGCTTGAAACGTGGATAGGCATTAGCGTATTCAGTTGCAACTTAAATTAATCCCTATTAGGGATTGAAACATTGATTTCTCATCCCCTACCGCATACCAACTAATACGTTGCAACTTAAATTAATCCCTATTAGGGATTGAAACAGGATGGGCATTTCTCCGCGTCAGAGTTGGGTTTGAGTTGCAACTTAAATTAATCCCTATTAGGGATTGAAACAAAAATCCATTAGATGTAACCAAACCACTCACAATGAGTAACTAAAAAATTACGTCGAGAACCAAGAACAACCAAAACAATGATTCGCTACGCTCAGTTTTATATTGGTCGCAATTCATCTGCCGTTAACTCTTTCGCCTTATATCCCGCCACTGATTCGGAGTACCGAATTCAGTGGGGGACGAGGGCGCGAAAGAGTTAAACATGAAATGCTCTACAACGCGATCGCCTCTAATACCAATTTAATGTGAAGCCGCACTAAATGATTAACCCTCCACTCTTGGCGTTCTTGGCTTTTTGGCGGTTTGTTTTTTAATATTCTGTGCATCTTCATAAATAATTGCATTTCGTAAGTTCATAGCGAAATGTTTGCACAAAGACTCCCCGTCCCTCTGCGTTTCAAATCGCTACTTTTTCATGCAGTTTTCAGGCCTACTTCTATTTCTTCCGCCCGCCAAGGTGAATAGGCAACTACTTCCTAGATATATGCTTCTTCTAGATAGGGATGTGCTTTGAGAATGTCGTTGGGGCTATGTGAGGAATACTTAAGTTTTATCCTCCTCCCTCCTGCCTTATTTTCTCAAAAATAGCGATTAAGCTAGAAATTAGGAAGATAAATCAGGAGACAAATTTGAACAGCGTAGTTCACTGGCAACAACGAGTAGGTAATCAAAGAGACTGGGTTTGGCGGGGTTGGCAAACTCGCTACACCTACATTCGTCCGCTCCAAAATCACCAACAGACAACACCCCTGATTTTGCTACACGGGTTTGGTGCTTCTATTGGACATTGGCGACACAATTTAGAAGTATTGGGGGAACACCACACAGTCTACGCCCTTGACATGCTGGGTTTTGGCGCATCAGAAAAAGCTTGCGTGAATTATGGTATCCAACTTTGGGTAGAACAGGTTTACGATTTTTGGAAAACATTTATCCGGCAGCCTGTCGTTCTCATAGGTAATTCTCTCGGTTCTCTAGTCTCCTTAGCTGCTGCTGCTACTTATCCTGAGATGGTGCAGGGTGTGGTAATGATGAGTTTACCAGATCCCTCATTAGAACAAGAAGCTATACCTGCTTTTCTACATCCTGTCGTTGCCACCATTAAAAATATCGTGGCTTCGCCATTATTAATGAAACCCCTATTTTATTTTTTTCGCCGACCAAACATATTACGGCGTTGGGCTGCGATCGCCTACGCTAACCCAGAAGCTATTACCGATGAGTTAGTAGAAATACTAGCAGGGCCTCCCCAAGATAGGGGTTCTGCCCGCGCTTTTAGTGCTTTGTTTAAAGCGACAATTAGTGCTAATTTTGGCATGAGTGTCAAGTCTATGTTGTCTAACTTAACAATTCCCATGTTATTAATCTGGGGAAAAAAAGATAAATTTGTCCCGCCAGCACTTGCCCATGAATTTGCTCAATATAACGAGAACTTACAATTGCTGACTATAGAAGACGTCGGTCATTGTCCCCACGATGAAAATCCAGAGATAATCAACCAAGCAATTTTAGATTGGATTAATTCACTAAGCGATCGCCAATCCAAAGATAACTCTTTACCAGATACTAGTTCAGCTCAAAACTTTTAACGTGTTCAGTTTGTAGTTAGCGCTTCAGCGCCAAAGCATAAAATCTTAAAAGCGCTAAAGCCCCAGACTATAGACTAGCCAATAGTAACTTGACTGGTATCAACAGCCGCCGCACCATTGACGCTTCGCGCCACAGAAACCATTTTGTTGAGAATATCTTGACTAGGAACCTTACCTTTTAACACAACAGTGCTACCAGTTTGAGCAACCCAAAGGGTATCGATATCATCTAATTGGTTATCTTGATCAAATGCAAGTGCTACACGCTTTGCTAAACCACTTTGATCATATTCTCCATTCAATCCCATCCGTTCCGGGGCAATTTGCTGGGTAGCAGCAGGTGCAGATGGCTGTTGTTGTATAGTTTGGGGAGCAGGATTTACTTGAGCATTTTGTGGTTTTTCTAATCCAAAAAGTCTTTTTAACCAACCCATAAACTTTATCTCCTATAAACTTACTAACCATATGCAATATAAAAACCAAAACATATAAATTACATCTATCTTTATTCTGATATTGACTTAAAAAGACTTCTTCCTTTAGATGAAAAATTGTTATCTTTGTGTCTTTGTGCCTTGGTGGTAAAAAATTCTTAAACTATTGTTGTGTATTCATATATCCAAAACCAATTTCGATAACTTCCATTTCATGTCTAGGAATGCAATTGTCGTCAGAGCAATTCGCCTCTACATCGACGATGAGAAAACATTTCATCATGTTTTATGCTCAAATTTATCAGTATTAAAAATTAGATGAAAAAGGTTTAACCCAACCTCGCTGCGTAGCTTTATCAAGAGCGATCGTGGCAATTTTAAACCATAATAAACTCTCAAAAGTCATAGCAACAAACGGCAACACATCACCACTACAAGCAAACCCAACATCTACCTGAGCTAATCCTCGTACCAAACCGAAAGCCAACACTCCTCCATTTTTGAGTTGCGGGTTTTGATCTTGACGGATGATATATCGATAAGTAACGCCAAACAGTAAACCAGAGAAAGTTGCTATTGCACCACTCACCAAAAACTGTAAATTTAGGAGTTCAACTCCCAGCCTACAAAGTGCAGGAAAATACTTTGCTAAAACTAGGCTGTTAATCAAAGAAGTGACCCCGAAAGCTAAGATTAGACACAAAGCTGCCAAAATTCCTGCTTTTAACGATTCTAGGCGTTCTGCCATCAGATGATCTGAAGTGTTGTTCATAAATCGGGAAAGATAGGGAGGTGGGGGGTGTGGGGAGTGTGGGGAGTAAACCACTAACTACCAACAATCAACCACCAACTACCAACCAATTCCCAGTATCATAAATATTGGAGTAGTTTTGTAAATAAACTTAAGAAGTGCGACTATGGAGATTTTGACATTAGGATGGGTTTCACTGTTGGTTGTTTTCACTTGGTCAATTGCAATGGTAGTTTGGGGTCGTAACGGATTGTAGAGGTATCGTGGAAAGTCCACTCCTAAATATTTTGGCTTTGGTTGCTCTGGTACTACTAATAGTAGTTACTGGAGGAGTTGGTTATCTGACGCTAGCTGATTGGCGCGATCGCCGTCTTCAAGAACAAGAAAAACGCGAACTCCGACGCACCAATCCAAAGCGACGATGAAATTCTACAAATAGAGACGCTTCGACAGTTATCAGTTATCGGTTATCAGGTTTATCTATGTTTACTAATAACTTATGACTGATGGAAAAGGAGCGTCTCTATAAATTCTGTATATTTACCAAAAAAATTATTGCTTTTGATAGTAATCCCAAACTAATGCAATCAGTACTGCTAAACCAGTAATTGCCAAAGCATGGAAAGGGTTTTGTCCTTGACTAACAGCAAAAGATGTAACCACACCAGCACCTAAGGCTGCGGTAACAGCAGCAGCAACCAAATCAGATTGGGAATTGCGATTATACATATTTATCTTTGAGAGTGAATAGTTTTAATTGAAGGCACTATATATCCCTCAAAATAACATCTAGTTTTTTGAGTATTGACCTTTTAGTAAATATCGCAACTAAGCTTTACTTTTGCTTACATAATTTCGCTATAATAAAGCCCGCGACTGAAGTGCAGGCTAATAGCTAAAACCTACCCCAAGTGAGTTGTAAGTTTTCTTCGTGTCTTAGTGTCTTGGTGGTGAAAAAATAAATTTCATTTAACCACCAAGACACTAAGACACTAAGTCGGATGAGGCAAAATCAGGTTATGAAATTTTGGGTTTACAACATATTAAAATACTCTAAAAAATAATTTTTGACTTCGACAAAAGTGCTATTATTCCTACTATTGCTCTGTTGATTCTGCTGTTTGAGTATCATCTTGTTCGTCAATTTTCTGGACATTGCCCGATTTTACCCAACCTTCTTGCTCTCCATTTTCCAAACGAATTTTTTGCCAATTTTTGTCATTGCTTTCTTCTAAAACTATTACTTTTTGATTAAAAGCAACTCCTCCAGTACGTTCGGAATCTGCTGTTGGTTCTTTTCGCAAACGTAAGCCCTGCTTCCAAGTGACACGTGCTTTATATGCTCCTGGTAGTAGTGGTTCTGGTGATGACTCTGGCTTGGGTGTGTCTTGAGGAGTTGCTTGAGAATCAGGAGTTGGTGAAGATTGTTCTAAGGATACTTGATTGGTTTTTGATGTTTGGGATTTTGGAGTTTGTGCTTTTACTACAGGATTGTCATTTGCATAAATTGGTTTTGGTGGGGGTGCAGAAACTCGGTTCATAAAATACAGCGCCATAGCAAACCCACCACCGATTAAAATTACTATTGCTAATATAAATCCGAAAATATACTTTAATATTTGAGTCAACATAAATTAAAACTTGGCCTAAGTAAATGTATTTTTCGTGGTGGCTGTTGTAGAGACCTGCCATGGCACGTCTCTACAGTGGTTAGTGGTTACCTACCACCCACTAACTACTAACCAATCCATAATTCGCTATTTTAGCTGGCGTTGGATGCGATCGCTTAAAGGACTGTGTTTCGATGCTAAACGCGCCCTCCCAGCGGCAGCCCATTCTTGTAGTTGTTGAATTTGTTCGGTGGCAGTGCGGGCTAAGGGTATGATTTGACTAGCAGCTTCTAAAATGTCATCGGTGGTAAAGTCGCGATTTTGACTAAAACCAATGTGCATAGCTTCGATTAAAGTTTGTTCAATTTCTGCACCGGAAAAATCGGGTGTTTCATAGGCTAACCTGTCGATGTCATAACTTTTAATGTTATGGGCGCGTAATCTGGATAAATGCACGTTGAAAATAGCTTTTCTCTCTTCCTGGGTTGGTAAACCGACGAAGAAAATTTCATCAAAGCGCCCTTTTCGTAGCATTTCTGGCGGTAAAGCTTGGATGTCGTTAGCGGTAGAAACTACAAACACAGGTGAGGTTTTCTCGGCTAACCAGGTAATAAATGTACCAAAAACACGACTTGTTGTTCCCGCGTCTCCTTTACTACCAAGCCCCGAAAAGGCTTTGTCGATCTCGTCTATCCACAATACACAGGGGGCGAGGGCTTCGGCTACTTGGATCATTTGACGTGTGCGGGATTCTGATTCGCCTACCAAACCCGCAAATAGTCGTCCTACATCCAATCGCAGTAGGGGTAAGTGCCAATGATGAGCGATCGCTTTGGCGGTTAATGATTTACCTGTTCCCTGGATACCTACTAACAGTAAACCGCGTGGGTGCGGTAATCCGTACTGTCTCGCCCGTTCTGTAAATGCGCCTCCCCGACGGAGTAACCAATCTTTGAGATTGTCTAATCCGCCAATATCTGAGATTTGCTCGGTAGCAGGGATAAAATCGAGAATCTGGGTTTGGCGGATAGTTTGGCGTTTTTCTTCTAGCACCAAATCCACATCTTCTGGTTGTAATTCACCATGAGTTGCGATCGCTCTTGCCAACACCCGCCGTATTCTTTCCATTGATAGCCCTTGACAAGAACGCACCAAATCATCTAAAAATCTGCTGGGGGGAGAATGGCCAGTAGCAATTAATAATCTTTCTACTTCTGAACGAATTTCGGCAGCGTTAGGTAAAGGAAACTCTACTACTGTCAAAACTTCTGTTAAATCATCAGGAATCGCAATTCTTGGTGACAACAGGACAATATTTTTTGGTTGAGATTTGAGGAGTTTAGCTAAATTGCGGAGTTTGCGAGCAATGGCCACATCATCTAAAAATCGATGATAGTCCCGCAGTATAAATACTCCTGGTGCAGTAGCCGGAATTTTCTCGACAAATTCTAAAGCTTGCAAAGGGTTACGTCGCCCAAAGTTTTCATCGTTAGGGTTTCCCTGATAGCCATCCACAAAATCCCAAGTATACACCGGGCGATTTCCCTGATTTGCTGCTTCTTCCCTGATCGCGGCTTCTAAGCGTTCTTCCTCGTAAGTGGGAATGTAGATCAGAGGGTAGCGGGCGCGCAGCAGCAGTTTGAACTCTTCACGGAAGCTCATAATATTTAGATGTTATTAACGAGTTGTTATTTTGCGTAGTTCTTTATTTCATTTTTCAGGTTTGTACTGCTCTTCACAACTGTTTTATCTTTTTTCTCTGGAGAGGTGAATACATCAAAAGCGAGAGTCAGCAATTCAGTACTTACCTTTTCCCGACTTTTGCAACAAGTGGCTCTATTCATCTTCAGGTGAAATATAGCCTTCCAAAAACTATTCCCAGCCTAAGACTGGGAACGAAGAAATAGCCAAATGACCAATCACAAATGACAAATGACTAAGAAGGAAGTTGCTTTTTCAAGGCTTCCAAAGAAGCCCAGCGACGATCTACAGTGCTAGTAGAGGCTGGATCATGACTTGGTTGAATCCCCGGACAATTGGTATCACAAAGTTGGCGCTGAGGAATTTCCAAGCAGACTTGTTCATATAGCCATTCACCAGGATCAAAATATCCGTGGGGAGACAAGGTTTCTACTAAATCTTCCACAGCTATTTCCCGTTCTAAAGGCAAAAAAACTTCTTGCTCTACGGTTTCGTCTAACCAAATGATTTCTGAGGTATCAACTACAAGACGATAATTGTAATTTTGTAAGCAGCGGTTGCAGGTACAAGTAATTATTGTTTCTGCTTGACCAGATACTTCTAAATAATTGCCGCAATGTTGCACACGAACACGACCACGAACTGGTGTCAAGGTATCCAAACCAGACAGAAACTCTTTAACCTGAATCTCCTCTGTCCGCTCCGGTGCTTTAGTTAGCTGCGGAATATAAATTGCGTCCATAGGATTCTGTGAGACATTCTCACGAAAAGTGGTCTTTGTATATCAGCTATTTTGCCGATAACATTTCTCTAGTTTAACTTTATTCGGGTTGTTAGTTGTTTGTTGTTTGTTGTTGGTTGTTTGGAACCATCAACAATCAACGATCAACTACCAACAATTTAATTATTCGGGTAATGCCAGGCGTACAACTAAATTACGGTGGGGTTCCTTACCCCGGCTGAAAGTTTCTAAATCACTAAACTCTTTTAAAAAGGTATGGACTTGGCGACGTTCAGCCGAACTGAGGGATTTAATTTCCACTTCTCTTGCTGTAGCCCGGACTTGTTCAGCAGCAGCTTCAGCGATCGCTCGAATTTCAGCTTGTCTCTTGACACGATAACCGTTTAATTCCACCGTGTATGAGGCTTGTTCCTCATGAGGTTGATTTAAGTTGAGAGTCGAATTTGCCAGATATTGAATAGCATCTAGCACTACACCATCAGGCCCAATCAAAACCCGTACTTGCTCTGGTGTCAAATTTGTATGATCAATAGTCAACCAGTAGTTATCTGGTTCTTGAGAATCACCTTGAGCGATCGCAGCTACTTCTAAATCGCCTTTAATTTCAGTATTTATCCCAGTAAGTTGCAGCAATGTTTTTAACCACTGCTGCCCTCTTGCCATCCGAGAATCGGTCATCATCAACCTGTAGCCTTTTTCTTAGAACTCTTTGGTTCAACTTTCTTTGAACCCTTTTGTTCATTAGAACTCTTTGGTTCAACTTTTTTAGAACTTTTTGGCTCAAACGGCAATGTTTTTTGTTGTGCTTCTGCCTGTTTCTCTTGGGTGTCTACAATTTTTTGTAATTCCTCTGGTAGAGGTTCACGAGAAAGGATGTAAGTTTGTAGAGTTTGGAAAATATTACCAATCACCATATACATCAACACCCCAGCCGGTAAGGGGAAGAACAAAAACATCCCGGAAAAGATCACAGGAGTAATTTTATTGACTGTATCCTGTTGTGGATTACCACCACTGGAATTTTGCCCAGAAAGAACTTGGCTGACGTACAGGGTAACACCAAACAACACTACCATTGTGACAATATCCCAATGAATAGTGCCATCAGGATCAATTGCCCCGACTCTGCCCAAGGCATCAATAAACAAAAATCCTTGATCTGCTGCTAATCCTGGAATTGTCCCAGTTATAGTCACATCTCCTGGTTGCAGGGCTTCAATATTGCCTTCAGCATCAATTTTGACTCTGTCTTCCCCTTTGGTAACTTTCCATTGGGGAACTAATTTACTGTCTGGGTGTTCTGCCAATACTTCTTGAAATGGCTTACCATCAACAGTTTGGTATTGAATTTTGGTATGTTCTCCTACTGCTAATTTGTTACCTCCCGGTAAAATCGCAGTTACCTTAACATGTTCCCCATCCGCAACATAAATGTTCTGGGGAGCAGTCATAAAAGCTTGGGGTTGAATTCGTTCGATTTGTTCGGCAGGAAAGATTTGTAGGTTAATTGTGTAGTTAACACTGGCAAAAGGTGAACCTCGCAATGTCGCAAATAGCGCTAATAGCACTGGCATTTGCAACAGTAATGGCAAACATCCAGCTAAAGGATTACCAAATTCCTTCTGGACGTTGAGCATTTCTTCTTGCTGCTTTTGCGGATCGTCCTTATAGCGTTCTTTGATTTCTTGCATCCGTTTTTGCATCAAAGGTTGGACGATTCGCATCCGTCGCATATTGCGAATTGAGCCAGCACTAAGAGGGTATAGTGCAAAACGAATAATCAACGTCAAAGCTACGATCGCCAATCCATAACTTGGCACAATGCTATAGAACAAGTCTATGATTGGCAACATGACGTTGTTGGAAAAAAAACCGATACCAAAATCCATTATTCTGAATTCAACCTGAGGTAATGTAAATTAACTAGCGATTTTAGGTTAGTTGTTTGTTGGTCGTTGTTTGGGAGAATTATTGACAATCTACCACTAACTAATGTACATACGTGCCATGGCACGTCTCTACAACAACTAACCAGCAGCTACCAACCAGAATTTTAAAATCGGCTGACTGAATATAATTTATCGAAATCAGGATCTGTCTGCGACTGTAATTCAACTACGGATAGCCGCACATTTATTGAAGATGGGAGGTAGGGAGTTGGGGAGATACTTTCACCCCCATCACCCCATCACCCCATCACCCCATCACTTCTTCGCAGCAGCATTAAAATTGGGATTTTTGGCAGTGACTCGTTCAGTGATGTAATCATAGACTTCCCGGAACTTAGGAACAGCCCGCAGTTCCAGGCGACTACCATCTCTGAGAGTCAACACCATATCTCCCCATAAGCCAATACCACGGGGAACTTTGACGATTTTGACAATTTCTGAGTAAATAACGTCACTGCGATCGCGTCCCATCCAACCCCCAGTCACAGAAACTCGGCGATCAGTAATCCGAAAACGCAGCCACAATGCTCTAACAATTGCTCCTACCGTTAGTGGTATACCCACGACCGTTAAGCCAATTAGTATGTTTATTATTAAATCCCCAATGTGGGGGCCGCCTTCAAAATAAACTTCTTCACGAATGCCCATTTAATACCTCAGCTTGTGCCAACAACTGCTCTAATTCTTGCAGAAATTGTTGGGTTACGCACTTAGATTCTGCTGCCGCTGGTTTGACAACTACCACTAGCCGCCATCCTGGTGACAATAGAGGCAACAATTGGTGCAAAGCTGCCGATACTTGTCGCTTGAGGCGGTTACGAACTACTGCCCGTTTACTGACTTTAGTGCTAATCGAAATACCAATCTTGATTGGGAAAAGTACCGAGTTTGTTGATTTTACATTATCAGAAGGTTTTTTTATGGATGATGGCCGTAAGGCTCTCAAAGTTATATAAGAACCATGACGGCAAGTACCTTCCCGGAAAACTGCCTGAAAATCTTTCCGGGATTTAAGCCGATTTGCTTTGGGCAAAGCCACAACTACTGTCTAAGTTCCTTACCCTATACGCTTAGGCGATGACGTCCTTTTTTTCTTCTGGCTCGAATCACGTTTCTACCATCAGGTGTTTGCATTCTGGCACGGAAACCAGATGTTTTCTTCCTCTTCCGGTTTGTTCCTTCTAAAGTTCTCCGCATACTCTTATCCTCTTCAGCGATTTTTTATAAAAAGCCACAATCTATAATTTTATCAATTTTTAGCTAAAAAATTACTATTTATTTGTCATTAACTAATGTACAGACGCACACTTGTGCAATCCTAATAACACCACTAACCAATATACAGAAGTGCTATGGCACGTCTCTACACCACTAACCAATGTACAGACGTGCCATGGCACGTCTCTACACCACTAACTAACACTAAGAATCCAAGTTCCCATGTAACTACGCAATGCAGCTGCATCACCAGGGCTGACAGTATAGCAGTTGAAATAATAAATGCCTCCGAAAGCAGGATTCCTAACATTAGAAAGCACTATTTCTACACTAGTACCTGCTGGCACAGGCTCTTGGGGATAAATCATAATTACACCATTTTCTCTATCCCATTTTGCTTCTGTCAGTGGTACTTTTTTATCTCTCACCCGTACCTCAATCTTTTTGGGGTCAAATTTTCCTTTGTAATAGTTGGGGTAGCTGACAACAAATTCAGAAGCAGCAACTTTCATTTTTTTGGCAGGGATTCTTAAACGATACCTATCCCAACCATTTGTTTGTCCACCAAAATCCAATCGGAAAGGCAGTTGATTTTCACTCTTAACACCACTGAATAGCGTAAACCCTGGCAAACTCTGCGCCCAGCTAACGGCTGGAAGGCTTGTCAGTAAAAAGCCAGTCACCGCTAAGGCAGAAAATAAACGTCGCATAGTCAAGCTCCTGTGGCAGAAATAAATGTGTTGTTTCAGTAACTGAAAGTAAAGGTTCGTAACTAAACTTTACTACTGACTTTATTAAATTTTAGACGTCAAAACCTCAACAAAAGTGCCATCCCGTCTATATTTATGTCAATTTTCACTTAAAAACGAGTATTTAATTTGACAGAAAGTTTACTAGTCGTCTAGCAGTTTGTGTAGGGATCAAATGTTCTCATAATTACTAAATTGTTGATAGTTTTACCAGAGATAAAACAGTGTGAAAATTGAGTTGTATTTCTAAATGTGTACAAGTTTATCTAAAATTAAGATTTTTGTTATAAAAATTAAGCGAGTTGAACAGGCGATCGCGACCAAACTTAAGCTAGATTGGTGGCAGTAAGCATTACTCGCAGCAGCAAAAATTCTAAAACTTAGGGGAATAAGTTGGTGAGAAATTAATCGATATTGCACTATGTAAACAAGACACAACAATATTTTGCAATACCTAAAAGAATTTGAAGACATAGATGTAAATTCCGGGGATCAGCATAGGATGTGCAATAAATAACCTAATAAATGCAAGTATATGTATTGCAACATCCATGAGCGGCACAGTTCGGCTTTGTCTAGGTAGGTAGAGTGGGAAAGCGTAGGAACAACTAACAGGAAAAGCCAATAGCTGATAGCCCCACCTGTAGACCATGAGTGCGTCGAAATACTCATTGGAAAAATTTCACAGCTTGCACCAGAAATTTAAGTATTTAATCTCAAGGAGATTACATGAGAATAGCGGTTGCTAAAGAAATCGAAGTGTGTGAACGTCGTGTGGCATTAGTTCCCGACATCGTAGCGCGGTTGATTAAACAAGGTTTAGAGATTTGGGTAGAAGCTGGTGCGGGTGAACGAGCATTTTTTAATGATGCTGCCTACGAAGCCGCCGGAGCAACCATAATTGCTGATACTAATAGATTATGGTCAGAAGCAGACATTCTCCTCAAAGTCAGCCCACCACGAGAGCGAGAAGACGGGCGCTCAGAAATAGACTTACTCAAAGAAGGATCTGTGCTGATTAGCTTCCTCAATCCTTTGGCAAACCCAGTCATAGCCCAGAAACTGGCAGCACGCAAAGTCACAGCCTTGAGTATGGAGATGATTCCCCGTACCACCAGAGCGCAAAGTATGGATGCTTTATCATCACAAGCATCAATCGCAGGTTACAAAGCCGTACTCATCGCCGCCGCCGCACTGCCAAAATATTTCCCCATGCTGACAACTGCTGCTGGTACGATCGCCCCCGCCAAAATATTTATCATGGGTGCTGGCGTTGCAGGTTTACAAGCGATCGCCACCGCCAGACGTCTAGGAGCAGTGGTAGAAGCTTTTGATATTCGCCCCGCCGTCAAAGAAGAAGTACAAAGTCTAGGAGCGAAATTTGTAGAAATCAAATTGGATGAAGAAACAACCGCCGCCGGTGGTTACGCCAAAGAAATTTCCGAAGCCAGCAAAAAGCGCACTCAAGAAGTAGTCACCGAACACATCAAAAATGCTGATGTCGTGATCACCACAGCTCAAGTTCCTGGTAAAAAAGCACCTCTTCTTGTCACAGAAGACATGGTAAAGCAAATGAAACCAGGTTCAGTAATTGTAGACATCGCCGCCGAACAAGGTGGTAACTGCGCTTGTACTGATCCCGGTAGAGACATTGTTGCCCACGGCGTCACTATCATCGGCCCAATTAATTTACCATCATCGCTCCCAGTCCATGCTAGCCAGTTGTATGCCAAGAACTTGACATCTTTAATGCAACTACTAATGAAAGACAAAAATGTAGAGATTAACTTTGCTGACGACATTATTGATGCAGCTTGCATTACCCACGCTGGTGAAATTCGTTCCACACGAATTAAAGAGGCGTTGCAAACCGTAACTTCAGCAGTGAGTTAGAAGGGATCGGGGATCGGGAACAAGAAGGACAGGGGGAGACAAGGAGGACAAGCAAGTAGTCTTTCTTCTTTGTCTACACACACTCCCCCACCTCCCCATCACCCCATCACCCCATCACCCCAATACCTAAGGATTTTTCAACATGACAGAAGCATTAATTGCGGCTTTGTTCGTATTTGTTTTGGCATCGTTTACCGGATTTGAAGTGATCAACAAAGTACCGCCTACTTTGCATACGCCCTTGATGTCAGGCTCAAACGCGATTTCTGGCATCGCCGTATTAGGAGCAATTGTAGCTTCCGGTGCTAGAGAGTGGAATATCTCAGTTATTCTCGGTTTGATCGCTGTAGTACTAGCAACCATCAACGTGGTAGGTGGTTTCCTAGTCACAGATCGGATGTTGCAGATGTTTAAAAAGAAGGCAAATGGGTAATAGGTAATGGCAAAGAAAATCACCAATTACCAATTACCAATTACCAATTACCAATTACCAATTACCAATTACCAATTACCGCTAAATTATGACTGATTTTCTTCCGACTGGCATTCAGTTGACATATTTAGTCGCTGCGTCTTTATTTATTTTGGGTTTGAAAAAACTGGGTTCACCCGCCACAGCACGACAAGGCAATGTGATTGCAGCTGTGGGAATGCTGTTAGCAATTGTGGCAACACTGTTGGATCAGCATGTGTTGAACTACGGGATGATTTTGTTGGGTTTGGCAATTGGCTCGGTACTAGGCGCGATCGCCGCCTATAAAGTCCAGATGACGGAAATGCCCCAAATGGTGGGTTTACTCAACGGTTTAGGTGGCGCTGCTTCTGCTTTGGTTGCCGTTGCTGAGTTTTGGCGGTTGTTGCAACACGCTGAAACAGTACCCTTAGATGCCAACATTTCCATGTTATTGGATGTGTTAATTGGTGGTGTCACCTTTACAGGTAGTATGCTGGCATTTGCCAAATTACAAGGAATTATCAGCGGTTCCCCAATTACATTCCCCTTGCAGCAACCATTCAACGCCTTATTGTTGGGTTCTTATGTCGTAGGTAGTGGTTTTTTAATCATGGAACCACATAACCTACCTGTATTTTTGGGAATTGTCGCAGTTTCTCTTATCTTGGGTGTGATGTTTGTCATCCCCATTGGCGGCGGCGATATGCCAGTAGTAATTTCGCTATTGAACTCATTTTCTGGTTTAGCTGCGGCAGCTGCTGGTTTTGTGGTGATGAACAACATGTTAATCATCGCTGGTGCATTGGTGGGAGCATCTGGTATCATCCTCACCGAAATAATGTGTAAAGCGATGAACCGTTCTTTGATCAGCGTACTGTTTGATGCTTTTGGCAGCAGTGGCGGTGCAGTTGCAAGTGCAGCTGGTGGTAGTACAGCCGATAAAACTGTCCGCAGCATCGATCCAGAAGAAGGCGCAATGATGCTGGGTTATGCTCGTTCTGTAGTGATTGTTCCCGGTTACGGAATGGCGGTAGCTCAAGCACAGCACAGTGTACGTGAATTGGCAGATCAACTAGAACGCATGGGTGTTGATGTTAAGTATGCGATTCACCCCGTAGCTGGTAGAATGCCTGGACACATGAACGTCTTGCTAGCAGAAGCGAACGTTCCCTATGAACAACTACACGACATGGATGATATCAATCCCCAGTTTGAACAAACAGATGTAGCACTGGTAATTGGGGCAAATGATGTAGTCAATCCCGCCGCACGCAGTGACACCAATAGCCCAATCTACGGAATGCCAATTTTGGAAGTAGATAAGGCGAAGCACACGATTGTAATTAAGCGTGGAATGAGTACAGGTTTTGCTGGCGTAGATAATGAGTTGTTCTACAAAGATAAAACCACAATGCTTTTTGGCAGTGCCAAGGACGTGGTGTCAAAGTTGGTTTCTGAGGTGAAGCAACTATAAGGTTGAATCCCAACTCTAACACCCCCCGCACCCGGTCTAAGGTGTACACACAAGTCGGAAATAGATAATTAATCCGGGTTTTACCCCACCCTAACCCTCCCCTTGCAAAGGGGAGGGAACTGAATTTCCGTTTTCTCCCCGAATCTTAGGGGGATTGAGGGGGGTAAATTCAACTTGTGTATACACGGTAG
>NZ_AJLL01000032.1 GCF_000317225.1 Fischerella thermalis PCC 7521
CACGCTGGGAGGGGAAAGATATTTTTAGCTCACTTCAAGTTAGACAATAACTAATAACTTTATTGCGATCGCAATTTTGAGTACTCTCTGGGCGGACAGTCAATGATATAAAAAAGGTTAAACCCACAACCATTAGTATTTAGCCCAGAAATACGCCATGTGTCAACTGCTAGGAATGAATTGCAATACCCCCACAGATATTTGCTTTTCTTTTGAAGGCTTTGCGGCACGTGGCGGAAAAACTGATGATCACCGTGATGGTTGGGGTATTGCTTTTTTTGAGGGAAAGGGATGTCGAATGTTTATCGATGCCATACCCTCGATTAGTTCTCCCATTGCAGAGTTAGTGCGATGTTATCCAATTCATTCCACTCATGTGATAGCCCATATCCGCAAAGCTACCCAAGGTGAAATTGCTCTAGAAAACTGCCATCCCTTTCGTCGGGAATTGTGGGGGAGGTATTGGGTATTTGCCCACAACGGTGATTTACCAGAATTTAATCCTACTGATATGCAATATTATCAACCTGTAGGAAATACTGACAGTGAGAAAGCTTTCTGCTTGATTTTAGAAACGATACGTCAAAGTTTTCCTGAAGGTAGACCTTCTCTGGAAAAACTATATCCTGTCCTGAGAAAAATTACTGATAAAATTTCTGAGATAGGTGTTTTTAATTACTTATTATCGGACGGAGAATACTTTTTTAGTCACTGTTCCACCAAACTTTGCTACATTATCAGGCAAGCACCGTTTGCCGCTGCTCACTTAATTGATCAAGACTTAACAGTAGATTTTCGCGAATTGACAAAACCAAGCGATCGCGTCGCCGTGATTGCTACCACGCCCCTCACCGACAACGAAGTCTGGACAATCATTAAACCAGGAGAATTACTAGCATTTCAAGATGGATTACCTTTGCAGTTAGCTTAATCAAAAACATATTTTTCTGCCACTTTCCAGTAACGAGAAAAGCGCTTCAGGTCTATATAACCGTCATAATCAAAAAATGGTTCTAATTCAAAAATTTCCAAATCTATAGAACGTTCTATTTGCTGACAAATACTTTCAAATCGGGGACTAGGACTTTCTACTGTTGCTACTTTGGTAGCATTATTTTCCTTGGCAAAAGCTAAAATTTCTTCTGCTACATCGCCACGCCGGATCATTACAGGTAACTCTAGCAAACATTCGTAGATAAAAGCGATGCGTTTGAGGCTAAGTTGCCATTCTTCTAGTAATGCATCATCCCAAACCCAGATAGCAGGTGCATCTGGATATTCTTGCAATGCGGGGTTATGTGGACTTAAGCAGTCTCCGTGTACCCAGATCACAGGTTTATTCATAAACACAATTAAAACAATAAATTTTCAATTAACTGAAATCTATCTTGAAAATAGGGAACTCTTAACAGGGATCGGGGATTAATTTAGCAGCAATCTCATCAACCATCGGTGTTTATCTGTGTGCATCTTTTGAACAACCAACAACCAACAACCAACCATTAACTAATACCAAAGCTGCGCTAGGCTAGATAGTGGATCAAAAAAACACTATGACACCTTCAGAAATTGCAGCTACACTAGCAGAATTATTTGGTGAAGCAGATGTCAAGGCGATCGCACCCGGTTCTTGGCAAGTAGAAACTTCTACCTTTCGTCTACTGGTACTACTTTCAGACGATGAAAGTTGGTTGCGACTTTTGATACCGATTGTACCAGCACAACAAGCCCAACCTTTTTTAGAACAGTTTTTAGAAGCAAATTTTGATGATACTCAGCAAGTACGCTACGCCTTACAGCAAGGTGTAGTCTGGGGAGTATTTCAACATAGCTGTAACAGCTTGGTTGTAGAAGATTTTCGAGATGCGATCGCCAGACTCATTAGTTTACATGCAGCTGGTTTAGATGATGTCTTTAATCGGCTAGTAGAAAGTCGCATTCGCCAGGTGATTATAGCTGCGAAACTCCAAGGTCAGTCCCTAGAATCGACGATGCAAAACCTGGAACGTTTCTACGCTGAAGGATTAATGGGAGATGAAAACCAAACTTCACAAGCAAGAGAAGAAACTTTAGCTGCTTGGCGACGCCAGTTGGAAAGACTTTGGCCAGAAGTAGATGTGAATGGCTGAACTTTATCTCTTTACAGCCTGAGTAATCGTACTTCTATCAAAATCACGGCAAAATTTATGTGTGAGAAATCGTAGACGCGTAGCGGCTTCCCGTAGGGTACACAGATGCACACAGATACACACGGATAAATTATTCGTTTGGATTTAGTCGGAGTTATCTCTAATGCTGTCGGTTAGCGAAGCAGAAGCAACTATTTTCAATTTAGTATCACCTCTAGACAACCAGCAGGATACAGAAATTGTCGATTTGTTAGCAGCAGATAGTCGCATTCTTGCTTCTGCGGTTACAAGTCAAATGCACTTTCCCTATTGGGATAACTCAGCAATGGATGGTTACGCTGTGCGTTACGCTGATGTACAGCAGGCGACTCAACAACAGCCAGCGATTTTAGAGATTGTTGAAGAAATTCCGGCTGGGTATCAACCCCAGTCTACTATTGAACCAGGGCAAGCAGCACGGATTTTTACTGGTGCAGTTCTACCAGCAGGTGCGGATACTGTGGTAATGCAGGAAAATACACAGCGACAGGAAAACCGTGTATTGATCTTGACAGCGCCTCAAAAACCACAAGAATTTATCAGACAACGTGCAGCTTATTATCAAGCCGGGACGCAATTATTACCACCAGGAATTATGTTAAATGGGGCAGAAATTGCTGTGTTAGCGACTGCCCAGTGTACCCAAGTCAGTGTTTATCGACGTCCACGAGTAGCAATCTTTTCTACAGGTAATGAACTTGTCCCCCCAAAAAAACCCCTGCAACCAGGGCAAATTGTCGATTCTAACCAGTATGCTTTAGCAGCTTTGGTGAGGCAGAGTGGGGCAGAACCATTAATGTTAGGCATAGTCCCAGATGAACCGCCTGCCTTAGAAAAAGCGATCGCCTATGCGGTATCTAACGCCGACATAGTGATTTCTTCTGGTGGTGTTTCCGTGGGAGATTATGACTATGTTCAGCAGATTATCGAGTCTTTAAAGGGGAAAATTCACATTCAAGCAGTGGCAATGAAGCCTGGTAAACCTCTCACGGTTGCGACATTTAGAAATCAAGTGATTTACTTTGGTTTACCCGGAAATCCAGCATCGGCATTAGTAACATTCTGGCGATTTGTACAACCAACTATTAAAAAAGTTTCTGGGTTGGTAGACGGTTGGCAACCAAAGTTTATCAAAGCATTCACTCGTCAGGAATTGCGATCTGACGGTAAACGGGAAACTTATTTTTGGGGCAAATTACATTTACAAAACGGAATTTATGAATTTCAGCTTGCTGGTGGCAGTCAAAGTTCTGGCAATCTCATTAATCTCGCCCAAACTAACGCTTTAGCTGTCATGTCTGTGGGACAAACACTAATTTCTTCAGGAGAAGAAGTACAAGTTTTACTCAATTAACTAACGTGAGTTGTTAGTGGTTAGTGGTTAGTTGTTTGTTTTCTTCCTTGTCTTCTTTGTCCTCCTTGTCCCTTTCCAATCCCCAATCCCCAAACTCAATTCTGCACTCGCCAAATCTTAATAATATTGTCTGCACTACCGCCACTAACAACAGTCTGCCCATCTGGACTAATGGCAACAGAATAGATATAACCAGAATCTCTTTTGAGAGTACGAATTTCTTTTCCTGTTTTGAGATCCCACAGTTTAATCGTATTGTCACTACTACCACTTACAAGTCTGACTGTATCTAAAGACTTATTTTTAGCAGTGTTAGGTACAAAGGCGATGGAATTGACTTTATCGGTATGCTCTTTTAAAGTCAGAGTTGCTTTTCCTGTTGCTAAGTCCCACAATTTAATAGTTTTGTCTTTACTACCACTAGCTAGGCTAGTACCGTCGGGACTAAAAGCTACAGAAATAATCAAATCAGAGTGTCCTGTGAAAGTACGGATATTCTTAGTAGTATTGACATTCCATAGTTTAATTGTCTTGTCCCAGCTACCACTGGCAACAGTTTGCCCATCGGGACTAAAAGCTACAGAAGCGATCGCCCCAGAATGTCCAACAAGAGTGCAAATTTCTTTTCCAGTTTCCACATTCCACAGTTTGACTGTCTTGTCTAAGCCAGCAGTAGCAAGAGTTTGTCCATCAGGACTAAAGGCTACAGATGTTACCCCAGCTTGATGTCCCTTAAAAGTGCGAATTTCCCTGCCCGTTGCCAGATCCCATAATTTGACTGTTTGATCTGCACTCGCACTCGCAAGAGTTTGCCCATCCCGACTAAATACCACACCCCAAATCCATCCGGAATGTCCTTTCAAGGTTTGAATTTCTTTTTGGGTTGCTAAATCCCATATTTTAATAGTTTTGTCATCACTACCACTAGCCAGCTTTTGTCCATCCGAGTCAAAAGCCACAGAATTAACATCACTGGCATGTCCTTTTAAAGTGCTGGGTTCGTCAGAGTTTTGGACAATAATATCTTGAGGTGGAACAAAATCAGAAGACTGAGTTATCTGTTGGCGAGACTGAAAATACCAAACCCCTGCTAATGCCAATATGACAATCACAGCATTAACTAACAGGCTATTTTTCAGTTTTTTAGTTAATTTTGCCAAAAATCCGCCTCTATTTGCTGGCGAACCTGACAGTATGGTTTCATCAAGTTCTGGTAATGGCGGTGGTTGACGTGATAAATCTTTAATCACATCATCGGCTGATTGATAGCGTTCTTGAATCTCTATCTTTAGTAGCTTGTCCAAGACCCTACCCAACTCCATAGAAAGGGCAAGTCCACCTCTACTAGGAGTGCTGAAATATTGCCACCAAGATGATACCCAACCATAACCTTGTTGCATCCACAATTTGGATGGAGAAGTTCCAGTTAGTAGGTAAAAACAAGTAGCCCCCAAACTAAATAAATCACTTGCTGGATAAGCCTCTCCATCCTGCATTTGTTCAATGGGAGTATAGCCGTGTGAACCGATAGTTGTTCCCATTTTTGGCTGCACTGTTGTTGTCAGCAGCTTCGAGGCTCCAAAATCAATTAATACTAACTCCCCCTTTGAATCTCTTTCTAAAGAAGGATGCAAAGATTTACGGCGAATAATGTTTTGAGGCTTGATATCTCGGTGAACTACTCCGCGATCGTGGATAAATTTAAGAACTGGTAGTAAATCTAATAAAAGTTCTCGAATTTCTCTTTCGCTAAATCTTCCCCGCTGCTGCAATTCTTTGAGTAAATTTTGTCCATGAATATATTGCTGTACTAAATATAAGTAGTTATCTTGCTCAAAGTAAGCTAGCAGATGAGGAATTTGTGGGTGTTCTCCTAACTCTTGCAATCGTTTGGCTTCTTGTTCAAAAAGCTGAACCGCTTTTTTTAACGCCCCTGTATCTTTGACTTTTGGCGCTAATTGCTTAACAACACATTTTTCATTTAGTTTGTCGATATCCTCCGCTAGATAGGTGATACTAAATCCACCTTCTACAGACAATCTTTCGATAACACGATAGTGACCTCTCAGCAGAGGTACTAGTGGTGTTTTACAATTCTGACAATATTGGCTACCATCAGGATTTAAAGGATGTTGGCACTCGGGATTCAGGCAGCAAATCATACTAAAAATAAATTTGCAGCTTGAGTATATATTAATTCATGTCGTATCATTTTGCTATTAAGTTGCCAAAATAAACTTTCTGACTCAGAAAGAAATCTACTGGTAACTAAGCAATCTAAAATTAAAGTATAGACATTTTTCTATCATCATGGTTACTGGCAGAACAGCCGCTGCGATAAGTGCGCTTGTGTACCCAAATTGTATACTGCGAAAGAAGCACGTAAACGAAATTTTTAACAGACTTGTACCAATGTTCAGTTAAAAATTTCCTAAATACCACTTTGGTATGATAAAGACTATGCAAAAACAATACAAGCTCTGATGTAGAGTTTACATATTTCAAATTTTATAAAAACAACTATCTAAAGTAGTAAAAACAGGAGGTATTTATTTAAAGTCATAAATTATTAGTAATTAATGCGAAACTCAAATATGACTCAAATTATTTCTAAAATTAATCTCAAAACATAAATAAACTTTAGTAAAAATTTAGCGACTTCAAAATAAAAAATTAAGTTTTTAACTATATTATGAATCGAAATTTTGAGGAGTGATATGTTCAAAGGAAAAAGCAACAAAAATTTTTGGCATAAATTTGATTTGGCTTTAATTATTTTTCTTAGTAGCAGTTTGTTAATTACAAATTATCCTCTGCCTATCAATGCCTTAGAAATTCCAAAACAATCGCGAGAATTCAAAATTGCCAAAACACCAGATGAGAGAGAGCCAGAAGCAGTAAAACAAGCAATTGAGCAAATTCCTGTTACACAACCGTCTCCACCTGCTCAAACTAATCCACCAGTAGAGTCTCCCATTCCCCCCACACCCACATCATCTCCAACTCCAGCATCAACTCCCACGCCACAGCCTTCTGATACTGGTTCCCCTAGTCCTGCACCCACAACTAGTCCTGCACCCACAACATCTCCAACTCCAGCATCTACCCCTAGTAATCGACCAGCACCACAGCCTACATACCGTCCTTCTACCCCTAGTAATCGACCAGCACCACAGCCTACATACCGTCCTTCTCCTGGAAGTACTCAACCAGCACCACAGCCGAATTCTCGTCCTGCTAATTCTTCACGTTCTAGGACTCCCAAGCCAACCAACAATCAGGGTACAACCAATAATAGGACTTCTGGTGGCTCACCTGTTTCTGGAAGCAAAATACCTAACGCTAGACCAATTAACTTTGTAGACATTCAATTAGGTGTCTTAGCGCCGGGTGACTTTAAATCCCAAGGCAGGTATTTTCACTTTTATCAGTTTGAGGGTCGAGAAAATCAATTAATTCAAATTAGACTTGTGGGTAGTGCTGATCAACGCCACTCTAGTAATCTGAACCTCAATCCGTTCATGATTTTGCTTGACCCCAACAATAACGTTCTGGCTAAAAGAAGTAGTGGGGAAGCTAAAGATGCATTTTTGTTTGTCAGACTACCTCAGCGAGGTGTTTATACAATCGCAGTTACTAGCCGTAATCCTGGAGAAATAGGACGCTATAGTTTGGCTTTAAGGAACGACAGAGCCAGTTACACTCTTGATGAATCAGAGCAATTAACAGCAAATGGCTCCAATCTGAGAAAGAATGGCAGCCCTTACAATGTTTCTAGCTTTGAAGGCAAAAGAGACCAACTTGTAAGCATACGTGTAGATAGCGTCTTAGAAGAATTTTCTCCCTATATTGTCCTTTTCAATTCTAAAGGTCAAGTAATTGCCGCAGATAACGACAAAGATGGTAGATACACGGCGCTGATTGATCGAGCTAAGTTACCTGAAGATGGTACTTACTATGTTGTAGTGATTTCTTCTGTTCCTCAACGAACAGGTACATATCGATTGACTGTTTTTTGATTTAGCTGATTGTTGTTTGTTGGTAGTTGATTGTTTTCCAACCAACTATCAACAAGCAACTACCAACCATTTTCATTGCGCTACCCGCCAGATTTTGATCGTTTTGTCAAGACTACTACTTGCAACAGAAGTACCATCAGCACTAAAGGCGATAGACCAAACTTTGTCGTCATGTCCAGCAAGGGTGCGAATTTCTTGTCCGGTGTTCACATTCCAAAGTCTGATGGTCTTGTCCCAACTACCACTAGCCAAGGTATTACCATCTGGACTAAAGCTGACAGACCAGACTTTGTTGGTATGTCCTGTGAATGTGTAAGTTTCTTTACCAGTTTTCAAATCCCACAACTTGATCGTGTTGTCCCAGCCACCACTTGCTAGAGTGTTGCTATTAGGACTAAAAGCAAGAGAATGAGCTGCTTGCTCGTGACCTCTCAAAACACGAATTAGTTTTCCTGTGTTTACATTCCACACTTTAATAGCGTTGTCAAAATAGCTACTACTAGCAACCGTGTTACCATCGGGACTAATGGCGATCGCATCTACAACATCACAATCTCCTTTCAGGCTGCGAATTTGTTTGCCTGTGGTGACATCCCACAGTTTAATGCTCTGATCCCAACTGCCACTGACTAAAGCTTTGTTATCTGAACTGAAGGCGATAGACTGAACCGAAGCTAAATGTCCCTTTAAGGTACGAATTAATTTTCCTGTTGGCAAATCCCAAAGAATGATGGTATTATCTGCACTGGCGGAAGCAAGCATTTTGCCATCAGGACTGATAGCAACAGCATTGATCCATTGAGAATGCCCCTTCAAGGTGTGTAATTCTGTTCCTGTTGCCAGATCCCAAATTTTGATAGTTTTGTCTGTGCTTGCCGAAGCGGCTTTTTGACCATCAGGGCTAATTGCGACAGACCAAACCGAGTTGGCATGTCCTTTTAGGGTGAGAGCGTCGCCAATCCCAACATTTACCCACGCCGATTTATCTAGCTGATTAGCGCTTTGAACAGATAAGCTGGTTGCGCCTGGGGCAGATTGCCACAGCCAAGTTCCTCCAGCTCCTAAAAGCACGATCGCCGCACCCGTTAAAACTTTGATTTTTGAGTAACTCATTTGTACAGACATTGCAAATTCAGCAGTTGCTTAGGTCTCATGCTGTGAAATTCACAAACCAGAGATTGTATATATTTTTGTGGGGATAAATTTATTTACCCATTGGATGAATGACTTTTCAGCTTTATTGGCAAATCTTTAACATTACTTTTTATATGTAAAAAAATGGTTAACTTGAGACTCGCCAAATCTTGATGGTGTTGTCAAAACCACCACTAACAAGGATGTTGCCATTTTGACTAAAAGCCAAAGACTGAACTCCGTCGCCGTGTCCTGCTAGGGTGCGAATTGCTTCGCCTGTTTTTAGATTCCACAATTTAATAGTCTTGTCACCACTACCACTAGCTAGAGTTTGACCATCTGGACTGAGAACAACAGACCGAACTCCTCCAGAATGACCTGTGAGGGTACGGATTTGTTTTCCGGTTGTCAAATCCCAAATTTTGATGGTCTTATCATCACTACCACTGATCAGGGTTTTCCCATCCGGTGTTATGGCGATCGATGTGACAGTTTGAGTATGTCCGGTAAGAGTACGGATTTCTCGTCCAGTTGTCACATCCCAAACTTTGATAGTTTGATCACGACTACCACTAACTAAAGTTTTTTGATCAGGGCTGAAGGCGATCGCTCGTACCCAAGAAGTATGACCATTGAGAGTGTGGATTTCCTGGGTCGTCGTTAAATCCCACAGTTTAATCGTATTGTCATCGCTACCGTTAGCTAAAATACTGCCATCCGGACTAATAGCAAGGGTATGAACTGAATTCCTATGTCCTGCAAAAGTTCGGATTTCCTGTCCTCTGGCTAGATTCCAGAGTTTGATGGTTCCGTCCTCACTACCACTGACCAAGGTTTGCCCGTCTGGGGTGATGCTAACAACATTAACGCGATCGCTATGCCCTTTAAGAGTAATAATCTCCTGTCCAGTGGCTAGACTCCAGAGTTTAATACTGTCACCGCTGTTGCTGACAATTGTCTTATCATCTGGGCTAATCGCAACAGACAAAACCGATTTGGAAGGTGATTTGAATGTATGCGCTAAATAAAAATTCCCCAATGGTAGTTTAGAAGATCGAGGAAGAATAGCTTCATTATTTGTTGATGTGTCGTCCCCTTGACCAAAACGAGAAGAAATGGAAAAGTTAAAGTTGTGAGACTGCCGATAAAAGAACTCACCCAACACTATTACCATGACTAAAGAACCCACCAAGAATGAATTTCTCAGCAGTGCATATTTTCTTGGTATAAATGGTGGTTGGGTTGGTGGTAATATCACTGATGAGTTAGCGGTTTCCGTTTTTCGGTCTGATAGCTGCTTGCGCATCAAGTCTTTTAGCACTTGTTCAGCTGATTGATAGCGCTGCTGCACATCTTTTGCTAATAGCTTGTCAATGACTTCAACCAATTCAGTAGCGATCGGACTCTTCAAATATTGTTGCCAATCTTGCACCCAGGCGTAGCCATGTTCTGTCCAAAGTTTAAAAGGGGAAATTCCTGTAAGCAGATGAAAACAAGTAGCCCCTAAACTAAATAAATCGCTGGCTGGGTAGGCTTTACCGTCTCTAATTTGTTCAATTGCTGAATAGCCATGTGAACCTATAGAAGTACCCATTTGTATGTGTACTTTCGCCGTTAATTGCTTAGAAGAACCAAAATCTATCAAGCATAGACGCCCATCAATTTTACGCCGGATAATATTCTGTGGCTTGATGTCTCTATGGATCACTCCTCGTTCATGAATAAATCTAAGAACAGGTAGTAAATCTAACAAAATTTCTCGAATTTCTTTAGCACTATACCCTCTTTTCTGTTGCAACTCTTTTAATAAGTTCTGTCCATCTATGAACTGCTGCACCAAATACAGGTATGTGTTTTCTTCAAAGTAAGCCAATAAAGTTGGTATTTGCGGATGTTCTCCGAGTTGTTGCAGCCGCTGTGCCTCTCGCTGAAATAGATCCATCGCTTTGGAAAGGGCCCAGCTTTCTTGAAATTTTGGTGCTAATTGTTTGATAACGCAGCGTTCATTGAGTTTATCTATATCTTCTGCCAAATAGGTTCTACCAAATCCACCCTCATCTGAAAGCACCCGGATGACACGAAAGCGCTTCCGTAACAGCTGCACGAGTGGACTGTTACAAGTTTGGCAGAACTCCTTTCCATCAGGATTGAGGGGATGTGGGCAATCAGGATTTAAGCAGCAGATCATTTATTACAAGAGTTACAACTGCGTGGTAAATGAAGTTAAGGATGCCCTGAAAATTTTTGTATATTAATAATAATCCTTTGTATTATACTAAATTCTATTAAAAATTTTGTATATTTTCTGACTACAAGCTAGTAGATTAATATATCAGTAAATATCAAGCTATATCCTACTAGGATTTTCCAACCTCAAAACTTGAGGTATTAGATATATCAGAACTTTATTGACCAGATTTACAATTTAAATTGATAGTATTCATTAATTAAGCACAATAAATTATCTTGATTGATTAATTTATTAGTGTTAATCAAGCAACTTCAAACTTGCTCGATAGTATGCATTTATTTGTTGATTAATTTATATTATTGAAAAATTAATTTGATATATAAATATTTCTTTGCTCAATAGATTTGCGGGTCTTGAGTTTTGCTTGCCATTCCCGAATAGCACTTGCAGTCCTTGCTACAGGTGGCAAGTATGCATCAGTAACTTTGTTGGTAATTTTAGTTTTACTTGCCAGCCTTTGGTTAGTTAAGCAGCTAGTTAAATTTGGCACGTAGGATTCCATACCTAAAGTCCACATCACTTCATCTGCTGACTGAAAACGCTCATCCAAAGAAAACTTGAGCATTTGATTTAAGACCAGAGCAAAATGTTCGCTAACTTTAACTTGTTTGTGCCAACTAATTTCGCCGGAAACTGGATCCTGGTCAAATTCTAAAGGTGATTTTCCTGTTAAAAGATAAAGACAGGTGACGCCTACAGCGTAAATATCACTGGCGTAAACAGGACGTAAGGAAAATTGTTCTGGTGGTGCAAATCCCATCGTTCCTACAAAATGTGTATGATTGCTTTCAGTGATTGCACCTGTGACGTCTAGTAATTCTTCTTTGACTGCACCAAAATCAATCAGCACCAATCTTTGATCATCCTGACAGCGCAGTAAATTATGAGGCTTAATATCTCGATGAATAACATGATGTTTATGAATATAATGCAGTACTGGTAGTAGTTCTCGCAAAAACTGCTTCACCTCAGCTTCACTTTTAGGGCCTTTGCGTTTGACCTCCCATGCTAAATTCACACCCTGTATATATTCTTGAACTAGATAAAATTCTCCATTGACTTCAAAATAGTCTAAAAGCATGGGAATTTGGGAATGGCTACCAAGTTGAGCTAAAGTTTTTGCTTCTTTCTTGAAATGCATACAAGCGCGTTCTCGACTTTGGCGACTTGTCACCTTCGGACAAAGCAGTTTAATCACACATAAAGGATTCCCAGGTAATACTGCATCTTTGGCTAAAAATGTAACACCAAAACCACCCCGACCCAAAATGCGTAAAATTTCGTAGCGATCGCGAAATAATTTTGAACAACCACAAAGTTGACCAATCTGAGTTTCCTTGAGAATGTCTGCATGAAAACTTGATGTCTTGGAAGCAGAAGAAAAGTGATTCATTGCACAACAAGGGAATTGAGAATTAAAAATGAAATAAGGATAATTCGCCCAATATTTAACAGTGGGCTTGTTCTGGTAATTGATAATTGGAAAAATGAGAACCAGTTCTTACCTATTACCCATTACCGGGTAACCTGCCGTTTGATCCATCACTTTTAACAAATGAGGTTGTCACGTCACCCAACCTTGATAATTGACTTAGTTACCAAGAATGTTTTTAATGTAACCACAAAATTTTATTTACGCCAGTATTCTGACTGTATCTTTGTCAAATCCTGACCTGAGCAATCTTCTAATTTACAATTTAAAATCAAAATTTTAAAAATAGGGAGCGAAATTCCCCGGATAGAATTTTTACGTATCCCCGATTTTACTACCTCATACCATTTCACAAAATTATTGATACAAATCTTCCCCTTCTATTCCTTGTTATCCTCATCTAGTTGGTGGCTAAATGTCAAACTTTGTAGAATTTGGTAGAGTACCTTATGGAAGTACTCCTAATGCGCCGAAATTCACTGGATAGTGCATTAAGTAAAGTGGCGTAACGAGACTAGATGTGGAGTGATTAAACAATTTTTGTGTATGCGGTTGTCTACTACGAGAGAAGCAACCTTAGGTGACGAGAGGTTTTACTTTACAGGCATAAAGTTTGAAACTGAATATTAACTGCTTGTTGAATATATTTTTAGCCAGTCTGAAAATATTAAGTTATACTTAAGTACCTCCAACAACTGTGATTTATCTAGGAGCCTTTGTATGTTTGTATTTGCAATTACAAAGTAAAACTTTATTCTTTCTGTCTCTGCCAATTTAGACCTTAACTTAGCCAATAGTCAGCCTGAATGCCTCTTGTAGCTCTGACAAGCCTAATGATTGTATAAAATAACTATTCTTAAAGATAAGCATTGACAGAACAGAATTTCTAGTACAATGTTATATCAATTTTAATAAAATCACTTTCAAGACGTTGCAGCTTTCCTGTTTTGCCTGATGGTGTGGGAAGTTATTATTTGTAGAGGAACGCAATTACTGAATAGTTATTACTTGTGGTCAAAAATTAATTTGTTCAGCTTACTTCAATCAAGCCGAGTGAACGAGAACAGCTATGTCATACGTCTCCATATTAAAAACCATACCAGAAATAATTAGTCAGCCAACAGGGATAGCAGTATTAGCCTCTGTTGGTATCCACGGTGTAATCGCCTTATTTCTCCCGTGGATGCAGTTGGAAACCAAACCAAAAGAGACAAAATCACCAAAAACTGGCGTAGGACTTGTTGAATTAAACCAGGCTGATCAAAATCGTCTGCCGCAAACAACCACATCTGGGCTTCCCAAGCAACCAGGAATTCCTTTACAGACACAGTTACCGCAAGCTGGGCAAGTTCCCATACAAGCACAAGTTCCTCCTTTCCCTAACTTTGCGTTCAAATCAACACCCTTACCGGCACAACCGCCAACAACTTCTCTGGTTGAACCACCACTAACTCCTGTTCCCTTATCTCCGAACCGAGTCAGTATCTTGCCTCTACCGCAAAAGAATCAGTTGCAGGTAGCTCGAAGGCAAAACTTCCAACTTCAACCAAAGTATGATGTCAGCCAAAGCGACACAACAACTATTCCGCGTGTCAATGATAGGAAAGTTAGTCGTCTACAGGATGAGATTGGCTTAGGAAAACCGCAACCGCTACCATCTTCTGTCAACACCTCTAACTCCGTATACCCCACAAATTTGCCAGATTTACAGGCTGCTAACATACCCAGTAATCTGCCCAACACCCCGGCTTCCAACTCTTCAAATAACCCTAACACTCCGCCGGGGCTTCATAATCAGGAATTTGTGGCTCCTGGTGGCACTCCGCAACTAGGAGGAAACTTAGCAATGGGCGGTACAAGCTTACCGCAATGGCAACCACAACAGCCCACGCTTCAAAAGCCTGAATTGCCACCACCCGCACCGACAACATCCCAGGTGACAGCACAACAAATCGCGAAAATCACTTCTTTAAATGATCAATTACGCAAAGTAAGGGATCAATACCCCAACATTGAAACCAAAAAACCTATCTCCGAAACCGTTAGTGGTCAAAGAGGACAGGAAGGTGAAATAGAAGGTGGTTTAGTCTACGCAGACGGTCAGGTTGAATCGATAGAGTTTCTAGATAATTCAGTTTCATCTAACCTTAAGATCGCAGCACGGGAATACTTTAGAGATTATTTCCAAAAAAATCCTGTGCAGTCCAATGGTAAACCTCAGTACTATCCATTTAGACTCTCTTTCTTACCAAATAGTAACATCACTCCCGCAGCTGCTACTCCACCAAAATTGCCTGTATTAGTTCCTCAAAAATTGCCGATTTTGGAAACAAGTAAAACACAGTCATATCCAAGCGGTCAGCAAAATTTACAGCAGCGTTTGCGATCGCTTCCGCAAAATCAACAATTACCTCAACAGCAACAACCCACACAAGCGACTGTAAAACCTACAACATCACCAGTGCAAGTGGGGACAAATCAGGCTCAACCAACCCCACAAGCATCTCAGTTGCAAGTTAATAACACTCAAAATCCCAACCACAAACTATTACAACAATTACGCCAAGTTAAACAGGAAAGACAAAAATCAAATTCACAGTAAACAATGATATAGTTATCAGTTATTTGTTAACTGATAACTATTCACTGAATTTGATATTACCAACCCTGTTCTGCTTTTTGAAAAACGTAAGCAGCTACTTGGATAATTTCATCTTCGCTTAACTTGCTTTTAAAAGCAGGCATGGCGTTTTTCCCATTTTGTATTTGGTGAATAATCGCTGCAATAGAGTCAGTATCGTAATTTTTCAGATACTGTTGTAAGGCTTCCTTTTTCAAAGTCTTCTCAGCGATGAGAACATTACCACCACCAATATGACAAGAAGCACAGTTAGAATTAAATATTTTGGCAGCATCAGATATTTCGGCTGCTTGTACTGGACTGGTAAATATAAAAAATGACAGCGCGATCGCAAATAGCAAAATTAATAATAGAATTCTCAAAATATTCTCCTTGGGATAAGCTTTTAGCCCCTGAAAAAATCCTTTTAGTAATATTCTATGGCTGCTAAAAGCTTTCAAGGTGAAGTAAACCAATTTTGAATTTTAGATTTGCATCCAAAAAAAAGCTTTGAGCGCTGACTTGCGGCGCTCAAAGCTTTTCGCGAAATCCAAAATTGGCACTGTCAATTAACTTTCCACAGAAATATCTCTTGGAACTAGATTGGAGTGCTATTCAACAGTGAGTTTACCAACCATGCCAGCACCACGGTGAGGCTCACAATAGAATGTATATTCACCTTTGGGAGCATCTGCGGGGATTGTGGTCTCATATTCTTGGCCGGGACTCATCAGTAACTGCTTATGAGTAAAAGATTTAGCTAAATCAGCACTTTTAGATTGAGCAGGATCGAATACAACATTGTGGGGAGGAACTTTGTTATTTACCCATTTAATAGTGTCACCTGGCTTGACAGTCAATTTTGCAGGTTCAAATGCCAGCATTCCCTTATCACTGCCAAGTTTGACTGTATATGTGTCAGCCGCAGCACTAGGAGTAAAAACAGCAAAGCTGCCAACAACTAAAAGAATTGTTAACAATGCTAAACCAAAGCGACGCAAGCCGGCCGCAATTAATTTCATAGCCTTCTCCAATCAACAAGTTTTATTTTCCTCTATTCATTTTAGATAAAATTAACGCCAAATATGACAATATGTCGTAGATGTAAGTTTTTTGTGAGAAAAGTGAGCAAAATTATAGTTATTGGCCTTTTGTAAGTAGTCCTATTCATCTTGGACTACTTAACAAAAGACTGATGACTAAAAAATGATGACTATGTTGATCGGAGGAGGTTTAGTAATAAATTTTACCACCGCCCCACTTAATTCCAATTACTTTTGGTTGTACTAGGATATAAGCAGCGATCGCCTTCAAGTCATCATCAGTGAGATTTCTCATTTCTGTGAAAATATCAGCACTCTTGATGCTGGGATGTAACTCAGAAATTTCCTCTTCTCCATCGTAGGTAGTGGGGTTTTTCATGTAGTCCACTAGTCCTTCAATGTTGTTACGGGGTGGTGTTGCCAACGCCAAAGCCTCAGGATCAAGTCCTACGTTTTGGTTGGTTTTGGTGATACCACCAGGATGACACTGAGAACAAGTTTCATTAAACAAGCGTTTGCCTTCTGTAAGCTGTTTCAGGCTGACTACAACTGTGTCACCCTTTTCATTTAACGCTACTGTGCGTGAAGCTTCATCTAACTCCACTGCTGTTGCACTACCGACAACAAACTGAAAAGTCAGCAACACAGTAACTACAAAAATGCCAATTAGTCTTTTTAACATCTTTCCCCTTAAAGATTTTGACACTCAACACAGCTAAATATCACGATACTCAATCTTTTTTTGTTAACTGCCAGTTGTCAATGTTTGTTGTTTGTTGTTTGTTGTTTGTCGTTTGTTCTACCAACCACTAACAACGAACTCAACTATATTGGTTGCAAACAGATAACATCCATCCTCTAAGAGGGGCGTTATCTGCTGGTATCTTTGTGATTAATAGGTTTGCACAACCCATAAATTAGGTTAACTGACAGATATAGATAGAGTCGCTGTTATACAAATATCACGTTAAGAGGCCAATTTGTTGCCCCAACTACTGGGTAGGGAGATAGGAAAATAGAGAGATATAAACATGAGTATTTTTACTGAAAATAAGTTGCGATCGCACTTGTATTATTCTGATATCCGTCTTTTGACACTCCCAGACCTTCAAGGTGTGGGATTCTTCTTTCAACCAGTCAACTTGTCTAGAGGAGTTTCCA
>NZ_AJLL01000033.1 GCF_000317225.1 Fischerella thermalis PCC 7521
ATAACTAAGCAGCTATTAAACCATTGTGCCTGAGCAAAGCTTCAGTACTAGGTTCACGACCCCGGAAAGATTTGAATACTTCCATTGGATGCTTGCTACCACCGAGTGCTAAGACTGTATCACGGTAGCGCTTACCTATAGCTTTTACAGCTTGTTCGTCTTCTAAACCAACTTCCTCAAAAGCAGCAAAAGCGTCTGCACTCAGTACTTCCGCCCATTTGTAGCTGTAGTAGCCAGCTGCGTAACCACCGGCAAAAATATGTGCAAAAGCACACAAGAATGCATCTTCAGGTAACGGAGGTATGACAGTGGTTGTTGTAGCAATGCGATCGCGCACTTGTTTAGGAGTTTCATCACCACCAGGACGATAGCGGTGATGTAATTCGATATCCAACAGGCTAAAGTGGACTTGCCGCAACGTTGCACTACCGCTCATATAATTCTTGGCTGCCAACAGCTTTTGGTAGTAATGTTCTGGTAATGGTTCGCCTGTTGCGTAATGCCTAGCCATACCAAATAAAGTCGCGCGGTCATAGCACCAGTTTTCCATAAACTGGCTAGGTAATTCCACTGCATCCCATTCAACGTTATTAATACCTGCTGCCGAAGTATAATCTACCTTGGTCAGCATGTGATGTAAACCATGACCAAACTCGTGGAACAAAGTCTCTACTTCCGCGAAAGTCATCAGACTAGGCTTACCATCAACGGGTGGTGTCTGATTACACACCAGATATGCCACAGGTAAGCGAGTCTTGCTCACGCCATTTTCAGCAACTTTACCGCGATTGATACAAATATCCATCCAAGCACCACCGCGCTTTTCCGCAGGACGGCTGTAGGGATCTAAGTAAAAATAGGCGATCGCATTACCTGTTTCATCAGCAATTTGGAAATAGCGGACATCTTCATGCCAAACTGGTGCTTGACCATCAGCAGGGGTGACGGTGACACCAAATAGTCTTTTCACTAACCCAAATAAGCCATCTAAAACTTGGGGAAGGGGAAAATAAGGACGCAATTCCTCAGCTGTGAAAGCAAATTTTTCTTCCCGTTGGCGTTCTGCCCAATAAGCAATATCCCAATGTTTTAAATCATTTGCTTCTGCTACTCCCTTACTTGCAGCAAAAGCTTTTAATTCTTCTAATTCCTTAACAGCAGCATCATAACTTGCTCCACGCAGTTCTTCCAAGAGCTTTTCGACAGCCTCGACATGGGGAGCCATCTTACTAGCTAGGCTAACTTCCGCATAAGTCTTGTAGCCAAGTAACTCTGCCAGTTCTTGACGCAGCGTTAAAATGCGTTCAATGATCGGGTTATTATCCAACTCTCCCGCAGCAGCACGGCTGATATAAGCTTTGTAAAGCACCTCCCGCAAATCGCGACGAGCGCTGTACTGCATAAAAGGATAGTAACTGGGGAAATCTAAAGTAATGCGCCAAGGGCCATTTTCCGGGGTAGCATTTTCTGCACCTGCATCTCGCGCCGCTTGTGCTGCTAAACTTAGCAAACTGGGGGGTAAGCCGTCCACCTCTTCTTTCTTCGTCAGCGTCAAGCTAAAAGCTTTAGTTGCATCCAGAACATTATTAGAGAACTTAGTAGAAAGTTCTGCTAACTCCATTTGGATAGCGTTAAAGCGATCGCGCGCTTCACCTTGTAAACCCACGCCAGAAAGTTCAGCATCGCGGATTGCAGCTGCGACAATACGCCGTTGAGCAGAGTCAAAACTATCCCAAGCCTTACTAGCACCAAGGGCTTTAAAAGCATTGTAAATTGGTTGACTTTGGCTGAGCTTGTTAGAAAACTGCACCACTTGCGGCTGCACAGTTTCAAAAGCTTCCCGCAGTTGGGGGCTATTTTTCACACCCATTAAATGGTTGACAACACCCCAACTCCAATTCAGGCGTTCTGTGATTTTTTCTAGAGGTTCTACTAAACCACTCCAACTGGGCTGAACATCAGCTTCCAACTTAGTTAGTTCTTGTTCTAATTCTGCCAGTAACTGATTAAACGCTGGCACCACATGCTCTGGTTTAATGTTCACAAAATCAGGTAAACCAGCGCCTTGCAATAAAGGATTATCTATAATCGTGGCGTTTACACTCATGGTTTTACGTGAGTACCCGCTCTGTGTGGGTCAACTGTGATTTTCTTTCTCCACCTTCTAATGTAGCGATTTTACTCACTAGTCAATCGCCAATAGTAGAAAATTCCAGAATGACACACAGCGATCGCCCATCGGTGTGTATCGGTGTGCATCTGTGTTCGATTTTCAGAACCTCTTCCCAGCCACCATATGCACAGCGATCGCCCATCGGTGTGTATCGGTGTCAAGTTTTTTGAGATTGTGGCGAGGTGGAAGGGATAATTATTATCGAACACCGATGAACACAGATGGACACAGATTTGGTTTTTGCGTTGGCTGTCTGTATTTTCATCGGCGTTCGATATTCGAAAACATCTTCCTAGCTACAGACTGGAACTACTGATAGCTGTTAGAACTCTCCGGCTAATGCAGCCACGCACCGTTCACAAATCAGTGGATGTGCTGCATTTTCTCCTACATGAGTAGAGTAATTCCAGCAGCGATCGCATTTTTGCCCGTCTGCTTGTAGTACACCAATCCGCCACCTATCGGCTTGCAAGTTGTATTTTGAACCTTGCAGTTTTTCTGGTGCGTCTACCAATTCCACGAGTGAGGTGATGAATAGGTAGCGAAGTTCGTCTACACCGTTGCTGTTGCTAGCATTCAGTGATTTGATTGCACTTAATAATTCTGCATCACTGATGTAGAGCAAGATTTTTGCTTCTAGGGAGGAACCAATCATTTTTTCTACCCTAGCTTGTTCTAATACCTTGTTGACATCAAGGCGAATCTCCCGTAGTTGTTGCCAAAAAGTTGCTAGTTCTGGATTATGCCAGTTTTGCTGCAATTGTACCCAACCAGATTCAAATACTGATTTATGGGGAGTGTGGTAGGGAAGATATTGCCAGATGTCTTCGGCTAGGTGACATAATACAGGTGCGATCGCTTTGGCTAAGTTTTCCAGTGCATACCAATACACTGTCTGACAACTGCGACGCCGCAAAGCATTGGGAGTACTGATGTACAACCGATCTTTGGCGATATCCATATAAAAGTTGGATAAATCCACCACGCAGAAGTTTTGCACAGTTTGGAAAAAGCGGAAGAATTGGAAGCTATCGAATGCTTCAGTAACTTCCTGGAATACTTCTGTCATTCGGTGCAGCATGTATTTGTCTAGCTGCGGTAATTGTTCATAGGGTACAGCATCTTTGGCTGGATCAAAATCATGCAAGTTACCCAGTAAATTTTTAGCGGTGTTACGAATTTTGTTCCGGATATCAACCAGTTGTTTGATGATATTGCTACCCAGGCGCACATCGGAGGTATAGTCTACCGACGATACCCACAACCGCAACACATCAGCACCATAAGCCGGCTCTTTTTTCTGATCTTTGCCACCTTCAATGACAATAGCCGGATCGACAACATTTCCCAGCGACTTACTCATTTTCCGCCCTTGTTCATCTAGGGCAAAACCATGAGTCAACACGGTTTTGTATGGCGCACAGTTGTTAACAGCCACACTGGTCAGCAAACTTGACTGGAACCATCCCCGATGCTGATCTGAACCTTCTAAGTACATATCCGCGGGGTAGTGTAATTCTGGACGTTGCTTGAGTACAGATGCCCAAGATGAGCCAGAATCAAACCACACGTCCATTGTATCTGTACCTTTGCGATAGGTACGGCCATTATTGCGGTAGGTTTGGGGTAGTAACTCCTCAACAGATAATTCCCACCAAGCGTCAGAACCCTTTTCGGCAATAATTGCTTGGACATGGGCGATGGTTTCTTCATTCAGCAGTGGTTCTCCACTAGCTTCATCGTAGAATACTGGAATTGGTACACCCCAACTCCGCTGACGAGAGATACACCAGTCAGAACGATCGGCTACCATCGGTGTGATTCGATTTTCACCTTGGGCGGGAATCCATCTTACAGAAGCGATCGCTTTGAGTGCTTCTGCGCGGAATCCTTCCACAGAAGCAAACCACTGTTCTGTCGCCCGGAAAATCGTTGGTTTTTTTGTCCGCCAGTCGTAGGGGTATTTGTGGACGTAGGGTTCTTCTTTCAACAAGGAACCAGCAATCGTCAAAGCATCAATTACCGCCTGGTTTCCATCACCAAGCACATTCAACCCAGCAAACTGTCCCGCCTCTGGGGTAAAGTTACCATTGTCATCAACTGGGGCTAAGATAGGCAAACCATAACGCTGACCAACAATGTAGTCTTCTTGACCATGCCCAGGGGCAGTGTGGACTAAGCCAGTACCAGATTCAGTGGTAACATAATCGCCACCAATGACAATCGGGCTCTCACGATCGTACAAGGGATGACGATAAGTAGAGTGTTCTAAATCTTTGCCTTTGACTGTGGCTTTTACTGAGAGTGGAGTTTCCAGGGTCGCAGACAGGCGTTCTACTAAATCAGCAGCGACAATAAGGTATTTAAACCCTAAACCTTCTCCTGATGAAGTAACTTCTACAACTGCGTAGTTAAGTTCTGGATTCAACGCCACCGCCAAGTTACCCGGAATTGTCCAAGGTGTAGTTGTCCAAATTGCTACACCTAAATTTGGTAAAAATTCTGATAAAGCAGGTTTTACCGCTTCCGCCAAACTCGTCACAGGGAAAGCGGCGTAGATACTGCGAGAAGTATGACCCTCTGGATATTCCAACTCAGCTTCTGCCAAAGCAGTTTTAGAACTAGGACTCCAGTGTACTGGCTTTAAGCCCCGATAGATGTAACCTTTTAACACCATCTGTCCGAAAACACCGATTTGGGCGGCTTCGTATTCCGGTGTTAAGGTCAAATACGGATGTTCCCAATCACCCCAAACTCCGTAGCGTTTAAAACTATCACGCTGTTCATTGACAGCATTTAGGGCAAATTCTTTCGCTTTCTGCCGCAGTTGTAAAGGTGTCAAGTTTTGCCTTTCCGCAGCTTTCATATTCTGTAAAACTTTTAGCTCAATTGGCAAACCATGACAGTCCCAACCAGGAACATAGCGCACTTTCCGACCGCGCAGCAGTTGGTAGCGATTAATAATATCTTTGAGAATTTTATTTAAAGCATGACCAATATGCAGAGAGCCGTTTGCATAGGGAGGCCCGTCGTGCAATATAAATAATTCGCCGGGATTATTTTGAGATAGGCGATCGTAGATTTTATTCTCTTCCCAAAATTTTTGGATTTCGGGTTCACGCTTGCTAGCGTTTGCCCGCATATCAAATTTCGTTTTGGGTAGGTTTACAGTATCTTTGTAGCTTCCAGTTTCTGTCACAGCTTCATGCCTGAATTAGCAGCAAATGATGTTCCAATCATTATAGAATCCACGCGTCCAGAACGGCTAACTAGTACAAGAAGGTACGCGAATTGTTTGATAGTTCGGCTGCGCTCTCTTTGAAAAAGATTTAGTAGTGAAGTCGTTGTTAGCTGTGGTGCGGGTTCTGTAAGCCCGACTGGTGCGCTAGCCTCTGGTCTAATTGCGTATACCGCCAAGCGCTGCATACTATTCACTGTTTGATTAGCTCAGTGGTAGAGCGTCCGAGTTGATCGGTTGACGTAGGTTCAAATCCTACATCAAACTCCCCCAAAGTTAGCTCACTGGTAGAGCGATCAGCTTACAGCAGAAATTATTGACATCAGCACTGATGCTAAGTTACCGAGATAGAACTCAAGTCAACTGCTGTTTGGATAGCCTCATATAAAGGAGTTAATTCCTATCAACAGATAATAAAAAACTCTGCGTTCTTCTGCGTTCAAAAAATATATAGCCACAGAGTAATTATTTCCTGTCTTTTTTGAGATGATTATAATTTCTTTTTAACTTCACTTTTATTATGTGCCTGGTTTGCTGAGTTTGAGTTTTACGTCTTATCTTTTGAGTAACTAATAGCTTTTTGGATTTTTGAACCTTAATGACTATTGTTGGTGCTTTTTCTCTTGGCAATGTATTTGTTCTAAATTTGATTGTTCTAAAGTCTCTATTTACATTTAGCTCTGTTTTTTTCTTTTTTGGTCTACTTTTTATTTTTTGCTGATTTTGGAGTATGACTGAGTGTTTTCTTTGTTGAATTAAATTATTTTTTGTATTTTCATGAGAATTAGCAGTTTTTAATAATTTTGATTCTGATTTTAAATTTGCTTGTAATTCTTGCTGTGGTTGAACTTGAGATTTTTTTTGTTTTACTTGTGATTGTGTTGCGATCGCTGCATTTTTAGCAACTACAGTAGCAGATGGTTTAATGTCTCTAGTTTGTTGAGACTTTTGATTAACAATAGAAACTTTTGAGGGAGGTGAAACAGAGGGTTTGTTAAGAGGAACTGAGTTTTTAGTGCTGATTGGATTAATAAGTGTTGTGACAGCAGCAATTAATCCTACTCCTGATCCGAGAAAGATTTTCCAAGTTTTTTGATGTGTCTGGCTAGGATGAGAAAAAAATGTAGTGGCAAAAGATAACGCTGATTTTGGCAATATTTGCAGTAATGTTTTTTGTGAACATATATCTGTTTGGTTGATATCTTGCTCAATTTTTTCTAGCCATTGCCAAATTACCTGTGTATTTTCAGGGCGTTGATTTGCAACTGGAGCCATTAAACAGTCGATTAAATCTGCAAATAGTGGCGAAATCTGCAATGCATGAGGACGCCAGTCCAATTGATTAGTTAAAGGATTATAGATAGCTGAATCTTGGGGTTCTTTACCTGTGAGTAGAAAAACAAAAGTGCGTCCGAGTACGTGTACCGCGATCATCTACTTCAAAAGTATTGCCAAAACCGCCTTTGCCTAGTTTTTCAACAACCGTATAACGACCTTGTAATAGTATTTCTGAACCACAGTTGCGACAAGTTGAATTATTTACATTTTCAGGATCAAGAGGATTTGGACAACGGGGGTTAATACAGTAGGGCATTGTAAAAATAATATTTGCCTGTGTTGGTGATTGCGATCGCTCATCAGTCTATTCGACTGCGTCTAATTTTACATTATGCGTATTTTCACTGGACAAAAAATGATTGATCGCAATCTACTCTAAGATTAGATGTGACTTTAAATACTTTATAAATAGCATTGAAGTATTGAAGCATTACCTCAAAGGTTATTTTGCCGTCTAAGAAAAAAGCTCACCAAAGGCTGATAACCTATGTCTCCTTTCCAATGCAGCAATTTTTATATATAACTGACGGGACTAAAAATCAGCAATTAATCAAAACACTAATTTGCAGAACTTGCCAAACAACTGTACTCCTTTTAAAATTGGTTCTTAATCTTAGTTTCGCTTACGAAACCCCTATGTCTACTGCATACCTCTCCGTAAAAGAAACCTCTGAAATGCTTGGTTACTCTGAGCAATACGTTCGTAAGTTGCTTAGAAGTGGAGAAATTAACGGGGAAATGATTGGTAACAGATGGGTGGTTGCTTCAGAATCTGCTAGCGAATATCGTTGTAAAGAGCATAACCCTGATCAAGTTATTCCAGATCATGCAAGAAGAGCTTCTAGTAAACCTAATCTTAAGGCTTTAAGCTTTTTCTCTGGTTGCATGGGTCTTGATTTAGGCTACTAAAGCCTGGACAATATTGGCGAGACTTACCAGTAGAGTTACACAAAGAAGCATTGGGAGCGTCTTATCATGCGGGAGGTGGAAAAACTGGTTTCTACCGGAGATTAGCTTGGGATAAACCCTCTCCAACTCTCGTTACACATCCAGCAATGCCTGCAACAGATTTGGCGCACCCAGAAGAGGATAGACCTCTTAGTATTCAGGAATATAAACGTATACAGGAATTTCCAGATGATTGGATTATTGAGGGCAGTTTATTAGACCAATATCGGCAAGTAGGAAATGCTGTTCCCTGCTCTCTTGGTAGAGCGATCGGTAGGATGTTAGTGAACTACTTAAACGGCGTAGAGCCAAAAGTTTTTAGGGATTTTCCCTATTCTCGATATTTAAAAACCGATGATGTTAGCTGGGAGTTAGATGTTTTAGGGAAATCTCATTCTTGTTCTGCGAAACAACTGTGTTTACCTTTTATGTGAAGCACATTTTTGTTCACTTCAAAATAGGAGGCTCCTGTTGAAGTGATACGTAAGCAGATTGAATTTTGAGTATCATTTGCTTTACATGAAACTTCAATAACTCATATTCCAGTCCAACCATAGTCCAAAATTCAGCTCCACACACACGAGGAATACTCGTACTTGAAAATGTCCAACCACCACCTGTGCAAAAGGCTGCTGCAAAAATTCGGTGCTGGTGGAGTTCTAGTTCACGCTTTGATCTGGGTGCTTGACTACCTGTGAGGGTGTTACGCTGTGTCTTGATCTGCGCGAATACGGGTTCTCCTTTTCCTCCGCATAAAATAATCGAGTCGATACCAGTGATCTTAAGCCCAAAATCTCTCTCTGGGCTTACGGTGTAGGGACTTATATTAGCAATTATTTCCCAAAGATCACCCATTGTTGTACTCAGATTCCTGGAGATTGAATTACTTTCAACAAATACTGCTGCTCCACACATTTCATAGAGATTGCGCGGGCTGGATTCCATTTCTGCTGGCGATCTTACCAATGTTGGCATTGAGTCAATGAAGCGATTTGCAAACTGTTCACACTCAGTTGCTATGGCTGTAGACCTGTCTTTTTGTACCCTCTTTAATTAGGGCGATCGCTCGGTGGTGTTTGTTCGGGTGGTGCTTCAGCTGGTGGGGCGAGTTCGGCATCCGGTGCAATTTCTTCTACAGGAATTTGTTCTAATTTTTCTGCCACTTCCTCGGCTTGAGCAGCAGCTTCTTGGGCAGCTTCTACCAATTCAGGTGATGGCGGGTGAGGGGGAATTGCTTGTGGTACACTCTCTGTTTTAACTTCAGTATCAACAGGTGTAAGTATATCTGCTGACGGTGTTGTTTCTACTGTAGTAGTATGATGATCGGTAATCTCAACAGCGGGTTCTTCTGTGGGTTGAGGGGTTTCTGGTGTCTTTGTACTGACACTTTGTTGGACGCGATTCTTGGCACCAGAGAAAATTCCACCCAGTCTGCTTTGTATCTGTCCCAAACGTTCTGGCAGCGATAATTTAGTCACCTGTTCCTGAATCGTATTTTGCACTGCTTCCGTACTGGGTACAGGGGTTTGTTGTGCAGAAGGCGCTAACTGACGACGCAATGAAAGGGTTTGCCAACCAAACCAAACCAAAAGCGCCACACTGGCAATATGACCTAGTAACAGACCCCCGGTAATGCGTGGCGCAAACACCCACAACATTAATGCGTAAAACAGTCCTATACCGCTCCAGATAAAATCATTTTTACGGTGAATTTCTGGGAAAAAGAAAGCCGCTAAATAAATGGCTATACTACCAAGACCTACTGTTAGTGCTAGGACATGTGCCAGCATTTCGTGTTTCTCCTTAACTACGTCATGGGACTGGTGATTGTTGGTAATTGGTGATTAATGGTTGGTTATTGGTGGTTGGTAGTTCCAAACAACAAACAACAAACAACAAACAACTAATAACTAACCACTAACTAATTTTGCAAGATAATTGTTGATTTCGATACAAATTGAAATTACTTATCTGTGTAGTTTGTGCATTTATACTCTGTCGCTGAACTTTTAATGTCTTCTTTAGGAAAGAAGCGAAAATCTCGGACTACCCTTAAAGATAAAAGATCACGAAGAGTTAGCCAAAAATTTATGACCCTACAAAGCTTTGGTGTGATTGGCTTGGCCGTCATGGGGGAAAATATCGCGCTCAACGTAGAGCGTAATGGCTTCCCAATTGCTGTTTACAATCGCTCACGCGAAAAAACCGACAAGTTCATGGCAGAACGTGCCCAGGGCAGAAACGTCAAAGCTGCTTTTACCCTGGAAGAGTTTGTCGCTTCTCTGGAACGTCCCAGAAAAATCTTAATCATGGTACAAGCTGGTAAACCTGTAGATGCAGTAATTGCCCAGCTCAAACCTTTGCTTGATGAAGGCGACATCATTATCGACGGCGGTAACTCTTGGTTTGAAGATACAGACAGACGCACCCAAGAACTAGAACCCGCTGGCTTCCGATATATCGGTATGGGTGTAAGTGGTGGTGAAGAAGGGGCGCTCAATGGCCCTTCTTTAATGCCAGGAGGTACTGAAAGCTCTTATCAGTATCTGTCTCCTATCTTCAATAAAATTGCCGCCCAAGTAGATGATGGCCCTTGTGTTACCTATATTGGCCCTGGTGGTTCTGGTCACTACGTGAAAATGGTACACAACGGCATTGAGTATGGCGATATGCAGTTGATTGCTGAAGCCTACGATTTGCTGAAAAATGCTGGGGGATTGGATCACAATCAGCTACACGAAGTTTTTGCCCAATGGAACACCACCGATGAACTCAATTCATTTTTGATTGAGATCACCGCTAATATCTTCCCCTACATCGACCCAGATACAAATTTACCTTTGGTCGAATTAATTGTGGATTCGGCTGGGCAAAAAGGTACTGGACGCTGGACAGTGCAGACAGCATTGGAATTGGGGGTTTCCATACCTACAATCACAGCAGCAGTAAACGCTCGCATTATTTCTTCCTACAAACAAGAACGGGTAGCTGCATCTAAGGTACTTACAGGTCCTTCTGGTAAGTACAATGGGCAAACCAAGGACTTCATCAACATGGTGCGTGATGCCTTATATTGCTCAAAAATCTGTTCTTATGCTCAAGGGATGGCACTACTATCCAAAGCTTCACAAACATACAACTGGAATTTGAAGCTGAGTGAATTAGCACGAATTTGGAAAGGTGGCTGTATTATTCGCGCAGGATTTTTGAACAAGATTAAGAAGGCTTTTAACGAAGATCCAGCATTACCTAACCTGCTGTTAGCGCCAGAATTTAAGCAAACAATTCTCGATAGACAGGCTGCTTGGCGGGAAGTCTTAGCAACTGCTGCGAAGTTGGGAATTCCCGTACCGGCGTTTAGTGCATCTTTAGATTACTTTGATAGCTATCGTCGCGATCGCTTGCCCCAAAACCTCACTCAAGCTCAACGCGATTACTTCGGCGCGCATACTTACGAACGCATCGACAAACCAGGTACTTTCCACACCGAATGGGTTCCGATTACTGAAAAATCCCATTAAATCTTCATCAAGTTTGAAGCTGAAAAGCTAAAAGTGGCCCGAGTTTCAGGGCCACTTTTTTAAGTTGGTGGTTAATTATCATTTGTTAGGGGATTAATTTAGCAGCAAACTCACAATCTATCTGTGTGCATCGGTGGTCGATTTTTTATACACTCGTTGGTGGGCAAAAACCCGTGAGGGTCTTCTTCAAATCGAGATGATATCCTTCTTAATTAACTTACCTGTGCTATCAAAGTTGAGTATCAGTGCATATTCACCAGGTTAGTTCCCTAAATAATTTGATTTTCACAAACCAAATATAATTGCTATATGCAACGTATTTCCGTCGTAGGGACCACTGGTTCAGGTAAAACGACTTTGGCGCGGCAAATTCAACAGCGCCTTAACATTCCCCATGTAGAGTTAGACTATCTGCACTGGGAACCCAACTGGACAGAAGTAGCAGATGATATTTTTCAACAGAGAGTTTCTCAGGCACTGTCAGGTGATAGTTGGGTAGTAGATGGTAATTACAGCAAAGTACGGGAAATTATTTGGCGAAAAGCAGATACAATTGTTTGGCTAGACTATGCTTTTGTTTTAACTATGAGTCGTCTGCTGAAACGGACATTTTGGCGCGTAGTGACGCAACAACCAGTCTGTAATGGCAACCGCGAAACATGGAAAACTACATTCAGTCGTGATTCTATTTTGTTATGGGGACTAAATACCTACCACAAAAGGCGAAAAGAGTACCCAATTTTGTTTAGTCAACCGGAATATGCTCACCTACAAGTAGTACATTTGCGATCGCCACAAGCTACACAAGATTGGTTGTTTAGTTTATAAGGTCTTGTTGAAATCAGAAAGCTTAGGCAGAATAAGTTAAAAACACAGACTCATCGGTAATTCGGTTCCCCGTTGATATGACAAAATCAAGCCAAAGAAAAAATCTTAGCTGATCAGTGATGTGTCATCCAGAAGTAATGAAAACGTAAATATTGGCAGCAA
Source organism: Fischerella thermalis PCC 7521 (assembly GCF_000317225.1). Classification (GTDB taxonomy): domain Bacteria; phylum Cyanobacteriota; class Cyanobacteriia; order Cyanobacteriales; family Nostocaceae; genus Fischerella; species Fischerella thermalis. Next base: position 12,209 of record NZ_AJLL01000033.1, read on the forward strand.
CAGATTTGCTGGTGACGCTAAAATAAGCGATCACCACACAAGCTTTGCCATCAAATATCCCTATCATATGGAGATTCAAATCCTACCTCCGGGAAACTACTGTAAAAATGAGCGTCTGATAAGTATAAACTGTAACTAAATGATCAGCGGCATGAAATTCCAACTGTTCTTAGCCTCTTTGTTTTCCCAAATCAAAGCACGTCATTGGTGGTTCGGTGTACTTTTATGGATTGCATTGTGTCTACCAGCCCAAGCGTCCGTGATCCTGCGGGTAGCAATTGAACAGGATGCCAAGCAGGTTAAAATTGGCAGTTCTACAACTGCGATTGTCAAAGATGGTAGTGGGCGTACTCTGGGACAACTACCAGCAATGAATGCGTACTATGCCCAAACAGTCCCTGGTGGAGTAGCCCTAGATAAATGGCAATCTGGTTTGTTTTGGATTGAGCCAACAGGTAAGGGATTTGTTTATATAGGCGATCGCTGGTATCGGGGAAGAACTCTAGTAGTCCGCACAAACAAAGGTGTCACTGCTGTTAACTGGGTAGATTTAGAAGAATACCTCTACAGTGTTTTGGGTGGGGAAATGGATAGTCGCTGGCCCCTAGAAGCCCTCAAAGCCCAAGCGATCGCAGCTCGTACCTACGCCCTTTATGAACGAGGAAGACAGCGTAATAATCCCATTTACGATTTGGGTGATAGCCCTGATCGCTGGCAGATTTATAAAGGTGTGATTAGCGAATCTCGTAATACTTATGCCGCTGTTGATGCTACCGCCGGGCAAGTCCTCACGTATAACAACCAAATTATTCTCTCAGTTTTTCATGCTTGCTCTGGTGGACATACTGAAAATGTCGAAGATGTTTGGTTAAGCAAAGAACCCTACCTGCGTGCTGTTCCTGACTTTGACCAAAATATCCGCGAATGCTATTGGATGAGAACTTTTTCCCCTACGGAAATTAGTAGTAAATTTCCAGAAATAGGTAATCCCAAGCAGATAATTATTGAACAGCGATCGCCTTTTAACAGTGTGAAAGCTTTAAAAATTGTCGGTGACAAAGGCGAAAAGCTGCTGCGAGGCGAAGAAGTACGTACAGCCTTAAAGCTAAAGAGTACCCGCTTTAATGTCTCCAACGGTAATGATGGCTTCACATTCCAAGGACTAGGTTTTGGTCATGGTATTGGCATGAGTCAATGGGGCGCTTACAATCTAGCTTTGCAGGGAGCCAGCTATCTGCAAATATTAGGGCATTACTACAAAGGTGTAGCCCTGACGCCGATTAAGGTGAAGTAGGGGAGTGTATAGCGTGCAAGCGGTGAGCCAGTGCGCAGAATGGGGGGTTCCCTCCCCCAACCCCCAATCCCCACGGGGGGCGGTGAGTCCCCCCGTTGTAGCACGTGGCGTCACCTGGCATACAATACACGCGTAGCAACAGCGGCTTCTGCAGGTAGCGGGTTCAAGGGAGAGTACCCGGAGGGTTTAAGGTAAAGGTGGAGTGGGGGGGAGTCTGAGGAATAACCAACAACTAACAACTAACTACTAACCAATGACTAAAATTAAATCAACCAGTGAGTAGGTATAGATAGATGTTAAACGCAGCCCAACAGTTGGAACAACAAATGCCTGATGCTACTCGGTTGTTAAGTGATGCACCGGAAATAGAAAGTTCTTTGCATTATCTTCAATTGTTGTTACTGGTAACATCTTTAGAGTGGCTGTGGCGAGAGCAAAATGATTTTTTTATTGGTGCGAATCTGACGATTTATTTTAGTCGGCAGCAATTGCGAAATCGTGATTTTCGAGGCCCAGACTTTTTTTTAGTCAAGGATACCGAAAAGCGATCGCGTAATTCTTGGGTTGTTTGGGAAGAAGATGGTCGCTACCCAGATTTGATTATAGAATTACTTTCTGATAGCACGGCTAATGTTGACCGGACTTTGAAGAAAAATCTTTATCAAAGTCGCTTTCATACGCCAGAATATTTTTGGTTTTCACCAGAAACTCTGGAATTTGTTGGTTTTGAATTAGTGGGCAATCAGTATCAAGAAATTGTCCCCAATTCCCAAGGATGGCGTTGGAGTCAAGTACTTGGTTTGTATTTAGGTATACACGAAAACAAATTACGCTATTTTACTGCGGGCGGTGATTTAGTTCCCACACCAGAAGAAGTTGCTTTTATAGCTCAACAACAAGCACAACAAGCAACAGCTAGGGCAAATGATGCAGAATTACTTTTACAACAGGAAAGAGAGCGATCGCAGCGTTTAGCTGAGCAGTTGCGTTCTTTAGGAATTGAACCAGATAATTTAACTTATCCTGACAGAACCGAATACTAGAAATTAACAGAGCAAATCCAATAACCATTTGTGGTAAAATCACCTAAATATTTTTGCTGGTATTTTGGAGTAGCAACTATTTTCAATAAAATAACAAAGGAACTTTCATAACGAATCAGCTTCAAAACAAGCAATTAGGTGTGTAGAAAGTGAGCGAGGAAGCAAAAATTGTTGCAAACCATGCGAGGATTTGTCCGAAAAGCAGGAAAGCTGAAAAAATGGCTACCAATCAATGAAGTGTGGTGGGCGAAATTTGATTTATTAAGAGCGCTGGTAAGGCGTGATTTAGAAGCTCGCTACAAAGGTTCCATCTTGGGTAATTTGTGGCCTCTATTGAATCAGCTATCGCAGTTACTGATTTACACTTATGTATTTTCGGTCGTTTTAAAGGTAAAACTCAGTCTTAAAGGCGTTCCAGAAAACAATTTTACCTTTGGTTTGTGGTTATTTGCTGGTTTACTACCTTGGATTGCTTTTAGCAGTGGATTAATTCAAGCTGCAAATTCAGTAGTAGCACAACCTAATTTAGTGAAAAAAGTAGTGTTTCCTCTAGCTTTATTACCCCTTGTGCCAACTTTATCAACGTTCATTGAAAGTTCTTTTGGATTGATGGCGTTGATTTTTTTTGTAGCTGTATCTACCCACACTTTACATTTAACCTTAGCCCTATTGCCATTAATTTGGTTAACACAATTGTTGTTGACAGCAGGATTAGGTTATTTTATGGCAGGATTAACTGTGTTTTTGCGAGATATTCCCCAAACTTTGGGAGTAATTCTCAATATTTGGTTGTATTTAACACCAATTCTTTATCCTGCGAAAGCAATTCCAGAAGAATGGCGGAATTTGGTGTTTTGGTTAAATCCTATGACAGCTATTGCTGAAGTTTATCGTGATTTAGTTTTAGTAGGAGAAGTAAAGCACTGGGGTGAGTGGGGAGTAACTACTGTAATATCTGCAATTGTATTTTGTATAGGTTTTTCAGTTTATAAGCGGCTGCGCCCAGCGTTTGCTGATGTTTTGTAAAAAACTGCGTGCAATTAACTCAAACAGAAATTTTTTACTGTTTGATGACATTAGTGTTTAGAATTTAGCACAGTTACTTTTGAAAGCGTGTGTAGTGATATGGGTGAGGAGATTGCAATTTCACTAAAGAATATCTCTAAGTGCTACAAGCGCTATGCTCGTCCCGTCGATAAGCTCAAAGAAATCTTATTACGTGGTCAGAATCATGCTCAAGAGTTTTGGGCTTTACGGGATATAAACTTAGAAATTCCCAAAGGTGAAACTGTAGGAATTATTGGTCAAAACGGTTCTGGTAAAAGTACGCTACTACAAATTATTGCTGGAACACTAACACCTACTACAGGTGAGGTGTGGGTAAATGGGCGAGTTTCAGCGTTATTAGAACTGGGTAGTGGTTTTAATCCAGAGTTTACAGGACGACAAAATGTTTTTTTTAACGGGCAAATTTTAGGTCTGAGTAAAGAGCAAATAGAAGCTAAGTTTGATGATATTGCTGCTTTCGCTGAAATAGGTGATTTTATAGAACATCCAGTTAAAACCTATTCTAGTGGGATGGTGGTGAGATTGGCATTTGCAGTGATTGCCAATACAGAACCGAGTATTTTAATAGTTGATGAAGCTTTAGCTGTAGGCGATGCGAAATTTCAAGCTCGTTGCATGAAGCGAATTCGAGAAATGAAAGAACAGGGAGTAACTATCCTGTTTGTTTCTCACGACTCTTCTAGTGTCAAGATGTTGTGTAAAACTGCTGTGTTAATGAATCATGGCAGAGTTTTAGAAATAGGTAAACCCAAAGAAGTCGTAAATCATTATATTGCTCTGTTAAGTTCACAAACAAATCAGGAAGAAATTGAGGAAATAGATTCTATTGAAAATTATGAAGATTTTGTCACAGATACTCAAGATGATTCTTTATCTAACCATCGACATGGTAATAAACTAGCAGTTCTTAAAGATGTCAAAATTTTATCTTTGGCTCAACAAGAGATAACAAAAGTAGAGACGGGAAAATTTTTTAATATAGAAATTATATTGGTAGCCAAAGGAAAATTATCTGATGTAATTGTAGGAATTTCCATTAGGAATTTGATGGGATTAGTAATGTATGGGACAAATACTAAACTACTAAATGTAAAATTACCAGAATTGTCTAATGGTGAGCAATTAAAAGTTTCCTTTCAAGTTCCTTGCCATTTAAATAAGGGCGTGTACACAGTAACAGTTGGCGTACATTCGGAAGAAGGTATAAGTTACGACTGGATAGATGAGATGGTTGTATTTGAAGTAGATAATAATATTTACTGTGATGGTGTATTAGACCTCAAGTCAACTGTATCATTCAGCACTAGAGCAATTTCTGCTCAAGTATAGAAAACATGATGAATAGTAATGAAGAATTTAAGTATTTTGAAAAGGTGAATTATGAATGAAGAACATGAGTCTAAAGTCAATGTTGATGAAATCATGCATAAAATTCGAGAAGAAGTGGTTAAGCGCCGGAATTATTCTCAATCGAAGCGTTTCACTTATCAGTCATCAGTACCAAGTATTCAAAACCACCACAATGCAACTATAGAGCTTATCCAAGGTTTGCTTAAAAATGCACAATTAAGATCAGAAATTCGTACAAAATGGCCTGACAATCTTAACAAGTTTCCTTTTAAAATAAATAAAAATATACAGAAATTTATTTTAAAGTTACTGAATTTTATATTTAAAGATCAAAGAGAAGTAAACTATAACCTAATCAGAGCTTTACAAGAATCTGTCGCGCTAAATAGGCAGTTGATAGAGCAAATTGCAAGCTTAAGAATAGATCGGCGCTTAGTAGATATGGAAACTCAGTTAAAAAAAATGGATGAGCGCTTTGGAACTGTGTATAGTCGTGTTCCCAATATAGATGACAGTTTGAATAATATTGATAATTACGTAAATAGTTGGATAAGTAGTTTTGAAAAGCAATTAAATGCTGTAACTAATCAAGAAAAGCAACTAGAAGATCACTTAAAAGCTACAGATACCCGCTTACAGTGGATGGACGATCGCTTAAATAGAGTTGACACTCACCTGCAAGGAATCAATGAGCAGTTGAGCAATGTAAATTATCATATGCAAACAACAGACGAGCGTCTGCAACAAATGGACAATCGTCATCTTAGAAACGACAACTACCTCAAAAATGATTTAATTCAACAAAAACATCTATTGATGATGTTTTTGGAAGAAGCAAAACGCAGATTGCCAGAACCATTTGATCAACAACAACTGCGAACTTTCGTCAATGAAGAACAGCATTTACTAGACAGCTTATACACAGCTTTTGAAGACCGTTTTCGTGGTAGCCGTGAAGAAATCAAAAATCGTCTGACAACCTATATTCCTTATATTGAAAAAGCGATCGCAGCAACAGAAAATGCTGCAATTCTCGATATCGGTTGTGGTCGGGGTGAGTGGTTAGAGTTATTAACTGAACGAGGGATGAAATCGTCTGGTGTCGATATCAACACTACGATGGTGCAGTATTGTCAGGAAAGGGGTTTAGATGTTGCTAAGGAAGATGGTCTGCTTTTCTTACGTAATATTGAAGCAAATTCCTTGGCAGGGTTGACAGCATTTCATGTGATCGAGCATTTGTCATTACAGGAGTTTATCAGCCTCATTAATGAAGCATTACGGGTGATTCGTCCCGGTGGAATCGTCATCTTTGAGACACCCAACCCAGAAAACTTGATTGTCGGAGCTTGTAACTTTTATATAGACCCCACCCACCGTAACCCTATTCCACCACCAACAGCACAGTTTTTGTTAGAAAATCGTGGCTTCTCCCACGTTCAAATTAATCGTCTGCACCCAATGACCGATAACCACGGTCTGGATAACCAATTCTTGAAAGATATCCTGCTAGGTTGCCAGGATTATGCAGTTATTGGATGGAAATCATAAATTGGGTGATGCAATGAAAGTATTAATTTGCAACGAAAGATTTCTGTTCCGCTTTGGTCTTGATCGTGTCCTGATGTTAATTGGGAAGGGCATGGTAGAGCGAGGCAATGACGTCTACATGATGGGCTATTGGTGGGATGAACCAATAGTGAGTCAAATTGCCAAAAAATTCATCCCCGTTCCCCCACCCACCGATGATTATGCCAACGCCAATGAGTCTACAACTAAGTGGTTAGAGAACCAATGGCACAATCTTTTTTCGGAGTCTGAAAAACCAGATTTGGTGATTATTGGGGGATGGCCATTTTTTCAAGCACTAGAGTTTTTTTCTCAAGTTTGTCAGACCGTTATTTTTATTGATGCAGGTGCAGTACCGTTAGATGGTTTTGTTGGTCATCCTCTACTAATTCAGCAGAAACTGAGAAATTTCCGTCAGCGTTATTTACCCAAGGCAACAGCAATACTGCCAATTAGTGATTTTATAGCTAAATCACAGACAATAGTTGATCGCGGTAATAGTGATGGTATCCATACAGTTCTGCTTGGTGCTGACCATATGGAACTGTCCCTATGGCAAGCACATATGGTCAGTCAAAGTAGCGGCACAAATTTCTCCACATTGACAGCACTGAAGGAAACAGGACGTACATATATTCTAAATCTGGGGCGTTGGGAGCCAGGCTGCTATAAGAATTCTGAAGCCTGTTTTGAGGTAATACGGGAGCTGGTGCAGCGACACCCACAAGTGACTTTGCTAGTCTTAGCAAATCCATCGGATATTAAGATTCCAGAGGATCTCAAAGAATACATCAAACCGATTGGATTCCCAGATGATGCCGAACTACAGGAGATTATGAAAAATGTCGCCTTGGGAATTTCTGTATCGCTTTGGGAAGGTTTTAACCTGCCGCTTGCAGAAATGCAATGGTTGGGACGTCCAGCACTAGCGTTTAATCTTGCTGCCCATCCGGAGGTAGTTGTAAATCCCTGGTTCCTGTGCGCCGATGTTGCAGAGATGGCGGAAAAAGCGGGTTACGTTTTGACAGGACAAATTCCTAATGAAGTCATATCCGCAGATAATTACAACAAGTTTCGGGAAAATTTCCGTTGGGAAAAAGTAATTCAAACCTACTGTGATTATTTTGAGAATGCATTAAAAGCAAGCCGAGATACTACTCCCATCTTGATTGTTGATGTTACTAATAGCTGCCGTGACCCCGGCAATTCTGGTGTAATTAGGGTTACTCGTCAACTTTGCCGTACACTACAAAAATACTGCGATCCGGTATTTGTTGTTTGGGACTGGACAACAGAGCAATACGTGTTACCTTCCCAGGATGGTTACTTGCAGCTAGGTCAGTTTAACGGACCCAAACTACCAACTTATGCAGAGGCAGTTTTGGCTCGTGGAACAATATCCCTGGATGAATTTCTAGCACTTGATCCACAAGCGCGAAATCGTCCAGCATTACTTTTTTTCCCAGAAACTGTTTTAGACGGACATAGCACAAAAGCTTTTGCTTACGCCCAAAAGCAACAGTGGAAAACAGCGGCTATCCTCCACGATTTGATTCCGGTAATGTATCCGCAATGGTGCAGTCCCACGGTGAACGAACTGTTTCCTCCATATTTGGAAATGCTGTCGAGTGTCGATGTAATTATTCCAGTTTCGGATTTTTCTGCAAGAAGCATTCAGGATTATTGTCATCGAAAGAACATCAAGCACGGTAAGATAAGTACTACATTACTGCCAGGGGAATTCGGTCAAGCAGCCCGCAATGTGAAAATGCCCAAGGAGCAATCTCCTCAAGTGCATATGCTGTGCGTTTCTACCCTGGAACCGCGCAAAAATCACCGCACATTGCTAGAAGCTTGTAAAATTTTAGCGCAGCATTATCCTCAACTGAATTGGCGTTTGACTCTTGTTGGTAACCGCTATGAAGGCGCACCACAGATTTACGAAGCTGTCCAAAAGGCATCAGCCGAAGATCCACGTATTCAGTGGTTGGGAATTGTAGATGATGCCAGATTGCATCAGTTGTATGAGGAATCGACCTTTACTATCTACAGTTCCCTAATCGAAGGTTTCGGAATGCCAGTATTAGAAAGCATTTGGCATGGACGACCTTGCCTGTGCCATAACCAAGGTGTGATGGCAGAATTAGCAGCAGGAGGCGGCTGTTTAGTAGTAGATATGACCGACGCTCAGGCTTTAGCTCAAGCAATTTACAACTTGTCGTGCGATCGCACCTTGCTTGCCGAATTATTTCAAGCAGCAATTGACCGCACACTCAAAACTTGGGAAGATTACGCCCAGGAAGTATTGACTGCTTTAGGTCTGGAGGAGACATACGCTATGGTTGTGAATGCGACAATGACCCAGAACCTAGAAATCATTCGTTATGAGGATCTGCTTTACCAGAACTGCCTGCTTGAGCGTTGGCAGATGCATGATTCAGAGCGTATGGCATTAGCTGGATTGTTGGCCCGGCATCAGCCACGATGCAGTGTTGAAATTGGTACGTATTATGGCGGTAGCCTATCACTGATAGCACAGTACTCTGAAATGGTGTTTTCGATTGATATCGATCCAGAGGTAATTTCACGAGTTCCGGCAATAGAAAACGTTAGCTTTTTGACTGGGGCGTCAACGACTCTGCTACCATTGCTATTTCAGGCACTTGATGAAGCTGATATCCCAATAGATTTTGTACTGATCGATGGCGATCATTCTGCTGAAGGCGTGCGCAGAGACATAGAAATTATTTTGACGTATGTGCCCAAACGACCGCTGTTCGTGATGATGCATGACTCATTCAACCCAGAGTGTCGACGCGGAATGATGAGTGCGAGATGGCAAGATTCGCCCTATGTAATTTGGGTAGATATAGATTTTGTGCCGGGACGTATTATTGAAGGCGAAAATAATTTGGCGAAAGGAGAAATGTGGGGAGGTTTAGCACTGGCTCTACTTTCTCCGACACCACGTCAAGGCGACCTCACCTTTGGGGCCTCAGCGAATGAATTTTATGAAGTATCCCTGAAAAATTCACGGCATTGACATTATTTTTATGTGAGTATATATGCTTAAAACAATACTCGTTTGTACTAATTTTTACCCGCCTTTTTTCATTGGCGGCGCAGAGATTATTGCCCACCATCAGGCATGTCTTTTGAAAAAGTTAGGTTATGAAGTGGTTGTATTCTGCGGTAAGCACGATGATAGCCTTCGTCAATATTCACTAATCAGGGAAACTTATGATGGAATTATCATCTTCCGTACTATTTTACACACGCCAAACTATCAGATAGGTGAAAATTTTCACAATTCTGCTGTCGACGATTTATTTGATGGGGTTGTCGAGGAAGTTCGACCAGACGTAGTCCACTTTCACAATATTATTTGTCTATCGTTGGGCATTATATATCGAGCGCGCCAGCGTGGTATTCGGACTGTACTTACCTTGCATGACTATTGGGGATTTTGTTATAAAAATACCCTGCTCAAGGAACAAGAGCAAGTTTGTGGTGACTTCTCAAAATGCAGAGAGTGTTTACCAGACTTAACAGATAGTCGAGGGCAGCTGCTACACATCCGAATGCGTCAAGATTACATTGCCTTGCAACTTGCCAAGGTTGATCGGTTTATCTCGCCGAGTTCTTATCTAGCATCCACCTACGTCAAAGCTGGAATACCAGCCCACAAGATTAGCATCATCTCCAACGGTGTGAATGTTGAACGCTTTTCGCGAGTAGTGAAAGTCCCGACAAAAGGACCAATGCGCTTCACCTTCATCGGACACCTCGGTTTCCATAAAGGTGTTCATGTACTGATCAAAGCAATGGAATTGCTGCGCAAACGAGGCTACCTTGGCAATCTGTGCATGGTAAACATCGTCGGTAGCGGTGAGATGGCAGACCAGGTGGCAAAATTCGTCAAGGAAAACCGCCTTGATTTTGCTGTGAAGTTATGGGGAAAAGTCGATCACTCTCAAATTGAGACTGTTTACGAATGTACCGATGTTTTAGTCACACCGTCAATCTGGCCGGAAAACGAGCCAGTAACTATTCTGGAAGCGATGGCTGCGGGTATCCCAGTCTTAGCTTCCGCCCTTGGTGGCAATCTGGAACTTGTGAGAAAAGGTGTTACAGGTTATTTGTTTGAGTCTGGTAACGCCCAAATGTTGGCTGAAAAAATGGTAGAGATGGCTCAGAACCGCAACCATATAGAAATAATGGGTCGTAATGCACATGAGCAGGTAGCAGAGGATACGCTCAACAACTATGTGCAGCATATTGTAAAGGTTTATCAGAATAAAGAGACAACGATGACGCCAGGAAGCGATCGCATCATCCTATGCAGTGGCGATAATCTATCACCAGAGTGCGCTTTTGTCATTGACCAATTCTACCAGCACGACGGTAATAAACGCTATCGGTTTGTGATGAGTGATTGGATCGAACCTGAAGATTGGCAGAACGTAGAACTTGTTTGGGTTGTTGATTATAATGGCAAAGAGCGAGATTTAATTGAGGGTATGAGGCAGGGGCGATCGCTATTGGTTCCCCAACTAAATCAAAAACTTGTTGAATTGTGCCGCAATGAACAGTGCGGCTTATTTTATGCTGACGAAATAGAAGCAGAAGTTTGCCTCCAGTATCTTATCGATAGACCGTCTGTTTTAGCTGCCCTTGGTCGGAATGCTAAAAGTGCCTTTGAAAAGGGCATGACTAATTTATCAATTGCTGTAGGCAGGCTAGGCAAGTGATGGAAATATGGTGGATAAAGCTGAAGCAAAAATTAGACTTGGTTTAATGGTAAAAATGCAAATTCTCTAGAAATTCCTGTATGCGTCTCGCAGGCTTGAGCTTTATTATAATCGGGGTCATATTAGTAGTCTGGCAAAAATAAAATAAGTTACAGCCGTGACCAAAAAAGCCCTTATCACCGGATTAACCGGACAAGATGGTTCTTATCTCGCCGAACTCCTTTTAGAAAAAGGCTACCAAGTATTCGGCTTAGTCCGCCGTTCTAGCACGAGTAATCTAGAACGTATTAGTCATCTGTCTAACAAGATCCAAATTGTATCTGGTGACTTGTTAGATCAGTCTTCCTTGATGGATGTAGTGACTGAGTGTCAACCAGATGAGATATATAACCTTGCATCCCAAAGTTACGTTCCCTTGTCTTGGACACAACCAGCACTGACTGCGGAATACACTGCTTTGGGGGTGTCGCGCCTGCTAGAAGCGATCCGGCGCTGTAAACCTGATGCTAAATTTTACCAAGCTTCCAGTAGCGAAGTTTTTGGGCAACCGGATGAGTCACCCCAAACCGAACGTACTGCGTTTCGTCCACGCAATCCTTATGGTGTTGCTAAGGCTTATGCGCATTGGATGACGGTGAACTATCGGCAAAAGTACAATCTTTTTGGTTGCTGTGGTATCACTTACACCCATGAATCTCCCCGTCGCGGTACAGAGTTTGTATTTCGTAAAGTTACCCATACTGCGGCTATGATTAAACTAGGTTTAGCCCAAGAGTTAAAACTTGGTAATTTAGATGCACGCCGTGACTGGTGCTATGCCAAAGATGCAGTACATGCAATGTGGTTGATGTTACAGCAAAGTAGAGCAGATGACTACATTATTGCTAGTGGTGAAACTCATTCGGTGCGAGAACTGGTAGAATGTGCCTTTAACTATTTAGATTTGAACTGGGAAGATTATGTATCTGTTGATCCTGCATTCTACCGTCCTGATGAGCCTATAGAACTAGTCGGTTGTGTTTATAAAATTAAAGCAGAATTAGGTTGGAAGCCACAGTATTCCTTTGAACAAATGGTACAGCTAATGGTTGATCATGATTTGAAAGAATTAAGTAACAGGTAATAGTTTTATAAATTTAATTTTGTCTTGCAGCTACTGTTTTAATGTATCAGTTTGCTGCTTTATCATCTATGCTATGTATTTATCTGTGTGTATCTGTGGATAATAGGAGAAAAATATGGACTTAAAACCTGGAATTGCCAACAATACCACTAGCCATGATTTTGGTGTAAATATTTCAGGTTATGTTAACAGTGAATTTGGACTTGGTGAAGGAGTTAGAGGAACTATTAGAGCTGTTGAGGCGGTTGGAATTCCTTTTGTGATTAATAATTGTACTTTTAATACAATGCATAGGAAGATGGATTCTTCCTACACAGATTTTTCTGATGAAAATCCTTATCCGATAAATATTATTCAGGTGAATGTGGATATGATTAATACTTTCATCAGTTCTGCTAGTCCTGAATATTTTAAAGACAAGTATAATATTGGCTTTTGGGCTTGGGAATTACCAGAATTTCCCAAAGAATGGTTGTCTGCGTTTAATCTTTTTCATGAAATATGGACTCCTAGCGCTTATTGTGTGGATGCGATCGCACCTGTATCTCCTATTCCAGTATTAAAGGTTATGCACAGCATCTCGCTTCCTGAACCTGCAATCACTAAACAATCATTAGGCTTAGCAGACAATAAATTTATTTTTCTATTTATATTTGATTTTTGTAGTGTTTTTGAACGTAAAAATCCTGCGGCAGTTATTGAAGCATTCAAACAAGCTTTTGGTAAAGATAATGAAAATGTTTTACTAGTACTTAAATTTTCTAATGCCAATTACTTTCCCGAAAAATGCCAACAGCTCCTAAATTTAGTTGAAGATTTTAGCAATATTAAATTAATTGATAATTATTTACTCAAAGAAGAACTTAATGCTCTAATTTACCATTGTGATTGTTATATATCTTTACATCGTGCAGAAGGTTTTGGCTTAACAATGGCAGAGGCCATGTTTTATGGTAAACCAGTGATCGCAACTGCTTATTCAGCCAATCTTGAGTTTATGAATATTAATAATAGCTTTCTGGTCAAATACTCTGTAGTGAAGATTACTGAAGATCATGGTCCTTACAAAAAAGGTAATTTCTGGGCAGAACCAGATATTGACCATGCTGCATATTTAATGCAGTATGTGTTTAATAATTATGAAGACGCTAAACAAATTGCTAAAAAAGCATCTGAGCAGATCAAGTCTGTGTTAAGTCCAAAAGTAATTGGAGAAAAGATCAAAAATAGATTAGCTCATGTAATGCAGAGGCGTCAGTATTCCTCAAATATTGATAATCTTTATACAGAACTGCAATATCAAACTGTAGAAATTCAAAGATTGCAAAACTTAGTTGCAACTATGGAAACGAGTAAGTTTTGGCATTTGCGTAATCAGTGGTTGAAATTGAAAAAAATATATTCTTTGCGAAGTACTAATTAATGTATAACACCAATATTTATGAATTATAAAGTTCAAAAAATACAACGTATCTGGAGAAGAAGGGGAATACTAGGAGTTTTAAATTTTTTTTATCAAAACGCTGCCTCTCATATCAAAAATAAAATATCGTATCAACAATGGTTAGAAAAAAATACTCTTAATCAACAACATATTCTAATTGCTCGTCAGCAAATAGCTCAATGGCAAATCCAACCTAAATTTTCTATCATTATGCCTGTTTATAATGTAGAAGCAAAATGGTTAACACAGGCCATTGAATCAGTTCGCAATCAAATATATAGTAATTGGGAGCTTTGTATTGCTGATGATGCTTCTACCAAATCTCATATTTATGATATATTAACTCATTATAGTCAACTTGATTCACGAATTAAAGTTGTATTCCGTACAGAAAATGGACATATTTCAGCAGCTAGTAATTCCGCTTTAGAACTGGCTACAGGAGACTACATTGCACTTTTAGATCATGATGATCAATTAGCAATTAACGCTTTATTTGAAAATGCTCAGTTAATTAACCGATATCCAGAAGCAGATTTTATTTATAGTGATGAAGATAAAATAGATAGCAAAGGAAAACGATTTTCTCCCTACTTTAAGCCTGACTGGTCGCCAGAATATTTTTATTCTTGTATGTATACCTGCCATTTAGGTGTTTATCGTACTAGTATTGTGCGTGAAATTGGTGGTTTTCGTAGTGAATATAATGGTTCACAAGATTATGATTTGGTATTAAGATTCATAGAAAAAACAAAAAATATCTTTCATATTCCTAAAATTCTCTATCATTGGCGCAGTATACCTGCTTCTGCTGCTTCTGGCTCACAAGCAAAGCCGTGGGCATATACTGCTGGTAGAAAAGCTTTAGAATCAATGCTAGAGCGTAGCATATATCCAGGACATGTCGAAGAAACACCGAATCCAGGGATTTACAGAGTTAGACGCGATATTATTGGCAATCCTTTAGTTAGTATTATTATTCCCAGTGCAGGTGCAACTGTTAATACTGCTTCTGGTTCCCTGTGTCTTCTAGAAAATTGTATTCGCAGCATTCAGCAGCTGAGTAGCTACCGCAATTTTGAAATTATTGTGGTAGATGGTTATGATATCCCAGAAGAAACTTTAGAGAAAATACTTGCTTTAGATGTGAAATTAGTCCGTTGTGCTGAACCTTTTAACTTCTCGATGCGAATTAATAGAGGTGCAGCCAAAGCCAAGGGAGAATTTTTACTGTTGTTGAATGATGATACAGAAGTAATTACTCCCGATTGGCTCGAATCAATGTTAGAACTTGCACAACAAAAAGAAATCGGTGCAGTGGGAGCAAAACTTTTATTTCCTGATGGCAGATTACAGCATGTAGGGGTAATGATTCTTGAAGGTAATCCCTGTCATGCTTTCTACGGGTTTGATAATGAACAATCTGGTTATTTTTGTTCAAATATTGTTAATCGAAATTACTTAGCGGTAACGGCTGCTTGTTTAATGATGCGTCAAGAGGTTTTTCAATTATTAGGTGGGCTTGATGAAGCTTTTCCCCTCAACTACAACGATGTGGATTTATGTTTAAAAGCGCATCAGGCTGGATATCGGAATGTAGTTACGCCTTATGCTCAACTGATTCATTATGAATCTGCTAGTAGGCAGAAAGGTTTAAAACCAGGTGAATGGAAGCAATTAAATCATAAGTGGAAAGATTATTTTGAGAAATTAGGTACAGATCCTTACTACAATCCCAATCTGTCTTTAAAAGCTCCTAATTTTGAATTGTTTTGAAGAGGATGGACAAACCAGACAAGGAAGACAGGGGAGACATGGAGAACATCTCCACTCCCCACGTTCTCCATTCATTTTGCCTCATTGCTGTGGCAGTTGTGGATGCTTGGCTGAGTATTGTCTTACTAACCGAGAAATTTCGGGGTTATAAAGTCGTAAATAATTCCAGTAGTTGCCAAAGACTTGGCGCACATAATTTTTGGTCTCGTCAAAGGGTATTAGTTCTACAAATTCATCTGGATCTTGTGTTGGTATAGTTTGCAACCACTTAGCAACGTTACCGGGCCCAGCATTGTAACTAGCGATCGCTAGCAACGAATTATTACCATATTGCTGATGGGTATGATCTAAATACCAAGTACCCAGCATGATATTATCGTTGGGGTCTTCGAGGTTAATTTTTTTACTATCCTCTTTAATTTGGGGAGCAATCCATTTAGCTGTATCTGGCAATACCTGCATTAAGCCAGTTGCATTGGCAACGGATTTAATTTTTGGCTGAAACCGTGACTCTTGACGAATCAATGCTGTTACCAGTAAAGGATTTAGCTGACGTTGCCCTGACCAATATTCTATTTCTTTAAGATAAGGAAAGGGATAACGAGCTTGCCAGTAGATAATCTGTTTGCTTAAAGCTTCATACTCAGCTTTTTCTTCTGGTTTTTCTCTGTCTTCCAATTTAGAGATTTTGTCAATTCCCAGTAAATTTTCCCCTTGGGTAAGCAGCATCAAACCCTGGGTAAATTGTTCTGCTACCGTAGGTTGGGCTTTGTTGTGAAATTCCGCTTGCCACTGCAACCAAGCATCACGGTCTTGACCAAGCAGATACAATTCTTTGAAGGTTTCAGAACCGGCTGTAGGTACAGGACGTACAAGGGGAACTATTTCTGGTGTCAACTGACGGACGTTGTTGAAGTTGCCGACATTCAGCCCCAAAGTGACTGCTGAGCGCCACGCATAGTAAGATTGGGGAAAGTTACTAAGTACATACTCGTAAGCCTGTTTCGCCTCCTGCATTTTTCCTAAATTTGTTGCCCATTTCCCGACCCAAAAACCTGCTCTCGGAGCCAAAATACTGTTAGGGTTAGTGGTAGGAATCGGTTCTGCCCATTGCCATGCAGCTTGGTAATCTTTGGCTTTAGCTTTTTCTAATGCCATTTTCCAACGGTATTCTGCTGCTTCCTCAGTATTCCCATACTTGCTAATCAGTAATTGCAGTGCCGCATTTGCTCCGTTGGTGTTATTTTGAGCTTGCAAAACTTTGACTTTGGCTAACAGTGCTTCTCCTGCAAGATCAGGAAATTTACTGATGACTTGGTCAAGATAAGGCAGAGCATTTTGACGTGGTTTGCTCATTTCTGCCAACCTCAGTAGGGCAGTACCTGTTTCCTGGGCTTCTGGGAAAGTACTAAGTAGTTGTTTATAAGTGGCGATCGCTTGCTCTCGTTTACCATCTATCTGCAATCCCCGGGCTACGCGATAGAGGTTACGAGGCGTCTTGTTTGATTTCGCGTAGGCATTTGCTGCTTTAGCAAATTGATTATTTTCCCAATAGGCATTAGCAACAATTTCCCACTCTTCTGGCTTTAAATTAGTATTTTTACTTAAAGCATCTAAGACGGGAATAATTCCTGGTTGGTCATAGGCGTGTTTTGCCAAAATTAATTGTAATTGTGGCTGATTAGGATTTTCTACCAAGCGCTTACGAATAATATCCCACGTCAGGGGATGGGAAGGAAAAGAGGCGATCGCTTTTTGGTGATACTCAGGTAGTGCTATTAGATAGAGGGCTTTAACACTGGCTGGATGTTCAGGGTAATTTTTGACCACTGTCTGCCTATTATCGGAGGCTTTGCCCGGTTCTCCCAAGATGTCATATGCTTGGGCTTTTTTCAGCAAAATGTAGGGCGCCAGTCGCGGATAATCCTTCTCCAGCCCTTCCAGCAAATTTAACGCCTCTTTGGCTTCCTTGCGTTCAATCAAATCACTCGCCAGCAAATAACGAGCGCGGTTCCGATCTTGTGATGGAAACCCTTTGGCTAATTCTTCCAGTTTTGCTGCTCTTTGGGCAGGAGATTGCAGTACCAAAGAGAAAACAGCTGATTCCGCTTTGTTGGCTTCTGTCAGTTGTTCTGGCTGATTGTTAAATTGTTTGAGCCATTGCCCCAGATATTTTCCCATCTGAGGGGCTGAAACCATTGCCCCAGCCAGGAAGGCAAATATTCCTGCACCCACAATGATAGATATTTGTTTTTTCTGTAGCTTCTTCAGCATTGAGACCCGCTGAAAATTTGACATGAATTTCTTGCCACTTTAACATTACTAATACTGTAGAGAACCATTTTTGCCTTTCAATTTTTGATTGATGACGAAAAATTTGGCAGTTAATAGCTATTGCTATATTTATACTTTTGTTAAGAAAAGTTAGCAACAGATATTATATTTAGCATCATTCAATAGGTATATTTTCATGTTCCAAAAGAGGTATATTTGCAGTAGAAGTAAACATGACTACATACACTTATTTTGGAATTGATACTTGCTATTCGTCTTCACCCAAATGATATCAAGTCCGGCTAATTACTTACGATATGGTTGGTCTTGTAGATAACAGGTAATTGGTTTTTCCCATTACCAATTACCCATTACCAATTACCGGTCTTCACAGATATGATAAGTCTTCAAACGGACATGATATGAATCACCCTAGTAGGTGAAACTTTATGTTTTCCCATAGTACTGGCTACAAGCTGACACTAACCAACAGCGATCGCATTTTCTGTAGTCCTGACTGAACTTTCCTATCTAATTTGTGAGAATTGCAAAACCCAGCTCCCCAACTTTTCTAAAAAGTCGGGGAGCTTGTCTCTCACGAATAATTTAGAAATGTTATATCTAATAATATTTTTTGTAAAAACTAAAATCTCGTCTTTTCCTTGATATTAAAAGACTATATATAGAACTGAATGATAGAACTGACATTCTATTTTTGAAAAAACCCAGTACGTTTAGATATTTCGGCGTTGCATAAAATGGGGATGTAGACGCGTAGCGGCTTCCCGCAGGGTAGATGCCAAGAATGCCAAGAATTGAGTTTTTCAATTAAAAGAGAAAATAAAATCATCCCGCTTTCTCTGCAACGCCTAGATATTTCCCACTTCTCCTCTTCATCATTAAGTTCATAAATCAAACTGAATTCCTATATGAGAAATCCTGTGAGTTACTTTGAGATACTCACAGGCGACTCCTAAGTGAGGGTGTTAATGTGTGATACCAAATATCAAGAATATTGTATAGTGATCGACAAAAAAATTAATACATTTGGTAATTGGCAAATTGTCAAGGGTTAATAGTTAGTAGTTAGTAGTTGATTGCTTACTACTCCTCACACTCCTCACACTCCTCACACTCCTCACACCCCCTACTCTCTTCCTATTGCGTGAATTTTGAATTGTTTTCTCCCCACCTCTCCACCTGCCCATCACCTACTCTTCCACCTCTGGTACAGGATCATAACCACCTCGATGAAATGGATGACAACGTAGAATGCGTCGAACTGCTAACCAAGAACCGCGTAATGGTCCAAATCTTTCTATGGCTTGGATGGCATACATAGAACAGGTAGGCTGAAAGCGACAGGTAGGAAGAAATAACGGTGAAATAAACATTCGGTAGAACCGAATCAGCCAGATTAATAATAGTTTCATCAAAATCACATTTTTCTAATAAATTGGTAACAAAGGTCAAAATTTTTTATTTAAATCTTTGCTGTTGTTAAGTTTGTTTTCCGGTTTAGAGTTAATTCCTCCTTTCGGACTGCAACTTGCTAGCGTTGCAGTTTGGTTGTCCCTCGTGATGTTAACCGCGTGGGGGGTTAGTCGTTTTGCTCAAGCAGACTCAGAAATTGTGCGGAAGATAGTACATATAGGAACTGGTAATGTAATTTTGCTAGCTTGGTGGCTGCACATTCCAGCGATCGCAGGTATTACAGCCTCAATTTTAGCGAGTGCTGTTACTTTATTGTCCTATAGCTTTCCTATTCTCCCTGGTATTAATAGCGTGGGAAGGCTGAGCTTTGGGACTTTTTTTTATTCTATAAGTATTGGTGTTTTGGTAGCTTGGTTTTGGTATCTGCAACAACCCCATTATGCAGCATTAGGAATTTTAATTATGTCTTGGGGTGATGGACTAGCTGCCCTGGTAGGACAGCGATTTGGTAAACATAAATATTACCTTTTTGGAGGACAAAAAAGCTGGGAAGGTTCTTTGACAATGGCTATTGTCAGTTTTCTGATTTGCAGTTTGATTTTGATGAGTGTACAAGGCAACTCTTGGCAAGTTTGGGCTATATCTGTGGTAGTGGCTTTAGCAGCTACTGGGTTAGAAACTATTTCTTTTGTCGGTATTGACAATTTGACAGTTCCATTAGGTAGTGCTGCCCTGGCTTTTGTGTTAACTAAGTTTATAAGTGGTTGATTGCTGTCTGGTAAGCAATTACCAATTACCCATTACCAATTACCTATGATAGTAGTATCTACGGTAGTAATAGTTTTGTTGCGGAAAATTGACGCCGTGACGATAGATTCTGCGGTAGCGTACTCTCGGATGATAGTTATAAACTCTTTGATAATGAGGTCTATAGTGATACCGTCTGTAGTAACGATGCCTATTATTATAACGGCGTCTATGATGAGGATTTTGTCTGTAGTGGCGCGTTCTTCTGTAGCGATAGTGTCTGTGTCGTTGGCTAATTTTGTAATCTTGGTTGTGTCTCGTTTGTTCTGGTTCTGTTGCCCCAATTTCTTGCTGTGAAATGATGGGTACTTGGGTAGAGGACAAGGTGTGTGCTGCGGCAACTTCTAATCCCAAGCTAATAGGCAATACTAAAGTACTGACTACGAACTTCCAAAACATTATTTTACACTCCTAATAGTTTGTTTTTTGCTAAACCTTTCTCAATCCTTGATTTACTCCTCACCTATCAGGTTGGAAGGTTTATTGTTTATGCTTGGTGGTTCACGCAGTTCTTGTTTACTGCCAACTAATGGCTTGTTTGAGATTCCGTCCTGTTCTCAAGACCGAGTTTTTGGTCTAGGAAATGATTATCACTAAATGTTGTTGTGAAAATTGTTCCTAGTGAACTGACATCTCAAAATAATTTCGCTATTTGTGAAAACTTTACAAAAATACATACTAAACTGAGTAATAACTACTAAACTATGACAGCGAAAATTTCGGATGACTTTTTTGCCTTTATCTCAACCACTACTGCGTGACAAACAAGAAGATTTAGATATTCAAGATTTACAAGGTTTATTACGCCTAAATTTGAAATTAGGTAAGTTTAATCTTTGGTCAGGTTTTTATACCCGAATTGATCAAGTATTTATCCTCTGGAGTTTGATTTGTGCTGGTATTTTTACCACAGCACAATTTTTACCTGTTAGCTGGTATATACAAGCTATTTGGTGGTCAGTTCTCACTCTTATCGGTAGTGTGAGCATGATAATTTTGACATGGTTTTGGGTAAGTGTAGAAAAGTTGCGTTGGCTGTTATATGGTTGGATAATCTTAATGATTGCAGGTGTTACGCTGACTGATTTGGGAATTTTCTATGGCTGGAGTACAGTTTTGATAAACTTGTGTCCTTTGTGGTTAACAATAAGCGCTCTCGGCTACTTATTGACAGCTTGGAGTGTGCGATCGCATACTTTTTTACTGATGGCTATAATTCACTTCACCAGTATTGTTATTTTACCATTTTGTGGTGGTTGGCAATTTTGCGCTACTGGAATTGTCATGGCAATTAGTTTACTAGTATTGGCAGAGTGGCAATGGGATATGCGCCAACCAATCAAAGATTACGATCTTTTAACACCAGAACAAAAGTTATTTAATCAACGACAATACGAGCAGCGTTTGGTTGCAAAATAAAAAGTTTTTTAAAAAAAATTGTACTTTAGACTACAAGTACGAGGTTTTATTTCACAATAAAAGTATGCAGCATATATAAAAGATTTCCCTAGAATATATGTTGCATGATCGACGCAGGAGTTGTGCTGTTTGTCCTGTTTATCGCTTCCCAAAGGAGAACGGCGTCAGGGTAGCGAGCGATCGCGTGGATTAAAATAAGAACAAATAGTCAACACAACCGATTAATTTACTAAATGTTTGCGGTGTGCGGAGATGCAATGGGAAAGGTTTAAAGACTTTTGTCAATCTCTTTTCCTTTACCCTAAGTCAGTTTGTGGTGCAGGGTTTTTGCCGTTTCCCCTGCTTTACAGTTACCAGGGGGATGCTAAAACATCCATCAGAACAGCCTGAGGTTTCTGACACTGTTAAGATAAAACAGAAGAATCGGAATGTTGTTGCTTTTTAACAGATTTTTTTGTAAACTAATAAAATTTATCCCGCTTGTATGGGTTTGTTTGCAAGCGGGTTATTTATCTTTGGGAGTAATATATAAAAAATCGGTGAATAACAATCTATATCCACCGATTTTGAATTGAATGACTCATCTGAGATTTTTTATCAATCACTGATTAATTTTTCTTATTCAGAATAAACATCTCCTGTGTAGGGTTGGACACCAATATTGGGATAAGCATCGTCATTAGGGCCAAATATCCGTACCGCAGCTTCTGTAATATAGCGAGTCACACTAGCGATGAGATTCGAGATAGCCCTCATAATAATTAGACTCCCTCTTTTTTATTAGTTTTATAGGAATATCTATACTCTACTTCCAGGATTTTTGATTTGCTTTTATCTTCAACATATTGATATTTATGGCAATTTTACTTGATAAATGTTTGCAGAGGTTTAGCTTCAGGAATAGTGATACTGTCTAGTTTAAGTCTGACTGTAAATAACAGGCTTTTAGCATCTAGCTTATACCCTAAATTGGATTTTAGATGATGAAATATTTATTGGATAAGCAGTAGAGATATTGCAGTGCAACGTCTCTACAAAATCGATGGGGTGCGATTTTATCCGCTATCATCCCAAAATTATGCAACGCCCAGGTTTCCATTTGTCGTAATCATTTTTCAATTGGATATTATTGAATATAACTATTATAATAGTTTAATTTTTTACAAAAAAATATAATTATCCTTGTAAAAATACTATAAATAGGCTTTTATAAACGTTGTATTTCTAGACATTGACAATATTTATAGTGAAAAATACCATAAAATAAGGAAGCATCCTTGGAGGGAGGCGATCGCATGACGTATCACCCAGGAATATTGAACCAGGAATTAATTCCGCGTGCAGAAGATTACAGCCTACTGACAGACCTTTACCAGTTGACGATGGCAGCTTGTTACACTGGTGAAGGTATAGAACAACGAACAGCCAGCTTTGAGTTATTTGTCAGAAAATTACCAGAAGGTTTCGGCTATTTGATTGCAATGGGGCTAGCCCAAGCGCTGGAATATTTAGAAAAATTTCGCTTTACTCCTGCCCATATAGAAGCTTTGCAATCCACAGGAATTTTTGCTCATGTACCAAAACAGTTTTGGTCACTGCTAGAATCAGGAAATTTTAGCGGGGATGTATGGGCTGTACCAGAAGGAACAGCAGTGTTTGCTAATCAACCACTGTTGCGGGTAGAAGCACCATTGTGGCAAGCGCAACTGGTAGAAACTTATTTACTTAATACCCTCAATTACCAGACATTGATTGCAACACGCGCTGCCAGAATGCGTGATGTAGCCGGTGAAAAAGCAAATCTGCTGGAATTTGGTACTAGAAGGGCATTTAGTCCCCAAGCTTCGCTGTGGGCAGCACGGGCAGCGTTAGCGGCTGGATTTGATGCCACATCAAACGTCTTAGCAGCGCTACAACTAGGTGAGAAACCAAGTGGTACAATGGCACACGCTTTGGTGATGGCACTAACAGCAACTGAAGGTAGCGAAGATCAAGCTTTTGCTGCATTTCAACAGTATTTCCCAAATGCAACCTTGTTAATTGATACTTACGATACCATTGCTGCTGCCGAGCGATTAGCTCTTAAAGTCAACTCTGGAAAAATGAAATTGAGAGGGGTGAGGTTAGACTCTGGTGATTTGGTCACATTATCAAAAAAAGTGCGATCGCTTCTACCAGATGTATCAATAGTTGCTAGTGGAGACTTAGATGAGCAAGAAATTCTTTCCTTAAAAAATGCAGGTGCTGAGATTGATAGTTATGGTGTAGGAACCCAACTAGTAACAGGAAAACCTGTAAATGGAGTCTATAAATTGGTAGAAATTGATAGCATTCCGGTAATGAAAGAATCGAGTGGTAAGATGACTTATCCGGGACGCAAACAAGTTTTCCGTTCCTTTGTAGAAGGAAAATTGAAAACAGATTGTTTGGGATTAGCAGATGAAAATCATTTGGAAGGATTACCTTTATTGCAACTATTTATGCACAAAGGTAAACAGATACAACCACCAGAAACATTAGCAACCATTCGTCAGCGTACTACCGCTTCTGTAGCGAGTTTACCCCAACAAACTCGACAATTAGAAAATCCTATACCAGTCACAATGATAATCTCTGATAAATTACATAAATTAACCGAGGAAACCAAGAAAAAACCAGCATTAGTTAGTAGTTAGCAACCAATTGCCAATCACCAATTACCAATTACCAAAAAATGAAAATTGCCTTATTTGGAACTAGTGCCGATCCACCAACTGCTGGACATCAAGCGATTATCAAATGGTTGTCACAAAATTATGATCGTGTAGTTATTTGGGCAGCAGATAATCCCTTTAAATCCCATCAAACACCTTTGCAGCATAGGGTAGCAATGTTACATCTACTCATAGATGAGATACATGCGCCACAGCATAATATCAGTTTGGAACAAGAACTCAGTAGTTTCAGAACCCTGGAAACTCTGGATAAAGCCAAGCAACGTTGGGGAACAGAAACAGAGTTTACTTTAGTTATAGGTTCAGATTTACTCCCTCAACTACCACACTGGTATCGGATAGAAGATTTACTACATCAAGTCCAACTTTTGGTTGTCCCACGACCGGGATATGTAATAGATCAATCTACTTTGCAAACAGTGGAAAATCTAGGAGCAAAAATAGCGATCGCCCAGTTACATGCTCCAGATGTATCCTCTACAGCTTATCGTAACAGTGGAGACCCCGAAGCTCTCACGCCCCCTGTAATTGACTACATTCATCAACAGCATTTGTACAAATGCCAGGACGCATCCAAAAAAAGCTTGCAGATACGCTAAACCAACAACCTTTGGCTGATTTCAAAGTCGGTGTTGACAATGTAATTTTTTCAGTAGATACTGCCCAAAACCGACTGCTAGTACTATTAGTAATGCGACAACAAGAACCCTTTTTAAATTATTGGGGTCTTCCGGGTACTTTAGTACGTCGAGGTGAATCGTTAGAAGACGCCGCTTACCGCATTCTGGCAGAGAAAATCAAAGTCAAAAATCTTTATTTAGAGCAATTGTATACTTTTGGCGGCCCCAGTCGCGACCCAAGAGAAGCAAGCGATAGTTATGGGGTGCGTTATCTCAGTGTCAGTTACTTTGCCTTAGTGCGATTTGAAGAAGCCGAATTAATTGCTGACAAAGTTGCTGGTATAGCTTGGTATCCAGTCAAACGAGTGCCCCAGCTAGCCTTCGACCATAATGAAATTTTGGCATACGGACACAGACGTTTAAAAAACAAATTAGAGTATAGCCCGGTAGCTTTTGAAGTTTTGCCAGAAACGTTTACTTTGAATGATTTATATCAGTTGTACACTACTGTTTTAGGAGAAAATTTTTCTGATTATTCTAATTTTCGGGCGCGTCTACTCAAGTTAGGTTTTTTATACGATACGGGTATTAAAGTATCACGGGGTGCAGGACGTCCAGCTAGTTTATATCGATTTGATGCAGAAGCATTTGCCCCTTTTAAAGATAAGCCTTTAGTGTTTATTTAATTGCAGAAGGCAGGAGGCAGGAGGTTTCATTCTTGACTTCTAAACTCATGACTATTGTACAGACGCGAGGAACATCGCGTCTCTACTAATAATTAATGACAAATGACTATTGACTATCATGAAAATCGCGATCGCTCAACTTAATCCTATCATTGGTGATTTACCAAAAAATGCTCAAAAAATCCTTGAAGCTGCACAACAAGCAGTAGCAAAAGGTGCGCGTTTATTGCTGACACCAGAATTGTCCTTATGTGGCTATCCTCCCCGGGATTTATTATTAAATCCTAGTTTTATTGAGGCAATGGGTATTACTTTGCAACAATTAGCTAGAGACTTACCACCTAAGTTAGCAGTATTAGTCGGAACTGTAGACAAAAATTTTCAAGCCAAAACCACTGGCGGCAAAACTTTATTCAATAGCATCGCTTGGTTAGAAGCGGGTAAAGTAAAACAAATTTTTCACAAACGGCTTTTACCTACCTATGATGTCTTTGACGAACACCGCTATTTTGAACCAGGTTTGCAAGCTAATTATTTCACCTTGGATGACATTAATATTGGCGTCACTGTTTGCGAAGATTTGTGGAACGATGAAGAATTTTGGGGCAAACGTAGTTACACTGTTAACCCAATTGCTGACTTAGCAATTTTGGGTGTGGATTTAATTGTGAATTTGTCCGCTTCACCTTACACCCTCAGCAAGGAACGGTTCCGGGAAGCAATGCTAAGTCACAGTGCAGTACGTTTTCGCCAACCGATTATTTATGCTAATCAAGTGGGCGGCAACGATGATTTAATTTTTGATGGCAGAAGTTTTGCTTTAAACCGCCAGGGTGAAGTTATTTGTCGGGCCCGTGGGTTTGTCACTGATTTATTAATCATTGAATTTGATCAAGAAGCACGGGATTTCAAGTTGGGCTTTATTGCACCTAACTATGACTGCGAAGAAGAAGAAATTTGGCAAGCTTTAGTTTTAGGACTAAAGGACTATACCCGTAAATGTGGCTTTAGTCAAGTAGTTTTGGGTTTGAGTGGTGGGATTGATTCTTCTCTTGTGGCTGCGATCGCCACATCTGCCCTTGGTAAAGAAAATGTCCTCGGTGTTCTCATGCCTTCTCCCCACAGTTCTGACCATTCCATCACTGATGCCTTGGCATTGGCAGCAAATCTTGGTATCAAAACTCATATCTTACCCATCGGGGATTTAATGCAAGCATATGACAAAACCTTTGCAGATTTGTTTGCTGGGACTGAATTTGGACTAGCAGAAGAAAATATTCAATCCCGAATTCGGGGTAACTTATTGATGGCTATATCCAATAAATTTGGTCATCTTCTCCTCTCAACGGGCAATAAATCAGAAATGGCTGTCGGCTACTGTACTCTCTACGGTGATATGAATGGTGGTTTAGCAGTCATAGCTGATGTCCCCAAAACCCGCGTTTATGCACTATGTCGCTGGTTAAACCGCAACGGCGAAATTATTCCCCACAACGTCCTTACCAAAGCCCCCAGCGCCGAACTTAAACCGGGTCAAGTTGACCAGGATTCTCTACCCCCCTACGATATTCTCGACGACATTTTGCAACGCCTGATTCAAGATCACCAATCACCCGCCCAGATTGTCAGTGCTGGACACGATCCAGCCGTTGTTGAAAAAGTCATGAAAATGGTAGCTAGGGCAGAATTCAAGCGGCGACAAGCACCGCCGGGATTAAAAATTACAGATCGCGCTTTTGGTACTGGATGGCGAATGCCCATAGCTAGTAATTGGCTGGCTGTTAAAAATACTTATCAGACGAGAAGTGTACCTACACCTTCCTTGACACTTTGGAACGGGCAAAATACTCATCCCAGAATGAAATAAGGAAAGGGAAAGGCACAAAAAGAGGGCAGATGGGATGGAATTTACCACATTTCCAATCTTGCGTGTCACGGTAGGGTGGGGTTTGAATCTCCATCCGAAGAAAGCCTTCTGCCATCTATCTGCCTCTGTGAAGCTCAGATCCCAGGAAGTTCTGCCTTCTTCAAGCCAATTGAGAAACTCGCCAACCTCACCAAATGAAGAGCGATCGCTAGCAAGACTAAGGCGGAAACAGCAAAAGGTAATGAGCAATAGAGAAAATGCTTAGACCAGATTTTGTAAGGTGGGCATTGCTGACCCTACAATTATGAATAGTGTTAATAAAACTTTACGCGCTCTCAGCAACACCCCAAGTTAGCCATGACCGTTGCCGTTTCTCTCGAAAACGTCTACAAAATTTACAATCAAGTCCCCGTAGTCGATAATCTTTCTTTTGACATTGCTGCTGGAGAAATGTTTGGGTTACTTGGCCCAAATGGCGCTGGTAAATCCACCACAATTCGGATGTTGACCACCCTCACCAAACCTACACAAGGAAACGTTGAGGTGTGTGGCTATGATGTCATACGCCAAAGAATGCAGGTAAAGCAATGTATAGGTGTAGTGTTACAGCAAATCAGTGTAGATGGTGATTTAACTGTCTGGGAAAACATGGAACTACATGGTAGGCTACATCACATTCCTAATCCACAGCGCCAACGTCTGATTAACCAATGGCTGGATTACGTGGAACTTACCACAAAACGTAATGATCTAGTAAAAACTTTGTCTGGAGGGATGAAGCGGCGATTACAAATTGCTAGGGCTTTGTTACATCAACCCCAAATTCTATTTTTAGATGAACCAACAGTAGGACTAGATCCCCAAACCAGGCGGCGTCTTTGGGAAATTATCAAAGATTTAAATAAGCAGGGTATGACTATGCTGCTAACAACCCATTATATGGAAGAGGTGGAATATTTATGCGATCGCATCGGCATTATGGATAATGGTAAGTTAATTTCTTTAGGAACTTTACAACAATTGCGCTCCACTCATGGTGAAGGCTTGGTCATCAAACAAGTAGGAGATCGTTGGGAATATCTGTTTTTCCCCACCTTGAGTGAAGCAAACAATTATTTAGAAAATCTACAAGACAAGACAGGGATAATGGTACGTCCCTCTAACTTGGAAGATATTTTTGTAGAACTAACTGGACGTCAGTTAGATTAATTTCACATCCCTAATTCCCGTAAGGTAGCTTCCATTCTCGTCACACTGTCAAACTTACCCTGTTGTTCATATAAATCACGGGCTTTTTTCAAAACAGCGATCGCTTCTTTGGATTTACCTTGTTTTTTTAAGATTGTTCCCCGTAACTCATAAACTTGGGGATTTCGGGGAGCAAGTTGCACAGCTTCCTCATAGGCCCATTGAGCACTAGTGTATTCTCCTAACCGCACTAGAATAGTACCTAAACCTATATAGGCATTGATGTTCCCACGGTTTAACTGTATCGCTTTGCGATAGGCTTCTTTTGCTGCATTGTTATTACCTAAATTACCACTGATATAACCCAAAGCATATTGATAATCACTATTATTAGGGTTAAGAGCCACAGCCCGACGGTAAGCAGTTAAAGCTGCGGAAAAATTTCCTTGTAAAGCATACAAATAACCAATGCCAGAATAGATTGAAGCATTTTTTGGCTCTAGGTTTGCTGCTTGTTGGTAGACAGCGATCGCACCACCATAATCACCTGTCTCTACTAATCTACGTCCTTGTTCCAATAGTTCTTTAACTTCTTGAGTACTTTGACGCTGTACTACTAATACCTGAGCCTGAGTCACTGAAGCCATTGTTGTCACAATGCTTCCCATTAACAGAACACTAAATAAAAATGAAGTTCCTTTGTACACAGCCAACAACCTGAAAGTTTGTGCCAATTGAACAGATTTTCTCTGATTGCTTGTCCATTAAAACAAAAATATTCTATTTTGCAAACTCCATATGCATCTTTTTTACCAAAAATTTCAAAGCTCTCTCGTTTTTTGCCTTCTGGTTTATAGCTCATTTCCAGCATCTTCTTTGATGATTAAAAAATTTACCAGTGAGAGACAGGTAATCATAGTAATACTTTGATTACTGGTTATAAATAATACAAAATTTTCAATTTCAACTCAAAATTCTAACTATTGACCCATGACGGGCTAAACCCACAAAGCAGATAATAGGGTGTTCTGGCAAAAAAATAAAGATTTAAAGGGTGAACAAAAATCTTCTTTTTTTAGTCTTTCTTATTTAGGTGTTGCAGAGAAAGTAGGATGTTTTTGAATTGTTGTAAACGAAAAAATCTAACTTCTTCGCGCACTTCGCGTCTAACGCGGTTCAAGAATCCATCCCGATTTTATGCAACGCCCTTATTTAAATTGTTCTGACTTTTGCAATCAATCTAATAAAGATACGAATACCTAAAATAGGATTTATATTTGATTATTGTGAAGCTAGGTACATTACCTGCTTACGCAAGAAAGTTCATTAATCAAATCAGATACTAATACATATTGATATTTGTGAGGTAGACTTATGATTTTAACTACTACTGATGTGATCCAAGGAGCTGTTATCCAGTCATATTTGGGTATTGTGACAGCAGAAATTGTCTATGGTAGTAATTTTCTGCGAGACTTTTTTGCTGGTCTACGGGATATCATTGGCGGACGTACTGGTAGCTACGAGCGCTTATTTGAAGAAGGTCAACGGAAAGCACTAGCAGAGTTAGAACAACGAGCCTTGCGCTTAGGTGCAGATGCAGTAATTGGCATCGAAATTGATACAGGTACAATCAATGTTGACCAGTCGGGAGTATTACTATTAATCACAGCTACAGGCACGGCTGTGAAAATGCGTTAAGTAGGTGGCAAATATGCATGTAAAGAGCAAACAGCTCTTTGCCTGCTATTAGGCATAATTCATAACAGCTACGTATTTGAATAACGTATATATTTATTAATATTTAAAAATTTATTTTTACAGATTTAGGAACTGAGGCTGGCTCATGTTGATACTTATTTTAATAAAAATCTCACATAATAATATATATACCTGTGAAATAAACTTAATACCCAAGGTAGACATATTAACTCCTTCTATTGATAGATATTAAAAACAAGAGATAGCAATTTAATTTGAAGATAACTATCAAAATAGCAGAAAAACCTTAAAATTTTATTCAGGAGAAATGAGTTTATGTCCTATGTAAATCGTCCTACTGGTGAAGTTATTAATGAACCTGTTGCAGTTGCACCAGTAGTTGATTACCACGATCGCGTCCGTTGGGGACCGATTATTTCTGGTCTATTAGTGGCCATAGCAACTCAGTTAATTTTAAGCGCTATAATTGCTGCCCTTGGAGCAGGTAGTATTGAAGCTTCTGGTAGACCAAGAACAATAACACCTAATGTTGCTGGTAATGTCGGTATTTGGTCAACTATAGCCTTATTAATATCCCTTTTCACGGGTGGTTGGGTGACAACCCGCGCTTGTGGTCCTATGAATCGTAATACAGCCCTTCTCAACGGTGCAATTCTCTGGGCTACAACTTTAGCAGTTAGTTCTTGGTTACTAGCAAGCGGTGTAACTGGTGCTTTTGGTGTAGCAGCTTCTAATGCAGGAGAAGTAATTAATCAGTTGCAACAGCAAGGTGGTGTTAATGTACCACAAACCACTCCTACTGCCCAGCAAGCTCGTGAAATTGCAGCAAATTTACGCTCAGGGTTATGGTGGTTTGTATTCGGCTCTTTACTAGGTTTAATTGCTGCTATGATCGGAGCCGCTGTCGGCGCTCGTAGTCCTCGCACTCAAGCAAATTACACATAAAGTTAGTAATTAGTAGTTGATGGTTGGTAGTTAAGAGTTGTTAGTTGTTACACAGACAACTAACAGCAAACAACTATCAACCATTTACCATTTTAAGTATGAAGCTTCTACACCTTGTTCTCGCCTAATTTTGCCATCTTTTTCAAACCAGGCGATTACTTGCTCTGTTGTCAAATCTTCCATAGAAACACTGTATTCTTGGGCGATATGCTTCAAGAGTTTTAATGATGAAATAGTCAATCGAGATAAAAACTTTTCTGAGGAAGACAACAAAGCAGCATCTACTTTTGCTGACTCTTCTAAAGTTAAAAATTGCTCTGATGGTTGTTGGGGTAGTGAATTCATAAATAGGCATTTAGTAGTTGGTAATTGGTACTCTTTTAGTAGTCAATAACCATTAACTAAGAGTTAACAAGATATTTGGTTTTCCGTTAAACAAATTACCAATTGACCATTATCTTTGAAATACACTAAATATGAAAAGCTATATATATTTCTTATGATCTGACTTTTCTCGCTTGCACTAAGTAGCCACAACGATGCTCACCATTAATAATCCAGTGAGTACGTTCTACCGTACAGTCTGGTAAAACAGCAGCAAACATTTCTAACTCATGCCCACAAATACTGGGGAAAGACTCTGCAAGGTTAGAAATAGCACAGTTATGCTCCATTAAAATAAAGCGATCGCCACTTCCTGGCTCATTAGAGTCTATGGGGTGGTACTCCGCCATGTAACCCTCTGCTTTCCTGAGTTCCACCAGAGTTTCTACCCTTTGGTGTAAAGAGCCATTACCCAGGCGATCGCGATATTCTTGTGCTTTACGCTCCCACTGTTTTCTTAAAATACTGCTGACTTGGTCGTGTCCAACCGTTTGGGCTACCGTATCTAACAAAGAAACGGCAAACTCTCCATAACTATCAGCCGCTTCTCTTCGTAAGCGATCGCGTCCTTTACTGCTTAACTTATAAACGTGCTGCGGTCGCCCGATTCCCGCCTGCACCGAAGAATACACAATTAAATCTTCCGCCTCTAAATCCTTGAGATGGCGACGAATCGCTTGTGGGCTAATATCCAAAGCTGCGGCCAGTTCAACTGCCGTAGCTTGAGCGTGCTTTACTAGATATTCTAGGATATCTTGCTTGGTTGAGGACTGCTGGGTAGTCACCATCGTCGTCCCAAAAAATCATGATTAAATTTCACTTTGACAACAATATTGTTGTTAATCTAGCGTAAAATGAAGATGTGTTAAACAACAGAGCTGTTGTTTTAGTAGTTATCCTTATTGTAACAGTCGTGTGACCATTCGGTAACACGAGTTGGGAATTGGTCAAAAATCCCTCTCCATCCTTAAAGAGTATAGAGTTGCGAACACAAGAGAAAATCATCCATGAGTGCCACTGTTAAAACCCTAGTAAATCAACCCTACAAATACGGCTTCGTCACCAACATTGAGGCAGACACAATTCCTCGGGGACTAAACGAGGATATCATCCGCATGATCTCTGCCAAGAAAAACGAGCCAGAATTCATGCTGGAGTTTCGCCTCAGAGCTTATCGCCAGTGGCAAAAAATGACAGAACCAACTTGGTCTAGCGTTAAATACCCACCAATCGACTATCAAAATATAATTTACTACTCAGCCCCCAAGCAACAAGCCAAAAAGAAAAGCTTAGAAGAAGTAGATCCTACCCTTCTAGAAACCTTTGAAAAGTTGGGCATTCCTCTGTCAGAACAAAAGCGACTGGCGAACGTCGCCGTAGACGCAATTTTTGATAGCGTTTCCGTCGCCACCACCTTCAAAGAAAAACTGGCAAAAGAAGGGGTGATCTTCTGCTCTATTTCCGAAGCATTACAGGAACACCCAGAATTAGTCAAGAAGTACCTGGGTAGCGTCGTTCCCATTGCCGATAACTATTTTGCTGCTCTCAATTCAGCGGTATTTAGCGATGGTTCCTTCGTCTACATTCCCAAAGGCGTCAAATGTCCGATGGAACTGTCCACCTACTTCCGGATTAACAATGGTGAAACCGGGCAATTTGAGCGGACATTAATTGTCGCTGAAGAAGACAGCTATGTTTCCTACCTCGAAGGCTGTACAGCACCAATGTACGACAGCAACCAGCTACATGCTGCGGTTGTCGAACTTATTGCCCTTGACAATGCCGAAATTAAATACTCCACCGTCCAAAACTGGTACGCCGGCGATGAAAAAGGCAGAGGCGGGATTTACAACTTCGTCACCAAGCGCGGTTTATGTCAAGGTGTTAATTCCAAAATTTCTTGGACACAAGTAGAAACTGGTTCTGCCATTACCTGGAAGTACCCTAGCTGCGTACTGGTGGGTGATAACTCCGTGGGTGAATTTTATTCGGTAGCGCTGACTAACAATATGCAGCAAGCCGATACCGGTACAAAAATGATTCACATTGGGAAAAATACCCGCAGCACAATTATTTCTAAAGGTATCTCTGCTGGTAATTCTAGTAACAGTTACCGGGGTTTGGTAAAAATTAACCAGAAGGCAGAAAAAGCTAGAAACTACTCCCAGTGCGACTCCATGTTGATTGGGGATAATGCCCATGCTAATACTTTCCCTTACATCCAGGTACAAAACAATACTGCTAAAGTAGAGCATGAAGCTTCTACTTCCAAGATTGGGGAAGACCAGCTATTTTACTTTGCACAGCGAGGTATTTCCACAGAAGATGCGCTAAAGATGATGATTAGCGGCTTCTGTAAAGATGTGTTTAATAACCTGCCGATGGAATTTGCTGTGGAAGCTGATAAGCTATTGAGTTTGAAGTTGGAAGGTAGTGTTGGGTAAATCGAACACAGATAAACACAAATGCACACAGATAAATCATCTGTGTTTATCGGTGTGCATCTGTGGTCGAAATAAAAAAACTACAGAGGGCGCAGAGAATATATAAAGAGAGAGAACATGATTATTGAAAATAGCGAAGTTGTGCTGTCGGTAAGAGACTTGACGGCTGAAGTTGATGGAACACCAATTCTCAAGGGTGTGAATCTGGAAGTGCGTTTGGGTGAGATTCATGCAATTATGGGGCCGAATGGTTCTGGTAAAAGTACCTTTTCTAAGGTGTTGGCTGGACATCCGGCGTATGCAGTGACTGGCGGTGAGGTGATTTTCCAGGGACAGAATTTGCTGGAAATGGAACCGGAAGAACGGGCCAGAAGTGGGATATTTTTGGCTTTTCAGTATCCTTTAGAGATTCCAGGGGTCAGCAATTTAGATTTTTTGCGGGTGGCGTACAATTCCAAGCGGAAGGCGCAGGGTTTGGAAGAAATCGATGCTTTTGATTTTGACGACTTGATAGAGGAAAAGCTGGAAGTCGTGAAAATGGACTCGGCTTTTCTCAACCGGAGTGTGAATGAAGGTTTCTCTGGTGGTGAGAAAAAGCGCAATGAGATTTTGCAAATGGCGTTACTGGAACCTAAGCTGGCGATTCTGGATGAAACAGATTCAGGTTTGGATATTGACGCCCTCAAAATTGTGGCAAATGGTGTAAATCAATTGGCGAGTCCTGAGAATGCCACAATTATGATTACTCACTATCAGCGACTGCTGAATTATATTGTGCCGGACTATGTGCATGTGATGGCACAAGGACGGATTATTAAGTCTGGTGGTAAGGAGTTGGCGTTAGAGTTAGAATCTCGTGGTTATGACTGGTTGTTAGATGAATTTGCGGCTGAGGTGGGTGTGTAATGGCTATCCAAGTTTCTCCCAGTCCAATTCCTAACTCAAGTGCAGCTAGTTTGAGTGCAACTTTGTTAGATAGGGATGCTTATTTAACTGAGTTATTAAATCGGGTGATTGTATCAAAGTCAGAGGGTTGGTTGCAACAGGTGCGCGATCGCGCAGCGAATTGGGTGCGTCATTCTGTTTTACCTACTACCCGGGATGAGGAATGGCGGTTTACTGATTTGTCTGCTTTACGGCAGGTAAAATTTAATGTAGAGACCTTGCATGCAAAGTCTCTACAACCAGATATTTTGCCGGAAGCTGCTAACTCTCGTTTGGTGTTTGTGAATGGTATCTATGTACCAGAGTTATCGGTGGTAGCTGGGTTACCAAAGGGGGTAGTAGTTAGCAATTTGGATGCTGCAAGTCAGCTTGGTGTGCAGAAATATTTGGCACGAGCTGAGGGAGCGTTGGATGTGTTCACGGCCCTGAATACTGCTGGTATTAATGATGTGGCGGTGGTTTGGGTTCCGAAGGATGTGGTGGTAGAAACACCGATTCATTTGGTGTTTATTGCTGCTGGTGATCAGCCGTTCATTTCTCAGCCGCGTTGTTTGGTGGTGGCGGAAAGTGGTTCACAGGTGAGTTTGGTGGAAGAGTATAGGAACCGCCATGACGCCAAGAACGCCAAGGAGGTTTACTTGAGTAACGCGGTGACTGAGATTTGGTTGGAAGATAATGCTCAGGTAAATCACACGCGGGTTGAGTGGGATAGTAGGGAGGCTTTTCATATTGGGAAGACTGCTGTGACCCAAGGGCGTTACAGTCGGTATACTTGTAATGCGATTAGTTTGGGTGGTAGGGTTTCGCGCCACAATTTAGAGATTTTGCAAACTGGTGAGCAAACGGAAACTAATTTGAATGGGTTGACGGTGATCGGTGGTAATCAGTTGGCGGATACTCACAGTGCGATCGCTCTCAATTATCCTTATGGTACAAGTCGGCAATTGCACAAAACTATCGTAGGCGATCGCGCTCATGCGGTGTTCAATGGCAAAGTTTTTGTTCCTAAAC
Organism: Fischerella thermalis PCC 7521; assembly: GCF_000317225.1. Taxonomy (GTDB): domain Bacteria; phylum Cyanobacteriota; class Cyanobacteriia; order Cyanobacteriales; family Nostocaceae; genus Fischerella; species Fischerella thermalis. The sequence continues at coordinate 48,087 of NZ_AJLL01000033.1, forward strand.
TAGCGCAGTTAACGGATGCGGCACAATTGAATCGCAATTTGCTGCTATCATCTAAAGCCAGAGTTGATACCAAACCCCAACTAGAAATTACCGCAGATAATGTTAAATGCGCTCACGGTGCGACTGTAAGTCAGTTGGAAGACGATGAAATCTTCTACCTGCAAAGTCGGGGTATTGATGAAGAAAGTGCGCGCAGTTTATTAGTTCATGCTTTTGCTGCGGAAATTATTCACCAAATACCAGTTCCTTCCCTGTGTGAAAAACTCACGCAAACCATCAACAGATTTTAGTCAATACCTTTTGACTTTTTAAACATGACTTTTACCCAAGAAAGAACCCTTGCTGATCAAGTCCGTCTTGACTTCCCGATTTTACACCAGGAAGTCAACGGCAAACCTTTAGTGTACTTTGACAACGCTGCGACATCCCAAAAACCTCTGTTCGTACTCGATACTCTCCGAGACTACTACGAGCAGTACAATGCTAATGTCCATCGTGGCGTACATACCCTCAGTGCTAAAGCTACAGAGGCTTACGAAGCAGCCAGAGATAAAGTTACTGCGTTCGTCAATGCTGCATCACGTCAGGAAATTGTTTTTACCCGCAATGCAACTGAGGCGATCAATTTGGTTGCTTACAGTTGGGGAATGAATAATTTGCAGCCAGGAGACGAGATTATTCTGTCGGTGATGGAACACCACAGTAATATTGTTCCTTGGCAGTTTGTCGCCGCTAAAACGGGTGCAGTACTGAAGTTTGTAGAATTGACACCAGAAGAAACATTGGATTTGGAACATTTCCAAAAGCTGCTTTCGGATAAAACAAAATTGGTGTCGGTGGTACATGTTTCTAACACTTTGGGTTGCATTAACCCAGTGGCAGAAATTTGCACCCTCGCACATAAATATGGAGCCAAAGTATTAATTGATGCTTGCCAAAGTGTCCCCCACATGCCCGTTGATGTGCAGCAAATTGGCTGCGACTGGTTAGTGGCTTCTGGGCATAAAATGTGCGCTCCCACTGGTATTGGTATTTTGTATGGCAAGCTGGAATTACTGCAAGCTATGCCGCCATTTTTAGGTGGTGGTGAGATGATTGCGGAGGTGTTTTTAGACCATTCTACCTACGCAGATTTACCACATAAATTTGAAGCTGGTACACCTGCCATTGGCGAAGCGATCGCCCTTGGTGCAGCAGTAGACTATCTTACTAAAATAGGCATGGACAAAATCCACACCTACGAAGCAGAATTAACTGCTTACCTATTCCAGCAATTAGAAAAAATACCCCAAATTAGAATATACGGGCCCAAACCAAATGCTCAAGGTGAAGGTAGAGCTGCTTTAGCTGCATTCACCGCCGCCGAAGTTCATGCTAATGACTTATCAACATTATTAGATACAGAAGGGATTGCCATCCGTTCTGGACACCACTGTACCCAACCGTTACACCGCTATCTCAAAATTCCTGCCACCGCACGCGCCAGTCTCTCTTTCTACAATACCCGTGAGGAAATTGATGTATTCATCAAAGCCTTGAAAGAAACAATTGACTTTTTTAGCGGCTTGTTTGGTGATGAATGACGGAGAGCAATACACCTCCTCAAACTATAATTAAGTCCGCGTAGGCGGACTTTGTTTATCCAGCAAAAATGTCTATTAATTTACTGCATAGTCTACTAGCTCCTAGAACTTTTACAGAATTAGGAAAACTTGACCAATTACTCACCTGGGAAAAAGATAAATCTTTAGCAGTAGTGTAATATATAAACCTTTGTGTCTTAGTGTCTTCGTGGTTTAAAAAGTATGACTTTTTACCACCAAGCCACCATACAGTAAAAAGCGATCGCAAATTCCCATTAGGTGCAGCACTCCAAATGGCTGATAAAAAAAGTAGTATTTAGTCGTAGAGACTGATGGGGTAGTGATGGATGCTCCCATCCCCCGTACCTCCCCAGTTAACACGAATTAATTGCAACTCAGTATGAGTCAAGAGGAGAATAAATGACACCTAAGCGGTTGGGTTTATTTTTGTTAACGTTATTAGCGATTTTTGTTGCAGGTTCGTCTTTACTCAACAGTTGGAAAGAACCACAGTTCCAAATTCGCCTCGAACTTTATCAGACAAATATTGTCTTGGAAGCTTCCCAGTGGCAAATCTCAGATGGCAAGGATAATGATTTTCAAGCAGCCAAAGAAGCAATCATCGGTGAAAAACCCCTAGAAACCGCCACTAAGCAGTATCAAGAAGCACGGAAATCGGTTGAAATTAATTTAGAAAAAGCTAGAAAACTGCTGGCAAACTTAAGTTCCGAACCTGTCACAACTCCCACAACTCCTAAACCCCAACCAGAAATTCCTCCTGCAACTAATACTTCTCGTTCAATACAGCAAAAACAATTACAAAAAACAATTGAGCAACTGCAAAAATCAATTGCTGAGATCGATTTGCGCTTGGGAATGTTACAAGCACAGCAAAAACAAACAGATACAGCCTTGAAAACTTGGCAGCAATTACAGCAAAATTCCCAAATAAAACCGGAGTTACGCGAAACTGCTACGGCGTTGAGTGGAATGTGGAGTAGTCCGCCTCGTTTGCTTCCCAATGCTCAACAACTGATTCAAGATAATTTAGATGGTTGGTTTCGTTATACTGCTTTGACTCAACTCTACCAACTCCAACAACGTCAAGAAGCTCTAGCCAACCTTAAAACAGCACAACAAGAAGCTGCGGAACAAGCTTTTGTGAAATTGGCGATTATTGGTACTATTCCAGCACTGGGAGCTTTTGTGGGTGTAGGATTGCTGATTTTTCTAATTGGTCAACGTGTTGTTAAAGGTAAAGCTAGTTTATTGGGACAAAATGCTGATACGGGTTGGTCAGTACCTTGGGATGGTGAAACGATTTTGCAAGTATTTGTCGTCGGCTTTTTCTTTATGGGACAAGTATTGATCCCCATAATTTTATCCCTACTTCCTATCCCCCGTCCTGCCCAAAATCTACGCCTGCAAGCATTCTATGTATTCTTAAGTTACATATTAGTGGCATCGGGTGCTATATCTGTACTGTATTTATCTATTAAACGTTTTTTACCACTAGACTCTGGCTGGTTTCGCTTCAATTTACGGGGTAAGTGGTTTTTGTGGGGATTTGGTGGTTACTGTGCGGCTTTGCCTGTGGTAGTTGTGGTATCTTTGATTAATCAACAAATATGGCAAGGACAAGGTGGTAGTAATCCTCTGTTGCAGTTAGCCTTGGAAAGTCAAGATTCTCTGGCTTTGGGTATATTTTTCTTGACTGCTGCGATCGCTGCTCCTTTGTTTGAAGAATTCCTATTTCGGGGTTTTCTGTTACCTTCTCTGACTCGTTATATGTCCGTATGGTGGGCAATTATCGCCAGTAGCTTTTTGTTCGCGATCGCTCATTTGAGTTTATCGGAAGTTTTACCACTATTCGCCTTGGGAATTGTCTTGGGGGTAGTTTACACGCGATCGCGTAATCTCCTTGCCCCCATGCTCCTCCACAGCCTCTGGAACAGTGGCACTCTACTTAGCTTATTTATCCTTGGTAGTGGCAGTAATTAAAGGAACCGGGGATCGGGGAATAGGGAAACAGGAGAAAAGAAACACCAATGCCCAATCCCTGATCCCTAATCCCCTTCGTCACAAAAATCTACCAACAGTATGTTGATATTCAGGATAAAAAAATGCTAGCTTGAGAGAAAATACATAGCTAATAAAAACTCAAGCAATTTAGTTAAATAAATAACAAATTAGCCATTAATGGATGACTATTGCTTATTGACAGTTTCTGTCCAGGAATATTAACTTTTACATTTCCGTTTTCAATTAAATGATTACGGAAAATTTACAGAATTTAGTTTGTAGCTATTTGCCTGGCTAAACTTAGAAAACCATCTGTAAAAAGCCGCTGAAATAAGGTGTCTAATTTACTCTAAGTCAGTATCTTTAATTATTTACCGTGACAATAAAAAATCCGGAAATGATACTGTCGGATGTGTATAAAGTATTATGACACAATGTGTTTGCCATTGATCCTGTAACACAGAGGTTTCTGGCTTAGAATTCAATACTATCTATGTAGCGGTTTTTATTTTTATTCAAAATAGTTTTCTGGAGATATCTAGTTTCAGACAATTTCTGAACACTATATCTTCAAAAAATAGCGTTACTTGACCTCGCAAGTAACGTCAGTTCAACATATTTATTTATTCAGTATTTATACTGAATAAAAAGTAAAATAATGTAAACAGGATAGTCAGTAGATTTACTTCTTGTTAAAAATATAGAATTTCAATTTTATACATTACTAATAAAGGAGTAGTACTCATATGGCAAAACTCAACCCCAGTCATGCCACTAAACAACTATTAGCTGGGTATAGTGGCATTATGCTAGGAGGTCTTGGAATTCATAAGTTTGTTCTGGGTTATACCACAGAAGGATTTATCATGCTCATGATTTCTTTAGTGGGAGGTTATTTTACTTACGGTTTAACCCTATTCATTATGCAGCTTGTGGGTTTGATAGAAGGAATGATCTACCTAAACAAATCCTATAACCAATTTGTTGATACCTACTTTGTTAACAAACAAGGCTGGTTTTAGTTGCTTGTTTGTTGATGGTTAGTAGTTAGTGGTTAATAGTCTTTAATCCTCACTCACTGCCCCATCTTCCATCCCCTCACACCCCCTCTGCCTTCTCCCTTCTACCAATATGTTAATTTTCAAGCGTAAGTATATATCTTTAGTGTTTTTTGCTTTGTTGGGATTGGTATATTTTACTACCTTATCCCATTTAGAGATCAATCCTTTTTTAAGAAGTCAGGTAGCTTTGATGCCAACACAGTTATTTGTCATCATCTATTCTACATATCTGCGCTGGAATCGTAGAGAGTCGACTGATACCTTTTCACAAAAATCCTGATACATATTGAGGGGTGTACGGCTGTACGCACGGCAGGTACTACAACGCTTTGCTTTGGGGTCGTCACAGTAGTGAGGTTGGAGGGAGACCCCCGCAACGCACTGCCTCCTCTACTTAACAAAACTTCATATTATTGACATTCTGTCATTGTTGCGAATTTCGCCTACTCTCGAAATAGAGGTACGTCTTAGCGTACTTCTAGGTTCGTAACAAAATTAAACACTATTCCATGCAACTTGTCCCAAAAACTAACCTTTCCCCAGAACCAACTCCGACAACAGAGAAAATCATCTTAGATGTGGGGGGTATGAAATGTGGTGGCTGTGTAAAGGCTGTAGAGCGCCAACTGTTTCAATATCCTGGAGTGAAGAGCGCCAGTGTCAATCTGGCAACAGAGATTGCTGTCGTAGAGTTAGAAACTAGTGTGGTAGACGCAGATGCACTAGCACAGCAATTGACGGCGGCTGGATTTCCGTCTCAACCCAGGCAAGCAAGTGGGAAAGTCGCGGATAAAAACCAAGGCAAATCTGACCCAGCAGAACGACAGCGCCGAGAGATTCAGTCTGCACGTAGGCAGTTGATTATTGCAGCATTGCTGCTGCTGTTGTCAGGAATCGGACATTTTGGCAATAGTGGTGGCTTTGTACTGCCTGTTTTGCATAACATCTGGTTTCACTGTGGATTAGCAACGATAGCGCTACTAATTCCTGGCCGTTCGATTTTGATAGATGGCTGGGTGAGCTGGCGACGGCTAGCACCCAATATGAATACTCTTGTCGGCTTGGGAACACTGATTGCCTACACAGCTAGTTTGGTTGCTCTGCTGTTTCCCCAGCTTGGCTGGGAGTGCTTCTTTGATGAGCCTGTAATGATGTTGGGCTTTATCTTATTGGGACGAACATTAGAAAAACAAGCCAGAGGTCGAGTTACCGCTGCCTTTAAAAACTTGCTTGACCTCCAGCCCCAGTTAGCAAGATTGATCCCGAAACGGAGTGTAGAGACCAGAGATGGTGCATCTTTACAACCTTCTCTTACCGAGGTGATCGAAATTCCTGCCGAACAAGTACGTGTAGGCGAATGGTTACAAGTTCTCCCAGGAGACAAAATACCAGTAGATGGTGTAGTGATCGATGGTCAAACAACCATTGATGAGTCAATGCTGACTGGAGAAGCTGTACCAGTACTCAAGCAAAGAGGAGATACGGTCACAGCTGGAACACTCAACCAATCCGGAGCGATCGCAATTGAAGCGACTCGCACTGGCAACGATACCACTTTGGCACAAATTGTTGCTCTAGTGGAAGCGGCACAAATTAGAAAAGCACCCGTACAGAAATTAGCAGATACAGTCGCAGGATACTTTACCTACGGTGTACTAGCAGCAGCTGTGTTGACATTTTTGTTTTGGTACTTTATTGGCACTCATGTTTGGCACGATGTTACCATCTGGGCTGGCATGAATATGGCCCACCACTATTATGGTGTACCGATACCTACTCATCACTCTCCGTTGTTGGTAAGCTTAAAGTTAGCCATTGCAGTCATGGTGGTAGCTTGTCCCTGCGCTTTAGGACTAGCCACACCCACAGCGATTCTCGTAGGAACTGCGATCGCTGCTGAACGAGGTCTATTAATCAAAGGCGGTGATGTTTTAGAAAAAGTCCATCAGTTGGATACCATAGTTTTTGATAAAACAGGCACGCTGACTAGTGGTAATCCTACAGTTACAGATTGTGTTGTGCTGGAGGGACAAGCCAAAGGTGGGGACATGGAAAATAATTTTGATAGATTCTCTGCGTCTCCTCCCGATCACCAATCCCCAATCCCTAATCCCCAATACTTATTACAACTCGCCGCCGCCGTAGAAAGGGGTACTTGTCATCCTCTGGCGACAGCAATTCAGAATCAAGCACAGCAGCAACAGTTAACTATTCTACCAGCTACTGACTTTCACACAGAACCGGGACTTGGTGTTTCTGCTGTAGTTGAAGGCAATTTAGTACTATTAGGAAATTGCGATTGGTTGAGTTGGCACGGAATCGTCATTGATGACAATGTACACAAGCAGGTACAGAAATTAGCAGAGGATGGTAAAACTGTTGTGTTAATGGCAATTGCAGGAACAGTTGCGGGACTCATTGCTATTCAAGATACCCTCAGACCAGATGCGAAAGCAGCTGTAGACAAGTTGCGTCATATGGGACTGCGAGTTATGCTCCTCAGTGGTGATACGCCAACAGCAGCTTTCGCTATAGCTAACCAGCTAGGATTAGATACTGCCGATGTCATGGCGGCTGTACCTCCAGCCAAGAAAGCAGAGGTAATACAATCTCTTCAAAACAGAGAAATAGAAACAAGTGCCGATCCCAAGTCTGTAGTCGCAATGGTAGGAGATGGCATCAACGATGCTCCGGCTTTGTCTCAAGCCGATATTGGTATTGCCTTACACACAGCTACAGATGTAGCGATTGAAACAGCTGATATTGTTTTGATGCGGAACTGTTTAAGCGATGTAGTCACATCAATTCAACTCAGTCGTGCCACTTTCAACAAAATTCGCCAAAATTTATTTTGGGCTTTTGCCTACAACACGCTAGGAATTCCTTTGGCAGCTGGTATATTATTGCCCAGTCTACATTTTGTTCTTAGTCCTGCTGGCGCTGCGGCTCTAATGGCTTTTAGCTCGGTTAGTGTTGTTACCAATTCCCTAATGCTGCGGCGGTTTTCTCGTAGTTAATACAAGAAGGCAGAAAGCTACGAAGCTTGCAAATCAAGCTTTTTAGCTTATTTTATCTGTGTAGTTATTTTTGCCATACTATACTGGTAGAATATTTGCTCTGATATATTTCAAAAGAGTGAATAGAATATCTGTTCTGTCTGTCTCAGGTTAAACTAAATCGATAAGCCACTGTTTAAAAAATCTCACAAAGTCATTGACTCTTTTCCCAGAGCGCCAGTAGATGCCACTGTAGATATTAAGAGTAAAACTATACTGTACTGTTTTACTCTTAGTCGTAACTATGCAGTACTAGAGACTCTGGTTTAGAAAATGGCAGAAAACAATTCTAAACAATTCTTAATTCATAAGACTTCAACTGATTTTAGTAACGATTTGTCAATGGCAGCAGAAAACCATGAAAGCCATATACTGATCGTGGAAGACGATCAAGGACGTAAGGAATTCACTCTAGAGCGTCCTATTTATTCCATTGGTCGAGACCGAGAATGTGATATCCGTTTAGTCTCACAATTTGTCTCACGTCGTCACGCTACCTTAGTAAGGTTGCCCAGAGATGATAATAGCAAAAGTTATTATTATCGAATTGTTGATGGTGACGCTAAAGGCAAGCCCAGTTCTAATGGTCTGATGATTAATGGGCGCAAACTCGCAGCCCATGACCTTAAAAATGAAGATGAAGTTGTTTTTGGGCCGCAGGTACGTGCCATTTATTACCTGTTAAAACGTGATACAATGCCCCCTGGTCAGGCTGATGTTAGTGAATATGACATTACACTTATCAACCCCGGTATGACCGACGATTTAGAAGACTAAAAAGTGCATTGGTAATATTTTCTGTGGCGTTATGCTCTAAGCTAGATTGGCACAAAGCTAGCTTTAGCAGACGCCCTTGCTGTAAGCATTTGTATCTTATCCTGCTAAGCTTTCAATCAGATGCCAATGGCGGCTTTCTTCAATTGCCTGCTTGATATATTCAAACACCTGCCGACAATGATTATCTAGCTGGAGTGGCAGTTCTTGGTTTTTAATCACAATGCTCATTCGAGTTTCTGTTTCGGTGGCTGTGCTTTTATCAATAAATATTTCTACTGTCACCATTTTTGAGTAGGAAACAGTACCGACAATCTCACGCGCCATGATGTAATCCAATGTAGAGTACTGCACATCCAAGTTGCAGTCTTGTAGCAGTTCTACAAGTAGAGGCTGGAGATGGTGAATGGGAATAGAAAGAATGAACGAACAGGTATAGCGAGCCATAATAGACCCAAGGCTTGTAACACTCAGTCCATCCTATAATATCGAACCCTCTTAAACACAAGTAGTTATAGATTCATTAAGGAAGTGCTTGATACTAGTAGTTCATGTCACTAATTTTGATAAATCGTGAAAGTTCGTGAAAATTGAGCGATAACTTGCTCACTACCAACCTCTCATCATTAATGACACAGGCCACTAGCTGCCAACTTCTATTTCCATGTGCAATAAAAAACTTTAATATAAGATTTGATAGAGGTTAACTTATGAAAGTAGCAATAAGCGGTGCAACAGGATTTGTCGGTAGTCGCTTGGTAGAACAGCTTCACAAAGATGGTCATCGGGTATTGGTATTAACTCGTAACATCGCCCATGCTCAAAAGGTTTTTCCCAAGAAAGCTTTCTCTAACGTAGAAATTGTTGCTTATACGCCGACTGTATCTGGTACTTGGCAAGAAGCGATCGCTTCTTGCGATGGTGTTGTTAATTTGACTGGCGAACCCATAGGTGAAGGACGGTGGACACCAGAACGAAAACAAGAAATTCTCAACAGCCGTAAACTGACGACTCAAAAAATAGTGGAGGCAATAGCTAAGGCTGATCCTCAACCTAGTGTTCTAGTTAACGCTTCTGCTATAGGTTACTACGGCACTAGCGAAACTGCTACTTTCGACGAAACAAGTCCATCTGGTAATGATTTTCTCGCCCAAGTTTGTCAAGCTTGGGAAGCGGAAGCAACAAAAGTGACACAAGCGGGTGTTAGATTAGTAATTCTCCGATTCGGTATTGTTTTAGGTCTGGGTGGAGCCTTGGGTAAAATGATTACACCTTTCAAGCTGTTTGCTGGCGGGCCTATTGGTAGCGGCAAACAATGGTTTTCCTGGATTCATATTGATGATTTAGTTAACTTGATTATCCAAGCTTTAACTAAACCAGAGATGTCTGGTGTATATAATGCTACAGCTCCTCATCCTGTCCGCATGTCAGAACTATCTACGACTATGGGCAAAGTCATGCATCGTCCTTCTTGGTTACCTGTTCCCGACTTTGCAATTGAAGCTCTTCTGGGAGAGGGAGCTGTAGTAGTTTTAGAGGGACAACAAGTTCTTCCTAAACGCACCCTTGAAAGTGGATTTGAATTTCAATATCCTGATTTACAACCAGCTCTAGAAACAATTTTGAAATAGTTAATGGTTGATGGTTGATTGTTGATTGTTGATTGTTGATTGTTGTTTCGGGATAATTCCCTAACAACTAACAACTAACAACTAACTAGATTGGAATTTCCTAGAAATCCAATTGATGATACCACTGAGAATTGCACCACCCATCAGAATGCCAATTGCTGGGTTAAAAACGGGTTGCCAGAGTTTGTACCATAAATCTAAGCCTAAGGGTACTCCTGATGCTTTCCCAATCACTGCGATCGCTAACCACCCAAAAGCAAACAGAACAAGAAAGACATCGACTACTAAAATTAGGTTAAGCCAACTTAAAAATTTCTCTTTCATAAGCTCAAAATGAATAATGTTGGTAGTTGTTGGTTGTTTATTGTTTGGAACAACCAACAATCAACAGCCAACAAACAACAATACTCCTAATTTTCAAATAACCAATTTTTGACTTTTGCCAAACTCTGCCAATCCGGTTTTCTCTTAAAACCATCTTCAATGCTGTCTTTGATTTCCTGTTGCCATTCGGGGCTAAGGGTCAATAATTGATTAGCAGCATCAATATGTTGGCGTAAGCCTTTTTGATTTGTTTCCAACATGGCAACAGCGAGATTTACTCTTGCCTGTGGATCTTGTGGATTTAACTTTACTGCTTTTTGTGCAGCCTTGAAAGCAGAGTTGGGTTTATTATCCAAAAGATACAGCCACGCTAAACAAGTCCAAGCAGCACTACTTTTAGGAGCGCGATCGCAAACCTCTTTAAAAACAGGAATCAAAGTCTCTGGTGATTCCCCAGCTTTATAGCGTTCTAAACCTGTATCAAACAAGGATTCAACTGTTTGAGTCATAGTGAATTGGTCAATGGTCAATTGTCAATGGTCAATAAACTAAATGTATAGAGGCGCTGTTTGAAGCGTTTTTACAACTGTGAACACTTGACAATGGGCACTTGACACTTGACTAAACACCAAATGACTTACCACATCCGCAAGTTTGGCTGGCGTTAGGGTTGGTGAATTGAAAGCCTCCACCAATCATGGCATCGCTATAATCAAGCATTAAGCCATAGAGATATAATAGGCTCTTGCGATCGCAAACTATTTTGAAGCCGTCATAATCAAAAATATCGTCATTTGCGGTAATCTTACTAGGGTCTTCAAAGTCCATCAAGTAAGACATTCCAGAGCAACCCCCTTGACGTACTCCTACCCGCAAACACAAGTCTTTGCCGCCTTGTTTTTCCTGCAATAATTTCACTTGCCGCAATGCTGCTTCGCTTAACTGAATTCCCCGTTGTGAAGACTGAGTTGCCTGTGTCATCTGCTTTTTTAACTCCTTATGTGGTTATCGATTACCATAGACAAGCAAAGCGGGAACCTTTAACCCAAAAGTTTTGTCACTGGGTAGCCCCGAAAATTTTCACAGACGCCTTCCGACCACGCGTCTATAAAAGCTTTTTTATCCATTTTAACGATATTGATGTTCTAGGTTGCCAAATTGTAAATACTCCGTCAAAAGCACGCAAAGATTTTTATTCTAGAATTGAGAGATTCAATGTGTTTTAGAGATTCGCTATTTTTGGAGTTTTAGCCTTTGGCAGCCCACAGTTACGATTACTCTTAATTCAACAGCCAAGGGAGTTTTCATTGGAGACTAGCCCTGACTCAAAAGTGTATTTACAAATCCCTTGTTTTGATTCACTTACTCTATGACAAGTTTTAATCGCTCTACCAGCCGTCGTTTACGGAAATTAACTCAAATTCCTTCTGTATGGGAGGGCGATCGCCGTCCATTGTCATCACCAACCCAGCACTCAGACTCCGAAACAAAGGGCGAATGTATTCTTTGGGTGGATGGTACACAAGGCATTGTGCGGGGAATGGACGTAGTACCTCCAGAAAGTGGGCCAGAAGCAATTGTTCGCACTTTGATGCGAGCAATGGAGAATCCCCACAGTCCTGCTAAACCTGCTCGTCCCCAAAGAATTGTCGTCAGAGACAGGGAAATACAATTTTACTTACGTGGAGTCCTGCAAGATTTAGATATTGCTATTGATTATTCATCTGAGTTACCTCTAATTGATGAGCTATTTCGTGGGTTTGCCGAAATTCTCGACTCTCAAGTTCCCGAATTACCTCCACAGTATGCCAAGGCTTTGCGAGAAAAAGCATTAGCAATTTGGCAAGCTGCTCCTTGGGAATTATTAGAAGAACAGCAGATTTTATCAATCGAGATCAATAAATGGGATGTTGGTACACTCTACGCCTCAATGATGGGGATGCTGGGTATGGAGTATGGAGTACTGTTGTATCGTTCAGAAGATTCACTCAAGCATTTTCGGGCCACAATTTTAAGAGAAGACAAATCCCAAGGACATTTAGAAGAAGCTTTCCTCAAGCAAGATTGTCTATTTCTGACTTTTGAACATGTTGACGAAACAGACGAAGAGGAAGAATTTGAGGATTTAGCGAAACTGCCACTATCAGAAATTGAACCCACCTTTGGTAATATTCATCCTCTCGAGGGACTACGCTCGGTTTTATACGATGAAGAAGCACTGATAGTATACGTTGCCCTAGAAAGCCTTAACCGTTTTATTCGCGATCATCGTCGTCATTTGGGGAGCGATTCTTTTCCAACTTTGAGTCGTCGCTACCGCATTTCTTTACCTGATTCTTGTGATGAACAGACAAAATCAGTAGCTATAACTGTCTCTAGTATGCCGGAATTGGCAGCAGAGTTAGAGGAAATGGCTGGCTATGAGGATGAAGAAGACGAGGAGGAGATAGAATCTGAACCTACACCCATGTTTAGGTCATTGCGAGATGACTTAATCCCGGAAGACTCTTTTCTCAGCTTGGGTGTAGTGTCTTGGGAGATGTTGGAGTACTTACGTCAAGGAGTTAATTACCATCCAGCAGGAGAAATTCAGCCAGTAGGTGATGGTCTGCCAGTTATTCTAATTCAAACTTCGCGCCCCAAGGCTAAAACCGTAATTGAAAATATAGAAAAAGCAGGAGGTCTGAAAGCAATTTGCTTCAATCCTGGTGCTGATCCTTTTGGTGGCGATCGCTATGATCTGGGTTTACTGCAAACTCAAAATGGCGAATTGTTCTTATTTGGGGAGTTCTTAGATGATGATCCTGTTCACGTTGAAGCCAGAAAAAAATGGAATCAGCGTTGTAAAAATACCAAAGGCTATTGCGGTTTGATCATTGCCAAAGGACTTACTGGTGCTGCTCGTGGTAATCCCCAGTTACGAGATATGATGGCTTTATTTGAGGCGCGATCGCTGTCACCCAAGGACTTAGGTATTGGCACTCTCCAGCTAATGCCGCAACTGCAATTTGAATAACAACCGCTGAAGAAACACAGGGGGTATAGGGTATGAGACTTTAGGAGAAAGATTGTGTTTCTTTCATCTGTTGCTATTAGCGAACGCGAGTGCGTGTCGGAGGTATTCGCTGCTAGTGGTCAGATCACATCTAAATGTGATTGGTAATTGGTAATGGATCAATTACCTATTATTTCTTCACAAAATTCTTGACATAAATTCCCCCAAGTCGTCCTCCTTGTCCCCTTATCTTGGATCATGACCGAAACTAAAGTTTTGGGTCAAACCTTAAAGGAGTTAAAACTCTTTACAACCATTGTCATAGTTAGCTACAAGCTAACTTAAGCTCTTAGCCCCAAATTTATTTGAGGGCAAGATTTTAGGCAAGTGCAAGATTCCACTGACAATTATGCCCACAAGAGGGCATGAAAATTTGACTCCTCCTACACCCATTTTCAAGACAGAATTTGTTAATTGTTCAATCTGTAAACTTTTTCGTAAATTTTATTTTACTTACTTTTTGGGAAGTTTTTTATTTAAAGATTGCAAAAATTAAAAATGAATTTTTGGTAATGGTAATTCACAAAAAATTTACTATCTAGTTTGAAAATTATTAATTTTTTTGATTTTTTTATTTATGTAATATGCAAGTTTTTGTGTAAACATCTAATATTTTTGACATAACTTATTCGTAGGTTACAAGTAACTTATTTTACATTTTATATTGCTCGCTAACTATTAAATAAATCCATTCTCAAAACAAGAAGTATAAACGACTACAAAACATTCCACGGGCTGATATTATCTAAGCTCAATTTAGTTTAAAAAAATACACTTTTTACATGATGTGTATTTTGGAAATTTTATAGATATTTATAATGACAACACAATCAAATGTAATTTTTTTACTATTGCTTATTAAAATTTTCACAAAAATAAAAATCTAAACTTAAGTACAAATTCAGTGAAGATTAAGTAAAGGCAACCAATTCAATTAGAAAACATATACAATAGGAACATCAATAAACAGGGTGTTTATACGGCAATATTTACAGTATTAATATATGGAGATGAATGAAAACCCAGATAATGATTCAGAGGGTTTACTACAATTGGAAAAACAATCTGCTGTTTCATATTTAGCTCAACAATGGGCAAAGAAGTATTTACAGAATGTTGAACTGAACTACTTCTATGAACATAAGCAAGATGCTATAAACTTCAAAAAAGTAGTATCTCCCGAAGGACGAAAAAGAACAGTGCAAAAGCTAATGAATTCACTGCGTACTGTGAGTTTACAAGCTTGGAACAAAACAGAAGCATTGTTGTCAGAGGAAATCAAAAGGCATCGTATTGATCCAAAATTAATCAATCCTTGGGAAATAACAGCAGATTCTTTTGAGATATACGAACAAGCATTGCATCTATACATCCAGCAACAATCAAGTCACAACTTATCTACACAAATCCCACCAGCAAATACAGAAAGTTCACTGTCTGAAAGAATTCAGCAGATGCAAGCACAACATTTTGTTTCTACTCAAATGGCAACAATCATTAGCACAAATGTTGGTTTGCTACGGCAGAAATACACACAACATGATCCCAGAGTGATTGGCTTTGTGAGTATGCAGTTTCACTATACTAACCTTGGCTTACTA
Organism: Fischerella thermalis PCC 7521; assembly: GCF_000317225.1. GTDB lineage: Bacteria > Cyanobacteriota > Cyanobacteriia > Cyanobacteriales > Nostocaceae > Fischerella > Fischerella thermalis. The sequence continues at coordinate 63,194 of NZ_AJLL01000033.1, forward strand.
CAAACTCTTTCACCTTTGGAAAAAACTGTACTTGGCAGTTACTTAAAAGTCATAGATGACCACTTATATATGCCATTACAGCGAGTTTATGATGCAGCAGCAGATCATGACTATAATTCTCATGTTTTAACAGCAGTGCAGAAACTTTTACCTATTAGTACACAAATAGCTAATAAAATTTGCCAAAAGATTATTGACCTTTACCCTAATTATCATTCCCAGTCTGGTTTATTAAGTGAACCGCTAGTCAGAGTTTCCAGTATCAGGGATGTAGAAATGTTCCAAGTTTATCTTTGGGTTTGTAGCTTAGAGGGAAGTGTGAATGCAATTCAACAAGAATTATTCCCATTGTGTGCAATGCTCTACCCAAGATTAAAAGTTGAATGGCAGCTTATTCGCTGTATGCTCCACTTACTACAGCAAGAAATATGTCAGCATCTGAATAGTCAACAAGCTAATACCTTGATGCCTTATTTACAAGTTTTGTGGCACATGTTTTCACCAAAAGTATTTGGCGAACTCATATTGTAGAGGTAGCTAAGTTTCTTGTATATTGCTATCCTCTAACAAATAGTTATTTAGTTAGCAGCAATCATTTTTGCTAAGCTATAAAATTTTTGGTCAAGCTTGATTATTCCTCAGCAGGTTCCTGTTGTGTAGTAACCAATATACGCTATTGTTTCTGTCACAACAACACTTTATTCATTTGTTTTTTGATTCTATTAGAAAATAAAGGATACTTCAAGCAAACCAAATTTTTTACATCAACGATTGCTTGTTCCCTGACAAAAACTCTGATATTCTTATCTCTTTCATCCTCACTAACATTTTGTCAATGATGTTGATATACAGCAAATAGCATAATCAAATGACTAATAAGAAATGGGCTGTAAAACGTATTACTGTGAATTTAGCAGCACAGGAGGCCGAAAAATTGGAAAAGTATTGTCAGCAAACTGGTAGACCAGCAACTGACGTGATTCGGGAATTGATCCGAGGATTGTCTGTAGCTGAAGACACCAATGATAGTAACAGATAAGGAGGCAGACAATAAATTAAGAGTACAAAGAAAAAGAAACAAAGAAGAAAAGAAGAAAGGAAAAATTTGTTTTTGCTTTCAACTTTTTACTTTATTTGACTCTTTTACTGATTTGTCTGGGTGTTTTGAATCCTTGGACTGTGGATGGAATACAAATAGCAAATTCCGACACCAACCCAGTTACAATTTGTAAAGAAATTGAAAAGGAAGGGCGGAATGCGCGTTGCAATCATTGGTGCGGGACTGGCTGGGCTAGCAACCGCTGTAGATTTAGCTGATGCTGGCTGTGAAGTCCAGATTTTTGAGTCCCGTCCGTTTGTTGGTGGAAAAGTTAGCAGCTGGGTAGATGAAGATGGCAACCATATTGAAATGGGGTTGCATGTCTTCTTTGGCAACTACAATCAGTTGTTGAAATTGATGAAGAAGATGGGAGCCTTTGAAAACCTGCTTCCTAAAGAACACATTCATACCTTCATCAATAAGGGAGGACAGATTGGTGCGCTTGATTTTCGTTTCTTTATGGGTGCGCCTTTCAATGGTTTAAAGGCCTTTTTTACTACCTCTCAACTCTCATGGCTAGATAAGTTGCAGAACGCTATAGCACTTTCTACAAGTCCAGTTGTCAGGGGTTTGGTAGACTTTGAGGGTGCGATGCAAAATATTCGTAACTTAGACAAAGTTAGCTTTGCTGAATGGTTCCGTAGTCACGGTGGTAGTGATGGCAGTATTAAGCGGATGTGGAACCCTATTGCCTATGCTTTGGGTTTTATTGATTGCGAGAACATATCCGCCCGTTGTATGCTGACAATTTTTCAGTTATTCGCTGTAAGAACAGAAGCATCAAAACTGCGGATGCTTAAAGGTTCACCCTATGAATACTTGCATAAACCGATTTTGGAGTATCTAGAAGCGAGAGGAACAAAAATTTATACTCGCCGGAGAGTACGAGAAGTTCAATTTGCTGAGGAAGGAGAACAAACCCGTGTCACTGGTTTGGTAATTGCTCATGGTGACACAGAAGAAAACATTACTGCTGATGCGTATGTAGCTGCCTGTGATGTGCCGGGAATTCAGCGCCTCTTGCCTCAACAATGGCGTAAGTGGACAGAATTTGACAATATTTACAAGTTGGATGCAGTTCCTGTGGCAACGGTGCAGCTACGATTTGATGGTTGGGTAACAGAACTGCAAGATGCAGAAGCACGCAAACAGCTAAATCACTCAGCAGGGATTGATAATTTGCTATATACTGCTGATGCCGATTTTTCTTGTTTTGCTGATTTAGCTTTGACTAGCCCTGCTGATTATTATCGGCAAGGGCAGGGTTCTTTGTTGCAGGCAGTGCTGACACCAGGAGATCCGTTTATTAAAAAAAGCAATGAAGAAATTGCCCAGCACGTTTTGGCACAAGTACACGAGTTGTTCCCATCATCAAGGGAATTAAACATGACTTGGTACAGTGTAGTTAAGCTAGCTCAGTCTTTGTACAGAGAAGCACCGGGGATGGATATTTATCGTCCTCGTCAAAAAACCCCTGTGGCTAATTTCTTCCTCGCAGGGAGTTATACACAGCAGGATTACATCGATAGCATGGAAGGAGCAACTATTTCAGGAATGCTTGCGGCAAAAGCTATTTTGGAAACTGTGAAAAAATAGTTTGCTGATCCAAAATTTCAAATCCAAAATCTCAAATCCAAAATCTAATGTCTGATTGGTTAGAACATACAGTGCAGATGGAAGTAGAGGCTCCTATAGATTTAGTATGGAGTCTTTGGTCTAATTTGGAGCAAATGCCCCGCTGGATGAAGTGGATAGATTCGGTGACGGTTCCTGAAGATAACCCCGATATCTCATTGTGGAAATTGAAATCTGGTGGTTTTGAATTTACCTGGAAATCCCGGATTATCAAAGTCATTCCTCATCAAATCATCCAATGGGAATCTATCGATGGTTTACCGAATCGGGGAGCTATTCGCTTTTACGATCGCCATACCAGTAGTATCGTTAAACTGACTGTTGCCTATGCTATCCCTGGTATCCTGGGCAAAATCATGGATAGTCTGTTTTTGGGACGATTAGTTGAATCAACTTTACACGCGGATTTAGAGCGATTTAAGCAATATGCCTTACAAAAAAAGGCTGAAGTCTAAAGGTTGTAGCCGCCCTCAGGGAAGTCTACATCCTTGATACTTCATCTTTTTTTACCACGTTGGATCGCTAAACAAATTTATCGTTAATTCTTCACATCCGTCTGGAACTGAGCTAATACAAGCACGAATGATTTCTCCATCGTCTAGTTCCACTGTACAAGCGTGACAAGTACCCATCAGACAACCAGTGGGAATAATTACCTCTGCTCGATCAGCAACATCTAGCAGGGGTTCTCCCACTTGGGCGTCAACTGTAACATCATCTGGTAAGAAATGGACACGCACAGTCATAATTTTGAGCTTACTACGACAACAAAGGAGTCAAATCTAAGTGCTGTTCAATTTCTGTGGCAAGGGAATCTAAAAGGTTTTCGCGCTGATCTCGATAGTTGGCAACCCCTGTAGGCAGAGATTTTAAACCTCTTTGTTGACGCAGGCGATTTAACCAAGCACGACGCCAAGGCCCATTGTCAAATATACCGTGGAGATAAGTACCCCAAACTGATTGACAACTATCCACTAAGCCTAAATTCGGGTCGTCAAATAGAGGATAGTAGGATTGGGAATCTATTCCTTGGGTTTCGATACGCGATCGCCCTTGATGAATTTCAAATCCAGTCACAGGTAAACCCATTTGGGGATGATTAGAAGTCACTTGACGTTGGCGGGCAATTTTTTGTCCCGTTATGACTGTTTTGATCGGTAATAGTCCTAAGCCTTGAAATCTGCCTGCTTGCCCTTCAATACCTTCTGGATCGGCAATCATTTGACCAAGGATTTGAAAACCACCGCAGATACCCAAAACTGTACCACCTGCTGCTGCATAGTTTTGAATTGCCTCTGCCATACCAGTTCTTTGGAGTAACAGCAAGTCAGCAATTGATGTTTTCGTACCTGGGAGAATTACGGCATCTGGATGTCCTAATTCTTGCTTGGGACTTAAGTATTTTACCATCACTGTTGATTCTGATTCCAATGGGTCAAAATCGGTAAAATTAGATATTCTGGGTAATCGAATCACACTGATATGGAGATCTGCACTGGATTTATGCGATTTACGTTCAAATAAATCTAAAGAATCCTCCGCCGGGAAAATAGTTTCTAAGTAAGGAATTACACCAAGTACCGGAATGCCCGTACGTTCTTCTAACCATTTAATCCCAGGTTCCAGCAGCGATCGCTGTCCCCGAAACTTGTTAATAACTACACCCCGAATCAAAGCCCGTTCTTCTGGTTCGAGTAATTCTAAGGTTCCAACTACATGGGCAAAAGCACCACCCCGATCAATATCAACTACCAGTAAAGTCGAAGCATTCAAATGTTTTGCCACTCGCATATTAGTTAAATCACGGTGCTTAAGGTTAATTTCTGCCGGACTACCAGCACCTTCACAAACCAGCAAATCAAATTCTGTTGACAAATGCTGTAAAGACTCTTCGATTGACCGCCATCCCAGTTCAAAATACTGCTCGTAATAATCCGCAGCGCTCACTTTTCCTATGGCTTTACCCTTAATAATTACTTGGGAAGTCATATCACCTTGGGGTTTGAGTAAAATCGGGTTCATTTCTACCCAAGGTACAACCCCCGCAGCCCAGGCTTGTACTGCTTGTGCATAACCAATTTCTCCACCATTAGCTGTGACATAAGCATTTAAAGCCATATTCTGACCTTTAAAGGGAGCCACCCGCCAGCCACGCCGCGACAAAATGCGACAAATAGCCGCCGTCAACAGTGATTTCCCCGCGTGGGATGTTGTTCCCACCACCATAATTGCTTTCATATTCAACTGTTTTTCCGATCAGGAATGATAATATTAAAAGCATGAAGTGTAATATAGCAATGCTGTTTGAGTGATCAGATTACTCGTTAAATAGTCATTGATTATTCATCATTTATCATTAGCTTTGGATAAATGATAAATGAGTCAGGATAAACAATGACCTTACGTAACATCTCACATCAAGTCACCAAGCCATAGTAAAGACTTCATAAATGCAGTTGAGACTTCCGTATATATTGTTCCCGCTTCCAAGCGACTCTTAACTTTTTAATTAAAAATTGGTTAGTGGTTATTGGTAAATCACCAACTACCAAGCAACTACCAACTACCAACTAAGTACCAACTAACAACAAATTCTAAAATGGTAGCGTGAACCAACGAGCTACAATATCTAAAAAGCGATCGCGCCATGTTATAGTCGGCAAAGTTTGGCGCTGCAATTGTTCTACTATCTGACGACCAAGGGGTGTGAGGCGAAAACTATCTGTAATTCCTTGACCATCAACTTCGCGTCGCAGTACACCTACTCTTATCAACCATACCAAAGAGTTGTCTGCTCTTAATTCAGACAAAGCAGCTTTGGTGTAGCCTTTGTTAACACCGGAATTGCCAACAATTTCACTCATTGCTACCCGCTCTGAAAGCATCGCTGCAAATAAACCAAAATTAAAAGGAGAACAAAGCAGCGATCGCTTGGCTCTTTCTACAGTTTTAGATGGGTATGTCAGGTTTTTCTGATTTTGAGCGTTAACAGCAGGCATTTTGGTTTCCAGTTATTCAGTTTTATTTTCCTGTAATTATTGTAAATTATTGTAAAATTTCAAGTGCATCAATAATTTCAAATTTAGGAAGGTAAATTATGCCTCTAGCAGTTGGGACAGATGCACCTGCTTTTACCGTTAAAGATACTAACGGCAACACTGTTTCTTTATCTGATTTCAAAGGTAAAACAGTGGTTCTGTATTTTTACCCCAAAGACGACACTCCAGGCTGCACAAAGCAAGCTTGTAGTTTCCGTGATGCTAAGGAACAATACACAAGTAAAGATATTGTGGTGCTGGGTGTAAGTGCAGATGATGAAGCTTCACACCAAGCATTCACCCAAAAATATAATCTTAACTTTCCACTACTAGCTGACACCAAAGGTGAGTTAATTAAAGCCTACGATGTCGATGGTGGTGGTTATGCTAAGCGTGTTACCTACGTAATAGATGGCAATGGCAAAATTATTCATGTTGACTCTAGTGTCAACACCTCTACCCATGCCAGAGATATTTTAGCTACCTTGGGATTGTAAATTCAGCTTGCACACAATCAAGAGTTAAAGAGTCAATAATCCAAATTATTGACTCTTGACTGTGCCAAATTTAAATTTTGGATTTTAGATTATTTTTTCGGTTCAAGCCCCACGCCCTTGTGGGCAAAAAAACTAAAACTGTCAATCTCAAATCTCCAAGCTGCATCGCGAAAGTGGCTTGCAGTGAATCCAAAATCGCAAATCTAAAATCGAAAATTGTTTGACTTGCCTTAAAAACAACAAATAACGTTATCGATTTGGAGTAGTATTCACACCTGGAGTAATGATCTGTAAACTAGGTGTTTGCTGTTGATTTTGTTGTGTTAATGCTCGTTGTCTGGCTTTAAAAGCTTCTGCTTCTTCATCAAGTTGTTGGTTTTGGGCATTGATATCTAGATTCGGCACACTTAAATTGGCACGATGAATTAAGTTGAACACACTAAAACCATCACTGGTGTTAGTGTTAGAAAAAGGATTATTGTTGTTGTTGTATGGGTCGTCTGTATTGTTCTGCGGATCGTAATTTGGCAAGTTCGGTATCTGGCTAGGTTCAGCAAGGCTAGGTTGTTGCATTAATAAGGAAGCCAAGCCGATTCCCGCCAAAGTAGTTACAGCGATAAGTTTGAGCGGCAGAAACGAGACTTTCATGCAGATTTACCCCACACATGATTTCAAGTTAACAATGCTTCTATTTTAAATAACTTGGAACGACATGCTAAACCATCTCCCGGATGTTTGCTTGACAGCTTTAGATAAATATGGTTTGGTTTTAAGAATTACTGCTAATTAAATATATAGAGAATTTATTATCGATAATAAATAGAAATACTTAGAATAGGTTTTTCTAATACCTTTGCTTCTAAAAACTTTGCCAACTTTTTACTCTCAGTTCACATGTGGCTGAATGTAATATTGGTAGTTTATTTTTTTATTTGTTGGTCATTAAAAGTATTGGGTAATGAATAATGCCACAAAGCGATTTTGGTTTTGCCTTGTTATTTAATTAAGTATCTTTACTTATTAAGAAACATGCAGCAAATAGCTCATACAATGACCCATCAAAAAGTACACTACCATCATTGCAGCTGCGGCTAACGCAACTAACAAACCTGCCAACATGAGGGAGAATTCCTTGCTTTCGTAAGCTCTTTCCATCAAATGCAGCGACCAGGCTACCAGCGCCACATCAAAAACTAATATAGGAATCAACATATTTATTAATATTTTTTAATGCTTCTTTACCAAGTTTAACATCCTTTTCAGGAAGTGTGTTGAGTACTAGATGTATCTTCAGACAAGAGTTATGCTAAAGTTACTGGTACATTCGTACTGGTAAGTGATGATCGCGCAAATAATTTTTAATTTCCTCCACAGTTAATTCCCCGTAATGTAGTAGTGAAGCTAGTAAGGCGGCTTCGGCTCTACCTTCTGTTAGTGCTTCATAGATATGTTGACAATTACCTGCACCACCAGAAGCAATGACTGGAATTTGTACAGTTTCGGCGATCGCTTTTGTCAATTCGAGGTCATAGCCAGCCTTGGTACCATCGGCATCCATACTAGTCACTAATAGTTCTCCTGCACCTCGTTTTTCTACTTCTTGCGCCCACTTGAGAGCATCTATGCCTGTATTTTCCCGTCCACCTCGCACATACACATCCCAACCAGGGTTGCGAGGATCTTTTCTGCGTCTGGCATCAATAGCAACAACTATGCATTGATTACCAAAGCGATCGCTAGCCCGATTAATAAAATCTGGGTCGCGTACCGCCGCAGAATTAATACTAACCTTGTCCGCTCCAGCTCGTAACAGATTTTTAACATTTTCTAAGGATTGAATGCCACCACCAACAGTCAAGGGAATAAAAACTTGTTCAGCAGTGCGGTAAACGACGTCAATAATGGTATTGCGGTCTTCATGAGTAGCCGTAATATCCAGAAACACTACTTCATCTGCTCCAGCTTCGTTGTAAACCTTTGCTAGTTCTACAGGATCGCCTGCATCTTGCAGGTTAACAAAGTTAACTCCTTTTACAACTCGTCCCGCATTCACATCCAAGCACGGTAAGATTCTCTTAGCTAGCATGACAATCTTTGTCCTCCTAAGTAGTTCCCCGGAATTTAAATTTTAAATTGGCAAGCGTATTTATCCAAAGAAAATTTTCCTCCGTATTTATACGCGTTGGTGCCGCTACCACTTGCCCTCAATCAGTGTAGAAGTAAAAGTTAATAGCTAAAATATGGCGATTATCTCCTCAAAAAAACAGCCTCACGAATCAGGCGATAAGCAACCAAAACAGCGCCGGGAGTCGGCAAAAACATCTCCAGAAGAGAATATTTTGCAACCCAAAGCTGCAATTGATGAACAAGGTAAACAGGAAGAAAGTATTCGACCACAACGGTTTGCCGATTATATTGGTCAAAAAGATTTAAAAGATGTATTGGAAATAGCTATTAAAGCAGCTCAGTCCAGAGGAGAAGTGCTAGATCATTTGCTATTGTATGGACCTCCTGGTTTGGGTAAGACCACAATGGCAATGATTTTAGCAGCTGAGATGGGAGTGAACTATAAAATTACTAGCGCCCCAGCTCTCGAACGTCCTAGAGATATTGTTGGGCTATTGGTAAATCTCAAGCCAGGGGATGTTCTATTTATCGATGAAATTCATCGATTATCGCGGATGAGTGAGGAAATTTTATACCCGGCGATGGAGGATTATAGATTAGATATCACTATTGGTAAGGGTTCCAGCGCTCGAACTCGTAGTATACCCTTAGCAAAATTTACCTTAGTGGGGGCAACAACCCGTGTGGGAGCTCTAACTTCTCCACTGCGCGATCGCTTTGGCTTAGTGCAAAAATTGAGGTTTTATGAGGTAGAAGAACTAAGCTTGATCGTGCAGCGCAGTGCTGAGTTACTCAATACTGTTATCACTGAAGATGGTGCGAAAGAAATTGCTAGGCGATCGCGAGGCACACCACGGATAGCTAATAGACTACTCAAGCGAGTCCGTGATTATGCGGAAGTAAAATCCTTTGATCAAGTTTGCGAAAACGTTGCAGCCGAAGCATTAAAATTATTCCAAGTCGATCCTTGTGGTTTAGATTGGACGGATCGCCGGATGTTGACTGTAATTATTGAACAATTCAACGGTGGGCCAGTAGGATTAGAAACAATCGCAGCTGCAACAGGTGAAGATACCCAAACCATAGAAGAAGTTTATGAACCTTATTTGATGCAAATTGGCTATTTAAGCCGGACGCCCCGTGGTAGAGTAGCGACAACAGCAGCTTATAAGCATATGGGCTTTAAGCCACCGAATGAACAGTTATCGTTGTTATGAGGAACTGAGAACGAGGGACACAGAAAACATGGGAACACAGGAAATATTTTTAATAGATTTTCCCCTATCTCCCTTGTCTCCCTCTTCTCCCTTGTCTCCCCTTCTCCTCCTGTCTCCTCCCGATTCCCGACCCGAATAATGAGATTATTTGTAATTCTGTTGAGTCTGCTACTGCTGTTTGGCTCGAGTCAAGCAGCGATCGCCCAACCCCAAACACCAAACTTCACGCCGGAAGAAATACAAAAATGGGACAACTTGGCAAAATCAGCTTTTGCAGCAACAAGTAAAGGAGATTTTGCCAAGGCTGAACAGTACTGGACAGAAATTATTGAAAGGTTCCCAGATAATGCGGCGATTTGGAGTAATCGGGGAAACTCCAGGGTAAGTCAGAACAAATTGCCACAGGCACTAGCAGATTTTAACAAAGCTATAGAACTTGCCCCTGATGTTACAGATCCTTATCTAAACCGTGGTACAGCGCTGGAAGGTTTGGGAAGATGGGAAGAAGCGATCGCAGACTATAATCATGTCTTAGAAGTCAATCCCAACGATGCGATGGCTTACAACAATCGTGGTACTGCCAAAGCAGGTTTGGGTGAATGGCAACAAGCCATAGCAGATTACCAAAAAGCAATGGCGATCGCTCCAAATTTAGTGATTGCCCGTGGTAACTATGCTTTGGTTTTGTATGAAACTGGTAAAATAGACCAAGCCATCCGAGAGATGAAAAATATAGTCCGCAAATACCCCAATTTTGCCGATACACGTGCTGCACTTACAGCCGCCCTTTGGGTAAACGGACAAAAAGGTGAAGCTGAAAGTAACTGGGTAGCAGCCTACGGACTGGATCCTCGCTACAAGGATATTAACTGGGTAAAAAATATCCGTCGCTGGCCTCCGAGTATGGTAGCTGCTTTGGATAAGTTTCTGAAACTCCAGTAATTTGTTGTTAGTTTTTAGTTGTTTGGTGCTTGGGAACAGCAACCACCAACAACCAACAATCAACAATCAACAATCAACTATTCGGACGCTGAATAATTGTTTCCATAACCCGGCGTTTATTTTTGGGGTCAACTCCTACCAAGCGCACATACTCGCCACTGTATTCTGCCAAGCAAGATTCGAGAGTAGAGATAGCATCAGACTCGCCATTAATTTGACCAACAGCGCAACTTTGCCAAGAACCTGTGCGGAAACGACGTTCATCTACGTGTTCAATGCCAATTTTGTAACCCTGTGCTAGGAGTTCGCGTATCTGTGCTTGAGTTTCTAGGGTGAGATGAGTGTTTGACGACTGTGATTTGTGATAGCCGTTACCACCATTGTTAACAGGTTGATTAGCTTGTGTTGGTGTAGCAGTAGGTTGGGATAGATTACGGGAATATAGACCACGATTGTACTCGGTGACTAGCTGAGAAGTCAGAACACGCTGTTGTTCTGTGACCATAACATTGCCCATCTCAATCAAATGAGATAGGTTGAAATTTGGTTTTCTAAATTGTGGTGGTCCTTCTAAGCTGTTGACAACCCGCCTAGAAACGCGTTCAACTCCAACTTCATAAATGAAGTCGCGGATTTGTTCGTCATAAATACGCGATCGCAAAGCACTAAAAAAGTCGATAGACTGATTCAAAAAAGTATCAACTAGTTGTTCTATTTCCCGTTGCGAAAGTCCATCTTCACTAAAAATTCCACCAACAATTCCTATTTTGTCATCTCGGTCTGGTTCCCAATAAAATTTCTCCATTCGACCATCGCGAATTAATGGCGCATACAGAGTAGAGAAATCATTTCCTGTGACAATAATTGGTACGCGATGTAATGGTGTAGGGTCATAGCTACCAGGCAACTGTACATCAGTAGGATTATCAGCAATATTCATCAGTGTGGCATTCACCAACTGGGTGTTTACTGTGTACTGTGTACCCTCATCAAAACGTCCTGCACCCGCATCTAAGTCATTAATCATGAGTACGCACATTTTACCGCGCACTTTAATTAATTCTGCGGTTTCCCGATAGCGCAGACGAATTAGACGTGCTGGATCTCCTGCATCTGGACTTTCTAATTCTCCTCCCGAAATGTGAGTTACTTCCACACCCATTTTTTCAAAAACTAACTCACATTGAAAGGATTTACCTTCACCTTTGCGTCCATGAATACCTAAAATCAAAGGTACTCTTAAACCAGGGAGATCAAGAAAATTTTTGGTGATGTGAACAGCAACTTTGTCCAGAAAGCGAGGAGAGATGTAGTAACTCATAAACCTTGGGGATAGATCGAATATCTTAAAATCATGTTAAATTTTTTAGTGACAAATAGTCACTCTTCTTTAGAGATAGATAAGTTGATTTTTTTCACTGTTACTTGTTAAAAGTCTTCATTTGTGAAAACTGATAGTATTTTTTTATCGCCTTTTCCAAAGCTTTCCTAGCATTTTCTTTGAACTCATCCAACAACCACCTCAACTTGCCAATGTTTATCAATTCTCATCAGTTGAAGTTAAACAACTGTCATTTAGAATAGATGGCGTTTTTCTTCCCAATTCTACTGAACTACCTATATATTTTAGTGAAGTTCAGTTTCAACCTGATAAAAAATTCTATTCTCGCTTCTTTACAGAAGTCTTGAATTATCTTGATAAAACTGAATTAACAAATAATTGGCGCGGTGTAGTTATATTCCCCAATAGCAATGTAGATACAGGAGAAACACAACGCTACATTGAATTACTCAATTCTCAACGGGTAAATCGTGTTTATCTAGATCAACTAACAGAGCCATCTCTTGGAATAGAAACTGTTAAATTAATTGTAGAACCAGAAGACACTGCAACAACAAAAGCTAGGAAGCTAATAACTTCTGCTCAACAACAGATAGCAAATGAAGTTACTCAACGAGAACTCATACAATTAATAGAAACGATCATAGTCTATAAATTTCCGCGCCTGAGTCGGGAGGAGATAGAGCAAATGTTGGGACTGGGTGAATTAAAGCAAACACGGGTATATCAGGAAGCTTTTCAGGAAGGTAAGTTAGAGGGTAAGTTAGAGGGTAAGTTAGAGGGTAAGTTAGAAACAATACCTCAGTTGCTAACACTGGGATTAACTGTAGAGCAAATTGCTAAAGCTTTGGGTATAGAAGTTGAACTAGTTCGGCAGGTTGCTAGTGAAAAAGTCTCTAGTGACGATACAAATACCTGAAAGCTTTATTAAGAGTTATTTGTTGATGGTTGATTGTTGTAGTTCAAACAACTAACAACTTCCCAGTAAATAAGAGAGGTAGAGTGATCTACCTCTCCAGTTGAGGGAATAATATTAATTACTCACAGCTCACCAGTTTTAGAATCTGCCGGGTTTGTGAACGATAAAGCTGAGAATTTGGCACTGTTTGATGTTGTCAAAGCCAACAACACGGATGAAGCAGTTGCCATACTGAGAACGACAAGCTTGTACTTCGCTTAATACTTCTTGAGTGCTTCTAGCGCTGAACAAAGGCAGTTTCCACATTGTCCAGTAGTACTCTGTAGGCTCTGAATTTTCGTTGAACTCGATCGCCGGAATGTAGCCTTGATTGAGAATGTACTGGATCTGCTTGGAAATTTGAGCATCAGTGAGAGGAGGAAGGTAGGAAAGGGTTTCGTAACGACGCTCTTTTGGTAGGGTTTGCATAGCTAAATCAAAATGGTAGCGGTTGACATTAGTTATTCAGTTATCAGTGATGATTTGTTCACTGCTAACTGCTCACTTTTCATTGTTTGGATCTGAGGTTGCTTGCTGTTCTGACTCAGAACTGGGGTTTGATTGATTTAACTGCGTCATCCGCTCAAGATGCTGACGGCGGTGTTCCGTATTAGCCTGTTGAATACCAGCACGAACCATTTCTGGTAGAAATTCGGTAACTTCCTCCGCTATGTGTTCTCTGACTGTCATAATCCGCAGTGCCAAATCCGGCTTTTCCCGGAAAAGTTCTTCTATGTAAGCTTCTCCATCCTGGATTTTGTCTTGTGCGGAAAACCGATGCAGCCAAAGTGCCAAGGGAGGATTGGTTTCACTGAGTTGAGCCAACACCGCCCTCACTGCCTGATATGTCAGGTAGCTTTGCAGCGTCTTGGCTGTGTCCTTCGCAATTTGTTTAATATTCATGCTTGACCCCAGCCCCTGTGAATTTTAGATTGTGAGTTTTGGATTTTAGATTAATCCAAAATCCAAAATCGCAAATCTAAAATCGTCAGACTGTATCAACTGCCTCGAACTCGAACTTGATTTCCTTCCACAGTTCACAAGCAGCAGCCAACTCAGGAGACCACTTAGCAGCTTCACGGATAACGTCGTTACCTTCGCGAGCCAAGTTGCGACCTTCGTTACGAGCTTGAATACAAGCTTCCAAAGCCACACGGTTAGCGGTTGCACCAGGAGCGTTACCCCAGGGGTGACCAAGAGTACCACCACCGAATTGCAGTACGGAGTCATCACCAAAGATTTCTACCAATGCTGGCATGTGCCATACGTGAATACCACCAGAAGCAACTGCCATTACACCAGGCATAGAAGCCCAATCTTGGGTGAAGTATATACCACGAGACTTGTCTTGCTCAACATAGTTTTCGCGCAGCAGGTCAACGAAGCCCATGGTAATACCGCGCTCACCCTCCAGCTTACCGACCACCGTACCAGTGTGAATATGATCACCGCCAGACATCCGCAAGCACTTAGCCAAAACGCGGAAGTGGATACCGTGGTTCTTTTGACGGTCAATAACAGCGTGCATCGCCCGGTGAATGTGGAGCAATAGACCGTTGTCACGACACCACTTAGCCAATGTAGTGTTGGCGGTAAAACCTGCGGTCAAGTAGTCGTGCATGATGATGGGCATCTTGAGTTCTTTAGCGAACTCAGCCCGCTTGAGCATTTCTTCGCAGGTGGGAGCGGTAACGTTTAGGTAGTGGCCTTTGATTTCGCCTGTTTCTGCTTGGGCTTTGTGAATTGCATCAGCTACAAACAGGAAGCGATCGCGCCAGCGTTGGAAAGGCTGAGAGTTAATATTTTCGTCGTCTTTGGTGAAGTCCAAACCACCGCGCAAGCACTCGTATACAGCGCGTCCGTAGTTCTTCGCAGACAAACCGAGTTTGGGCTTAATGGTGCAACCCAACAAAGGACGACCGTATTTGTTTAATTTGTCACGCTCAACTTGGATACCGTGGGGAGGCCCTTGGAAAGTCTTGAGGTAAGCAACTGGAATCCGCAGGTCTTCCAGACGCAGTGCCCGTAGAGCTTTGAAACCAAATACGTTACCTACAATTGAGGTCAACATATTGGTTACAGAACCTTCTTCAAACAGATCCAGGGGATAGGCAACGTAACAAATATACTGATTGTCTTCGCCTGGAACTGGTTCGATATCGTAGCAACGACCTTTGTAGCGGTCTAGGTCGGTCAGTAAGTCCGTCCACACGGTTGTCCAAGTACCAGTGGAAGACTCAGCCGCCACAGCAGCGCCAGCTTCTTCGGGTGGAACCCCTGGCTGGGGTGTAACACGGAATGCTGCTAAGATATCCGTGTCTTTTGGTGTGTAATCAGGGGTGTAATAAGTTAGTCTGTAATCTTTTACCCCAGCTTGATACCCTGCTTTAGTCTGAGTCTTCGTTTGAGCGTAAGACATAAATTTCCTTCCAAGAAGTCACTCTTTCTACTTACAAACCACGCCGCGTGCAACTTCCTCTAACCTTGTCTGTTTTCCTCAAGGACGAAATGAAGATGCGGAACATCTTCTTTTATGAGGTTGTCTTTGACTAGAGTTAGTGGTTTTTTGACTTAGAAGACTTGGTAGAAACCCTCTTAAGTCTGGACTGGAGCCTTCACCCCTAAGGACTGTGGGGAAATTTTCTCACCAGTGTACTTGCGTTGTAGGCACGCACTATTGTACGCTGTCACGTTTCCCTTTTCCCAGGAATAAACTTTTGTTTACTTATCTGTTGCTCGCACTCCCCTAAGTTTGTTCTTTATTTAAGGGAGTGGTGAGCCAGACACTTTAATTGCACACCACGTAATTTGTAACTTGTTTCACAATATATCAAGAATGTAATAAGTTATTCTTTGGAAGTTTTTAACTTTTACATTTAAATTTCTTATTAAAGAATAATTTCAACTTTATATTACAGATACTTTACAGAAAGACATAAGCAGTTATATGAAGCAGACTAAAGCTCTCAGTAGTGATTTTTCAAACTACTAGCGATCGCTGATAACTGATAAATGTTCATACCATTAGGGAACACTGAACTTATCCTTAAGCCTTTCGGTGTGAAGTGATGCAAGAAACTCTCTTCAAAGCAAATGCGATCGCCTTGTTGTTTGGCAAATGTGGTGGTTTATTCATCAGTTCTATCTGGCTGGGGTTAGTAGCCCTAACAATTTTCGATACTGTGGTGCTAGCAAATCCAGCAGAAAATAACAATACTCCTACGCCCAAAATCCTGAATGTTGATCCATCTGAATTAACTCCCTCTTACCCAGCGATCGCCCCACCAGGACGAGTAGATCCTTTACCTGATGAGCGAAATTTCATTGACAGAGTCCAAGAAACTGATTATCGAGTCAGTGCATTGCAAGCAGATTATGTTGGCAATCTCTGGGTAGCTTCTTGGCGGGGATTATCGCGCATAGACCCCAATACTGGTAAAATACTAGCCCGCGTTAGTTTACCAAATCTTGCTATTTCTGCTTTAACCCAAGATAAAGTCGGACGCTTGTGGGTAGGAACTTATGAAGGATTAAAGCGAGTTGATCCTCGTAGTAACGAAATTACAGCTCAAAATTTATTTTTGCCTTCCAAGAGAGTCTTATCTTTGTTAGTTGACAAGCGGGGTTATTTGTGGGCAGGAACAGATAACGGCTTATCGCTAATCAGTCCCGATCAAGGGTTGATAATGACCACGTTAAAAAAATTACCTGGTGTTAGTGCTAACGCTCTAACTTTAGATGTGGAAGGTCAACTCTGGGTAGGAACACTGGATGGAGTAGTCCGAGTTAATACCGCTAGTGCTTTGATTATGAAGCGAATTGACAATTTACCTGGTACGACCGTACAAGCTTTAGCTACTAGCTCAGATGGATTAATTTGGGCGGGGATGCCAAATAATTTGCTAGTAATTAACCCAAAAACTAGTGCTGTACTCAGATCAGTTACTCCTCTGAGAGGACGTGACGTCAAATCAATACGTTTTGCTAAAGATGGTAGTGTATGGGTCGGTACAAACAATGGTTTGTTACGATTGAATCCAAATACTGGTGCTGTGCTAGATGAAGTTCCTGGTCTTCCTTCTAGTCGTGTACTTGCCCTTGCCCCTGATGTTGGTAATAAATTGTGGATTGGTACTAGCGAAGGTCTAGCTTGGTTGATGCCAAAAATGACAAGTGCAAAACCCCATCTTGCTTTTACTCGCGCCGTGAAGTGAAGTTTTGTTGGTAGTTGATCGTTGATAGTTGTTTGTTTCACAACTACCAACCATCAACCAACAACCAACAATCAACAACAATCAACAACCAAAATGGCAATTACAACTCGACAATTAATTCAGTACAAACAACAAGGACGTCCAATTGTGGCGTTGACTGCTTGGGATTATACGATCGCCCAACTTTTAGATGTAGCTGGTGTAGATTTAATCTTGGTGGGCGATTCTATGTCAGTCATATTAGGGTATAATACAACATTACCACTCACCTTAGAAGAAACACTACACCATGCCAAAGCTGTACGGCGTGGGGTAAGACATGCTTTGATGGTCGTAGATTTACCATTTTTGACGTATCAAGAAAGCATTCAGCAAGCTATGCACTCTGCTGGACTGGTCCTAAAAGAAGCAGGAGGGCAAGCTGTCAAACTAGAGGGTGGATACCCAGCAATGGTAGAAACTATTGCTCGTCTGGTGCAAGCGGGAATTCCGGTGATGGGTCATGTGGGTTTAACACCGCAATCAGTCCATCAAATTGGTTTGCGTCAACAAGGGAAGACAGAAACAGACAGACAGAGGATTCTACAAGAAGCGATCGCACTTGAACAAGCAGGTGTGTTCTCTATAGTCTTAGAGCATATCCCTAGTGACTTAGCATTAGAAATTACAGACAAACTCAGTATTCCTACGATTGGAATTGGCGCAGGACCGCATTGTGACGGGCAAGTACTCGTCACTTCTGATGTACTCGGTCTTTCGGAAAAACAGCCGCCATTTGCCAAGGCGTATGCAAATTTACGTGAGACGATAACAAAAGCTGTGCAGGATTATAGCTTTGAAGTCAGACAGCAGAAGTTTCCACAAAAATAAAAAATCTCATACCGCTACGCAGAAGTTATAAAATCAAAAGACAAAAAGCTTTTTCCACTGTGCTGTACTACGCGAGTTCGATAAATATTATTCAGAGTAATTAACTAACTAGCCCGCAGGTAAACTGCGGGCTAATAGTCCAACTCTACTGAACTGAAAGTAGACTGAACTCTTCCTTTTCCGGTAAATCTGAATCGTCTGGTGAACCAATCGAAAATTTAATATCAAAAATCTACGTATTTGGGATTAATGCAAAACTTCAGTTCAGACTCTAGCAGAAGTAACTTTTTCCGCCGCTTTTGATTCTTCAAGATATTCAAATAGTTATCAGCGTAGCGAAAAGCAGATGCACAATCGTAAGAAGCAATGGCTATAGCCTGTAAGACAACCTTAGTGGGAGTTTCAAATCCTGAAAATTTTTGGATTAAATTCAATAAATCCGCATCGGTTGCAGGTAAAGAAGTCTCTTTTTCTCGTTCTGGCTCATCAAAGCTATCTTCAACTAATGGTTTGGACATTTAGCACCTCTCCAAAAGCGTAAGACGCAAATCCTGTGATGAAGTTTAGCTGCTGCTCACGAGATTGCAAGTTTTCTGGGAGTTCGGTAGTGGAAAATCCTATTTCCTTTAAGATTTCCAAACAATAAGCACTGAGTTCTTGGTATGAAGCTCGTTCCCACTCTTGAGCTACTTCTTTTGCCATCTCCAGATTGACTCGGATTACCGTCGTTGCAGGGTTTGTCATATATTTACCCTAATAAACTGGATAATTGCAGTTTCGATCAGAACCGCAAATTTGCGTAACAGTGTTTTTGCTGAATTTATCTGAAGAGGAAATTAGAGAATCAGCAGATTTACGGAAAAGCTTGGAGAGCGATCGCTTACTATTAAGCTAGCTTGAAAAGGAGTGTAAGAATTTAAACTTACGGCTTTTTCTTATGAGCAGGCTCCTCACTACAGTCATAGATATAGCGTTTTGCATCTAGAAGGAGTACACCGTAGCTGCAAGCGAGGAGGGGTGGAATTCTTGTGTATCTCACGCTTATTGAAATCTGCTGATAAGTAGCAAATGAGTATCAAAACTCGTAAAGAAGCTTGAATAGCTAAGCAATACTGGAGAAGCCTGGACTAGACTAGAAACGTTGAGTAACAATCAGAGGAAATGTATGGTGAGCGATCGCGACTACACCTTAATCATTGATAAAAGCGGTAGCATGTCAACTCCCGACCAAGCCGGTGGTAGAAGTAGATGGGAGATTGCTCAAGAATCGACCCTCGCTTTAGCAAGAAAATGTGAGCAATTTGACCCAGACGGAATTACTGTCTACGTATTTTCTGGGAGATTTAAACGCTATAATGATGTTACCTCTGCCAAAGTAGCACAGATATTTTTGGAAAATGACCCAGCTGGCACAACAAATTTAGCAGGTGTACTTCAAGACGCCATTAATAATTACTTTCAACGCAAAGCAGCAGGTAAAACCAAAGCGAATGGTGAAACAATTTTAGTCATCACCGACGGTGAACCAGATGATCGCAAAGCCGTATTTGAAGTCATTATTAGTGCAACTCGCCAGATGGAACGGGATGAAGAATTAGGAATTTCTATCATTCAAGTGGGTTCTGATCCACAAGCAACCAAATTTTTGAAAGCTTTAGATGATCAAATGCAAAGTGTCGGTGCAAAGTTTGATATCTGCGACACAATTACCCTTGATGACATGGAAGACATGAGCCTTGCAGATGTTTTGATGAATGCGGTAACTGATTAATGATTTGTTGTTTGTTGATTGTTGGTTGTTGGTTGTAATCATTCACCACTAACTACTAACTACTAATTAATAACTGGAGAATAAAAAAATGCTGGAAAATCGTGACTACACTTTGATTATTGATAAAAGCGGCAGTATGGCTACACCAGATCAAAAAGGTGGTAGAAGCAGATGGTTAGCTGCACAAGAATCTACTTTTGCTTTAGCAAGCAAATGCGAACAACTTGATCCTGATGGTATTACTGTTTATTTGTTTTCAGGTAGATTCAAACGCTACGAAAATGTGACATCAAGTAAAGTATCACAAATATTCCAAGAAAATGATCCAGCAGGAACCACTGATTTAGCAGCAGTGTTAAAACACGCTACTGATAATTATTTTGAACGAAAAACAGCTGGTAAAACTAAACCAAATGGCGAAACAATCTTAGTTGTAACTGATGGTGAGCCAGATGACCGTAAAGCTGTCATGAAGGTCATTATTGAAGCTTCTCGGCGTATGGACAGAGATGAAGAATTAGCTATTTCTTTTATTCAAGTGGGTAAAGACCCCCATGCAAGCCGTTTTCTCAAAGTATTAGATGACGAATTACAAACTGCTGGTGCAAAGTTTGATATTTGTGACACGATCACAATGGATGATATGGAAGATATGAGTTTATCTGAAGTTCTTTTAAATGCGATTAATGATTAACTACTAATCATCAATATCCAAAATAAACGTCTAAATGCCAATTCCTGCACCTACAACATAGATTGTAGTAAATATTCAATTTTTATTAAAAAAAATAAAGCTGGACAAATGACATCACTATCTAGCGCATAATCTAATCTGTGTCTATAGGTGTTTCCCTTCCTCTGTACCACGCAACAGAGGAAAGAGTGGGGAAAAATGTAATTAATTGTGCATATGCGATCGCGTTTCAAGCATAGTTTATTTTACACAACACCTAACTAAATATTTAGTATTTTAACTGCCATATAAAAATCATATTGTAAATGCAGTAAACCAGGGGTTAAATAACATGGACTCTATTGATAAACTATTGGCTGAACTGCAAGCCGAATATCAGCAAAAAAACAATGAACAGCCCAAGCAACAGCCACGCATAGCAACACCAAATATTCATCCACAATCCTCAAAATCAGCATCTTTAATAGATGAATTATTAGAAGAAGTAAAGAGCGATTTTGAAGAACTAGATCAAGCAGAAAAATTAAGGATACAGCAAGAATTAGAACAAAAGCGAATTAGACAAGAACAAATAAAAGCTCAGCGCACAGAGGCTTTAAAACAACACGCTCAAGATTGGCTAGCTAAGCTAGATTCTTTATCACCAGAGGGGTTATGGTTTGAAAGGTTTGCTGAAAGATATTCATCAAAATTAGAAGCAGCTATAGATTATCTACAAGCTAATGAGGAAAGTTAGTGGTAGAAACAACTATCAACCAGCAACCAACAACCAACAACAATTATCTAGTAACTTTACCGTAATGTTGAACCGCCCAATCATGCATAGCATAGAGAATTGGTTTGAGACTCTCCCCTAAAGGTGTCAGTGAATATTCCACCTTGGGCGGAATTTGGGCGTAAACCTGACGATGAATAATCCCATCTTCTTCCATTTCTCTAAGTTGCTGCGTCAGCATTTTTTGTGTGATTCCAGGTAAAGCTCGTTGTAATTCACCGAAGCGCTTTACCCCCAACATTAACTCTCTAATAATCAGTACTTTCCAACGTCCACCAATTACCTTCAGCGTAGTTTCCACTTCACACGTCAATCTGTTGGAATTTTCGGCTTCAGCTTTCATAATTTGTTGGGAGCTAGGGAAGATGAGTTTTTATGTTTTTTATTTTACCCATGACTTCCAGTCGTTGGATTACCGAACCTCCTAAGGGTGAAGAATGAACCACCCTACTCTACTTGAAAGCCGCTCTCTGGGCGTCTACGCCAGTCCTCCTTGAGGTAGGAGGACAACAGCAGACTTAGCTAAGAACCAAGGATAATCATAAGTAATCATTATCTATACTATGTCTGCTTATTAAAGAATTGGGCATTAAACAGTATCATATAGTACAAAAAATTAGCGATCGCCCACAGGATAGGATCGCTGATTGCTATCTCGAAACATCGCCAAATTCTGAAGCAAGACGTTGCAATGCAACATCTCTACATAACTCTAACTATTAATTTCCAACAGTCCGGGTGGTGGTGTAATTTCAATCCTGCGAGCTTCTAAATCTACCGTTGGTGTGATCGCTTTCACAAAGGGTATCAAAACAGCTGTTTGTTGTTGGTGTAACTTGACTTCTAGCAAATCATTACCAGCAGCAATTACATCAACCACTGTACCAACAAGTTCGCCAGATTCCTGCATAAACACTGACAAACCAATTAAATCCAATACATGATATTCATCCTCTCCCAACTGTGGGCGATCGCTGGCACAAACCAATAATTTAGAACCACGCAATTCCTCTGCTTGATTGCGATCATCTACACCAGCCAATTTAACTACATATAAATTTTTACCTTCAATTATACGCCCCGTCAGTAATTCTACTTCTTGCGGTTCTGTTTCTCCCGCACGTAACAACCAACGCTTTCCCGGAACCTCAAATCTCTCCGGAAAATCCGAATCAGGATAAACTCGCATTTCCCCACGCAAACCCTGAGGCGCAACAATCGTACCAATTTCTATCCAATTTTCCAATTGGGGAGTGACAAAAGCAGACATGGAAGGATAAGAAGATGAAGAGTCGGATTTTTTTCTATCCCCTTTTCTCCTTTTCCCCTTTTCTTTCATACTCTTCTTCGCGTTCTTTGCGTCTTTGTGGTTCATTCAAATTAAACACCAACAGGCGATCGCTTGTACACTTACCCTTATACAGTTATACGTCCTGCAATACACTCAGATCAGCTGGTTGAGCAAGCAAAACAGGAGAGCAATCATGGAAGTTAAAGCAGCAGTAGCTTACGAACCTGGTAAACTTTTGACTATTGAAACTGTGCAACTAGAAGGCCCCAAAGCTGGGGAAGTGATGGTAGAAATTAAAGCCAGTGGAGTTTGCCATACAGATGCTTACACTCTTTCAGGCAAAGATCCGGAAGGATTATTCCCAGCCATTTTAGGACACGAAGGCGCTGGTATTGTTGTTGAAGTGGGAGAAGGCGTTACCAGTGTCAAACCAGGAGATCATGTTATTCCCTTGTACACCCCTGAATGTCGTCAGTGTGAATACTGTCTTAGCTTCAAAACCAATCTTTGTCAAGCCATCCGTGCTACCCAGGGGCGGGGTGTAATGCCTGATGGTACAAGTCGCTTCCGTGTTGATAATAAGATGATTCATCATTATATGGGTACATCTACCTTTGCTAACTATACGGTGCTACCAGAAATAGCCGTTGCCAAAATTCGTGAAGATGCGCCTTTTGATAAAGTTTGTTACATCGGCTGCGGCGTCACAACAGGTATTGGTGCAGTTATCAATACAGCAAAAGTAGAACCAGGAGCAAATGTAGTAGTTTTTGGCTTGGGTGGTATTGGTTTGAATGTCGTCCAAGCAGCGCGGATGGTGGGAGCAAATATGATTGTGGGGGTAGATATAAACCCAAATAGACGTCCCCTTGCAGAAAAATTTGGGATGACGCATTTTGTCAATCCCAAGGAAGTGGAGGGAGATTTAGTTGCTTACTTGGTAGATTTAACCAAAGGTGGTGCTGACTACAGTTTTGAATGTATTGGCAATGTACAAGTCATGCGCCAAGCATTGGAATGCTGTCATAAAGGTTGGGGTGTGAGTGTAATTATTGGTGTTGCTGGTGCAGGTGAAGAAATTAGCACCCGTCCGTTTCAACTTGTAACCGGACGTGTTTGGAAAGGTACAGCTTTCGGTGGTGCTAGGGGACGCACAGATGTACCGAAAATAGTTAATTGGTACATGGAGGGTAAAATCAACATTGATGATTTGATTACCCATGTAATGCCAGTTGAAGAGATTAACAATGCTTTTGATTTAATGCATAAAGGTGAATCAATTCGCTCTGTAGTGACGTTTTGAATAAATTTATCTGCCGCGACTTGTATCAGAATTACTTTTATACTTGCGGCAAAATAAAATAACCTGAGCATAAAGATTCACAGAAATCTCAATGGATTGGATAACCGTACTGCGATCGCTTCAATCAGACTTCATCAAAAGGTTAACATCTGGTTGTCTGCTGCATTGTCAAACAGAGGGGCAATATAGTGAAATAACAATAATCTCTGGAGAAAGGCTAAAAATTCTCAGGGAATTTTGTTGGCAGATGGCAGAAAAGTATAAACGTGTTTCCCCAGTCCGTGATGTTTTTATCAGCTACCTGAAAGGAAAATTAGGAGAAGAAGTTGTTAAAGAACGTTTAGCTGATTTGATTACGGAAGTAGATTACGAAAAAAGAATTGGCGGAGATGGTAAAACAGATTTTACGATGACGAGTAATCCAGGAATTGGTATCGAAGTCAAATCTCGTTACGGTAGCATTGATAAAGTCAGATGGTCTATTAGTGCAGAAGAAGTTGAAAAAAATTCAGCAGTAGTCTGCGTTTTGATTCAAGAGGAAGTGAATGAGGCACAATCTGAGTATCACCTATTTTTAGCTGGTTTTCTGCCCACGCAAATGATTAAGCTGAAAACTGGGAGAATTTCTTTTGGAATAGAACAATTACTCTATGGTGGTGGTTTACGTGGGTATTTAGAAAATTTGCAATGCTCTCCAAATTATCAAGACAAACAGACATCGAATTCAGAATCAATTTATCAAGTACCCCATAATTCATTAACAAAATCTTCTTTATATTCAGTAAAAAATGCAAAAATAAGTTCTCCCAGTGAAGAATTAAATTTAATTTACATAAAACTGGGTGATGAATGCAGTGAAAAAGGACAGCATCATGCTGCTATCATCAATTACAATCAAGCATTGCAACTTTATCCTTATGATGCAGATATATACTATAAACGTGGTTTAGCACGTTATCAGTTAGGAGATTACGAAGGAGCGATCGCAGATTATACACAGGCAATTACAATAAATCCTAACTATATCAAAGCCTACAATAAAAGTGGTTTAGCACGTTATCAGTTAGGAGATTACGAAGGAGCGATCGCAGATTATACTCATGCAATTATAATTAATCCAAATGATGTGGTTGCTTACAAAAATCGTGCTGATATTCGTTATTATCTAGGAGACAAGCAAGGGGCAATTGAAGATTACACCCAAGTATGCCAAATGTATCCCCATCCAGAAGCTGATCTAAATTTAAAAAATATGCAAATTGGAGATTATCAGGGGGAAGGTGATGTTTTTCTGCAAACAAGTGAGTTAAAGTGTCATGATTTTGTTGCTTACAAGAATCGTGGTGACTTGCGTTTAGACTTAGGAGATTACGAAGGAGCAATTGCAGATTACACACAGGCAATAAAGATTAATTCTCACGATGCCGATGCTTATTATAATCGTGGTAATGCTCGTTATGATCTAGGAGATTACGCAGGAGCGATCGCAGATTATACGGAAACGATCAAAATTAATTTCAATGATGCTGATGCCTATTATAATCGTGGTAACGCTCGTTGTTGTTTAGGAGATAAGCAAGGAGCGATCGCAGATTTTCATAAAGCTACATCAATTTATTATACAGAAGGTAATTTAGCAAAATATAAAAAAGTCAAAGAAAGTATTTTAGATTTAGAAATAGAAGAGTCTTTGGATATTTTAAATTTCTAGTTTTTGGATATTATTTATATTATTCATTACGCATTAAATAATTATTTTTTGAACACAAAGGTAAGCGCACCAGGTAGCAAAGTTTTTGGATTCATTATAATTTTATCGTTTTTGTAATTGTCGCATTGTGGTTATGCCCATAATAAAGCCTGCAATCTGCGCCCAGTAATTAATACTATTAAGTGGGTTGACACTACCAGGAATATTTAAACTACCAATACCATAGAATAATTGTTGTACAAACCACCAAAATGTATAGAAAATAGCTGGGATTTGCATAGGTATAAATATAATTAAAAGAGGCATAACAGTATCAATTTTCACTTTAGGAAACTTGAAGATATATGCCCCTAAAACAGATGCGATCGCGCCATTTGCACCAATCAATGGTATGGTCAAGCTGGGGTCAGCAAGAATTTGTATTATGCCTGTCAAAACACCACACATCAGATAAAATCCTAAAAATCGTCCATGTCCAAGAATATTTTCTAAATTTCTGCCAAAAACCCATAAAAATAGTAGATTACCTAAAATTTGGCTAAAACTGCCATGTAGAAACATGGCTGTGAATAGAGAGAGAGAACGTGACAACACAAAAATTCCAGCAGCAGAATTACCAGCTAATAAATTAGCGATCGCATCATATATTTGTGCTGGAATTAGACCCCAATTATAAATAAAAAGTCCTAATTCTCCACTAATTTCTAGCTTTAATTCCCATACAAAAAGAAGAATATTAATGACAAGCAACCAGTAAATAATTATCGGCTTTTTACGCGTACTAATGAAAAGGTTATCACTGATAGGAATCATTGCTAGTTGTTAGTTATTAGTTGTTATTTGTTAGCTGTTGGTTATTTAACAATAACCACTAACCAACGTCAGAAAACTGTGGCAAGATCGGAATCAGAACGTAGCGTATTCAACTGGGTAAACCAAATGCTGGGAAACATGCTTGTTGGAAGATACCAAATTATCAGCCATTTGGGAGGGGGAGGTTTCGGTGAAACTTTCGTCGCTTATGATACTCAATTACCTGGTAAACCCAAATGTGTTGTTAAGAAACTTAAACCCCAAGCAACAGATCCAACAACTTTGCAAACAGCTAGACGTTTATTTGATACGGAAGCCCAGGTTTTGTATAAATTAGGTACACACAATCAGATTCCCCAACTTTTGGCATATTTTGAGGAAAACGAAGAATTTTATCTTGTCCAAGAATTTATTGAAGGTCATAATCTTAGCCAGGAAATCATACCAGGAAAGCCCCTCAGCCAAGGTCAAGTTATTTCTCTGTTGCAAGAAATTTTACAAATTTTAGATTTTGTCCATCAACAAAAAGTTATCCATCGTGATGTCAACCCTTATAATATTCTGAGAAGAGAACTAGATGGTAAGTTAGTTTTAATTGATTTTGGGGCTGTTAAAGAAATTACAACTCAGGTAATTAATCCTAATGCTAAAACTAAATTTACGGTTGCGATTGGAACTCCTGGATATATTCCTGGAGAACAAGCCCAAGGAAACCCAAAATATAGTAGTGATATCTATGCTGTCGGTATTCTTGGTATTCAAGCACTTACTGGTTTATCTCCTGAAGAATTTGATCAAGACGCAGAAACTAACGAAATAATTTGGCAAAATCATACGGAAGTAACTCAAGAATTTGCTCAATTTTTAGACAAAATGGTGCGCTATGATTTTCGTGAACGCTACGCATCAGCAACTTTAGCTTTACAAGCTTTAAAAGATTTACATAATCCGAATTTTCAAACACTGGCATTAAGCGTTTCTGTTACCAATCAACCATCAATTACAAATAATAAACGCAAAAAAAATATTACAAAAAAAATCTTAGCTGGAACAATAATATTAGGGTTAGCAATAGGAGCATCTTTGTATATCATAAATAGTATTAATTCTGTAAATGCTACAGAATTATATAAGAAAGCCAACACATTTTATGAATTACAACGCTATCAAGATGCTTTATCTGCATTTGAAAAAGCAGTCAAAATTCGACCCGATTATGCTGAAGCTTGGAATGGACAAGGTAGTACGCTGAGTAAATTAAAAGAATACAAAGCAGCGCTTACAGCCTATGACAGAGCAATTCAAATTCAGCCGGATTATTTAGAAGCTTGGATAGGTAGAGGTTTTGTATTAAAAAATTTACAACGATATCAAGAGGCGATCGCCTCTTTTGATAAAGCTTTACAACTAGACACCAACTCTCCTCAACTCTGGACTACAAAAGGAGAAGTTTTAAGCAGTTTAAAGCGATACGATGAAGCAATATCAGCTTATGAGCAAGCAATTAATCTCAAAAAAGATGATTACACAGCTTGGTACAATAAAGCGCTGACATTACAAAATTTAAAACGCTACGAAGAAGCAGTAAGAGCATATGATAAAGCTGTGGAAATCAAACCAAGTTATGCCGAAGCTTGGTATAATCGCGGCAATGCTCTAGTTAATTTGCAACGCTATCAAGATGCATTTACAGCCTATGATAAAGCTGTACAGATTAATCCAACTTATTACCAAGCATGGTTATCAAGAGGTAATATTCTGATTAGTTTGCAACGCTATCCTGAAGCAGTTGAATCATTGAATCAAGTTATTCAAATTAATCCTCAGAATTATCAAGCATGGTACGCTAAGGGTTGGTCGCAACATCAAATGCAAAGATACAACGAAGCATTAGCAGCCTACGATCAAGCGGCTGAATTGAAACGAAACGATTATCAGCTTTGGTATAACCGGGGTAATTCCCTATACAATTTGCAAAAATATGAAGAAGCGATCGCTTCATATGACCGCGCCGTACGCTACAATCCCCAACACTACGAAAGCTGGTTTTCTAGAGGTAATGCCCTATTTAACTTACTACGTTATCAAGAAGCGATCGCCTCTTACAACCAAGCGATAAAAATCAAACCAGACAATCAGCAAGCTATCCAAGCACGCGACAAAGCGCAGAGTCAGTTATCAGTTATCAAACCAAATCCAATAATATTAACTTCGCCAAAACCTGGTGTAGCACCAACCCAACCAACAAATTCAACACCGTTGATTCTGCGAAAACTTCTACGTTAGTTTATAGGCTGTCAAACTGAACAAGAAACCCGATAAACACAACGCCTAGCACCTGCAACAATGTGACATCCTGTCCTAGAATGCACAGAATCCAGTACAACGTCTCTACTCGTGAGGGTCGTCATTCGTCATTAGACTTCTTGCATGAATTCTAAAACCCCCCTCAATCCCCTCGTAAAAGAGGGGGAAGAGTTAGTTCCCTACTCACTTGCACAATCAAAAAAGGCGCTGCAATCGCAGCACCTCCTCTGAGCATAAGATCAAAAATAAATTTTTCTTTTCCCCTTTACCCTTTAACCATTCCCCTACTTTAATACGCATCCTCAACCTCAAGCTGAGCCACCGTCACTGCATTAAAAGCGAAAGCAGCAACTAATGGTATCGGACATCTCAGCCAATAGGTAACAAAAGCTGCAATCATGGTTGCAATCACTGCTGTGATTGACCAAAAACGTTCTTCACAGGTTAATCCCTTTTGAGCTTTAATGACTCTGAGAACTTGCATCGGAATTGGTTCAGGCATTACTGCACCAGGAGGAAAAGCCCAGTAACTATTACAACGTTCAATAAATAAATCTGTCCAGCCATTTTCTTGACACCATTCCTCAATCCATGCATCAGAGTAATGTTTCATATTTCCACTACCAATTCGCTTCAAGAAGTTCAACATAGATAATTAGAAAATCAAAAAATAAATATTTTCGTTTAATCTTAATAATTAGTGAATCTCTTTTAATTTAATTAACTGTGGCAATTTTGAAATTTTGTTAAGATAAAAATCTACCTCTAATAAATTCCAAGCTTGCCTTATCTTACATAAACAGGCTAACAGTACTTTCATTGTTCCTGCATCAAATGAAAATAAACTTTACTTAGAAATTGGCAACTCAATAATTTGCGACAATCGAGTGAGTATATACTTTTAAAGTATATTGTAAAGATTAATTAAATTGATTACTAAAGCTCAAATTCACTTTGATATATAGCTCTTAGCAACTATAAATGATTAGTTTTTTTGCTGCTCATTTGCTGTGTATTTACTCTACATATTAATGAATTAAGTATAATTACTTATAGCATTTATTTTAATTTTTTCTTTATTTAAGATACAAGTTTAGTTAAGCAAACTTAACCCTGCTAGAGAAGGATATTTTCACAATTATCAGTATCAGTAAGGAGTGCATATTCACTTGGGTTTAAATCCTCCAGCATATGCCTGTTCACTCATTTAAAAAAACTAAGTAGAAAGGTGCAAAAAACAGAAGTATATTAACTTATATTAAGAATTCAAAATCCTCTTCCCATCTGCCATCTGCCTTAAGCCAACGAGAAATATTTATATTGGGCTACTTATAAACACATATATGTATAAAAATTATCTAAAAATCAACAATGTTACAATTCTAAAAATTTCTTATCTGCGGAATAAATCATGCAGAAGCTATTCAAAAGCAAAATCCTTAAATTGATTAGCATCAGCATCCTAGTTATAACTTTGATAATAAGTAGTGCGATCGCTTACACTATTTGCCATTCCTGGCCGCAAGAAAGCGGCAAAATTATATTACCAGGATTGCAAGCACAGGTAGAAGTGCAACGCGGCCAGTATGGATTTTTGGCGGCACATAGGTTCTGGTCGCTTAGCAGAAATGTTTGGTCAGTCGCAGCTGAATACTGATAAATTCCTGCGTACCTTGGGATGGGCGCGAGTAGCTCAAACAGAAATACAGCAGATGGATACAGAAACCAAAAATATTTTGCAAGCCTACGCTCATGGAATTAATACTTATCTTGCTAATCACCAAGACAGTCGCTTAAGTTTGGAATACACTGTTTTAAAACTGCTCAACCCCAACTATAAACCTGAACCTTGTTAACCGTGGTTCTTTTCCTAGTGCT
Organism: Fischerella thermalis PCC 7521; assembly: GCF_000317225.1. Taxonomy (GTDB): domain Bacteria; phylum Cyanobacteriota; class Cyanobacteriia; order Cyanobacteriales; family Nostocaceae; genus Fischerella; species Fischerella thermalis. The sequence continues at coordinate 93,676 of NZ_AJLL01000033.1, forward strand.
GGTGGTAGCTCTATTGTCAACGCGACTGGCTGGAATACAGCTAAAGACTACACTGTTGTTTCTTTGCCATCAATGCGGATGATTGTAGATTTAGCAAATTGGGATAATTCAGTTGCCATCCAAACCACTGGACAATCTGGTCATGCTTTTCATCGTCACCTCATGCTTTGGCAACAAGAAAAGGTGGCAAGTAGTGCTACTAAAAGTTTGATGTTGATGCCTTAAGCTAGCTATCCCAAAAGTATTGTCTTAGTGTCTTAGTGTCTTAGTGGTTAAAACACCAAGACACTAAGACTCCAAGTTACATCAAAAAGTAGTTAAGGACAAGCCAAAGTATCACGGGTATTCCGACCTGTGACTGGATTAGTGCCTTTAGCTACCTGACATAATTTATTGAGTGTATCTTCACGGATATAAGTATCAGTAAAGTCTGCACCATCAATGATTGCCCCATCAAACATAGTGCCGGTGGTGAATGCGCCTTCTAGGATTGCATTCGTCAAATTGGCTTTGGTCATCCGCGCTGATTCTAAATCGGCATAACTAAGGTCTGCTCCAGTAAAATCTACTGAGGCCAAATTTGACGAAAAGAATCTAACACCACGTAAGTTAGAATTACTGAAGTTACTATTGCGAAGATTGGCATGGTCAAAGCTGGAATCTGTTAAGTCCTGCTTTGAAAAATCTGCCGCTTCTAGGGTTCGGTTGTTATAGTTAATTGCTACAGCGCTTTCTGGGAAAGCTAGAGCAACTGTGATAGCTATCACAGTCAAAAACAACACACTTAGTATGCTTATTCTCATGCGATCGCTTAACTTAGAACTCATTGTAACTTTTAGCCAATGACGAACTATTCTCCTTACCATTATCTCGATATCGGCAACGCAGGAGAAGACCTGGTGGCACATTGGTTACAATCCCAAGGTTGGAGCATCCTTGATCGTCGCTGGCGTTGCCGTTGGGGAGAAATCGATATTGTTGCACTTTATGCTGAACAAATAAAAGATGGGGAGGTGGGGAGAACCGCAGATGGGGAGAGCTTGATTATAGATTCTCCCCATCACCCCTACCCTACGGGAAGCCTCGCAGAGCGCGTCTACACCCCATCACCCCATCTCCCCATTGCCCCTAATCCCCACTCCCTTGGGGGAGTGGAAACCCCGAGTTCCCCATCTCCGACTTTGGCTTTTGTCGAAGTAAAAACCCGCAGTCCCAGGAATTGGGATGCGGGCGGAAGAAATGCGATCGCATCATCAAAACAAGTCAAACTTTGGCGTACAGCACAGATGTTTTTAGTAGCACACCCTGACAAAGCAGATTATCTTTGCCGATTTGACGTTGCTATTGTTAGTTATCAGCAAACATCAACACAATTTGGTGGAGATAAATTTCAAGAAAAAAACTTAATTAGCACATATGTAGCAGGGTACACACTGACATTACAAGAATACATTACTGGGGCTTTTGATTTAGTTAATGATATTGGGTAATAGCTGTTGCTCATTGTTTTTTTTATGTTTTATAAATAAGCAATAAGCAACGATTAGTTATCAATTACCAATTACCCCGTTACATCTTTGTTTTTCGGTCTAATTATATTTAAAGGCTAAGCTATCATTTTTAAAGTTGATAACTGATAACTGATAACTGATAACTGTTTACTGCTTCGGTTAGGCTAAAGTTTCTGGGCAGTAACCTAATCCCCTAACAAATTGTTGTCTAAATGCCTCAATTTCTTCTTTTTCTGGGCTACCATGAGAGACAATTGCTACTTGATAGCGACGCATAACATCAACAGGACACTGACCTGCTTCTAAACTCCAAAGTGCCATCTGTACCCGCATTGGCGGCTCGTAGCTTATTCCTAATTCATTTAAAAAAGCCCGAATGTCACCATCTTCCTGGGGCGATACCTGTTTTCTAAGTTTGACTCTAACCACCCAACCATCAATTTGATGAATTACGGTGACGAAGGAAACAGGTATTTGGGGTTTGGCGTGCAAGAATTGAACAACCCTCAGAGTGAGACTGGCATTTGCCAGATAATACAAGTATTCCATCTTGGTGCTTGGGATCAAAGCCAATCCTACATTTCTATTATTGGTAGAATGAATCACAACCTGCTAGGGTAAAAGCCCCCGTTTTTGGATAGGGAGGTTTACCCAATTTTTATATAGTTGCTTCAGTGGTACTTAATGCTATCTATCTTAAAGTCGAATCATCAATTTGGTAGGTAATACTTTAGAGTTCTTTTAGAACACACAATTCTCAACCAGCTTGTTTAAGAAAGTCTAAAATCTCAATGCAAGAACAACTCGCAAAAACAAATTCTCATTTAACATCTAAACAAAAGATAGAAAACTCAGAACTTGATCTCTCATTGGCTGGGTATGATTATGAATTACCAACTGAACTAATAGCCCAAAACCCAGCAGTTCCCAGAGATAGTTCTAGACTCCTAGTAGTAAGTTCTGCGAATGTCGATAAAGACGATACGCTTCAACACCGCATCTTCCGAGATTTACCGGAAATCCTACGACCTGGGGATTTACTAGTGATGAATAATACACGAGTTATCCCAGCACGGTTATACGGTGAAAAATTAACAGGAGCAGAGGTAGAAGTTTTGCTGTTAGAGGAAAGACAGCATAACTGTTGGCTAGCCTTAGTCAAGCCGGGGAAACGTTTCAAGCACGGCTCGAAAATTGTTTTTACAGCCAAGGGTAAAACAGATGGGGAGATTGGGAGATGGGGAGAAAATTTTCACCCCACCACCCCACCACCCCACCTCCCTATCACAGAAGCCCCACCACCCCATCACCTACTGACTGCAACTGTTCTAGAAACTGATGCAGCAACTGGAGGACGTTTGCTGCAATTTGATCTGCCACAAGGAGTTTCTTTGCTGCAATTGCTAGATGTATTTGGTGAAGTACCTCTACCGCCGTACATCACAAACACTGAAGCCCAAAGCGAACAGTATCAAACAGTATATGCTCAAAATCCGGGAGCGGTTGCTGCTCCCACAGCAGGGTTACACTTTACTCCAGAATTACTAGAAAAGTTACGTCAGCAAAATATTAATCAAGCTTTTGTGACGTTGCATGTAGGTGTAGGGACATTTCGTCCGGTAGAAGTAGAAAATGTCACTACCCATACAATGCATGAAGAATGGATAGAGGTACCCCCAAGTACTGTAGAACAAATTCGTGCTACCAAGGCAGCTGGTGGTCGCATTATTGCTGTAGGTACAACGGTAGTCCGTGCTTTAGAAGGAGCTGCCACAACAGGTGAATTACAACCATTTTGTGGTAAGACTAATTTGTTTATTTATCCTGGTTATCAATGGCGGGTAGTGGAAGGTATGATTACTAACTTTCATTTACCGCGTTCCAGTTTGTTGATGTTGGTGAGTGCTTTAATTGGTAGGCAACGGTTGCTGAATATCTATCAGGAAGCAATAGTATCTCGATATCGCTTTTATTCATTTGGTGATGCGATGTTGATTTTGCCAGAAGCAAGGATATAGTGGCTTTTTTGTGGGATGAATTGTCTAGATCGTCCCAAAATTTATAGTTTGAAAAATTGCGATCGCTCCAGTGCTTTCAGAAGAGGGTGGATTTTGCAGAACTTACGGTTTAAGAAAAAGGGCGTTGCATAAAATCGGGATGGATTCTTGAACCACGTTTTCAGTTTGCGTTTCCAAGACTACGATTTTACACAAAGCTCACCTTAATTAACAAGTCAAAACTGCAAAAAGAATTACATATTAATTTTGCTGACAAATAAAAATACAGTAGCAGAATTTAGAAACTTACTTCGATCGCCCAGAGACATACTATGCAGATTATTCCAGATAATGTCTTGTAACAAACTGCTACGTATCTACACATAATTTTCATACCCTTGTCATTAATTATTCCGATAAAATCTGGTAGAATTGCTGGTAGCAAACATTAAATTTGCTCCTCACACCACACCGCTGCTCTCTTGTGTGCTAAAGGCAAGAGAGCTTTTTTCTTGGTTATGATGCTTGTAATTGTGACAATAGGCTAACTGTCTACGAAAAATTCATACCTAAGGGTCTGATTCTTGCCTGTTGTCAATAAGTACCTTAGGACATAGAAATAACTGCCCAAATCAAATTACCACTAAGCTAAGCTTTAGCATAGAGTAATAACAACATGCCATTTCACATTTTTTCTTAAAGACTCACCACATTAAGTATTTGTGGTTTGTAGGAGTGCATAGCTGTGTGTCCCTACTCTCCAAACCCTAGTTATTGGGTTAAATATAAAGAATTGCTAATAAAATTCATGTCCCACAGTCCGCTTATTCCTCACCTAGATTCTCATGATGCACAAGAACCTGTTTTGCCACCACTAACAGAAGCCACAATTCAACGTGCAAAAGAAGGTGTTGCTTACGCACGCGATCGCCACGCAAATGAAATGATCCGCCAAGCGCTACTGTCGGCGGAAGCATTTGCGGAAGGTGGTTCAGAACACAGAGTTAGTGGTGATTTGAGGCGTAACGTACTGCGGACTCTTATTCATACTTTATTTCGGGTGAAAGTTGAGTTTTCAGAACGGATTCCTGCTCAACCAGTATTAATTGCAGCTAACCATCTAAATCATATTGATCCATTTTTGTTACTATCAGAATTACCACCATGTCCCTTCTGCCATATATTGGGCGATGCTCGTACCCTTTACAACCAGTGGTGGAAACGGCAATTTCTGCATTTTGCTAAAGGAGTCATACCAGTAGAACGGATTTGGAAAGAAGAATTAGCAGTAATCCAAGCGGCGAAGACTGGACATAAAGAGCTAGCTGAATTAGCAAATGCTATAGAAAAACATGTTCCCACAGGGAACTCTATAGAAATTATGCGGCGACTAGATCGGATTGTTCAAGGCATTTTTGCCCGTGGAGAAAGCGTTATTCTGTTTCCAGAAGGAAGACTAGGTAATACTGAAGCTCAGTTATCTATTCCCCTCAAACGTGGTGTTGCTATTTATGCCTTGCGTGCTGGAGTACCAATTTTACCTGTAGCCTTGATTGGTACACAAGACCTGTATCTCCGTAAAGAATTAACCGTTCGTTTTGGTAATCCGATTATCTTCTCCCAATCTGGACGTCCTAAAGCACAGCAAGTACAAGCATTATTAGATGAGTTACAAGCGGCGCTAACGGATTTATTACCAAAAGACTATCAAGAACCAAAGGAACCGAAGTTATTACACCACTTTCTCAATCATATGTTTTGGTAAACTTAAATGTTTTTATGTCTCATTCCTCCCTCCGACAGAGGGAGGATAAACACTGATATACAGATAAATTGCCTATTGGTAGCTAAAGTAGTAATTAGCAACTGCTAATAAATTTTTGGTTTTCTTCATTACCCATTATCAACTTCGTGGATTCACAAGTATGTAATTGGAAATAAACATGTTTTTAATGGCAAAGTATTTGTATGCGTATCTTGAATCAAAATAGAATGTACCAATACAAATGCTGTGACTCTACCCAATGACAAATGATATCAAGTCCGGCTAATTACTTACGATATTATTCTGATGCAGTTGGGCATTGGGCAAGAGATTTTTCCCATTACCCATTACCAATTACCAATTACCGGTCTTCACAGATATGATAAGTCTAAAAACGGACATGATATGACAAATAACAAATGACGAATAGTTACCTTTATTTGTGACGACCTACTTAATTTAAATATGATAATTAGAGCGATTACTACAGGTATTTCCTTAGACTATCCTCATGAGAGGGAAAAAATCAAGCAAGCAGCAGAATTGAATCGGCAAGCAAAAAATTTATTTGAGCAATTTGGTCACGAAGTTCAAACAACAAGAATCACTACAAATTCATGGGAAGAATATCTCAAAAACTTTGATATAAACGAGATAGTTAATATTTTTCAAAAGATAGAAAAATTATGTGAAGACCTTAATATAAGTTTTTTCAACATTGGATATGCCAGCAAACCTGAAAATATAGCTGTCATTCCAGAAATTAACAAAAGCACGTCTATTATTTATTCTTCTTCAAAGATTGCTGACAAAGAAACAGGTATTAACTTTGAGAGTACTTTAGAATCTGCAAAAGCGATTAAACGTATTTCCCAAGAAACTGAAAATGGTTATGGAAACTTTCGGTTTTGTGCTTGGGCAAACTGCAATTCCGGTATACCATTTTTCCCCACTGCCTACCATGAAGGTAATACATCTTTTGCTCTTGGGATAGAGTGTAGCGACTTGGTAATGCAAAGTTTTGCTATCGCTAATAATAATATTCAAATAGCAGAAAAAAGTTTGCGATCGCTTCTAGCAGAAGAATTAACAAAATTAGCAGATCATGCTGAAAAAATATCAGCAAAATTGGGTATTAATTACAACGGGATTGATACATCACTAGCACCACCATTGGATAAACAAACAAGTATTGCCTTTGCTTATGAACAGCTGATGGGTAGCAAATTCGGCTATCAAGGAACACTAACAATTTCCGGGATGTTAACTCGTGTTTTAAAAAGTGTACCAGTGAAAATCTGTGGTTATTCTGGTTTGATGCTTCCTGTTTGCGAAGATCTAGGCTTGGCAGCCAGAGCAAATGAACAAACTTACGATATTACTAACTTACTACTATATTCAGCCGTTTGTGGTTGTGGACTTGATACAGTTCCCGTACCTGGAGATATTTCTATCGAAAAGATTGCAGCAATATTAATGGATATGGCAACTTTAGCCATCAAACTAGATAAACCTTTATCTGCAAGATTATTTCCAATTCCAGGTAAAAAAGCTGGGGAAATGACTGCGTTCAATTCCCCATATCTTGTAGATTGCAAAATATTTGCTGTTGATTAATTTTGTTGTTCGTTGTTAGTTGATTGTTGATTGGTAATACAAACAACAACCAACAACCAACTAATCAGAAAGCAAACTTGGTGAAGTTAATACAAAAACATCTCTTGTTCCTACACCATCAGTCATAGGTTTAATAGGAGTAGTGAAGTGAAAGAATTGATGGTCGTTAATTAGTAGTAATTCTCCTGGATAGAGAATTTTATTGAAAACAGGCTTTTCTTTTTTTGCAGTGTATAAATGAGTTTCCCCACCTTGAATATTTTGTCTATCAACAGAAAAGATACCGATAAAATCAGTACCATCTCTATGGATACCTTCAGGTGCAGGATTACCAAAATTATCTGGTGAACAACTAGTTCTAATTTGATGCACTCCTATTTCTGCTTCTGGATGCAGTTTACAAGAATCACTAAATGCAAAAACTAGGTTTTTAAATATATCTAGTTCTATGAGTGCATCATCTAATTCTGCAAACTCTCTTTTAATATCACCTACTAAGGGATTGTAATCTTTGCTTTGAAATAAATAACCATGAGGCAATTTAATTAACTTATCTTGAGAAACTATGAAACGAGATAGCCTCCTGGTACGATAATTACCTTTAATGTAAGGGTCAACAGGTAAGTTATTAAAAAATGGTTGAAAACCTTCTGTGCTTATGGAGTTTACCTTTCTAAGAGTAAATAAAAAGGCATATTCCAATTCTGTTGATCCCAGGACTCTTTGCATAAAATTTTCCTCCTGGTATATCGATCTTCTCGATATCCTTCTGCGTTTCATGCCTTAGGAAAGGCTTACATTTCCTAGTGTATGCTATTTTTTATAAAATTGTCGTTAAGTAGACTACAGAAAATGTCATTTTATGGTATGGAAAACTAACTCTTCAGATATAGGGAACAATTCATATTTTTTAAGTATTAGTTAGACAACAAAAATATATTGGACATTATTAACCAGCTTTTTTATTGTGGTGATTAAGGCAAGAGGTGCAACCAGACGCAACCCCTCTATTTAGGAAGAGTAAGAAAAAGCTCTCGCCATAGGCATTTAGCTTATCGGTGGGTGATTCATAAATTTTTGATACCATCTAAAAAATGCTACGGCTTACAACGGGTTTAAATATGAGCAAAGGCACATTGTTTGATAAAGTTTGGGACTTACACACTGTTGGTACACTTCCTTCAGGGCAGACACAACTATTGATAGGACTACACCTGATTCATGAAGTTACTAGTCCCCAAGCCTTTGCTATGTTGAGGGAGCGGGGTTTAAAAGTATTATTTCCAGAGCGGACAGTCGCGACGGTAGACCATATTGTGCCGACAACTAATCAGGCACGTCCTTTTGTTGATGCCCTAGCAGAGGAAATGATGCAAGCGCTAGAGCAGAACTGTCAAAAAAATGGCATTACCTTCCATAATATCGGTTCTGGTAATCAGGGTATTGTGCATGTGATTGCACCAGAACAAGGACTCACCCAGCCAGGGATGACGATCGCCTGTGGAGATAGCCATACTTCAACTCATGGTGCCTTTGGTGCGATCGCTTTTGGGATCGGTACTAGTCAAGTCCGTGATGTTCTCGCCTCCCAAACCCTAGCCCTGTCTAAACTCAAAGTCCGTAAAATCGAAGTTAACGGCACTCTTAAACCAGGTGTTTACGCCAAAGACGTCATCCTCCATATCATTCGTACCCTTGGTGTAAAAGGCGGTGTGGGATATGCCTATGAATACGCAGGCACTACCTTCGAGCAAATGAACATGGAAGAACGGATGACCGTCTGTAACATGTCCATTGAAGGCGGTGCACGTTGCGGTTACATTAATCCCGACCAAGTCACCTACGCATACCTCAAGGGAAGAGACTTTGCTCCTAAAGGCGCAGACTGGGACAAAGCAGTGGCTTGGTGGGATTCGATCAAGAGCGATGCCGATGCTGAGTATGATGATGTCGTAGTGTTTGACGCTGCCGATATTCCCCCTACCGTCACTTGGGGTATTACACCCGGTCAAGGTATCGGCATTAACCAGTTTGTACCCTCCGCCGAGCAACTGCCAGAAGAAGACCGCCAAATTGCCGAAGAAGCTTATGTTTACATGGATCTAACACCAGGTCAACCCATACTCGGCACAAAAGTCGATGTCTGCTTCATTGGCAGCTGTACCAACGGCAGGATTAGTGATTTGCGAGAAGCAGCCAAAGTTGCCAAAGGGCGTCACGTTGCTCAAGGAGTCAAAGCTTTTGTTGTCCCTGGTTCCGAACGGGTGAAACAACAAGCAGAAGCAGAAGGACTAGACAAAATCTTCCAAGCAGCAGGTTTTGAATGGCGCGAACCCGGATGTTCGATGTGTTTAGCTATGAACCCCGATAAACTCCAAGGACGACAACTCAGCGCTTCTTCTTCTAACCGCAACTTCAAAGGTCGTCAAGGTTCCGCCTCTGGTCGGACTTTATTGATGAGTCCGGCAATGGTGGCGGCGGCGGCGGTGAAGGGTGAAGTCTTCGATGTGCGCGAGTTGTTGAATTAGTTCTTAGTGTCTTAGTGCCTTGGTGGTTAATAAAACGTATTTTTTGAACCACAAAGACACTAAGACACAAAGGAAATTTTGTGAATAAAACCTCAAAAAGTACTTTTTATGGTAAGTGAAGTTAAAGCTGTTTCCGGTCGTGGTATTCCTTTGGTAGGTGATGATATTGATACTGACCGCATCATTCCTGCCCGTTTTTTGCGCTGTGTTACTTTTGATGGTTTGGGTGAGCATGTATTTGCTGATGATCGCGCCGCACTCAAAGGAGAACATGCTTTTGATCAAGTGCAGTATCAAGGCGCGAAGATTTTGGTAGTAAACCGTAACTTTGGTTGTGGTTCTTCACGGGAACACGCACCCCAAGCGATCGCTAAATGGGGTATTCAAGCTTTAGTAGGTGAAAGCTTCGCGGAAATCTTTTTTGGTAACTGTGTAGCAATGGGCATTCCCTGTGTTACCGCTGATTCTACTACCGTCAAACAACTGCAAGAATTCATTGCCACTAATCCTCAAGTGTCTGTGACGGTGAATTTAGAAACTATGCAAGTACAATTTGGTGATTTTTCTGCCCCAATTTCAATGGGAGAAGCTGCGAAAAATATGTTTGTTTCCGGTAGTTGGGATGCTTGCGGGCAGTTGGTCGCACACGCGGATCAAATTCGGGCAACGGCAGCAAAATTACCGTACTTGAGTTGGAGTAAAGTCGCCGCCAGCTAAAAGTCGAAAGCATCAATGCATAGGGTAAATCTATCTGCGTCCATCGGTGTGCATCCGTGTGCATCGGTGGTCGATTTTTTCATAAAGTAAATTGTTTTTACTAGTATGAGTACATTTCTATTAATAAGCATACAAACAATAAATGATTATTCTGGTCATGGGTGTTTCCGGTTCGGGTAAAAGCACCATCGCTAAACTATTAGCAGATTCTTTGCATTGGGAATTTAGCGACGCTGATAATTTCCATTCGCCTCAAAATATCGACAAAATGCGGCGTGGTATATCTCTGGATGATGGCGATCGCTTACCTTGGCTGCAAGACATACAAGCAGCGATCAAAGAATGTTTGGAAGACAATCAGAATGTAGTACTGGCCTGTTCTGCACTTAAATCTAGCTATCGTCAGTATTTTTTCATCGGTGATGAACGCATCAAGTTAGTTTATCTCAAAGGTTCGTTCGATTTGATTCAAAAACGCCTGAATCAGCGTCAAAATCACTTTATGTCCGAAAAACTCCTCAAAAGTCAGTTTGATAGTCTTGAAGAACCTGCTGATGCTTTGTATGTAGATATTTCAGCACCGCCAGAGGTAATTGTGCAAAATATTCGGGAGAGTTTGGGGCTAGAAACTGTAAGCTAAAATCTATTTGATATCTAGACAAAATGTTAATTATTGAACGATGGTTTGAAGGAGTAAATATTCGGAAGTGAAAAATTATTTTATTTTTAGGTTTAGAAATTTAGAGACGTGCTATGGCACGTCTGTTGATCTTATCTTGGTGGAGCAGGATTAGTGTTGCTTGATGCTGGGGGTTGTTGGAGAGAAGTACCTGTGTTCGGCTGACCAGGTGCAGCAGGAAAGGGAACGGAATTAGGAATTGAAGGGGAATTGAGGTTAAAATCGCCTTGAGGATTTAATGGAGCCACTGGTGCAGTGTTGGGTAGAGGTGCTGCACCAGGGTTAACTGGAAAAGATGGAGGAGTAATAGGTAGAGAATTAGCCGGTCTGTCTGAAGAACCGGGTATAATTCCCAAAGATACGCGATCGCCTCCCACTTGTCGCAGCAAATCTAATATTTCTATGACATCGTTATAAGTTGCTGAGCGAGAGGCATTTAGTACCAAAGTACCATTAGGATTTTGCTGCAAATAATTTCTTAAAATCCCTGCTAGTTGTTCACGTTTAATTGGTTGTTTTTCTACATAGATCTGACCAACAGCATCAATAGTTACAGGTAAAATATTTTTTCCTTGCACTGCATTGACACTTCCTGTTGCTGAACTGGCTTTAGGTAAGTCAACATTAATTGCTTGTTGTCGAGTAAATTGTAGAGATGCCAAGATAAAAAACGTCAAAATACAAAAAATGACATCAATTAAGGGAATGAGCTGAACTTGAGTATCTTCAATGGGAGTATGTAAATTAACTTTCATAAGCTAGTATTTTGAGATTAAATTGTTTGCTGAACTGGTGATTAGTTGAGATTAGTTGAGAGTTGGTAGTTGATGGTTGATTGTTCTAAAAACAAACAACAAACAACCAACAACACATAACTCAATTTTCAGAATCGGATCTATCTGAATCTGAAATTTCTGGAGGTTCAGAAAACTTATTTTGAGTTCGCTTGCGCGGGGGAAGGAATTTTCCTTCGGTAGAATCTCGAACAATCACTTCGGGCTGGGCGAGGTTAGATTGACTTTTGCTTAAATCAGGCGGTGATTGCAAATAAAGAATTTCCAAATCATTCCCCGCTTTGCGGAATATTTTGACTTGATTAACCAGTAAAGCTTGAAAGAATCGGTAAAAAATCAAGCTGACGATCGCGATTCCCATTCCTAGTGCTGTACTGTATAGAGCTTCTCCAATACCAGTAGTCACTCCTGCTGTTGCTTCTGTTCCCAAATCACCAATCTTAATTGATTCCAAAGACCCTATCAAACCCCAGACTGTACCAAACAATCCCAACAACGGAGAAACAGCGATCACAAGTTCTAAAACTTTTTCACCCCGTCGCATCTGGGCTAACTCGGTTTCTGCTGTTGACTCTAGTGCGAGGCGAAATAGTTCTGGATTGCTTATTGGTTGGCTTAAAGGAGCATACAAAAACCTACCAATAGGCTGGTCAGTTGCTTGTCTAGCAATATCCCTAGCGATTTCCCAATTGTTACGTGCAGCTTCTAGAATGCGATTAACAGTTTCTTTTTCCTGATTCAAAATTCGGAACCAGAACCATAGACGCTCTAAAATCACACTTAACGCCAACACCGAAAACAAAAGTAATGGCCAGATCACCGGCCCAACTTTGCGAAATATATCGATAATTTCCACTGTTGAGATTCCCTCCGTCCATTCCTGTAGCAACTATCCCACAGCATTTTAATACTAGAGTGGTAAAGGTGGCTTTGTTGAATTTGAATTAGAAATTATATAGCTAGCTCGTGAATTAAATAATGTAGTTAGATTTTTTTCCAGCAAGAGTCAGACTTGCTGAAATCAGTAACATCTAGCTATTAATGTTGAGTATTTAATAAAAATAGCGCTTGATATGGCTGGTGAAGTGTTAGGTAGGCATTACGCAGTACAGCAACAGTTGGGAAAAAAGCTGGAAGGCGTACTTTGTTAGCCCGTAATTTGGAAACGCAAGAATTAGTCGTGATCAAGTTACTATCCTTTAGCAATGACTTTGAATGGGATGATCTGATTTAAGTATTACCTTCACCTATTGGTTGAGGTTGATGATTGAGCCTAGTTTAGAACGACGTTTGACTTCTGCCCAAGAAGCAATTACTGTCTTGCAAAGAGATTTTGCGCCTGTTGCTATTCAAAAACCAGCTATTAGTAAAATTAGACTAACAAAAGATGGGAATTATTTAAAAATTTTTATCCCACCAGTTGGTTTTCATCCTTTATTTGGGATGGGAAGTCTATTTGCGATCGCTTGGAATTCATTTATTCTTTTGTGGACTGTTGGTGTCATGCTGACACCTTTCCCTAGCAACATACCCTTAGCCTTAATTTCACTTCCCTTTTGGGGTGCTAGCTTTCTCATGGGAAATACAGTTCTGTTTGCTTTGTTTTTAGGCATTTATTTACGAGTGGATCAAAAGCACATAACTCTCACCTGGGAAATATTAGGTTGGAAATTTCCCCGGAATCGTCCTGCACCCAGACAAAAAATTACCAAACTGGTGTATATTCCCAAACATTCTACTTCCGATTTTCTGGGTGCTAAAACTGAGGTTCCAACCGGAAATATCAACTGTGTGGCATCGGTGGGGGCATTAATTCAGAAGCAGAAGTACAATGGTTAGCCCATGAATTGAGTGAGTGGTTGGGTATACCAATTACACGGGACTAGAAGGGAAGGGAGACAAGCAGGACACGGGAGAAACACAAAACAAATAACTAACTACTAACATTACTGGAATTATGAAACGCTTAAGACACCTGATTTCATTACTGCTGATATGTGCAGTTATATTTTGCTTTGCACCTACGGCTTGGGCATTTTGCGGTTTTTATGTTGCAAAAGCGGATACAAAACTATACAACAAGGCTTCGCAGGTGGCGATCGCGCATAGTGGCGATCGCACTGTGTTAACGATGGCTAATGACTACCAAGGTGATGTGAAAGATTTTGCGATCGTTGTACCTGTACCTACTGTTATCCAAAAAGAACAAGTACGTATCGGTAACCCTAAGATCATCGAAGGCAGAGGGCAGCTATGCTGAAGGGAAAATCCCTTCTCCTGAATGCCCGAACCCTCTGGGCGACCGAAAGGAGCCAAGGGTTTAAGACCCCCACCAAATTGAAAATTTGGTGGCTCCCGTTTAGGAGGGGTCTGAATCCCCTTCTAAACGGAACCTTCTGCCACGGCGCTCCTTGTTCGCCCACAGGTGGCGAACCCGCGCCTCCTCTGCCTCCAAAATAGCTGCCTTCTTCAAACCAATTTAAAAGGGCAGTTGTTGCCAGAATCAAAATTACCGAGGATTCTAACAAGTTGTTGCTTCTACTACTTGACTAGTCTACTAGATTGATATTTGCTGTTTCTGGAATTGACCTTGAGGATGAAGTATCTACTATTAAACTCAAGGATTAATTTAAATATGACGTTATTCATCTTCTAGTGATCGGTAATATTCATACAGGGTGCTTTTCTATGTACTCATAGACACCTTAGTAAGTGACACAGGGGCAGAACCACAAGCAGTGCAAATTATTATAAGTTGATTCACAGAGCAAGCAGCTCAGGCAGGAAGATATGAACAGCCACTCATTTTTAGCATCTGGTGAACAGCAAAATCACAGATATAACAACGTGTTAAAAACTACCAAAAATCTTCAGCAGCGAGAAAATAACGGTAGCGGCGAATCTGCTTTCGGTGACAGCTACTTACGCTCTTGTGCTTTGAAGTCAGCCCGACAAGGAGACTACATTGAGGCGATCGCGCTGTTGAGTCAGCTGATCAAGCGTCATCCTCAAAATGCGATTGATTACAACAACCGGGGACTAATTTATTTTCAATGCGGCGAAAGCCAAAAAGCTTTTTGCGATTACAATACAGCTTTGCAGCTTAATCCTAAGTTGGCTAGTGCTTATAACAATCGAGCTAATTACTATGCTGCTCATGGGGAATTAATAGCAGCGATCGCTGACTACGATCAAGCACTGGATTTGAACCCTAGTTATGTCCGAGCATGGTTGAACAGAGGCATTACTTTACGCGACTTGGGACAATATGAAGAAGCTATTGATAATTTTGAAGTAGCGCTGCTGTTTGGTCAGTTAGAAGGTCGTATTTTAGCAGAACGCGGTAGAACTTATCATCTCTGGGGTGACTGGAATTGTGCGATCGCTGATTATCGTCGTGCTTTGCTTTTACTACCGTCGTTTGATACTAAACAGGAAATTCCTAACTCTCGCTTGCGTTTACAAGTGGAAAATTGGTTCAACGAGTTAACCAAAATTCAGTAAACAGTAAGCAATAAACCGTTATCAGCCGAAAACTAGGTATAACAAAGTGAATTCAATCGTATCAAAATACAAATTACATCCTTATTTTACTGATCACTGTTGACTGATAACTGATCACTTTTGCAGCGGCTAATAGCTAATAGATGATAACTACGTAGCTCCTAAACGAGAGCTGCTAACTATTAACTATTAGCTGTTAATTCTTTTTTGATATACTACGTGTTTATACGTAGGTTATTAGAAATAAACCTATAAGTGTCTAAATGTTAAACCGAAATTCTATTTAAGGAGAAGATTCTACTTGTTCAACTTCTACCGCTTTCGGCTTTATAAGCATTATAGGACGCTGGTTTGGATCAAATCGGTATCCTTGCTCTTGCATAATGCTTTTAGCTTGACGCGGATCAAAATTACGGCTAAATTCTACATTCAAAGCATTTACTCGTGCTTCTACCTGCCTAAGTTCTGTGTTAATTTCTTGTAACTTAGCTTGCTGCGACCAGTGATAAGGTAAAAGTCTTACCAGTGCAGTTACTGCTGCTACTGAAATCACAATATTAACCCCTATCTTTGCTGTTGTCTCCAACGCCATCACTTGGTAAGAACGTTGACGTAGATGCCGCTTTGGTCTGGGAGCAACTTGACGTCTTGGTATTGGTTGTAGCGGGGGTCTGGATGGTTGAATCGCATTCATAATAATTAAAAGAACCTCGCTGATGAAATTTATGCACCGTAAACAATGCTCCGGCGCTGTTTACGGTTTTATTTAGCTGTCATATTACTTCATTTTTTGGAAATTGCTACACGTATGCAGTTAGTCAAAAATAAACCTGGTATACGTACGTAACTGCACACCAAGTACTACGGTTCCAACCGTCAGCCTTCGGCAAATGCACCCGTATTGCCAGGTTTATTGGCTTTTATATGCGATTTTAAAAGTACATGAAGAAGTCAGAAGGCAGCTATTGTCAGGGGAATCTGTGCAAACTATACAACAAATCGAAATCAGGCGGGCAAAACTCAGAATAAAGGATTATCCGAATTGCTGCTCGCCAATTTCGACTTGTTTTGGTTATTGCAATGGTTTATTTATAAAGTTCTGTTGCTAAGCGCCAAGCCAGAAAACCTGGAACCAGAGCCACAACCAAAGCGATGTAGACTTGAGTATCAGATATACTCATGGTTTCAAACCTCCTAATCTCAACAAATTTTGATTACGTTTACTACTTTTCCTTGTTTTGCCAAGAATGGGGAATAGGTTGTTACAAGATGAAACAAAACAAATGGATTGGTTGTTCGTGGTTAGTTGTTAATAAAGGATTGTTAAGAAAATTTTGATGTGAATATGGGTTTTTATCTGGGTATTGATTTTGGGACATCTGGCGCACGAGGTATGGTGATTGATGAAGTAGGGATTATGCAACAACGGGTGATATACCCGTTTGAGATGTCCCCTCGCGTTGACTTAGGAAATATTTGGCAGATGGCTTTGTTTAGCCTGCTAGAGCAAATTTCTGGGGAATTGAGGCGAGAAATTAGAGCGATCGCTATCAATGGTACCTCTTCAACTGTCTTGTTGTGCGACGCTGTTGGCAATCCTGTAGATGCACCCTTGCTGTACAACGATGGACGGGGTGCTGTGGTGATGGATAGGTTAAAGAGTGCAGCACCCCCAAATCATACTGTTTTAAGTACAACCTCAAGCCTGGCAAAACTTTTGTGGATGTCACAGCAAGCTTTTTTCACCCAAGCTAAATATTTTCTGCATCAAGCAGATTGGCTAGCATTTCTGTTGCATGGGCAATTGGGTATTAGCGATTACCATAATGCTTTAAAACTGGGTTATGACGTAGAAACTTTGCAATATCCACAATGGTTGGATCAACTGCAAATTTCTATTCATCTACCTAAAGTAGTAACTCCTGGTAGTGCCATCGCAGAACTACGCCCAGAGATTGCTGCTAAATATAATTTCCCCAAAGATTGCTTGGTGTGTGCAGGTACAACAGACAGTATTGCAGCATTTCTTGCTAGTGGTGCAGAGTCACCAGGAGAAGCAGTGACTTCTGTTGGTTCCACACTCGTACTGAAGCTTTTAAGCCGTACCCGTGTAGAAGATGTCAGATATGGTATTTATAGCCATCGTTTGGGGGATTTATGGCTAACTGGAGGTGCTTCTAATACTGGTGGTGCTGTGCTGCGGCAATTTTTTACTAACACCGAATTAGAAAGTTTGAGCCAGGAAATTGATACTAGCCAAGCAAGTGTTTTGGATTATTATCCCTTGTTGAAACCGGGCGAACGCTTTCCGATTAATGACCCCAATTTACAGCCACGACTAGAACCACGTCCAGATAATCCTGTGGAATTTCTACATGGGTTATTAGAAAGTATTGCCAGAATTGAGACACGCGGATATGAGTTATTGCAAGAATTGGGAGCAGATAAGTTAACTCGTGTTTATACAGCCGGCGGTGGTGCAGCAAATGACACTTGGACGACAATTAGGGGGCGGTATTTACAAGTCCCGGTGATGCGTTCTATGAATACAGAAGCAGCTTATGGAACAGCTTTATTGGCAATGCGAAGAATGAGAGAATGAACTGCTTTTTACACCCGATAATAATATATATGTTGGTTTATCTCCTTTCTTTAAAATAAGGGTACTTCGTAATAAGCGAATATCATCTATTCCCTTTACCAGCATTACCAAACGATCTAGTCCCCATCCTGATGCTAAACCGCTAGAATGCGATCGCAACAAATCAAGATGAACTTCCCCACATTCTCCTACTTCAATCCATTTGCCATCAACGTAGCCTACCGTCTAACCACCGACGGAAAATCCATCTGTGTCATCTGTGTTTATCGGTGTGTATCGGTGTTAGATTTACCCAAGATATAGTGGTTTGTGATGAATTCTGGTGGAGGAAAAACGAACACAGATGAACACAGATGAACACCGATTTTTCTACAAGTTCATCACTTTATAAAGTAACTCCGGCATCATCGCTGTGGTGTGAGTTCTAAGTAGCCTACCGTCTAACCACCGACGGAAAATCCATCTGTGTCATCTGTGTTTATCGGTGTGTATCGGTGTTAGATTCACCCAAGATATAGTGGTTTGCGATGAATTCTGGTGGAGGAAAAACGAACACAGATGAACACAGATGAACACCGATTTTTCTACAAGTTCATCACTTTATAGGGTGTTCGATTTCTGTTAATATTTTTGGCGTTGCATATTTGCGGGGTGATTTGAGAATTTGCATCAAAAATAATAACCGCGTCTGGGTGTCAGCCTAAATCATCGCATTATTCAGCAATACCAGATTTGTACTAATCTTCAGTTGCAGGAGAAATCATCGAACCAGTGGCTTCGCCTTGAGAGTCTAACTGAAATTGTTCCACTGATGCTTCCATGCTGGTATCAGTGACATCACTAAAATATGTACCAAACAGTTTTTCATAGTTGGATGCAACCGCTAAGAATGCTCCACCCAAAATATAAATGGGTAGCGGTAATTGCAATCCTTGTACCCAATCAAATAACTGTGCTAGGGCAAACAGCACTACAAAGCAAGCTAGCCAAACTCTCATTTTTATACCTGCTAAATCCAAATTATTTTAGAATTTATGTTCGTAGTTAGCGCTAAAGCGCCAACTACAAAAGCATTACCCTCTCACCCCTTTTACGAAAGAGTCCGCCGCAGTCGGGGTTGAATGATTAACAAAGCAACAAGAGCAAAGCCTAACAATACAGCTAGGGCGCTACCAAAGGTAACGTCACCCCAAAAGGCGTGCATCACCACGCTCTTTAAGCCCCAATCTTGATGGGTGTAAAGATAGCGAATCGGTTCGATGGCGTAGCTAAGAGGATTAAGGGTAGCTACAACCTGCAACCACTGGGGCATAAACGATAATGGAGCTAAAGCTGTGCTGGCAAATAATAGAGGCAGGTTTGTAACAAAAATTACTGCTATGAGCTCGATGTGTCCGGGTAGGGTAAAAGCCAAACCTAAGCTGAGGGCTGTTACACCCAAAGCTAGAAGAAAGACAATCAAAGCAATAGTTGCCAAACCAGCTATATCGGGTACCCCTGCACCGAGAAACCCTGCTGCTGCTACTATCACGGCTGATTGCAGCAAACTTTGGCTAATGATAAATATGGCAGAAGCCAATACAATTGAATATCGTGATGCCAGAGGAGCAACTAACAGCCGATTCAAAAAGCCGAATTCACGGTCAAACATGACTGGTAAACCGGCATTTAACGCTCCACCAAAGGCAGTAAAAACAATAATACCAGCACTGAGAAATTGGGCGTAATTTGTTGTACTGCCAAAAATTCCTTTGGGTGCGTTTTGAAATAAAGCGCCAAATAACACTAACCACATTACAGGTTGAATAATACCTGCAACTAAGGTGGAAGGACGGCGCTGCAATTGAATAAATAAGCGGCGTGTCAAAGCCACGGTTTCTTGAACTAGCTCACCAACAAAATTAGGAGCTGTATCAGCGTAAACTTGTGGTGCAGCCACTTGCTGCCAGTTAATTTCTGATTTGGGAGGTATAACAGTACCACTCATATCTATTTTGGTTGTTGGTAATTGATAATTGGTAATTGGTAATTGGTAATTGGTAATTGGTGGTTTTCTTTCCTATTACCCATTACCCATTACCTTCATCTCATATTTTGCTTTTTCTCTGCTTTGGGGTCACGGTTTCCCAGGGCTGCTAGTTCTGCATCCATGAGGGTGCGTCCTGTGGCGGTGAGGTAAACGTCGTCTAAACTAGGACGAGATTGGGCAATCCCAAATACGGGTAATCCGGCATGATTTAGCGCTTGTTGGATGGTTATCAAAGCATCATTTTGTGGTGTTACCACTAAGTTTAGAGAATTTCCTTGAGCGCTGTTGATGATTACTTCTTGCACAAATGCCAGAGGTGTAAGTAAGTTTTTGGCTTTTTCTGCTTCTTCTGTGGGTGTAAACTCGCGGATACGCAGGGTGATGCGATCGCCTCCCACTTTATCTTTGAGTTCTGAGGGTGTACCATTGGCTATGACTACACCCCGGTCAATTATCGCCACGTGATCGGCTAAAGCGTCTATCTCTTCTAAATAATGGCTGGTAATCACTACAGTAGTTCCAGCTTCACGCAATTTACGCAGAAATTCCCAGACAATAAAACGGCTTTCTATGTCCAACCCCACTGTTGGCTCATCTAAAACTAGGACATCTGGTGCATGTAGTAATCCGGCTGCCAAGTCTAGGCGTTTGCGTAAACCACCAGAGTATGCGCCAGTCTTTTGATCTGCGTATTCTTGCAAACCGAGTAAATTTAGCACCGCCTCAACGCGCTGTTTTGCCACTGCCGCGTTTAAGTGATAGAGTGCTGCTTGCAGTTGCAGGAGTTCGCGTCCAGTTAATATTTTATCTATAGCTACTTCCTGAGCTACATAACCAAGTCTTTTTCTAGCTGCTCTCGGATTATCTATCACGGAAATACCAGATACTTCGATTTTACCAGCATCTGGTGTAGTGAGAGTACACAAAGCACGTAGGGTAGTAGTTTTGCCGGCTCCGTTGGGACCAAGTAAACCAAAAATTTCTCCTGGTTCTACCTGAAAGGAAACATCCTTGACGGCTTCAACCGAACCGTAGCGCTTTTTAAGGTTTTCAATTAAAACGGCGGGAGCCATGACAGGTAATCCCTAATAACTATACAAATCTCAACAGTGTCTACTCTTATTTTAAGAGTTAGGAGTTAAGACTAATGATTAGAAAAATATTTAACTTTCATTATGTGGTTTTTATACCAGGGTGATTGCAAGTCATCTGTCCAAAGACTGATGAATTTTATGCTGTTACCTTCAATGTGTAAAAATTTTATCTGCTCAAACTTCAAAATCGATCGCTCTGTTAAAATTACCTTTTGTTCCCCTCCTGGGGAATAAAAAACCAATTATTCTAAATTTTAAACAATGCCTCGCAGTCACCCAAGTATAATTAATAACTACGAATCTCACCTCAGCTGGTCAGCCAACACAGAACTAGTAGGATTAGTATTTGAATTAGCCCCCAAAGCAGATGTTTCCATTTATCCCCAATACACCATTGGACTGCACGCTTGGTTTCTGGATCAAGTGCGTGCTGTAGATCCAGAACTTTCTGCTTACCTCCATGATGGCGAGTCAGAAAAACCATTTACAATCTCTGCATTAGATGGAAAATTGGTCAGCAGTGGTAAACAGTTACACCTTTTTGCTAGCAATACTTACCATTGGTATGTTACAGTTTTATCAAAGCGGCTAGTAACATGGCTGGCACAATGGCTGAAAAACCCACCCACAGAAGTAAATTTACGGAATGCACCTCTGCAAATTAAATCGTGTCAAATTACTCATGCGGTCACATATGCTGAGTTACTCAACTCTGACCACGAAGACACAATAGCACTCCAATTTTTAAGTCCAACAAGTTTCCGTCGCAAGGGTCATCACCTACCCTTGCCAATGCCTACGAATGTCTTCCACAGTTATCTGCGTCGTTGGAATGACTTTTCGGGTATGCCTGTTGACCAAGAAACATTTTTGGCTTGGGTGGATGAGCATGTATTAATTACTCGTCACCAACTGACATCCGCAAAAGTGCTAGCAGGAAAGAAAGGTGCTGTTACAGGGTTTACAGGCGCGATAGAATTTGGTTTAAGTAAACAAGCAGCTAAGCAACCGGAGTTTTATAAGTTATTTTATGCTTTAGGAAAGCTTGCACCTTACTGTGGTACTGGTCACAAAACTACCTTTGGATTAGGACAAACACGTTTAGGTTGGTCATTACAAGCAACGCCAGAAGTGCCAAATGTGGAAAGTTTATTGGCAAAAAGAATAGAAGATTTAACAGATATTTTTAAGGCGCAACGCAAGCGGACAGGAGGAGTGCGGGCGCAAGAGATAGCAGCTAAATGGGCTACTATTTTGGCACGTCGGGAAATGGGAGAATCTTTGCAAGTTATTGCCCAGGATATGGGGATACCTTATGAGACGGTGAAGACTTATGCAAAATTAGCAAGACGGGCTTTGGCAAACAATTCTGATTCTGTTTGAGATTTGAAGTTAGAAACACAAAGGGTCACAAAGTTTGGCACGGAGGGACTCAGAGTTTTATAAGGACTAGAGAGGTTTTTTAGTGTATTAATTTTGTGATTTTTTGACTTATATCATGTCCAACTAATTGCTTATGATATAAAGCTTGGATGTTGAACATCGGGCATGGTGAAAAAATAACTAATGATCACCAATTACCCATTACCCATTACCGACCCCGACGGATAATATAAGTGTTCAAGCGGACAGATATTATTTTTTCCTACCGATTCTGGCATTTTTTATCGTCCCTCTTGAGGCGATCGCTTATCTTAGTGCCATTCGGCTCAGAACCCCTATTCGCCACTTGTATCCCTTAAAAGAAGTTGGGGATCTGCCTCTCTCTATGTTGCTCACCACGTTCAATTACATAAATAATTAATTATTAAATTTTGAAATACTTCTTTTTCACCTTATTAAACAGTGTTTGTAACCGTAATTGAGTCAAACGGATTTTTGTTAAATTATTGATATTACCAGGATAATCTTTTTTATGATCAAAAAAGTCATTTAAATCATCTAAAATCACTTCTAAACGTTTGATAATATTTTCATGCCTGTATTCTGCTAAAAACTCTTCAGGTAATACCGGTACTTTCCAATTATTCAATAGTTTCAGAATGCGTTGAATATCATATTCTTTTGAATAAGCAGCTATTTTATAGCAATTAAAACCAGGATCTAAGTAATCAGATAAACCACCATTAATACTAGAAAAAACCTGACATCCACAAGCTATAGCTTCCAAAGGTTGCAAGCCAAATCCTTCACTTACACCTTGCTGTGTCCAATATTCAGCAGAATCATAGAGATATATCTTAGCTCGATTAAAAAGTCCCGGTAAATCCTCGACATAGGAATCAACAACAAAAACTTGACATTTTTGTCGTAAGGCTGGAATCAATTCTTGCATCAAATATTGCGAAGATTTCCGAGCCTGAACTAACACATCAATATCTCTTTCTAAGTGGATATTTTGAAACTCGTTACCAATTTGATTGGGTAAATAATATATCAGCGAATGGGGTGAATGTTGTCCCCAATATCCCATGGTATTGCGGCTAACAGTAATGATAGGAATACTTGCAGGCAATTTAAATCCATAACCTGCACTATGGGCATGATAAACAACATTATATTGCTTGAGTTTAGTAGCAAGTCTGGCTACATCAAAACCCCAGCTGATCACAAAAATCACATCATCTAATTTTTTTTCTTGCAACAAGTCATCAATAAAAAGTTTTCCTTCTTCTTTTTGACGATAAGTAACGATATCAGCATGGCAAAGATGTTTTGCAAGATGAAATGTTTTTAATTCTGCCCAAAGACCACCACAAGCAAACTTTCTATCTGTCCCAGGAAGTAAAAAGTAAAGTTTTCTCATTAGCTAAATTGTTGATTGTTGTTTGTTGGTGGTTGGTTGGGAATCTATTATATCGTTTGTCTTCCTTGTTTTCCCTGTCTTCCTTGTCTTCCTTGTCCCCACCTCTTCCTACTCCTCCTGCCAGCATACTTTTACAAAATACGCCTCCTTTCCCCATACATCTGTTGTACGCGTTATGTTTTCAATTTTCAAATTAAAGGGAATGGCAGTTGTGATGTATCGTTGTGCTAAAGCACCCACATCAGGGGCTAATTCTGCTGCTGTCGTTGCTGCCAAACCTAAACCTACGAGTTGTTCTATTATGCCTAGTGGTAGCAATATATGCATACCAACTGCAAATCCTGCTGTCAACAGCATTGCTACTGATGCATTTGTACCGCAGCGAGGATGTATAGCTAAATGCCACTCCCCATTGATCAATCGATGTAAGGCAAGTGTGGCTGCACGCCGCAAGTCGCTAATATTTACCTCTCCATACAGATAGAAACCTTGCTCTGTGGACAATCCACCCAATAATTTGTTATCTATCTGAACATTATTGGAGATGAATGCGGAAGGATGGGTACTTTTTGATTCGCTCAGCATCCACACTGTGGCATGTTCTAAAGCATGAACTTGCCGAAGCATGAGAATTTCTTTCAACCCTGGGATAAAAGATAGCTGTTTAAGTAAATCAGCATCTAAGGTGGGTTGAGGTGCTGTTAAATCAAAATTAAATAAGTCTAAGGGAAACCCATCTATTTTGGCATAAGCAAAATTATTCATAAGAACACTGCTCGCTACACTGATGGAGCAATACATATTTCTTTTAAATGTACCCTTTCAGCCTATAGATTGTTGCTAATTTTTGTTGACTAGGGGCTAGCTTTCAAGGGTAGGTTTTCTAGATTTTTCGTTTTAACAACATTACATTCACTTGAATACTTATGCTGTTGCGTAGACTGGTAATTGGTAATGGGTATTGGTGAGCCAGCGCGGTCTACCCTTCGGGAAGCCCTACGGGTACGCCAGGTGACGCCACGTGCTACAACTCTTGGAACCCCCAAGGGCGGATTGGCTACTTTATGTCGGGGAAACAGTCCACCACACTAGCTCACCGCTTGCACGTCTATGGGGGTTTCCCCATGAGCAACTGGCAAACCCGTAAGGGTAATGGGTAAGGGTAATTAAGATAATGATGATTTTCCTATGCCCCATGCCCAATGCCCAATACCTTAACTCGTACAGTCGGGATGCTTAACCTGGCATATATTAATTCTCATCCTTGGGTAAAGACTGTTCCTAAGCTTAACCAATCTTCCAGTAGTATGTGGCGCTGAATTTTGAAAGGTTGACACTTAACATCAGGCGTGAGGAGAAAAATGAACAAAAACCGATCAAAATGGGCTTGACAGCATACTAGTAAGTTTATTCATTATTGGGATTAGGCAAAGGACAGCAGTTTACATCATCCAAACAGACTTTGCCCCAGTGCAAAGCCCAGCGGACAAGGGCTACTCGATTGTCTGTACCAGTTTTGGTGAGAATGTTGCTGATATGGTTATCAACTGTACGCTTGCTAATTTCAAGCTTTGCTGCAATTTCCTGATTAGTTAAGCCAGCGGCCACTAAGTCGATAATTTGCAGTTCTCTGTCTGACAGACTTACAGGGGTCTGAGACTCGCCACCAGCCATGCTTTATTTTATCCTCCTTGGTATATGTACTCAATCACTCTTTCTCATTCTAGAAGATTCTTTAGCTGGTGGGAGTTTCAAGTGTTAGTATTAATACTCTTTTCACAAAGGTCTAGGAAATTGGGAATTAAGATTGGCAATTAGGAATGTAAAATCATTGTTAACTTCAGCTTCTAGCTCTTTGTGAATACACCATTTCTACCTTTGTAGCTCCTTTTTCAATAAATCTTTATTTAAATGGGTTAGTTAGTAATTTTTTGAGAGTTCATTGATTTTATACAATACAAATAAAACTTCAGATTATAGCCTAAAAATTAATTTTTAGCAAGCGTATCGCCAAAATTTTTATAAGTATAAAAAAAGCTGTTTAATTGTATTAAATATCGCCGCCAAAATAATAGAAATTATTGTAGATTTTTTACTGGAAAATCATCTTCCAAAATTTAAAATCAGATGAGTAATTCCCGTGTTTTGTGCCTGGGTGAAGTTTTGTTTGATTGTTTAGCTGATCAGTTGGGGCGATCGCTTGAGGAGGTGGAGTCCTGGACTCCTTATCCGGGGGGAGCGCCAGCTAATGTAGCCTGTGCCTTAGTAAAGCTAGGTATACCAACGGGATTTATTGGTTGTGTAGGTGAAGATCAGCCAGGCAATGAACTGGTAGACTTATTGCAAAGAGTCGGTGTAGATACTACTGGCGTACAGCGCCATCCTACAGCACCAACGCGACAAGTTTATGTAGTTCGCTCTCTCGGAGGCGATCGCCACTTTGCCGGATTTGGACAGTACGACACCACAGAATTTGCTGATACCCGCCTGGAAGCCAAGCAATTGCCAATCAAGCTATTTGAAGCAGCAGATTTTCTAGTTTTAGGTACTTTGGAATTAGCTTATCCAGAAAGTGGCAAAGCAGTTCATCACGCTTTGGAACTAGCACAAGAGTATAATCTCAAGGTTTTACTGGATGTGAATTGGCGTCCTGTATTTTGGACTAACCCTGACATTGCGCCGCAGACAATTCGCGCTTTATTCAAGCAAATCGATTTTCTCAAACTTTCACTAGAAGAAGCTGAATGGCTTTTTGAGACTAGAAAACCCAGGGAAATTTTCAACCGTCTCGACTCCGTGGAGGGCGTGATAGTGACAAATGGGGAACACGGTTGTGCTTACTCGTTTGAAGAACAAGATGGTGAATTACCGGCCTTTGCTGTTGCTGTTGCTGATACAACTGGAGCAGGAGATAGTTTTGTTGCTGGGTTCATCTATCAAGTCCTAACGCATGGGATCAAAAGCTTGAGTGATCCAGTAAAAGCTAAACAAATTGTCACCTATGCCAGCGCTGTCGGAGCCTTAACGACAATGAAACCAGGAGCGATCGCATCTCAACCAACAAAAGAGGAAGTGGAAGCTTTTTTGAGCCAATAGTCATTGGTTAGTGGTTGGAAATCAGTTTACAGTGGACAGTGTAGACGCGCAAGCAACTTCCCGTAGGGTACTCATATTTTTATACTGCGATTGTTATTGTGGCGATCGCCAAAATGTAAAGCGTCATTCATAATTCAGGACTTATATCAAGTCCGGCTAATTACTTACGATATTATTCTGATGCAGTTGGGCATTGGGCAAGAGATTTTTCCCATTACCAATTACCGGCCTTCACAGATATGATAAGTCTTTAAACGGAGATGATATTACACAACTGGCACATTGCGATCTCCTATACTAGTATTTATGTACTATAAAGTGTACATGAAATAAACTAGACTACATTACCAATTACCGACTTCAACAGATAATACGAGTTTTCAAGCGGATACGATTTTACTTATTTCTTAAAATGTCTACGCCTGTAACGATCTTGATATTTTGCAATATACTCAACATTCTGCCGCTCTATTTCCGATAGTAAGTTAGCAGGAAATTCCTTTGGTGAATATCTGGGACGATACCAAGGCTGACTATCAAAATATTTTTGCAAGCCGGGAGTATCAAAACGCCGACCGTGACGCGCAAAAATAGAATTTCGCATAATATCTAACTCAAATCCATCTTTTGCATCTAAATCTGAGTCTGTCACCAGTCTTTCAGAAAGCCAAGCATAATCTTTGACAGTGGTAGTAGCAACTGATGGTGTTGATGGAGTAGAAATATCCTTGAAATACAACCTGTCTGCTGATGTATTGGCATCTTGACTAGCAAAAGCACAATAGGCTTGGGAGTTGTCTTGTCCGTAAGTTTTTAGTAGGTTGATGCAACTGTTGCGATCGCTAAACTTAGCTACATAAACTTCAAATAATTCTTGTCCTGACAAATTTGGGTATTCTGGTATCCAAAACATTCCTGCTTGGGGATAACCTGCTGTTTGTAAAGCTTGGACTTGCTTAGCAGCTGTTTGTGAATTTGAATAAGCAGAATCTGCTAGGAAATAAAAAGAACTGGGAACAGTGGTAGGATTTGACTCTTTTTGAGGTTGAGGAATTTTATTTATAGATGAACCAGAAGGTGATAAGGAAGCTTTATTTTCTTCTGCAACTTGAGGTTTAGAGGTTTGCGGAATCTGTGAAGTTACTAGTGGCTTGTCCAAAGACGGTTGAGAAGACTTTGTTAAGGTCAAACCAATAATCACAGATGCACCGATGAAACCGCCTGCGATCGCACTTGCCATCAAAATACTATTGCGGCTATTACTTTTATGGTTGGGTGGTGTATCTAAATTGATAGTTGGAGGTGGTGGAGATGACGTCGGTGGTTGAGTCAGGAAAGGTACTGTAGGTGGAATTGGACTGACTCCACCCTGTAAAGCATCTAGCATTTCCTTGGCACTAGCAAAGCGATCGCGGGGATGATACTGTATTGCTTGATCAATTACTGATTTCAGTGTAGGGCTAACATCCATTACATGATTGTGCCAAATGATTTCCCCAGTGCGTGGATCTGTTTCTAGTTCTTGGGGTTGTCTACCTGTGAGCAAGTAAATAGCCGTTACGCCTAAACTATATAAGTCGCTAGAATAAACAGGTCTACCTGCTGCTTGTTCACTGGGCATATATCCTGGTGTACCAATCACAATCGAACTAGTAGGACTACCGTGAGAATTTAACACCGTTCCCATCGATTCCCGTACTGCACCAAAATCTATTAGCACAGGTTTGCGATCGCGATGACGCAAAATAATATTGTCCGGTTTGATATCGCGGTGAACAATCTGTCGGGAATGTACGTACTCTAAAACTGGTAACAAATTGACTAATATATCCCGGACAGCACCTTCACTAAATAAGCCCTGCTCTTTGAGCTTAGAAGTTAACGTATCACCTTCAATCCACTCTTGGACTAAGTAAAATTGACTATCTAACTGAAAATAAGCATACAATGTGGGAATTTGGTCACTAGAACCACCCAAGTCTTCCAAAATAGCTGCTTCCCGTTGAAACCGCTCCTGTACAAGTTGGTAAATCTGGGGGTTATTCTGAATGGGTTTGAGTTGTTTAATGACACAACAGCGGTGGGAGGGCATTTGAGTATCTTCCGCTAAGAAAGTCTCACCAAATCCACCGCTTCCCAAAGTCTTAAGAACTTGATAGCGGTTATTGAGCAGCATGTGTTTGACATCCTTTTGCTGTCAAATTAAAAACAACGCAAAGCGCTATTTCCCATTATGCTTCCAAGTATAAAACTTGGCTGATGCCAAGTCTACGGAATTATTCAGTACTCATAAAAAACCCTCCCCTAATATCCGGAGAGAGTTGTGTTTTTAACAGCAATAGCACCTTCTAGTCGTTCTCTCACAGACATGCTAGCAACGCATAATTCATCTGTGTCCACCCCCCTCTATCCCCTCGTTACTGGCTACGGTGCAAACACAAATCTTACCACGCAGCATCTATCCCGCCTCGGAATAAATTCCGAGTCTCATAGCAAAAGTCCTCTCAAGAGGACTAAATGAAAAATTCAGTCCACTTTGAGTGGACTTTCACTATTAGCCTGGAACTTTAGTTCTGGGCGTGATAGATGCTTAACTATTAAAGTTGCGCTACCGTCATCGGTAAGTCAGCATTTTTCCAAGCAGCTTGAAAACGCCTTTGTACTGCCTGTGCTGCTTCGGTTTTCCCCTGTGCTTCTAAACTCTGGGCAAGTCCTGCCAACGACCAGCCATTTGCTGCGATCCCTAATTCAGGTTTTACAGCTTCCACAGTATGAATATATAGGTGATTAGCCCCAGGATGATTAGGATTACTTTTTAATACTGCTTCCAATGTATGCAAAATTTCTTGAGTTTCTGGCTTGGGTTCGCCATTTTCTTGCCAGTAATCCCAAGGCATAGTATTCATCACCGCATCAGCAAACAAAGTCGCTCTTAAGAGGACTTTTACTATTAGCCGTGGGTTTTTAACCTATGGCAGTTTTTGATATGGTGCAAGATTTCAGTTTTAAAAAACGAACACAGATGTACACAGATGTACACAGATGCATACAGGTAGATTATCCATATGCTTTGACGTTATCTGTAAGTGTTTTTTCTAAAAAATTTATGTTCTTGGTTAATTCGCAAACCGATCACACCACACAATTTACCTGTATTATTTAAGGTAATAAATACATCCGGTCTATCTACGATTCCTCATTTGATCAAACACGAGCCGAGAAATATCTGGGAAAGCATTTTGACTAGCTGCGTAGGCTGGAGTTTCTCCAAAAATAGCAATAATATAACGAGTCTTGCGGTTTTTAGTTGCCACATAGGCGACTTCTTGACGAGATGCACTAGTCCAGCCTGCTTTGGAAGCAAAAACGATTTGATCTGCATCGCTGGCTAAAGATTCACCTAAAAAATTCTCTACAGGATTAAATTCATCTGGATTCGGTGGCTGTAGTTTCCACGCTTCAGGACGTAAATCCCTAGTTAACAAACTAGCCATTTGTTCGCTATATTCAGGCCCAACAGCTTGACCTGTAAAAATTTCGTACATCAATCTGGCTGTTTGGTAGGTTGTAATTTTGTTGCGCTTTGGCTGATGAGGATTATCACCACGTAACTGTAAATCAGCGCCTTTGGGTTCTGTAGCTTTTAAGTAAGTAATCGGATAAGTTTTTTGACTAACATTAATATTTTTATATCCGGCTTTTTGAAAGAAGTAATTTAACGATTGTCGCTGTTTTTTCCATGTTTTAAATTGTTCATCTGCTAATTTGTTTTCAAAAGAATAAGTCCCACTAATAACATCAACTATACGACTAGCAGCATCGTTATCTGATTTCAATATCATTGCATTTAAATCAGAATTGATAGTGTGGTTAAGTGGAATTAAACCTTGTTTGATTTTGGCTTCAAGTATAGCCATCCAAAATAGTTTAACTACACTAGCAGGATATCTAGGTATGTCTTGTTGATAACCTGCAATTGTATTTTTATTTAAATCTATTAATGTAATTGATAGACTTTCTGTTGGTAGTTTTTTATCCTTGACATAATCTAATATATTTTTTACGATGCTACTTAATTCATCACTTTTTGTTAAATTAGGAGGTGTTTTGACGTTATATATTAAATCTAAATTTGTTTTTGATAATTGAGAAGATGATTCTAATGGTAAGTTGATCGGTTGATTAGACAAATCAGGTTGATTAATAACAGGATTTTGAGTATTAATAATCGGCGGCTGAGTTGGAAAATTAGTTTGCTGTTGTATAGGCAAATTATTGACTGTTTCAGAATTTTTATTCTTCGCTCTTTGTACTAAGAATGAGCTAAAGCTAAACAAACTAACTATTATCAGCACAACTAAAGTAATGAGTCCGTAAAATTGTAAATGTGGTAATTTCCTGAAACGAGGTTTATTCATATTTGCAGTATATTTGCTTACAGGAGGAGTTGTTCGGCTTTTAATAATAGTTCGTTGATTTTGGGCATGTACTGTTTGTGGAGGTGAAACAGCAATAAGACTTGTAGGCAAAACAGATTTTTGATTTCCTGCACTATTAAATTCTGCAATCCGCCTTTGTAATTCAATATTTGTTTGTTGTAAATTCCCAATAACTTGGTAAGCACGTTGTAACTTGGCTTCAAGTTCGGCGATTTTGCGATCGCGGCTATCTGGTTGTCGTTTGGATTGCTGATCCACAAGCTACACCTTGAATCACTACAAGGCAGAAATTATAAGGTATAAACTACAAAAAATTAACTTTTGCGCAGAGTTCTCACAGTTTTATAATCTGCGATTTTGACTTGACCGTTTGTAAATTCTAAAGAGTAGCGCACCAATAGGGTATCAAAGGAAGTATTGGTTGGATCTGCTTTGCCATCTTTGATTAGCGTCCGTTCTTCTGTAATTTCCACTTCTATAGTTGCTTGATCGCCACTAGCTTTGAAATTTTTGACTGCATCAAGACTTTGTACTCCATAGTTGTAGTAAGCATTATTTCTCTGCAACCAATCAACAGAACTGAGACATTCTTCTTCCTTGCCACCATCTGCTAAACATAGATCAGGGTCATCTGTTTTTTTAATATTGTCTCTATAGGCTTTACCTGTGAGTAATTGTTCTCCTATATCTGTTCTGTAGGGAGGAGCAAATATTTCCCGCTTAGCTGTGATCCAATTCTTCAGTAGTTCTACAGCTGCTGTTTGGGAAATCGAGGCATTTGTAGGTGGTAAAACAATCGGAGTAGTTTCAGCAGATGAAGTTATGATCGGTGTGGGTGAATCAGGAATAACATTACGTTCTGGAGTAGAAATTGATATTGCTTGGGAATTTGTAGAAGGGGTGACAGACGGTGAAGTAGATGCAATGGGTGAAGGACTAATTCTTGTCACAGACTGATTTTGTTCGGAAGAATTATTTCTCAAAATCTCCATCATCCACCAACCACCGACGATAAATACGCCGATGACACTGCCTAAAATCACAGCTTGCTGCCAAGTCCCCAAACCAAAAGGGTTTGGGGATGTAGTGGATTGGGGGTAAGCGACTTGCGGTTGGTTGTTAATTGTTGGTTGTTGATTGTTGATTGTTGGCGGTTGCTGTACATATTGCCCTGGTGGTGGTACGGTATGCACTGGATTCTGGAAAACTGGTACTGTAGGTGCTACTGGTGTTGATCCACTTTGCAAAGCTGCCAGCATATCTCTAGCATTGAGATAGCGATCGCGTGGTGATTGTTGAATAGCTTTATCCAACACCATTGCCAAACTAGGACTGACATTCAAAGCATAAGGTCGCCATAGAATCTCACCCGTAGCAGGATCAGTTGCCAACTGTTGCGGAATCTTACCTGTAAGCAAATAAATTGCTGTTAACCCCAAACTATAAATATCACTGGCAAACACAGGTCGTCCAGCAGTTTGTTCCATTGGCATATATCCTGGTGTCCCAATCACAATTGATCGACTGGAGTTCCCAGAAGGAGTCACCACCGTACCCATTGTTTCTTTGACCGCGCCAAAGTCGATCAAAACAGGCTTACCATCAAAACTACGAATCAGAATATTGTCCGGTTTGATATCCCGGTGTACCATGCGCTTGCTATGGACATAATTGAGAATCGGCAGAATATTGATCAAAATATCTTTTACCGAAGTTTCACTCATTAACCCTTGTTGTTGCACTATCTGGGTTAAAGTGTAACCCTCTATATATTCTTGAACTAAATAAAACTGTCCATTCTCAATAAAGTAGGCATACAACTTAGGAATTTGATTGCTACCATCACCCAATTCTTCTAGAATCGCCGCTTCTCTTTGAAACCGATCTTGCACCAATTGGTAAACCTGGGGATTATCAACCACAGGTTTGAGTTGTTTAATCACACAACGACGACCAGAAGGCATCTGAGTATCTTCTGCTAAAAAAGTTTCTCCAAATCCACCACCGCCAAGCACGCCCAAAAGCTTGTAGCGATTGTTTAACAGCGTCGGTGTGTTCATACTTTTTCCTATACAGTATCTATTCCAAAATAGATACAGTTATTATCAAAAAATTCCAGAAAAATCAGTAATTAACTAACGTAAAACCGTGAATTCACTCCTGTCGCCAAAACCAACAGCTCACGGCAATTAACAATCAGCCACCAACAGAAAAATTTATCTGTGTCTATCGGTGTGCATCGGCGTGCATCTGTGTTCGATTTATCACAACATAATTTTTTGCCATAGCTTTTATAACTAGATTAAGATCCAAAAAATATTCCCCTCTTCCCCGAACCAGGAAAAAAGGAACCTACCACCCTAAACTTCTAACTTATTTTTTCTTAGCCGCTGCCGAAATTGGCAATTGCAGATTTTGATCAAAAACAAACTCATTTTTAATTTGCACTACTCGCTTGGCAAGATTATCGCTTGGTGCAGTAGCATCCTGGGAAGGAACCTGGATTGTGTACTTACCAACAGGAACATTATCAAAGCGGTAAAAACCAAACTCGTCTGTCATACCAGATGTCACAGGTTTACCGTCAGAGCCAATTAATTCCACCTTAACTTTTGCCACAGCTTGACCAGCAGTATCAGTGATCTTTCCAGCCATACCATATTCTTCTCGCACAGGGAAATTTAGACGAGTTACAGCAGATGAGGCGACTTCTGCTACTATGCTAGTTTTGACCGTAGAAAGTTCTACTGGTAATTTGTTTGGATCAAGTTCAACCACATACACGCCTTCCGGTAAGTTACCAACAAAGAAGTTACCAAAAGAATCGGTTTGAGATCCACCAACTGTTTTATTACGACTATCAACTACACGAATAGCAGCTCCTGCTAAATTAAAATCTTTATTTTCTCCTTCTACAACAATTCGTCCGGCAATTCCACCTCTTTCACGTCCCAAACCATAAGATTTAGCAGGAGTAAGTTTACCACCAGCAAAAGACAAATCTGATACCAAAGAAATTGTCAGACGATCATCTTCAAATCCTCCAATTATGTTTTTACTCCTGGAAGGAATGCCTTGGTAATCAACTCTAGCGAGTAAGCCTGGAAGTACTTGCATACTTGCCCCAACAACTGGCCCTACATCTCCATCACTGTACGCGAGTCCTAATCTCCAATTCAAACCACCCAAACTCAGAGAACTACGATTGACGGCAACAGTATAACGAGGAGACAAATCGCCACCAAATTCACCACCTAGAGACAATTGATATGCTCTGTTCAGATTGTAGCTAAAATCAGAAGTATAAATATCACCAAAAGAATTAAAAGATAGTCTGCTTACTGGAGATATTTGATAAAAGGCGTTGAATATATATTGTCCTTCAGTGTCTGGTCTGCCCCTTAAAGATAAGCCCGAAAAAGGATTTACTGCAAACGTAGGCAAAATATAATTAGTTGCATCATCACCATCAGTTTGACGGCTACGAGCAAGAAAACCTAAACTAAAAGTATTGCTAAAACGATAATTAACTTCTAGGCTATGATTGTAGCGATCGCCTGATCCGTTGTTAGAGTAATATCCTGATGGAAATAACTGAGAATTACCCAGGATTTCTAACTTGCCAAAATCTGCATCTAAATCTGCCGTATAACCTAATTCACCACGTGATGTACCAAGACTTGTAGCAAGAATCACAGGACTTGCTGGTCGCCAAACAAAGCCTGCTTGTGCTTGCAAGGTATCAGGGATAGCCTGAATTGCTCCTTCAAAAGTTAAGTTATTAGAAAGTCCTTGACGAAACTGGTAAAATCCGACTGGCTCTCCAGCATCACCATCGAAACCGTAAAACAAAGCATTTTGGGCTAAATTACCGCTTAATCCCAATCCAGCTAATTGCACATTGCCACCAGCTGGCAGTAATAAGTCAGAAGTATTAAGTCTTAAAGAGCGAATTTCCGTTGGTACGCTAATATTGTTGCGATCGTAGATTAATAGTTCTATTTCATTGCTATTGCTAACAGGCAATCTGACATCAACAAATTCATATACTCCATTCAATCCGACCTGTTGCTGGGCAACTACAATTCCACTTACTCTTAACTGCACAAAACTTGCGGGTGGTGCTTCTCCCCGAAATGTTTGTAAAGGTCGAGAACGTCTGGGTAAAAGTTCGGAAGCACTGTAACTTTGATACAAGCTATCAGCAGGCAAATTAGTCAAACCAATTTGCGCTCCTGTCAAATCCATACTATTGAGTAGAGGATGTAAACCTATTTGTTGCCGACCGATTTGATAGCGAAACCGATTTTCACGTTTATAGAAAAAGTACTCAGAAACATCTGGTACATTCTCAAAGTTATTATTGAGACGAACACGCCATGTTCCTCCTGCCAGCCTTCCTCCCAAAAGAGTAGAACTGCGTAGATTTGTATCTTCAGAATTCCTATAAAGATATAATTCTTGCCTTAGACTTGATAGGGCGCTGCTAGGAGGTTTGACATCTGGTTCTAATTCAGGAGTGGGTTGCCCAGACTCTCTATTATCTTGTTGCCAAGGTAAGTTAACAATTAAAGCTAGATCTGAAGCTTTAAATTCAATTGGTGTAGCTAATTTTTCTTTTAGTAAAACATCGCTAATATATGTAATACCATCGATTTTTATCAAATTATTTTCAGCAATATCAACTACTCCTAAAGGAGTTTTTAATTGGATTTTGCCATTAACATTAGTAACCGTAAAATTAGCAATTTCAGCAAATGATTCTAAAGGTACTAAAATAGTATTTCCATCAAGACGAATTTCGAGACCACCAACCTCTCGCCGATTAATAATTACTCCGACTAAAAAAGTACCTCCTACAGATTTGATATTTTGAGCAATATTGCTAGAATCTCTATTCACAGATGCATAATCATTCTTAGCATCTTCCACAGATTTGATATTATTTGTAGTTACTTCTGTATTGCCTGGAGTTTCTGTAGTAGCAGAATTATTAGAAGATTGTTGATTATTATTTAAATCTGGTGGCAGATCGGCAATTACCTGAACTTTGGGAGATTGATTTACCAAAATAGGCGTATTAATGGGTGCTGTTGAGGTTGGTAAAGCTGTTGTTGAAGTAGCTTGGCTATTAGAAAATTCCGGTGTTAAACTTTGTGCTTTAAATATAGCTGCTAACAATTTATAGTGTTGTTCTGCTAAATCAATCTGACCATCAAGAAAATCAATTTCTTCCTGCTCTGGTGTTAAACTTTGTGCTTTAAATATAGCTGCTAACAATTTATAGTGTTGTTCTGCTAAATCAATCTGACCATCAAGAAAATCAATTTCTTCCTGCTCTAATGATAATTTTGATTTTTGTGCTTTGGAAGCAATATCATTAGTGCTATTCTCCAAAGCGGCTTCTGCAATAATTTTTAGTTGCTCAGAAAAAAGCTGTTTTTCTGTAATTTTTCGTTCAATAACCTGCTCTGGCTGTAATGTAATTGAAATGACTGGTGGTGCAGGTGGTAAAGCTGGATAGAGCATACTCAAGCACAAAATTTGTATTAGATTAGAAAGTTTAAGCAAGCAAAGAATCACCGCCTAGAGGATTTCTAGGCAGTAAATGAATTTAGACTTTTCTAAAGTCCATCTGGATGGACTTTGTTTGTGTAGCTAGGAACTTTATTTGCTAGGAAAATAAGCAAGAGTAATGAAGGATTTATAGATGCAGATTTATCCAGATAATTTTTGCTTGAAAACAGCAATCACTATCTGCTGCCAAGAGGATTTTTTAAATTACGAGAAGTATTAGGCTGAGTTTGAGACTTTTGGGTAGTAGGTGCTGAAACAGTAAAGGGTATACCTTGGTCAATTTTTATGCCATTCAACTCACCGTTGAGGTCTAAGACGTAGTTACCAGGAGGTAATTTTTTGGTGATAGGTAGCAATAAGCGCCGACGTTCCGCAGGTAAAACGGGGGAGTTTGGTAACATTCCCGCATCAAGAATATTCTCTGGGATTTTTTTTCCTGGTCTTCCCAAACCATCTATGGGTTTTGTTGTCTTAGCGCCTGGATATTTTGCCGCAGGCCAGATTGAATATTGCCCTGTAAGGCGTACGTAACCATTACCTTGGCTGGAAACATCAAATACTGCTGTTGGCTGAGTCTGTGTCTTCGTATCTACAGTAATGGAGTTGAGAACGCCAACCCTTTTAATGTCTCCTACGTAACCATAAATTACCACGCCTAACCGGGCAACAGTTTTAATACCACTCGCTTTCTCAGCTGCTGAGGGAAGTTCTTCTAAGTACATAATCGCCCGATGTTCCCCTGATTTTGGTTTGGTTCTGGGACGGACATTGAAGCGTATGGTTTGAGAACTACGAGGTGGGATAGTAAATTGCGAGGGCGTAAAAACAATCCATCGTGCCAATGATTCTTCGCCAGATGGAATTTCTTCAAGTCTATTATTTTCACTCATCCGCCATGAGCGAACATAAGCCTTGAGTTCCACAGGCTGAGAGGAAAGGTTGATGACACGAATCGTTTGTGTGCGTGTTTTGCCACCAATTTCCAGTTCCATTCGAGGCGGATTGACACCAATATTAATTGCTGCGATCGCACTTGGTATCCCCAAGGTAAATGTTCCAATTAAAGTTAAGGCTATTTTTATTGCTTTTGCGAACATTTCTATGAAATTTTCACTCCTTCACACACCTGTTTTAGGTAAAGCGCTATCCCCTACTCACGCCGATTCACCGTCACCGATAACACACCCTCATAGCTCCCTGCTGTACGGGCGGTTGAAAGGTCGAATCGCAAGCGCACACCTCCCTGCACCAAAGCTGTATTAGTAGCTTCATCGCGCGATATTTCAATAATTGGCAATGGCTCCACAGAAACTTGCATTGCCTGATCGCCACGTTGATTGTTACTAAACCCGTCCACCTGACCGTTCACTCCCTTGAGATCGTAGGTGGCATAGAGAGAACCGACCTGATCGATGGGAACCCGCATCTGCCATAAACCTGGTAACTCACGAATGACTACCGGATTAAATAGAGGTGGAGCCAGCAAGTCTTGTTCATCTTTTACCTTCTCACTAAAGGAATTAGGTAAAATCCCTCCTAATTCTTGAGGAGGAATGGTCAGTTTTTGGGGAGTCGCTAACTGATATATTTGGGTTGGCTCCGACACATCTAGAGATTGTGCTGTTGCCTGGAAATACGGCAAAGTTAAGAAAGCTGCTACGATACCAAGACAGCGTTGAATATACAATTTGCAGTTTACTTGCCGATCGCTGACCATGTGGCTATGTTTTTGAAAAAAATCAAGAAATAAATGATGGGTAGATGCCCCATCTATAGCTTTTTGTGGTGTTTATCTTGCCCACCTGATGAAAAGAGCAGGCAAGATGCCCGCACCATACATTAATAGTTATGGAGTTGACACATCTACGGTAATTGTGCCTGTGTAGATTCCCATTACTGTGGCATTAGTTAAGTCTAAATCCAAGTCTGCACCCCCTATCTGAGGTGTATCTAGACCAGGTGCAGCAAAGTTATCAACAGTTGGAGTAATACTATTCACTGCTATAGTTTTACCACCCACTTCAGTTAAAGGTGTACTCGTAAGGTTGACATCCACAGTACCAGTAGAATTAGACCAAACTGCGTATAACTCTGGAATACTTTGTTGTATGGCTGCCAAATTTCCAAAAGGACTGGTTTGATCAAGAGTTACATCAGCATTACCTGTGACAGGATCTATATTGACTGTGGGATTAGTAGGGTCGTAGTCTTTGCCAACAAAGCCACTGCCTTGTGCTGTTAATATTGCACCCAATAGGTTCGCGTCGAGAGTCATGTTAACTGTTTGGAAAGTCCGCAGGTACAAAATTTCTGGTACTGTATAGTTAATAGTTACATCTTGGGTTTGAGTTAAAGCTTGAGCGGGTGTAGAAAACACAGAACTGCCCAGAATGGCCGTACCAGCAGTCGCAGCAATAGCGAGAATTTTATTCTTCATGATTAAAAATTGCTCCTCATGTTTGTGTCAAATTAAGTAACTTGAAATCTCTCTAATTGCCCTATTTCGTAGTAATTTACTAGCTGTTAGCAAATCTGCAATCAATTTTTTCTTGTTCAATAACTTGCTTAATTTTGTCTCTCCACACCACCTCCTTTACTAAAGCACCCACAACTCTGTTCCGTTGATTCCGTCGTCAGCAATAAAGAACAGCTTGTCACCAACGACAGTCAGCTTGTCAGGGTTGGCATAATCTACAGAGTTGATGTATGTAACCTGTTGCGTCCCCGCTTCCGTGCCGTCACTGCTCCATACTTCGCGACTAGTCTGTTCCTCAGAAGCATTGAAAGTGGAGGCGGCAAAGTAGAGAGTGCCACCAAAATTCACCAGGCTTCCAGGGAGACTGCTATTAGAACCAGACCAAATATCTTTAACTAAATATGTACCTGCATCACTGCCATCACTCCTCCACAACTCAAATCCATTGTTGGGGTCGTAGGTAGTGAAGTAAAGCATACTGCCAACAGCAGTTAAATTGATGGGGCCAAAACTGAGATTCGGCGCTGCATTCAAATCACTCTTGACACGGGCTGTGTTTGTACCATCACTTTTCCACAGTTCTTGTTTAAAGTCGTTGTTGCTATCGAGTACAAAATATAAGGTGCTGCCTACCGCTGTAAGTAGAGTGGGTCCAAATCCACCTGTCCCTGGAGTAAGGTCTATAACAGAAGTTCCTCCCACTGTACCATCACTCTTCCACAACTCTATACCTGTGCTGCCATCGTTAGCAGTAAAGTAGAGAGTACTACCAACAACTGTAAGATTAGCAGGGACAGAACTTGCTCCACCTATAGCAACGTCTTTAACGAGAGTTGTACCTGCTGCCGTGCCATCACTTGACCATAGTTCAGTACCATTGACCCCATCATTCGCAGCAAAATAAAGCTTGCCACCAAAAGCAAGCAGGCTTGATGGATTAGAACTAGTAGCACCAGTGTAGATATCTTTAACTAGACTAACTGTATTGCCATCGGATACCCAAAGTTCTCTACCATTGCTGCCATTATCAGCAGTGAAAAACAGCCTGTTACCTACAACTGTGAGATTTTGCGGATTAGCGTTGCCAGCCGAGGGATTGATGTCACTCAGCCTTGTAGTTGTGTTTGTGGAGCTATCGTAAACCCACAGTTCCCTACCAGTGCTACCATCATCAGCAGTGAAGAAAAGCTTTGTAGTACCAAAAGCTGTCAGATTCGCTGGATTGAAACCACTGGGATTAAGATTGGTGATGCGGCTTGTACCAGCAACAGAACCGTCACTCTTCCACAGTTGTACACCACTGCTGCCATCATTAGCCGTAAAGTAGAGCGTGCTTCCTAATGCTGTGAGAGAATCTGGGTTAGAACTGTTAGGACCAGACCAGATATCCAGCCGTTTACCTTTTTTACTTTCAAAGGAAAGATTTAAGGTGTAGTTAGTTGCACCTGTATTATCATAAACCCGAATGTAGTATGTACCACTAGTTAAGTCTTTAATAATTGACTCTGAAGTGGTGTATGGGTTGTTAGAAAATGCTATTCTAGTGCCAGAATTGTTGTACAGTTCAACATTGGCATTGCCCACTAAATCTTGTAAGCTCAAGTTGAGTTTACCGTCAGTAGCGATGTTAAATTTGTAGTAATCATTACTGTCAGTAATGACACCTTTACTACCTACAAAATCAATGTAAGTGGTAGGAGAGCTAATACTAAGCGTGCCAATGTTTTGGGCTGTAGCTCGTGTATTATCAGAAATACCACTTTCTTGAATTGAATAAGCAGCAAGGCTGAGGTTGTAATTAGTGCCTACAGCACCATTAACTAAGCCGACACGGACGTAGTAAATGCCAGGACTCAAGGTACGAGTGAGTAACTCCGACGCTGTGCCACTAAAATTAGCTGTCTGTAGAAGCGTACCGGTTTGAGTATACAGATTCAAACTGGCATTGTCACTTAAACCATCCAAAGTCATGCTTAAGAGACTGGCACTGCTGCCACCAATGCTGATTTTGTAATAATCACTAATGTCAGAACTACTAACCGAGTCTTGAAAGATATTAGGAGTACTACTAACGGACCCACCAATGTAGGATGCTGATGTTGTGTCTAAAGCAGTGCTTCTAGTACTCCCTGGGTCTGGAAATCCTGAAAATGTTGCCATGAAAGTCTACCGACTCCTTCCAAAAAATATTTTTTATCTTTGTTTTGATGGCAGCAGTCCCTGATGGGGTAATTAAAAACTGAGTCAAACTTTTTATGGGTTTGAATTATTCAGTCAATAAATGTCTTAGCTCAAATTGAGTATGTAGATGCCAAGATCGACTTTTTAGAAAAATTTGTAGCTTAATTTACTAAATTTCTTGATTGTTAAACCTACTTAGTAAGTTTATATGTATGTATAACTTACTAGTAAATAAGTAAAATTACTTTTTGTGAACAAGAAAATATCTATTGTTTGTCTTGATTATTTAGGAATTCAATTCCAAATTACAACAACCAGAATATAGCTCTTATGTCTTAATCATTACTTCCGTAATATTGTGTAATTGACAAACATAAAAATTATACACGATCAAGTGTAAATACGGTTTTAATGACATAAATTTTGTGAGTCTGCACAAAAATTATGTCATTTACAAGAGTTTTGAGAGAGTAAGGCGTACTAAAACTTAGTACAAAATATGGACAAGATATGAATATCAGATAGATTTGCTATGACTTGCTACATCTATGTTTCAAACAACTCGTCGTCGCCTAGCCTTGTGGTACACAGCTGTAACAGCTTTACTGCTGCTGTTATTTGCTACTGGTGTGTATCTTTATGTTCGTAATACTTTGGTGGAGCGGATTGACGATACCTTAAATCATGTAGTGGAAGTAGTCGAGCGATCGCTAGTCATTGAACCAATTAACTCTAACACCAGTCAATACCGTATTAATGTAGAGGCTAGTTTTCGCGATAACACCGATACAGTAGAAACTGTAGAAGATGACCACATAGACTTAGAATGGTTTAGTCCGACTGGACAACTACTCTGGTCTACTCTCTCAGAACCACTGGATATTCCCATTCATGTGAATCGCACAGGCGAGACAGTGCATGTGGTGAGACAGAGAGATGGGCAGAATTCTTCACTACTTCTGCGCCAGGTAACTCAACGAGTGGAAGTAGGCAAACAAGTACTAGGATATCTGCGTGTCAGTCATCCTTGGTTTGAAGTCACAAAACCCAGCCGACAGTTAATCCTTGATTTAGCTATAGGTATCTGGATGATGGTGCTTTCTGTGGCTGCAAGCGGTTGGTTTCTTTCGGGTAAAGCTATGGAACCAGTATACGAGTCATATCAACGCCTGAAACAGTTTACTGCTGACGCTTCTCATGAACTAAGAAGTCCGATCGCATTAATTCAAACCAATGTCCAAGTTGCTCTTGCAGATTTAGATGCTGCTGAGGTAAAAGATGCTACTCTTTCCCACTATCGACAACAGTTACAAGTGGTAGAACGACTCACCCAACGCTTAGGTAAACTAGTTAATGATTTACTTTTCCTAGCACGCCAAGATAGCGGTATCAGCCAAGAAAACTTTTCTGCTTGTCCTGTCGATGCTTTACTCATGGAAGTAGTAGAAGAACAACAACTGTTAGCTGCTGAAAAAAATATTACCCTCACCTTCAACTTAATTGACCCTCCAAC
Organism: Fischerella thermalis PCC 7521; assembly: GCF_000317225.1. GTDB lineage: Bacteria > Cyanobacteriota > Cyanobacteriia > Cyanobacteriales > Nostocaceae > Fischerella > Fischerella thermalis. The sequence goes on from NZ_AJLL01000033.1 coordinate 136,601, forward strand.
CACAGAAACTAAACCCGAAATATTAGAAAATTGGTTCACACTCTCAGGTAACTGGAATCAATTAATACAATTGTTCACCAACTTAATCAGTAACGCCTTGCGCTACACTCCACCTTCTGGACAGGTAAATGTAGAATTAGCACGACTAGAAACAACAAACCGTAGTTCAGGACTACGTTCTAGTCACCCTCAGTTACAAATTAAAGTCAGTGATACTGGTATAGGCATTCCTACAGAAGCAATACCCCGGTTATTTGACCGCTTTTACCGAGTAGATCCAGCGCGTACCCATCCCAATGGTAGTATCAAGACAGAAAATACCACTGGCTCAGGCTTAGGTTTAGCGATCGCTTTAGCGATTGTAGAAAATCATCAAGGTCAAATTCAACTTGAAAGTACCCTCGGTAAAGGTACTAATGTTACTGTCACTTTACCTATAACTCTGGAAAAATAAAAATCATGATTAAACCACCAAGACACAAAGACACAAAGTTATCTTTTCTTTGTGTCTTTGTGCCTTTGTGGTTAATAACTTGGCAAAATCACTTAAGCCGCAACAACTTCCTCATAGGGAACAAACGTTTTCTTGCTAGCGCCACAAATTGGACAATGCCAATCTTCTGGGATGGCTGCAAAGGGTGTACCTGGTGCAATACCAGAATCAGGATCACCTTCTGTTGGATCGTAGATCATTGAACATTGGCGGCAAATCCATTTTTGGGTAGCAGGATCACTACTAGCTGCTTTGGGAGAGGTTTTGACTCCTTCTAAGGCTTGTAGTGCTTCTGTATATTGCTGAGCGTGATGGTTTTCAATATGTGTTAGTAAGCCAAAATTATGAGCGGCTTTGCGGAATATCCCAGCGTGTTCGCGAGACTCGGCTTGTTGTGCTTCAAACTCGACGATGGCTTTCCCATCTCGATCTGCACGTGCTTGTTCAGCAAAGCCTGGGTACATAATTGTGTACTCGTAAGTTTCTCCTTCTATGGCTAATTCTAAACAGCGAGCTGCGATCGCTTTTTTTGCTCCTCTGTTAAGGATGTCACATCACTTACTACCAATTCTGGATGCATTAACCGAAAGTGAGCAAATGCGTGTTCAGTCTCTTGATTTGCCCTGTGTTCTACCCCTGAATATTCAGGCAAATAATTTGTATGTAGAGCAGTTAACAACAATATTAGTTATTCATTTGTTAGTTGTTAGTGGTTGGTGGTTGATGGTTGTAGAGACGTGCCATGGCACGTCTCTACATTAGTTTAGTGGTTGGTGGTTAATTGTTAGTTATTTCCAATGCCCACTACCCACACCTCCCCATCCCCAATCCCCTACCTACTCACAATCCCCGACCACTGAACCTTCTTCTGTTTTTCCCGACGATAGGAAAAGAAATGTTCAGGGTTTTGATAGGTACAATAAGGGGCGATCGCAATCTGTTCGGGACTAATGCCTAATTTTTCCATCTGTAAAAAGTTTATCCGTCTTACATCCAAACGGACTTTACCAGGGTTAGGGTCTGGAAATAAGGGTGAATTGGGTAGTTTGTGTAACGCCTCAACTATTGCATTCTCGTCATCATGTGGTATAATTGTCATCCCAATTTGTGCTGCAACTTGGATGGATACTTGGTAGACTTCTCCAGCGATCGCTGGCCCCATAGCAATCCGCAAATCTTCGATTTTGCTGCCTTGGGCTTGCAGGCGGGCGATCGCTTGCGGTACGATCTTCGCTGCCGTACCGCGCCATCCGGCGTGTACTGCTGCCACCTGAAGAGTCTTTTCATCGGCAATCAGCACGGGTGTACAATCAGCAGAAGCGACCCAGAGGGCTTGTAGTGGCTGTTCGCTGACTAAACCATCTGCTGATGCAAGGACACAATTATCTTCTTGATCTACCTCATCCTCTGTTGAGAGTAACTGAGTCGCAATTTCTGAGGGTGTGAGAACAGTGTTGCCATGCACCTGTTTTAAGCGATATCCTGAAGCATCTGAATGCAGTACTATCGTTAATTCTTCTGGAGAACGAGGCCAAAAATGTTGGGTAAAAAAGCCATGTGGCCAAGCTTCGAGAAGACTACAAGTCAGGTAAGACATCTCTTCCCAAGTCTGCCAATGCCAAGTGTGCATCTTCAACCAAGCCTAAAAACAACATAAAAATCAGCCAATTAATGCTAACTTGAACAAGCAAATTTCGGGAAACTCTGTGGGATTGGATCAGCAACGGTTGGAAGTAGCCTTAAAAAGCGAACGTCAGTATATTTATTTACCTTTTCACCTGCATATATTTGAATCTGTTGCTTCAACTAATCAGACCCTATGGGAACTGCTAGAGCAAGGAGCAAAAGACGGGACTGTAGCAATTGCAACTCAGCAAACAGCAGGACGGGGACAATGGGGGCGAAATTGGATTTCTCCCATGGGAGGATTATATCTTTCAGTTTTAATTACTCCTAACATTGTGGCTAGTCACAGCTACCAGCTAACTTTGGCAACCGCTTGGGGAATTGCCAATCAATTGCGAAAAAGTGGTGTTGATGTTGGCATCAAGTGGCCCAATGACTTAGTGATCAATAGGCGTAAATTGGGCGGTATTTTGACTGAAACAAAAGTCCATCAAGGCAGAATTACCCAAGCAGTAATTGGAGTTGGTATTAACTGGATGAACCCAGTTCCGGAAACTGGGATAAATTTGGAAATGTGGCAAGCTGCAAAAGAACCTAAACTAATTCCCTGTTTAGAAGTACTGGCAGCGAAAATCTTACTAGGAATAGAATCCGGTATACAGAGTCTTTTGCAAGAAGGAGTAAATATATTATTGACTCGCTATCAACAGTTGCTTGCAAATGTAGGCGATCGCGTCTACGTCAACAACCTTGCAGGCACTATAGTTGGTGTCACACCTACTGGGGAACTGCATGTAATCATGGACACATCCGAATCTTCACAAGCAACAAAACCAGAAATTTACCTCCAGCCCGGTATAATCAGTTTGGGCTATTGTACATCACCGAGTCAGTGAACAGTAAACAGTTATCAAGTTAAAAAATGATAAGCAAGCCCATAATTTCATTTCGACTAACTGATAACTAAAAACTGATTACTGGTTAAACAATTTGTTTAGGCAAACTACGTACTTACACCCAATACCAAAACAAATGACGCAGCGCAATAACTCTGCCCCCAAACGATTGCATCACTTATGGCGGCGATCGCTGCCAGCACAGAGTCTCTGTTTGCTTGGTAGCTTCAGCCTGATCAGCAGTGGCATGGTGCTTGCCCAAAGCGAATCGGCTATAGATAACATTGTTCCCACAACTGAAAATTCTCCAACTGTCAAAAAAAATATTGTTGAGCGTAGTCAAATTGTCATCCCAGAAAAACCTGACTCCCAACCAGAATTTTCCCAGCGCCGGAGTAGACTCAGACAAAGATTGCGACAGGAGGAGGCTTCCCAAACCCCAGCAACAGTCAGAGTCAGGAAATCCAAACCAGAGGTGTCAACTTCTCAATCGCCACAGAGAGTAAGAATTTCTCAACAGAATAATGCCCCTGTTGTGATCACAGAGGAAAAACCACAAGTAGAATTTACCGCCCCGACTCAACCTCGTCCAGGACAACAAAAACTTCCTGAAGTTGCCCAACCTGTTAATAATTCTCCTTCTTCTACTAGTACCACACCAGGAAAACCCAAAGACTACAATAACGCTTATATTGACCCCACAGATTATAATCCCACAGCTAAATATGAAGCTCCTAGTAGCGTCATAGCTACAGAGCGTTCCAGTGGTTGTCAAGCTGTATTGCGGCAAGGAGTTGCTAGCAACAGCTGTGGTAGCAGTCAGTCTGGGGTGAATGCCAATACTGGAACGCCTAGTTGGCTAAAGAAAAGTCAAAATGTCCAGATAGCCGCGATTCCAGTCACAAAACGGCTGGCTACCAAAAAGGAAAACAATCCTAGTTGGCGTCCACCCGGAATTGTTTCAAAGGTAATCTCTAGTAATGGTTTGCGTTCTAACCGAGTTGCTAATCTGGGTACTACCAAGAATAATTATCACCCCAACCGCTTCATTCCTACTCCTGACAACTTTTTTCCCACAACTAGAGTTAGTGATGTGGCGATCGCACCCAGTGCTGGAACTTTAACAGCACCGATGACCGCTGACAATCTCACGCCCCGTCCTAGCGTGGTAGCTTACGACATTCCCTTGGCCACAACATTACCACAGATCGCCTACAGAGCCATTTATGGTAATAGAGTCGCAATTGGTGGTACAGGATTGATCTACCCACTGGCGATTCCCTCCCCGATTACCTCATTGTTTGGTTGGCGCATTCATCCAATTACAGGCGATCGCCGTTTCCATGCTGGTATGGACATCGGGGCGGCAACAGGAACACCAATTTTAGCAGCATATTCCGGTCAAGTAGAAGTTGCTGACTGGGTTGGTGGTTATGGTCAAGCTGTGATCCTCAACCACAACAACGCCCTACAAACCCTATATGGTCACATGTCCCAAATCCTTGTTCAACCAGGTCAACGGGTAGAAAGGGGAACTGTAATCGGTTTAGTAGGCAGTACAGGTAACTCTACAGGTCCTCACCTCCACTTTGAAGTCCGCCAACTTACACCTCAAGGATGGATTGCTGTCGATCCAAGCCCACAAATACAATCTGCCCTTGGTCAATTACAACAAAGCACACAGACAGCCCAGGTAATCGGGGAGTAGGGATTAGGAATTAGGGACAAGGAGGACAGGGAGGTATTTATCCATATATTTCCCCAATCCCCACTTCTCACACTCCTTCCTCATACTCCTCATACTCCTCATCTCCCTATCCCCAATCACAAATACCCGTGTTCAGCAAGGAATGCGGGTGTTATTTCCTCACGATTTGCATTTGGGGGAAATTTAAGAAACTTTTCTACGTATTTTCCGAGAATATCACCTTCGAGATTAACCCAACTGCCATTTACTAGATAGCGGAGGTTAGTCTCGGCATAAGTGAGGGGAATCACGGCTACTGTAAACTGGGAAATTTCTGGATTATAATCAGCTACTGTAAGGCTAATACCGTTCACAGCTATACTGCCTTTGGGAACAATATAACGCGCGATCGCATCAGGAGCTGTAAAAGTCATTTCCCAAGCGGTTGCTGTCTGTTGTGCCGAAACCATGCAACCGATACCATCTACGTGTCCCATCACAAAATGACCGCCGACTTTGCCACCTACCCGTAAGGAAGTTTCTAAATTTACATATCTTGGTTCCGTGTGTTCTTTCCCTAGAGTTGTGCGGCGCAGAGTCTCTGGTGATGCTGTTGCGATAAAACCGTCTTTTAAAATTTCTTCTACGGTAAGGCAAATGCCATCTACTGCTACACTGTCACCATAACCTAAGTCCCCCATAATGACTCCACATGGGTGGCTAACACAACTAATTTGCCAAGAATCTCCCTCTAAGGGTCTTATGGTTCCTAATGCTTGGATTATTCCTGTAAACACGACTATTTTCTCAATTCAACTCAATTTAACGCTTTATTTTGACTAAAAGTAATTGGTAATTCTCACAAGAATTTAAATCCTCAAAGTATAGTTTTCAACCATTGTTTGTATCAAGATTTCAATACATTTACAGTAAAGATAAGGCATATTTAGATAATTACATTATGGCGAGAAAAAACTAATTCGACTTACTCTGGTATTCACAACCATTTGGGAGTTTAATAGAAGCAATTATATAGAATAAAGACCTATGTTTTTGATAGTCCCAACCTTGCCCAATCAAGGGTATGATTTGTTACAGATTCCTCTAACGCTCAAAGGATTGTAGAGGCTTAGCCAATGATTGAAATGAAAGTCGCTGGCATAGCATTAGATGCCATAACCCGCAGCCCGATTGTACTTTTAAAAGATGCTTCAGATCGGCGTGCTTTACCTATTTATATCGGTCAGGAACAGGCTAGGGCGATCATGGGCGCACTAGAGAATCAAAAGCCTCCTAGACCTTTAACCCACGACCTAATAGTAAATATTCTAGAGGTGTGGAATATGACTCTAGAGCGCGTTATTATTCATTCCTTACAAAAGGATACATTTTATGCAGCTTTAATTATTAAACAAGGCGAAGTCAAAAAAGAAATTGACGCACGTCCTAGCGATGCGATCGCCATTGCTCTCCGTACAAATACGCCTATTTGGGTCATGGAAGAAGTCATAGCTGATGCATCTATACCCGTAGATCGGGATGCTGATGAAGCTGAACAGCAAGCCTTCCGTGAATTTATCTCCAATCTCCGTCCTGAAGATTTAATTAAGCGTTTTGGCAATGGTGAATCATAGAAATTAAGTGAGTTGGTTGTTGATTGTTGCTTGTTGGTCGTTGGTAGGATCACCAAACAACAAACATCAAACACCAAACAACAAACACTAAGATGCAATACCGACGCTTTGGAAAAACCGAACTGCGCCTTTCGGTATTTTCCTTGGGAACAATGCGCTATTTAGCTTCACCAGACAATGTATGGCAAACAATTCAAACAGCGATAGCGCTGGGAATTAATCATATAGAAACTGCAAGAGGTTACGGCAAAAGTGAGGAGTATCTTGGTCAGGCGATCGCCTTGGGGTTGCCGATATCCCGTTCGCAGCTTTACATTACAACAAAAATCCCTCCCACAGTAGATGCAGATACAATGCGTCGGTGCATCGATGAATCTCTAAAAAGATTGCATCTAGACTATCTAGATTGCTTGGGGATTCACGGTTTAAACACTTGGGAACATCTTGATTGGGTCAAGGCTAAAGGTGGCTGTATGCAAGCTGTTCAAGAAGCTGTTGCCGATGGCCGGGTGCGACACGTTGGATTTTCTACCCACGGTTCCTTAGATGTGATTTTGGCAGCAATTAATACAGATTTTTTTGAATTTGTCAATCTGCACTACTACTATTTTTTCCAGCGTCATGCCCCAGCTATTGAATTGGCTGCAACCAAGGACATGGGCATATTTATTATTTCCCCTGCCGATAAGGGTGGACGTTTGTACACTCCACCCCCAACCTTAGTTAATTTGTGTCATCCCTTCTCACCTTTAGAGTTGAATTATCGATTTTTACTGAGTGACCCCCGGATTACTACCTTGAGTGTGGGGCCAGCAACACCTGAAGAATTAACTCATCTATCTGGGGTTGCTGACTGTGATGGACAATTAACCTCAGAGGAAATTACTGTTTTTCAAAGTTTAGAAAATTACAAAAATTTGGTTTTGGGTACTGAGCAATGTAGTCAGTGTTATGAATGCTTACCCTGCCCAGAAAATATTAACATTCCAGAAGTGCTGCGGCTAAGAAATTTGGCAGTAGCCTATGACATGACCGATTATGGACAATATCGTTATGGAATGTTTGAAAACGCCGGTCACTGGTTTCCTGGAATGAAAGCAAATCGCTGTACAGAATGCGGTGAGTGCTTACCCAGGTGTCCGCAAAATTTAGATATCCCCGCTTTATTGAAAGATACCCATCAAAGGTTAAAAGGGAAAAGTGGTAGGCGATTATGGGAATAGTTGTTAGTTGTTAGTTGTTAGTTGTTGTAGTTTATACTCTCCATCACCCCATCACCCCATCACCCTAGCCACCAAACGGAGTTAAGCGCCTAATTGCCCGACCTGCCACATCACCGTAACGCAGTTGTCCACAGAGGATTTTACCCATAATTTGAGGTGCAGAGGGGCGCTTGACGCCAACTTTGTAACCAACACCGGGAAAACGATAAAATAGCCCGGCTAATTTTTGCGCCCAAGCCATATCACCGCCCCATTCAGCATTAATGATATCGGAGTATTGTTCCAAGGCATTGATGTCACCAGAGAGGGCTTTGTTGATAGCCTCTGATGCTTTTAAACCACTGAATATTGAGGGACGAATACCTTCGGCGGTAAAAGGATCAACCACACAAGCTGCTTCCCCTGCCAAAACTGCATTTTCAGTATGCAGTTTTTGTTCACCATTCCATAGACAAATAGCATGACCATATTGCTGGCAGGTTTTTATATCCAAACCAAAGGAGTTGCCATACTCATCCAAAATTTTCTTGAAGTCCTGCGGTTCGCCACCAATAAATGTACCAACCCCAATAGAGTAACCGTCTGCTTTGGGGAAATTCCAGAGATAGCCATTTTTCACCATGCCAAATTCAAAATGGGCGATATTACCGTTTTCTACTTTGGCTGGTGCTTCTGCTTCTAAGGCTGCTGCTAGGCGGCGTTTGCGTTCTTTAAAACCTAGCCATTTTGCCATCTGTCCCTTTGCACCGTCAGCAGCAATTAAATATCTACCCATCACTGGGCCATTGGCTGTATTGACTTGCCAATGGTCACTTTTAAACTCAATGCCAGTAGCTTCTGTGTTTTCTTTGAGTTCCGCCCCCTGTTTTTGGGCTTGCTGCACTAGGAAGTGGTCGAAAACATCACGTCGTACCATCCACACTGGTTCGGGAGTTTCTAGTTTCGCTTCTACCGGATCGCCTGTTTTCCAAGTACAGCGGATGGTATCTGCTTTGATGGAAATTGCTGGACTAAAATCAAAGTCAAACCACTCAGCGATCGCAGGTGATACGCCCCCACCACAGGGTTTATATCTTGGCAGAGATTGTTTTTCCAGGATTAACACAGACCGACCCTGTTTAGCTAAGTGATATGCAGCTGTTCCACCAGCTGGGCCAGCGCCGACGATAATGCAGTCGTACATAATGTCTATATTTTTGCTTTTGAATTAGTTGATTGTTGAAGACGGTGTGACCAAAATTTAACCGAAGTTTGGATTTATGTGCAAAACTTCATAGCTTATTTGGGCTTTTTCTGAACAAATATTTATTTTTTCCTAACTATACTCATTGGTAAATATTTATAATTTTAATCCAATAGTTTAGTGATTATTTAAAACTGTATTTTACTTTTATTTTTCATATATATGGATATTTTATGGCAATTTAATCGGACTATTTTTGATTACATTTTACTGTTTTCTGGGATTAACAATATTTTAGACATATAGGGGTGGAAACTTGATGAAAGCTCTCATCAATTTGGAAAAGATAAATTATATGTAACTCCTAATTTCACTTTTAATAAATCTAATCTATCAGCATTGAACATCGTTTGAAGCTAGTAATATTAGCTTCATGAATATTGATTTTGAATCAAGAGAAACAATTCAAAATCAGGCTTCCTTTACAAAGTTACAATTCATTAGTTTCACTGATTACAAATTTTCTGCCAAATATTTAAGATAGATTATAAAGTTTTAGTGAATTTTTTGATAAAAATTATTTAATATCTAGATTTCAACTAACTCATCTGCTCGAAAGATTCACTATGAGACTCCTATTGTTTTTTTGAAAAAACGACCTATATTATCTCTTCTTCCCTTTCCTTTACCAATTACTGCCTCATATTTACCTAAGTAAGGTAAAAGGAAAAAGTAAAAATTTACTGTCCTGATTCCTACCTTTTCTCTTTTACCTTGGACTTTGATTAGACAGTGGTGATGTCTTTTTCTTTTTCTGCCAATAATTCATTGATTTTGGCAGTGTATTTATCCGTCAGTTTTTGTAATTTGTCTTGCTGATCGCGTGCTTCGTCTTCGGATACCTCAGAGTTTTTTTCCATTTTGCGAATGGTCTCTAGAGCATCGCGGCGGATGTTGCGAATGCCAACACGCCCTTCTTCGGCATACTTAGCAGCGATTTTTACTAATTCTTTACGGCGTTCGCTTGTCAGTGGTGGAATGTTCAGTCTAATGACTGAACCGTCGTTACTGGGGGTTAAACCCACATCTGACATAGAAATAGCCTTCTCGATCAAATTTAAGGAACTGCGATCGTAAGGCTGAATCAAAATCGTCGTAGCATCCGGTGTGCTGATGTTAGCAAGTGACTTCAAAGGTGTAGGTGTACCGTAATACTCCACTGTCACTTTGTCTAACAAACTGGCATTTGCGCGACCAGTGCGAATTGTGTTAAAAGCTCGTTGAGTCGCCTCAACAGTTTTTTGCATCGTACTCTCAGCTTCAGCTAATTTCACAAGAACCTCCCACAAGGGTGCCGATAGATTCTCCCATGATTGCGCGGTGGATGTTACCCCGTACGCCTAAGTCAAAAACAAGAATTGGGATATTATTTTCTTTACATAAGGCTATCGCGGTACTGTCCATTACCCGCAAATCTTTTGCCAAAACGTGTCCAAATGTGAGACTTTTGTAACGTTTGGCATCAGGATAAATATGCGGATCGGCGTCGTACACTCCGTCTACCTTAGTGGCTTTAAAGATTACTTCGGCTTCAATTTCGGCAGCTCTTAAAGCTGCGGTGGTATCAGTTGTAAAAAAGGGATTACCAGAACCAGCACCAAAAATGACCACCCGTCCTTTTTCTAGGTGACGGATGGCCCGACGACGTATATATGGTTCAGCAAGTTCCTGCATGGCGATCGCGGTTTGTACCCGTGTCTGTACCCCTATTCGTTCCAGCGAGTCTTGCAGCGTCATGGCATTCATTACCGTGGCAATCATACCTATGTAGTCAGCGGTTGCCCTGTCCATCCCCGCCGATGCCGCTTTGACACCACGAAATATATTACCCCCGCCAACGACAATGGCGATTTGAACACCAGTGGCTACTACCTCTGCTACCTCTTGAGCTATCTCTTTGACCACTTCTGGGTCAATTCCATAGCCCATGTTGCCCATTAAGGCTTCACCGCTTAGTTTAAGTAAAACCCGTCGGTAATTTGTTCCCATGAAGTTACGCTTTATCAAAAAATATGCTAATTACCTCCAATTTAAGATAACAGTAGTGTGACTATCTGTCTCTACTACTTCACCATCCTAAAATTAACGTGTGTTAATCAACCAAAGGTTAAACAGAAAAATTAATCCTTTCCCCTTCACTTACGCCATAGCAAATAAGTACCTGTAGGTTCCGTTTCCATGGGATAAATTTCTTGACCTTTCATGAGTGATGCGATCGCCTGAGTTAGATAATTTTCCTTCACTGCTGATGGGTTGTAGGGTTGATCATCAATCATACCTTTGTAGCGAACTATACCTTCGGTGTCTATTAAGAAAGCCGTTGGTGTTTTGTTAATACCAAAGCTACGAGTTACATCTTGGGTGGAGTCCCATAAATAAGGAAAGTTCAACTCATTGACTTTCGCGAAAGCTTTCATATTTTCAAAACCTTCTGTTGGCAATTGAGTGGCATCATTACCATTCAAACCAATAAGTGTAAAACCTTGTTTGTAAAACTTTAGTTGAATTTTTTTAAGCCTATCTAGATACAATTTTACATAGGGACAATAGTTAGACATCGAAATGACACCAACTGCATGAAATTTCTTTAAATAACGGCTCAAGTGATGTACTTGCTCATCGATTCCTGGTAGTTCAAAATCTGGTGCGTAACTTCCCACAGGAGTATTGATTGTTTCTACTTTATTCATATTTTCTGACTCACAGGAACTAAGAACACAAGGATAGCTATGCTGGAAGCAGAAGTCAGAAGGCAGAGAGATAAATATCCTCTCAAGAAACACAGGCTGTATAGGGTTATAGGGTAACCAGTGAGCCATTGAAGGTTTCCTCCAGTTAAGGAACCGTTCCTTTGTAGCAACTGGCTGATGTAAGGGTGTAGGAGAAAAATTATGTTTTTTCATCTTTGAATAGTGGCAATTGCTACTAGTCAAAGACTTAAATATTGCACTACGCCCAAAAATAAATTTTAAAATTTTGCAACTAGATATTGAGTTCTGCAACCCTAGATTTTAAAAATAAAATATAGCCAAATTTAGCTTGATTTTTTCTAATTTCAACCACCTTTCATACCATTTCACAAAATTTTTGCTACAAATTCTCTCCCTTGTCTTCCTTGTCCTCCTTGTCTCCTTAACCACTAAATGTATCAGACTTATAGTGAAACGGTATCAGGGAATTCCTTTGTATCTAGACTATTTTATAAACCAATTTTGCTGATGTGAATTGTGAAACTACTGAAATTACAGTTCATTAACTTGTACAATGTCTTGAGGATAGAAAACAAAAATCGGGCTTCAAGCACCTTTCCTTATCTTCAAGACAGATGTACAAAGTTCTAAAGTTTTGAGGGGATAGTGGCAACAACAGTAGTCAGAACTACATTATTTTTAGGATTTTACTTAGATTAACAATATTAACCGGAGGAAAGTTTAGTTGTAAAATTACGTAAATTTTTGTAAAAATAAAAATAAATATATCTGCTTTTTTCTAATTTGTTGATTTTCATACTTATATTCATAAAATACTCATGGCTTCCTCCATTTCAGCGATCGCACTGACTCCAACAAAAACCTGGATTTGGCAAGGCTTTTCTATTTGCTATCAATCTCAAGGAAGTGCTGGTCCAGCCGTGATCTTTGTACATGGCTTTGGAGCTTCGTGGTGGCATTGGCGGAAAAATATGCCGACACTGGCACAAAATTGTCGCGTTTATGCAATTGATCTGATCGGCTTTGGTGCTTCAGCTAAACCTAAACCTGGTGAGAATATTACTTATACCTTTGAAACTTGGGGACAACAAGTAGCTGATTTTTGCCGTGAAGTGGTGGGAGAGCCTGCTTTTTTGGTTGGGAACTCCATCGGTTGTATTGTAGCGATGCAAACAGCTGTCAGCAACCCCGAAATTGCTCTGGGAGTAGCGTTATTAAATTGTTCTTTGCGGCTGTTGCATGATCGCAAACGCGGGGCTTTACCTTGGCATCGCCGTTTAGGAGCGCCTCTTCTGCAACGTTTACTATCTTTTAAACCAATTGGCGAATTTTTTTTCAATCAAATTGCTAAACCAAAAACTGTGCGTAAAGTTCTACTGCAAGCCTATGCAAATTCTGCAATGGTGACAGAAGAACTGGTAAATATTATTACCTCTCCTGCGAGTGACCCAGGTGCAGCAGCAGTGTTTCTTGCTTTTACCTCTTATTCCCAAGGACCCCTACCAGAAGACCTTTTACCTCAACTGCCTTGTCCAGCAATTATTTTGTGGGGAACAGCTGACCGTTGGGAACCGATTGAGTTAGGCAGAGAGTTAGCCAGCTTTCCACAAGTGCAAAAGTTTATACCTCTGGAAGGCGTAGGGCATTGTCCTCAGGATGAAGCCCCGGAGTTGGTCAATCCAATTTTACAGGACTGGATATGGGAAAGAACAAGAATTCAGGATTCAGAACTTGGAAAGTAAGTAATGGATAATCCGATAGTTTAGCTTTTAAATAAAAGTTTGTTCTTTCCTATCCCTCCAGCCTTCTCGTATGACATTTGGATAGTTAGTATTATTTGAGATTCCTGGAATAACCTTTTGCAGGAGACTTTAAATCCAAAATCCAAAATTGATATCAGGGTTGAATTGGCTATTCAAACAAATCTTTTTGTTCTAACCAATCTTTACCAACTTGAATACTGATATCAGAATAGAGATTACCAGTACTTTCTACTCGCACTTCTCCAAATCCTAGAGTGTTACGAATTGATTCGGCACTGTTACCATCTCCTTGTTGAGCAACAATGTGAGTGACTTCTAATGGTTCACCCCAGCTTTTAGCGATGTAGACATTACGATAACCAGCTTTTTGCAAGCTTCTAATTAGTGGTCGGAGGTTAGCGTTATCGCTACCGGTACTGTCTTGAATAGCTACTCGCAAATATGTTGGATCTACTGCTTGCTGTTGGTCAGACGATTGCATATCAAAATACTGTGCCATTGTGCTGGCAATGCGATCCCTATCTGGTATCCAGTAGCTAGCGCTATACTCTCCTTTTTCACTAAACCGACCGGGTAGCATCAACTGCAACATATTAGAACGATTTATTCTTGCTCCAAATCCCACCAATGCTACTAATTCTTCAACAGTCAAGTTAGTATCAATGTGTTCTTTAACTACGTTGAGAATGTTGGGCAGTTGTGCCATTGTTGTGGGGTTGAGAGCTTGATCCATCAATGCTCGCATCACCATTTGTTGCCGCTGAATTCTGCCAATATCCCCATTTTCATCATGACGAAAACGCAAAAGTTGCAGCGTTTGATCGCCATTGAGATGCTGCTTTCCTTTCTTTAGATTGATGTATAGATGCTGTGAATCATCTTGATACTTCATATCTCTGGGGACATAAACAGTTACACCTCCCAAAGCATCGATCAGCTTGGCAACTCCTAAGATGTTGATACGAACATAGCGATCAATTCCTACTCCATCCAAGAGGTTACTAACAGTTTTCGCACTGAGAGCAGGTCCACCTTGGACATTAGCAGAATTAATTTTTTTAATTCCATGCCCTTCAATTTCTACACGGGTATCTCTGGGGATGGAAAGCATGACCAATTTTTTTGTCTGTGGATCAAACCTGATCAAGAGCATGACGTCAGTAAGACCATCAAAGGAATTAATTTGGGGTAGATATCCCAAGTTTTTGGTTTCTTCTGGCGCATTTTGGACATCTGGCGGTAGTACACTCATACCCATAACTAGGATATTAACGGGGCGAGTTAATTCTGAGAATCGTAACCCACCTCCAGAAATGCGATCGCCACCAAAAACAGCTGCCTCATCCGCACTCAGATTGGCTTGCATGAGAGGTGTACTGCTTAAAGAATTCGCCAGCAATGCTCCAATGGTGGCTGACAGCATCGCGATACCGCCCAACCAAAACCATAGCCAACGTCCCGATTTTGGATGATTAACCTTTCTGCGCCTGGATTTAGGGCGGGGCTTAGAATGGTTTTCTGACGCCGAACCTCTTTGAATGGTCACAGACTTCCTCACACTTACTGAATAATACTTGGTGAATCCACTTTTGGGAAAACAGACGAATCAGACTATAATAACTAACTCTTAATTAATAGTGCCAAATTCATAGATTAAGTGTCTCACGTAACACTTCCCACCGTATTTTTCTTAATTTTTTGATTCATTTAAAATGGTTTAGGTGTTTTATTTATGAAGTATGGCAATATTAGGCGGCATTTGACTAGATGGCTTGAGGAGAAATTAGAAATTTTGAGTGATCAGTGAAAACAACCTTTTCCCCTCTTTCTATGAAAGATACTTATCAACGATTTCATCAGCAAAACGGCTAAAAGCTGGTATACGTTGAGATTTGCCTCGGATGGTGACAATTATTAACCACAAACTGATCAAAAAGTAACCAGAGGTGAGAAAACTATTAAGTATCAGTAGGCGCACTGACAAAAAATCTAAATTTGCTGCCCCAGTTGCTAAAAAAAGATAACCTAACAACCAGGAAATAGCCAGCGTAATTGATATACGACTGATAGCAAGTTGTTCCCTGCTACCCTGGCGGCGATAAAGAGTCCACAGAGATGGGAAAAAACCGATAATGGGTAGAAGATACCAAACTAGGTATACAGAAGAAGACGCAGAGGGTGAGGGGGGCGCTGACGTGGAGAAATTGTTAATAATATCTCCGTATCTGTGTGTCCCCTTGTCCCCCGTGTCCCCTTGTCCCTTTGCCCCTGGGTTCCTGTACTTTGATTCAAAATTATCCATTTTGGTTGAGTGTAATCCTAAATTAGAGGGATGAATGATATTGATGTAGTTAGAGATAATAATCTTTAAATAAGGATCATAATTTTGTGTTATCCCGCAATCGGCAGATGCAGACACGCAAGCTCTTAAACTGGTGGCAAGCACTCACACCATTGGCACGATTTGGTGCGATCGCTTTATTTGCTCCGCTTCTGGTGCTGAATGGCTGGGCGCTTTCAGTCATTTTCCATTACTTTCACTCGCTGATTGTTATCTTGGTGGGAGCCTCCGTACTAGCGTTTCTGCTCAATTATCCTGTAAGTTGGATGGAACGTCATGGTGCTAGGCGAGAGCAAGTAGCCATTTTGGTGTTTTTACTGGCTTTGTCGATTTTATTAGCATTAGGTTTGACTCTTGTTCCACTAGCTCTAACTCAAGCCCAACAATTGGTGGCGCGTTTACCGGAGTTAATTGACTCTGGACGCTCCCAGTTGATGATTTTGAACGAAAAAGCCGAAAGTATGGGCTTACCCATTAACCTTGATGCTTTACTAGTGCAAATCAATGATCGTGTCAAGGGACAATTACAGGCGATCGCTGGACAAGTTTTAAATCTGGCGGTTGTCACCTTCACCAGTCTGCTGGATTTTCTGCTGACAATGGTTTTGACTTTTTATCTATTGCAGCATGGGGATGAACTTTGGCAAAGTTTAGTTAGCTGGCTACCCAGCAAATTTCGTGAGGCTTTTTCTCAAACTGTACGTCTGAGCTTTCAAAATTTCTTTATTACTCAGCTAATTTTATCTACCTGTATGGCTTCAGCCCTAATTCCAACTTTTTTATGGCTGAAAGTACCATTTGGTTTGCTATTTGGCTTAAGTATTGGGATTATGGCTCTTGTTCCCTACGGTGGTTCTGTGGGTATTGCCTTAACTACTTTGTTGGTATCGCTACAAGATGTCTGGATGGGAGCAAGAGTGTTGATTGCAGCAGTTATAGTGCAACAAATTCTGGAAAACTTGATTGGTCCAAGAATTTTGGGTAGTTTCACAGGGTTAAATCCTGTTTGGGCGTTAATTTCGGTTTTAACAGGAGCAAGAATAGGTGGTTTGTTGGGTGTAATTTTAGCAGTACCTACTGCCGTTGTCATTAAGACAGCTTTAAGTGCTTTGCGTCCTGATGTTGCATCTGGTCATAGCGAGACGGGAGATGTCACCACTCACAGTCCTGATCAAGGGGAAGAAGCTTGTCGGAAACAAATAGGTGAAACAGCAAATGTGCGATCGCGAGAAGTAGGCGCACCTGTGACACCAGAAGCATCTCCTCCGACTGCTTAGTCTAAGGTTAGTTGTTAGTTGTTGGTTGTGAAATTAAGGGTCTAAAATTGCACCCATAAATAAAATGCTTCCAGTTTGGTTGTCGCGAATTGCACAGAAAAATGGACGATCAACAGTCATTTGGAATGGTTGTTGATTAACTGTTGCAGATACTGCGGTAACACCTACAGAAGTAGTTGCAGCAGCTTCTGTTCCTTCTTCGTTGACTTCCACAAAAGTTTTATGCTTCACTTCGCTAATTTGAAAGTTTTGTCCCATCTGAGAAAAATCAGCTTGGTTGGTAAAAGCCTCACCTATACCTAATGCTTCTAAAGCAGTGTTAAGTGTTATTTCATAGTCCATTTTGAAACGGGGTAGGCGAATCAAACCCTCTCGTAGGCTAAACTGGGATATCCATTTTTCCCAGTTCTCAGCATTGAGATTTTCATAAAAAGATTTCAAATTAGAATTCTTTTTGGGCAAAAAGACATAAAAACTGAACTTACCATCCTTACCATAAGGCAGACTCGCGGCTTGAAATTGTTCGTTTTCGTAGTATTTATATTTACCTTTTTGTGACATCATGGGATGTTGTTTCTGAGTACCAGATGTCAGATAAAAAGGCTGTTGCACAGTTTGCTGTTTGTCAAATTCGTTTGTCCATTTGCCTTTAAAATAAATGGCATTAAGCAGAAATAATACTTGGTCTGGTTCTATTCTTTCAATAATCTTATTAATTCTGCCACGAGTACTTTCGCTTACCCAGTTATTAATCTTGCTAACAGAATTTGGATCTTGAAAGTTTAAATTCGTTACCTTTGCTTGATAGAAATCCTGATTTTTTTTAATAAAATCGGCATTAAATTTAACTTCTTGATTTGCCCAAAGTGAGTTAGCAATATTCAATTGAATTTCTGGATCTGAATTCTCTAAAAGCTGTTTTAATGCTGCATTAGAGGAATTAATTTCCTGTAAACTTAACCCTTGTAATTCCAGTGCCTTGGCCATTGCTCGCTGAGTGCTACCATTAGCACCGTTGTAGGTCATATCTAAAGCGATCGCTACACTAGCAGGTGAAATAAATACATTTTTATTGTTCTCTTGTTTGAGAACTTCTTCAAAAAGTTTGAAGCCAAATTTGGTGTTAGCTAGAATAAGTTTAGTATCAGGCAAGACAGATTTTTGAGCAAGAGATTCTGAGCGAGGTACACTGGATTGGGCATAAACTTTTGTATTACCTTCTACTTGGGTACATCCGATCACACCCATTAAAACCACACTAGCAGCTGCCAGAGCGTAGCGCCTTCCTAAACGCACGGCATAACGTCTTTGTAGAAATTTTTCCCAAGAACTACCAAATTTCTGCTTCATGTTATCACACCAAAAGGCAGAGTCTATCTATCGACTATGACATTTCAGATGACACAGCCATTTGGTGGTTACAGTTTTGGCAACCATTTTATCGGGGATGGGGAGATGGGGTGATGGGGAGAGATATTTATCCGTGTCTCCCTTCTGCTTCCCGATCCCTAGTCCCTATTTGCCCGAGTCCACCAAGCCAAGGCATAAAGTTGAGTGGCTTCGTTGAGTTGGTTTTGAAACTGGACACGGATTTTATATTTACCAGTGGTAGGGACAGGACAAAAAATGTGTTCTACACTATCAACTTCGCTAATGGAGGCGCAAACAGTTCCTGTGTCTGGACTTTTTTCATCGGCTTTAACTAGATAGATATCAAGGTTGTTTAAACCGCGATCGCGAAAATCTTCCCCTGGATCAAATTGACCATTTTTATTTTTATCGTTGAGTTCTACTAACCTGTCCCAAGCCAAGGTTATGGAGACAAAACTGTTCTGCTGTAGTGGTTTAGCTAAAACATATTCCACAGATGAGCCAGCGTTGATAGTATTATAATTCCAACCAATTGCAGGTACAGATTGTGATGGTTGCCATTGACCTGCACTAAATTGTTCGTAAGCCCGGTAAGCATTGAGATGACCTGTTCCCATTTGAGGATCTAAAGGTTTTTTGGGATTTTTATAGGTTTCAGAAGCTAGCCAGTCTTGATTCTGTTTATTTATGAGTGTTCTAGTCATTCCTAGCCGCAAACCATCGCCCATGTCTTGAATTTTTTCGGCTGAGTTTAATAAGACAGCTTTCATGACTTCATGTTGACGAGAAGCAAGACTCCAATTAGGTTGTTTTTTCCGTAATTGTCTGTCACCAAATTCTTGTAATAGAGCAACTGTAGCTGTGACGTGGGGTGCTGCAAAACTTGTGCCTGTGACTTTGTTGATTTTGCCATCAGGATTAAGCATAGGAATATTACTACCAGGAGCAACTATACCAATCGTTCCACGTGGGCCAAGATTAATTTCCTTGCCAGATAGACGCTGAGTCATTGCCTCAGATGTAGCTACTAAATTAGAAACATCTACTTTATTAAAAATTCCTCCCCGACGAGAGGAAAAAGCCACGTTAACTCCATTAAAATTATCGGTAGGGATGGGAATTCCTCCTTTACCCTGGTTGCCAGCAATCACATACAAAACGTTGTGAGCGCGAGCCGACCAGTCAATACATTGGGTTAGTAAGGCGTTACCATCCAAAACAGCATCCGGTCGCGGATCGCGGTTTAGAGGTTCGCCAAAGCTAAAGTTAATGGCGCGAACATCACCACTGTTCTGTAAGGCTATGTGCTGTGCAGACAAGCATTCTTCTGGCTGACCCATTTTAGTAGAACCCACAGCAGATGAATACAAGCGCGCTCCTGGAGCTACTCCTGGAAAAGCTTTATCTGTACTAATCATGACACCAGCAACATTGTAGGCGTGAGAATCAACACCACTATTTGACTTAGCAGGACTATTGCGTAAAAAGACACCTGCTATATTTACAGAGCGATTTTTAGAAACCGCTTTGTCTACACCAAATTTACCAGGACGCCCAATTTCCACCTGACCAATGGCAATCTTGCGACCTATGAGATTATACGGAAGCTTATGTAACTTAAGAGCATCAATGCCGTTAGTACTAAGGGTATTTTCCAAAGCTAACACCGGCACACTCAGACAGGTAACACTTAAGCCCCAAATTATCCAGCTAATTTTTTTTACCATACTCATTTGTCATTGGTGGTTGGTTGTTGGTGGTTGGTTGTTGGTGGTTGAATATTAACTATCCCCTTTCCCCTATCCCCTTTTCCCCTTGTGAGCCTTTGCTCAAGTTTTGTTACAATGTTTACAGAAAAGGACGCTTAAATATCCACTAGCCATGACCAAAACGCTATCTAACAAGCCGATTGTAATTGCTCCATCTATCCTATCAGCCGATTTTAGTCGCCTGGGAGAGGAAGTACGCGCCGTAGACGAGGCGGGGGCAGATTGGATTCATGTTGATGTAATGGATGGTCGCTTTGTACCTAATATTACGATAGGTCCTTTGGTAGTGGAGGCGATTCGTCCGGTGACGAAAAAACCACTGGATGTCCACTTGATGATTGTGGAACCAGAAAAATATGTTGCAGATTTTGCCAAAGCTGGGGCAGACATTATATCTGTACATTGTGAACATAATGCGTCGCCACACTTACATCGTACTCTCTGCCAAATTAAAGAACTTGGCAAGCAAGCTGGTGTCGTACTTAACCCATCTACACCTTTGGATTTGATTGAGTATGTGCTAGAAGTTTGCGATTTAGTGTTGCTAATGAGTGTCAACCCTGGCTTTGGTGGTCAAAGCTTTATTCCAGCGGTAGTTCCCAAAATCCGCAAACTGCGTCAGATGTGTGATGAACGTGGTCTTGACCCTTGGATTGAAGTAGATGGCGGGCTGAAGGCCAATAATACTTGGCAAGTTTTAGAAGCCGGAGCTAATGCAATTGTAGCTGGTTCGGCTGTGTTTAACGCTAAGGATTATGGCGAGGCGATCGCAGCTGTTCGTAACAGCAAGCGTCCTACACCAGAACTAGCACAAGTCTAAGTCTTTAATTCTTAGTAAATATAAGCACGCTTGGTGTTGACTACAAACTAAATAAAAAAGGGCGACGGAAAAGCGATCGCCTTTTTTATTTATTAGACCTCTTGCAAGAAGTCTATTCGTAGTGAGTTGTTAGTTAGGAATCAATGAATAGCCAACTGCAATTAATAGAACTTGGTAACTGAAAACTGATAACTGAATTACTCAACTTCCTTGGCTGTCACTATCTCTCGTACTCGATAGATAGGACGTCCTTGGGATTCATGGTAAGTACGCATCAATAACTCTGCTAACAAACCAAAGCAAAATAACTGTACCCCTGTCACTAACAGAAGAACAGCCAAAATTAATAAAGGGCGATCGCCAATATCTTGACCCAAAGCTAATTTTACCCAAGTCAAATAAATGCCGATCGCACCTCCCGAAAGCATAGAAATCAAGCCCCATAGCCCAAAAACATGCATTGGGCGAGTCAGGAACTTTTTCATAAAAGCGATCGTTAATAAATCCATTACCACCCGAAAAGTCCGCGACAAACCGTACTTACTCCGCCCAAAGCGGCGTGCATGGTGACGTACGGGCATTTCGGTAATTCTTGCCCCTTCGATATATGCCAAGGCTGGTAAAAATCGATGCAGTTCACCGTAGAGGTTCATATCTGCTACCAATTCCGCACGATAGGCTTTTAATGAACAGCCGTAATCATGTATGTCTACGCTAGTTATCCGTCGAATTAACCAGTTGGCAATTTTAGAGGGCAATAACCTTGTCAAAGCTGCATCTTGGCGATTTAGCCGCCAACCACTCACTAAATCGTAGCCTTCCTCCAACTTTGCCAACAACATTGGTATATCCGCTGGGTCATTTTGCAGATCGGCATCTAAAGTTACAACTGCTTTGCCACGTGCATAATAAAATCCAGCTGCCATTGCCGCAGTTTGACCGTAGTTACGCCGCAGAATTACTGCTTTTAAATCATTACGGTTTTGTGCTTGTTCTTTGAGCAACTGCGCGGAACCATCCGTAGAACCATCATCGACACAGATAATTTCATAACTAAGATTACTAGCGTTTAGGGTAGAAGCGATCGCCTCTAGTAAATGAGGCAAACTTTCCACTTCATCACGTACAGGAACCACCACTGAAACACTGGGAACTGGTGAGGAAATCACCTCATATTGTCCAGCTAACCCATTAGAAACTAATCCACTCCTCATATTTTTTCTTTCAATCCTCTATGACTCTGCGGTTCATAACTCTTCACCACTCTGCCAGCACCGCGTAGTTGCTGATAGTATGACCGACTCACCTCATCACCTTGTTCCGAGAGAATGTCAATCCCAATACCATTACGTCCTTTATCTTTACCAGAACTATGGATATAAAAACTATCTCCTAAATAGAGTCCCACATGAGTGGCTTTTTGGGGAGACCCAAAGAATACTAAATCACCTGGTTGCAGCAGTACTAGGGCAATTGGTTGGGTAAAGCCTTCCTGTTGATACGCATCTCTAGGTAAGCAAATACCCACTGAACGAAATGCTGCCTGCATTAAGCCTGAACAGTCATAATTTGGCCCAACTGTACCACCCCAGAGATAATAATTAGGTTGTTGCATCGCTTTATGAGTAAAAGCAATCACTTCTGGTAGCAATTTTTTAATTTCTGATTCGGAAAATGATTTAGCCTGATAAGGTACAGTAGCTGTCTGTAAAAAAACCAAATCTGCAACCGACAACCAACCTGGATAGTCATCCTCACACAAACACACCTCTACTGCCACATCCTGATAATTTGATGTTAACCACAAATGTCGCCCGGCTTGGGCTTGGGTAGCCAAGCGTGTACATTCTGGAGAATCATATATGTTCAGGTCAGTTAGACACTCGTACTCACCTGATTCTAAATTTTCGATTTGGGATTTGAGATTTAGGGACATTCTGCAAACACAACAATGACTTTTTTCAATCAAGAAGAACAACTGGAAAAACTAGGTAATGGCATTTTAGAAGCAACTTGGGCAGAATTTCCGACCTTAGCCCCTAACCAAATTGCTTTGACTTGGATTGTCTACGATCCACCTGTGTTGGTAAATACTGGTGGTGCTTTGACGCCAGATGCTTTTTGGAACCATCCAGTTCGTGGTTTTACTTATCGAGGTTCAGAGCGAATTTACCCAGCCAGTGTGGTGAAGCTATTTTACTTGGTAGCAGTCCAGGAATGGCTAGAAAAAGGTATGGTTCAGACCTCTGGTGAGTTGGAAAGAGCCATGGGTGATATGATTATCGATTCTAGTAATGATGCTACTAGCTTAATAGTAGATATACTGACAGGAACTACATCCGGACCAGAATTGCCACCAGGACCATTTGAGACGTGGAAGCAACAGCGCCATATTGTTAACCGCTACTATCAATCCTTGGGATGGCCGGAAATGGAAAGTATTAACGTCTGCCAAAAGACCTGGTGTGATGGACCTTACGGACGGGAACGGGCATTTTATGGACAATTGCTAGAAAATCGCAATATGTTGACAACTAATGCTACCGCCAGGCTGTTACATAGTATTGTTGGTGGTGTAGCAGTATCTAGTGTGCGATCGCAAGCGATGATGAGTATACTCAAACGTAGTCTCAAGGCTGATGAATTGCCGCAAGATGTAGAGGAAGACCAAATTACAGGCTTTTTAGGTGCAGGTCTTCCCCAAACAGCACAAATTTGGTCAAAGGCGGGTTGGACTAGCCAAGTCCGACATGATGCTGCGTATATAGAAATACCCAATCTTCGCCCTTATCTTGTAGTTGTATTTACTGAAGGCAAAATGCACGCCAAAAATCGTAATCTGTTGCCTTTTGTTTCTCAGCGTATCGCCGAAGCAGTTGCCAGTTTAAATTAGAAGATGGAGGCGGAGAAAGAGAGACGCGGAGCGTATTCTCAAATCGAAGCATCTGCTGCTGGTCCCCGCGTCGCCCATCTCTTCTCTCTGCGCGTCCTCTGCAAAAATTAAGTAGTGACTAATGATGTATCCAAGAATATACTTAAGATAAAGTGTTTTTTATATAAAAACTTATTTTTTACATAGCATAAATCCTTATCTCTAACTTCTTACTAGTCATTATTCGCAAATTTTAAAGATATATGGATCTAGTTGATTGCCCGGAATGCCAATTAAGAAACTTAACTCAGCAGCTGCAAAAGGAAACAAGCAAGCGGAAGTTACTTGAGCAAAAGCTACGGACTTCTGAAGCTCAAATGCGTGCTGTCTTTGAGGCAATGACTGATGTAGTGCTGATCATTAATCTTCACAGCAACCAACTTGGAAGCATAAAAATTCTACCAACAAAACCCAATCAAACACATACAGATGATACTGATGTGATTAGTCAGACGGTAGAACAATTTTTTCATGAACAGACCGCTCAGCTTTGGTTAGAAAAAGTCCGACAGGCTTTAGATTTACAGCAGACACTTTATTTTGATTACAATTTGTTTCGGCAGGGGCGTCAGGTTTGGTTTAGCGCTAGTATTTCCCCTATCTCAGACCAATCAGTACTTTGGGTAGCACGAGATATTAGCGATCGCAAGCAAGCTGAAATAGAATTGCAACATGCCAAAGAAGCAGCCGAAGCAGCTAACAAGGCTAAAAGCCAGTTTTTGGCAGCGATGAGTCATGAACTCCGCACCCCCCTCAACAGTATTTTAGGTTTTTCTCAAATCATGTATGACGATACTTCCTGCAACGGTGAAAATCGGGAGTATCTCGACATTATTAACAGAAGTGGTCAACACTTGCTGCAATTAATTAACGATGTGCTAGAAATGTCCAAAATTGAAGCAGGTAAAATTAAGCTCAATGAAAAAAAATTAGATTTATATAGTCTGTTAGATAGCTTAGAAGATATGCTGCGCCCCAAAGCCGCAGCCAAAAAACTCACTCTCAATTTTGAGCGATCGCCATCAGTACCACAACACATAATTGCTGACGAAAGTAAACTGCGGCAAGTTTTATTGAACTTGTTGAGTAACGCCCTTAAATTCACTCAAGTAGGAAGCGTGACTCTACGTGTGAGAATGGGACAAGCAAGACAAACGAAAATTTCCAATCCTCAATTCTTAATTTTCGAGGTCGAAGATACAGGTTCTGGTATTGCTTCAGAAGAAACCAACAATTTATTTGAAGCTTTTGTCCAAACCGAAACAGGTAAGCGATCGCAAGAAGGTACAGGTTTAGGATTAGCAATTAGTCGTAAGTTTGTACAGTTAATGGGTGGAGATATTACTGTTAACAGCGTAGTCGGAAAAGGAAGTATATTTGCATTCGACATTCAGGTCAACTTAGCAGAGATGACACAGCTACCACAGTTGTCAAGTCAACGGGTTAAGTGTCTAGCACCAGACCAACCAATTTATCGTCTGTTAATTGTGGACGATAATCAAGACCATCGCCAATGTCTCATCAAACTCTTAAAACCTTTGGGTTTTGAAATACAACAAGCAGAAAATGGCCAACAAGGTATAGCTATTTGGGAAAGTTGGTGTCCCCATATCATATTTATGGATATGCAGATGCCAATTATGGATGGTTACGAAGCTACCAGGGAAATTAAAAGGAGGGAGCAATCTAGCTGGGGAGATAGGGAGAACCATCTCCCATCTCATACCAAAATTATCGCCCTCACGGCCTATGCTTTTGAGGAACAGCGCCAAGTAATGATAGCTGCTGGTTGTGATGACTTTATTAGCAAACCATTTTCTGAAGAAGAAATTTTTGCCCAACTTACAAAACACTTAGGCGTACGCTACATTTACTTTGAACCAGGTATAGTTAACCAAAATAAGGATGTGAAATCTGGAAGCTTAACTCCTGAAGACCTAGCAAAGATGCCAGATGCATGGATACAAAAACTACACACAGCAGCTAAAGAGTGCAATGATGAAAGTATTCTTCAGCTATTGGCTCAAATTCCCACACAATTTCCAAATTTAATTCAAGTCCTAACGCAACTCACTTATAATTTTCGCTTTGACGAGATTATCAAAGTAACTGACTTATTAGTCAGGCAAAAAGTCGAACAACCATTGCATTTACTACAGAAATTACAAGATGTAGAGCGCCAAAAGGTAAAGGTAGAATGACTTTTTTATGAGCAGTACTACTATTAATTTATATAAATTATTTGTATTTTATTAACATTAGTTAGAAGTTATGTCTTAGTCATTAGTCAGTGCTTATTAGGCTTCTTCCATGAATTGTTAAACCCCCTTAATTTCCCCCGGAAGAAGAAAATTTACTTACCTCCCCGATTTCGCTTAGAGTTAGGGTGGGGTAAAAATATTTGTACAAAAGGTCTATTATGCAATCAATAATCAAGAATAAATGAATAGCAATTAGTGATTAATGACAAAAAATAACTTTGATGATTGGTAGAAAGTTATTTTTATTTCTTGAATAATTTTTGTCATCCGTTGAATTGAGGATCTATCCCTCTATATAGTGACTATTCAAAAATTTGTACTACCTTGAAAATAGGGATGTAGAAATAAATTTTTTGATGTTAAATGTAGATATTGCCAAACATTGGCTCAATATGGGTAAAACCCATTATATATAAAGGTAATATTGTTTGAGGAGTGAATGTGAATACGATTTTTTTTAATCAAAAACTTGTCGGTTTAGTTGGTATAGCAACTACCGCTGTTTTATTTGGTGGTTTGCCTACTGTTGCTCAGACTGCTGACTCTACTAGCTTGGAAGCAGAAGCCATAACTGCATCACCCGTTCCAGTAGAAAATTCAGTAGAAGTATCTAATTCTACTTCTACCCAGGAACAGTTCTATAATGTCGCTACACCAGAAACAGATAATCCTACATTTACACCGATTCCTGGCACGGTAGCAACATCATCCACAGGACTTACTACTGTTCAAGATCAACACTCAATTTCTCAACCATCTACTGCTACTCAGGAAGTTGCACAATCAGACATTCTTCCAGGTCGAGCTACCCGTGGAGGATCTAGCTATATTGGTATAGCAGCAAACATTGGTCTGGCTGGTGGTGACTCCTCTTTAGGTGATGGTAACTTTATGGTGATCAGTAAGGTAGGACTATCAAGAAGCTTATCTGTTAGACCTTCAGTAGTCGTGGGTGACAACACCACAATTCTCGTCCCTGTCACCTACGATTTTTCCTTCCAACAGCTAGGAGATCCTTTCAGTGGACCTGTTGCGATCGCCCCTTACGTCGGTGCTGGTGCAGCGATTAACACAGGTGATGACTCTCAGTTTTCCTTCTTGTTATCTGGTGGTGTAGATTTCCCACTCAACAGTCAATTTACTGCGACAGCCGCTGTGAATGCAGCATTTTTTGATGACACTGACATCGGTTTGACACTCGGAGTTGGTTATAACTTCGGTCTGTAAAAATGATGAATGATGAATTATGAATGCTGAAATTTTCATAATTCATCATTCATACCTAGTTCCTACTTTGGACTAACTTGCTCAACGGTCTTGATTTTGCCATCATCACCCACTGTCCAAACATCATAGACACCAACCACATCGCCATTTTCGTCAATATCTACATTACCGCTAGCTCCTTGGTAATTGATATCTTTACCTTCTTTGAGTAATTTCAAACCTTCACAAACATCAGTAACTTCCACACCAGGGCCATTGGCAACTTCACGGATTTTACTGGCAATACCAACCCCTGTGTTTTCCTTCGCTGCTTGGGCAGATAAAACTAACAAAGCAGCTGCATCCCAACCGTGGGGAGTGTATGGTGCAGGTGGGGATTTTCTTTTTTCTTGCCAAAGTTTGGTGAAAGCTTCTAATCCTTTACCGTTAGAACCAGGAACTGTACCTATAGCTCCAGCAACGATGTATTTGCCATCAGGAGTTTTACCGACTCGCTCTGGAAATGTATCTGATTTTACACCATCAGTCAGCATTATCTGCACCCCTTGAGTTACACCTTGCTGGTATGCGGATTTGAGAAATAGGGCTCCAGTTTCTTCGTAAAATACGCCTAGTACTGCATCTGGCTTACCCGCAAAAGCTGCTTGTGCTTCGGTATCAAATGTCGTGGCTTTGGGGTCGTAGCGAACAGGGTTGCTTTTATTGACTACGGTTCCTCCTAATTTTTCAAATGCTTGTACAAAGGCTTTTTCAAAACCCACACCATAGTCATTATTAATCACGACAGTGGAAACTCTCTTAAAACCTTTTTGATTAGCAAGTTGAGCTAAAGCTTGAGCCTGGTAGGTATCTGGAGGTGCAGTACGCGCCCAAAAGTTTTTGTATTCACCTTTTGCTGCCTTTTCGGTAAATACAGGGCTGGTACTACCAGGAGAAATGAGCATGACTTTATTTGGCACAGCTATGGAGATAGCAGCACTGGAGACACTACTAGCAAAGGAACCAACTACACCTGCAACTTTATCTAAGGTTGCCAGTTTAGTCATACCAGCAGCACCTGCTTTAGGGTCGGTTTGATCATCAACTTGCACTAGGGTTACGGGTTGTCCATTCACACCACCGCAAGCGTTTACAGTATTTACAAGCAAGGGAACAGACTCTACCATCTGCTGTCCGATCGCTGCTAAGTCACCTGTTGTTGGTAACAGCGAACCTATTTTTAACCCTTGAGTGCTGCTGGCGGCTGTAATTGTTGAACCTGCTGGGGTGCTAGTAGCTCCATCAGTGCTTGTGTTGGAGGTTGTGGTGGTGTTGCCATCACAAGCCGCTACTAAAAAGCCTGTTGTGAAGGTAGTTATAGCTAGAGCAAAAGCACTAATAGTTTTTTTCATATATTTAAATTCCACTCCTTATTTTGCTCAGTAGCTGAGTCATTAATACAGATGCAAACTTATTTTCTAATTGCAAGATAAGTTTAATCTGTAATCGCTCCGAAGCATAAATAATAGCATCTGCCAAAAGGAGTATTTCTCTGGATATCTACAGACAGAGTTTGTCGTGTCCCTAATAAATAGAGACGCGATGTATCGCGTCTCTAATAAAAAACGGAGAAGGAGGGATTCGAACCCTCGGTACGGCCTTTCGATCCGTACAACAGATTAGCAATCTGCCGCTTTCGACCACTCAGCCACCTCTCCACTATGTTGAACATAAATCTTAACAGATTATTTTGGTAGAGTCAAGAGTCATTTTTATCTTGTTGGTGGTTGATGGTTAGTTGTTGGTTGAACTACCAACAAACAACAAACAACAACCAACAACCAACAAGTAATTAAAGTACTTGCGATCGCAACCACGCCAGTGGAATACTACGTATTTTTTGCCACTGTGGCACATAAACACGTTGGCTGAATACGTTGTAGTCGTTATGCTCAATCTTTTCCAGAATTTGACTGTATTGCATCAAAGCCGCCCACACAGGTAACCGTGCATCTGGACAGAGGTAACTAATCCCCTTTTCTGCCTTTTGATAAAACTGGCGGGTGCGAGCAATTAAAAAACGCATTAGGGAACGCCAGCGTTCATCTACCACGCCTTTGAATAAATCTTGCTCGGTGTAGTTGAATCGTGCTAAATCCTCAAGAGGAATGTAAATTCTTCCCCGCCGTGCATCCTCATGGACATCCCGCAGGATGTTGGTGAGTTGACTGGCAATTCCGAGGGCGATCGCTTCTTCTGTAGGCACATAAGGTGGTTGATTGCGGTTCCAAGGAGCAGTGTTTTGCTTGGTATCTACTCCCATGACCGCCGTTGACATTAGCCCTACAGTACCGGCGACACGGTAACAGTACAGGTATAACTCGTCAAAGTTTTGGTAGCGACTGCGGTGTAAGTCCATGCGCTGACCGGCAATCATATCCCGAAAGGGCTGAATATCCATCGGAAAGCGCTGGAGGGTATCCACTAAAGCCACATCAAATTTGTCTACTGGACGTCCCGCAAAAATGGATTCCAGCTGCTGCTCCCATTTATCTAAGGTTTCTGGTGTGGTAATAGCAGCCGCCGGGCCGTCCACCAGTTCATCGGTACGGCGACACCAGGCATAAATTGCCCAAATAGCTGGACGTTTTGCCTTACTCATCAGCAAAGTGCCAAGGTAAAAAGTTTTGGCATACTTTGCTGTGATTTGACGGCAAAGTTGATAGGACTCGTCCACAGAGACCGGCGGTTTCATGCGCGGGGGGGAATCAGACAGTTGCAGCATTCGTTGCGGGCTGAGGGGTTTGCATTTGCAGGTTTGATGAATTTGCCACCAAGCGTCCTTCAGCAATCGCCTGCGCTGTCAGCTTACCAGAAAGCACAGCACCTTCCATACTACCGAGATAGGGTTGCATAGTGTAACTCCCACTCAGAAAGAAGTTGCTAATCGGTGTTTGCTGAGAAGGACGGTACTGTTGGCGACCAGGAGTTGCTTTATATACTGAACGCGGCGTTTTGACTACATGATATTTCAGCAATTTTGCTGGATTGTCTCCGCTAAAGTGTGAGGGAAAGAGTTTTTGTAACTCGGCGAGAGTTACCTGCAAAATCTCTTCGTCGGATTTGGCAATCCAATCTTTTGCCGGAGCCAAAACCAATTCCAGCATTGAGCGCTCAGGATTGGCGTACCCACGGCAGGTATTGCTCATATCAGCATAAACGCTGAGTAGAGGCGAGCGCGAAAATAGCAACTGGTCTATATCAGTAAGTTTGCGGTCGAACCACAACTGCAAGTTTATCACAGGCACGCCCTCTAACCCTTCTAGCTTTTGAAAGAAGTCATTTTCCTTCCAAGGATTTGGTAGCATCACCTTCATGACGTCCACTGGCATTGCCGAAACGTAAACATCAGCAGTTTCTATGTAATCTGCTGATCCATTGAGTCCCTGCATCAAGAATCCTTTCACCGTACCGTCTTCATTCAGCAAGATTTCTTTTAATGGAGCATTTATACGTACTTCTCCTCCTTTTTCTGTAACATAATCTACCAGTGGCTGACACAAACGCTCTGTGGGTGAACCATCCAAAAATGCCATTTTGGAGCCATCTTTTTGTTGGAGAAAGCGACTCAGGGCAGTCAATAATACTACTGCCGAAATTTCAT
This sequence comes from Fischerella thermalis PCC 7521, assembly GCF_000317225.1. Lineage (GTDB taxonomy): Bacteria > Cyanobacteriota > Cyanobacteriia > Cyanobacteriales > Nostocaceae > Fischerella > Fischerella thermalis. Next base: position 167,518 of record NZ_AJLL01000033.1, read on the forward strand.
CAGGATTGATAAAATTAAGTGATTTCGAGGCCGCAATAAAAATATCTTGTTGGACATCCTCGCTCACTCCTTGCTGTTTCAGCCATTGGGAAAAAGTATATTGATCTGTGGAATCAACATACTTTTGTCCGCGGAGCATTGCGGGAACCAATCCCTTTGCTAGTTCGATTTTTTCTCTCCAACTGAGCATGTCATTGTTCCGCAAAATTGCCACGATGCCATTTAACGGTGCTGGCAAGTTGGGAAAATCAAACCTGCTATAGGTTCCCGGCTTCTCAGGCTGGTTGAAGATCATAGTGTGTTTTTTCCACTGCAAACGGTCTTCAATTCCCAGTTCTTTGAGTAGCTGCAACATATTGGGGTAAGCCCCAAAAAAGACATGCAAACCAGTTTCGTACCAGTCACCGTCTGCATCTTGCCAAGCTGCTACTAACCCTCCCAGTACATCCCGGCTTTCCAAGACAATGGGGGTATAACCTAAATCCGTCAAATATTTAGCACAGGAAAGTCCTGCTAAACCTGCTCCGGCGATCGCTACTCGCATTTAACTTTACTGCTCTTCAATATTTCTTAAGGGTTTTGCCGTACTCATTATACTTTGCAAACCGTTACATTTGCAGAAGATGGTTGATGGTTGATTGTTGGTTGTTGGTTGTTAGTAGTTAGTGGTTAGTAGCTAGTGGTAATTCCTCTACCCCTCATACTCCTCATACTCCCCCCACCTCCCCACCTCATACAAACTCCCCCCTCGCAACCATAACCACTCGTCCTCCCACGTTCACGTCAATGGTTATACCTTTTTGCTCTGCTTGTAGCAAAATCAAAGAAGGTCTGTTTATTTCGTACCCCTGCTCAACTCGTAAATTAATTTCTGATTTGCCGAAATAAGAATATTGAACTAAATAACCAGCTAAACATCCATTAGCACTGCCAGTAGCAGGGTCTTCCGGTATGCCTAGATAATCACAGAACACTCGCACATTCAGATCATTCTCTTTTTTGTATGTTTCTGGGCAAAATACAAGGATACATTTAGCATCTATGGTGTTAATCAGTTCAAAATATTTGTCTCTATTAACCTGAATTCGCTTTACAGATTCCAGAGTTTTCAGAGGAACAATAATAAAGGGAACCCCTGTAGAAACTGCTTGAATAGGAAAGCAATCATCTATCTCATCTGACTCTATTCTCAAAACTTCAGCTATTTTGTGTCTATCTAAGACTTGATGAAAAGTAGGCGCTTGTTGCTGCATCCATAGATATTTTTCAGAACCATTCTGATCCAAAAATTTTACTGGTATTTGCCCAACTTTTAAATTTAATAAAATTTCTTTAACTGAGCTTTTAATAATCTCTTTTTGGAGGATATATGCTGTGCCTAAAGTAGGATGGCCTGCAAAAGGAAGTTCTTGTTTTGGTGTAAATATTTTTACATTATAGCCCTCAGATACTGTCTGGGTTGAAGTCACAAATGTAGTCTCAGAATAGTTAATTTCTTTAGCTATTTGCTGCATTTGTTCTGTAGAAAGATTAGCTGCGTCGGGAAAAACAGCTAGTTGATTACCTGTATATTTTGCTTCAGCAAATACGTCAACAATGTAAAATTTAAGACTAATCATTTTTGGATTTTACGTATTTAGACTGGACTTTATGAGCAGATTTTTGCATATTTTGTAGATTTTATTTGCCTGTCTTATAAAAAATTTAAATCGAAAAACCAGTATAGTTTGCTTTTCATATCTGAAAGTTTTATGAAACATAGATTTGCTTAATTAGCATTAACAGTATAAGATGATCCCTGCTGGTAATCGCTCCTTTGGTGTGTATCTAAACAGATGTATATTCTTTTCCAAAGGAAAGAATATATGCACAAATAGTTGTTGAGAAACTTGGGAAAACATAAGTAATTTGCACCTGTAGAAAGGCGCACTATTCTGAACATTGACAATAACCATGATATTGTTTGGACTACTTTGGGCTACATCCTGGATTGGTTCATTTTTGTCACTGAATCAAAGCTTGCTACCAAGCATTGCATCAACAGTTGATTCGACAAAATTTGCTGCTAATTTAGGTAAATTGGTTAGTAAGTCTCATCCATTTTTTGTGCAGCCAAGGCAACCAGTAAAATTTTGGACTACGACGCTACTACCTACACGTTTTTTAAAGATAGACTGGGGAGATAAAGCAGCAAAACCTACTCTAAATAAATCGTCAAATGCTTTGAAATTAAGGACTAAAAGCAACAAAAATCAATTTTGTCCTTCCCTCCAGGTAACTGAAATTCGCCAGCCTTCTGTCAAAAGTGTCAGCAATTTATCAGCTGCTACATTTATAGAAGCAACTGCGACTCAACCAGCTTTTCTAGCAGATAAAATATTGCGATCGCTGCATAACTTTTTCCACTTTTCCACGCCTTTCGAGTCTTTGTTTAGTTCTTCATCAGGTTTACCGGTGGGTGTAGTGCATCGTGGCGAAAGTAATTACGAAGTTTGGGTGAATAACCGCTTGATTGCAAATTTACCTAATAGGTTACAAGCAACTTTGATGCAACAACGCTTGAGACGATTGTTGCAATCACCCAATCTCAATGCATTGCAACTGCAACCAGCATTAGTAGATGGTGTACCAGCATTAATGGCAGGAAATCGCTATCTGTTTGGCATTAACAAACAAATTACTCAAAAAGCCAATCGTAGTGGCGAATTATTAGCAATTGAATGGACTAATAACCTACGTATGGCAATGAATGCACCGACATTATCACTCGTGGAAGGGCAATTAGAGATGTATGGTTTAAAGCCTTCCCAGAAAAAAATGTATGGTCTAGCTTCTTGGTATGGTCCATATTTTCATGGTCGCTTAACGGCAAATGGTGAAATATTCAATCAAAATGAATTGACAGTTGCTCATAAATCTTTGCCTTTTAACACCTTCTTAAAAGTCACTAACTTGCAAACTGGCAAAGCGGTAATTGTGCGGGTAAATGACCGCGGTCCTTATATTCCCCCTCGAAGTCTAGATTTGTCACGAGTAGCAGCTCGTTGTATCAATAGTGAAGTTGCTGGAGTGGTACCCTATGAAGCAGTGATTATGCAACCAAGTGAAGTGAAAATGACTCTCAAAAATCTGAACCTAAGTCTGAAAAATCAGAAACCTAGTAAAAAGCTGGCAATTATCACCGATTTGTGAGCAAGTTATCAACAAGCCGTGAACTAAAGTTCCGGCTAATAGCTCAAAACCGCTCATGCGGGTTAGAATTTGTGTTCCAGTCGGTTGAGCACAAGGAACCCATCATGGCAGTAGCGCAAGATATGCATCGCTTTGGACATCACCTCATCGTCGGTATTTCTGGTACTAAATTAAACGATGAAGATAAACGCATACTGAGCGAGATAAAGCCAGCGGGGATTATCTTTTATGCTAAGAACTTTCGTTACGGTGTCCACTACGAAGAATGGCTGCAAATCTATCAGGATCTAGTTAATCAGATTCGGCAATATGCTGAACGTAACTCGATGTTAATCACCATCGATCATGAAGGTGGTACTGTCCATCGTCCATATTTACCAATAACTCGCTTTCCCCATGCTTTCTTGTTGCAGTCCCGGGCGCGTGAAGTCGCAAAAGCAGCAGGATTAGAATTGAAGTCATTGGGAATTAATATATCCTGGTCGCCTGTAGCAGATATTTTCTCTAATCCAGATAACCCAATTATCGGGCCTCGCGCTTTTGGTACTACTCCGGATACGGCTGCTGCTGGTGCGCGTGATTATTTTCTGGGACTGCGCGAAGTTGGGATTATTGGCTGTGCTAAGCACTTTCCTGGACATGGAGATACCAGCACAGATTCCCATCTGGAGTTACCAGTTCTGAATTTAACTATAGAAGAATTACGAAATCGGGAACTTATACCTTTTAAAGCACTGATCGCCGAACAAGTGCCGATGATTATGACTGCTCATATTTTATTTCCACAGATAGATGCTGGTGTACCTGCGACACTTTCACAAACTATCTTAACGGGCATACTTAGGAAAGAACTTGGGTTTGCAGGGGTGATTGTATCTGATGACCTAGATATGAAAGCAGTCTCAAGTATGTATGCTAAAAGTGGCACTGTAGCACAGACATTTAATGCTGGCTGTGATTTATTCATCGTTTCCCGCAATCTACCTTCATCATCTGTGGAACGCACCTTTGCGATCGCTCAAGATTTTGTAAATTCTCTGAGTAACGGTAGCCTAGATGAACGCATTGTCGAAGCAGCAAAAATGCGAATTGATAGCTTAATCGCCATGACGCCGCAATACTCAGTTTCTGCCCTTGACCAAGATACACTCAAGCAACATGCAGAATTAGCGATCGCTTGTGCTTTTAGATAGGGTTGTAACTAGATAAAGCGATCGCATTCCTAGCACTTTGGTAAAAAAGTAAAGTTTAGTTGCAGAATAATTTATTCTGATTGTAGGAGTGATAACTTATTAATTGAAGCTAGAAAGCTTCCCTGGCAGATTTAACAGCCAATGTTCAATTTAGTTAAGAGGTAAAAAAGCTGTTTTATTCCAGTCTGTCTCGTCAGCTAACACCAACACCCAACTCGAACGCTGATATTTCCTCATAGTAGTAAATTGAGGGCAATGTGACTGTTTCTAAGCAAATTTCAGGCAGTACAACCCTAAATTAAATGAACAAAGAGAGGAAGTTTCTCAGCGATTAGATGCTTGGGTGTTGTTGTTTTAAAAGGAACCGATATCTTTACTACCATAGAAACAAGTCGCCATAGGGCATTGGGAGACTCTAAACGGACGTGGAGAGACTGTAAGACTACCTAGTAGCAAGTTTCTGTGAAGCGTCAAGGAATCCTCGCTCCTTTAGGACGAGGAGGTATGTCAAAAGTCTTTTCTCGGTAACTAAACGCTATGATGCGTGATTCTGCTCTTCGTTGAGAGAATTTAGTAGAGACGTAGCAATGCTACTACGTCTGGTCAATGATTTGGCATCGATCTACAAAAATGTATGCAAACATAATTCATGACCAAATTCAGCAACCTCCTCGTCCTCCTTATCTCCTGACAACCCAATTTCTCAGACTTATAGTACCTAGCCCTGCGATGACAAACTAATAAGATTTGAGCAATTGGTTTTACAATCAGTCACACATCACGTTAAATTATTAATTATGAACTAGAGAATGTTTTCATGGCTTGGTTTTTTCTGTTTCTAGCAATTGCTTGTGAAATCTTTGCAACCACTTCTCTAAAATTTGCAGATGGCTTCTCAAAACCGATTTACTTAATGGGGTCAATAATTGGTTATCCTCTTGCATTTAGCTTTTTTGCATTCTCTCTGAAAACAATTGAAATTAGTGTGGGATATGCAGTCTGGTCTGGAATAGGAATTATTGGGACATCTATCTTGGGTGCAATTATCTTTCAGGAAAATATTAACCTAGCTAAAGTCTTATGTATTGGCTTAATTTTTGTAGGAGTAATTGGTTTAAATTTAATTAAATATTAGTAAATTTTTTATCATATTATCTAAGTGTTAATTAAAATAAAGCAGTCACAACTAATTCCTCTTTTCTTTGCCTGGATGATTTAAATCCCATGACTTTTTCCTATCACCCAATGACGCCGGAAGAAACGGGCTAGAGCAGGTTCTTCTAGTGATAAGTATATTGGGCGTCCGTGGGGACAGGTGCGGGGGTTGCGAGTGCGTTGCCAATCATCTAAAATTTGCTGCATCTGTTCCAAGGAAAGGGGTGTACCGTTGCGAATGGCACTGCGACAAGCAACAGCAACTTGTGCAGTTTGTAAGTCACCTCCCCGACTCAGTTCTAAAATTGCGTCTGCACAGTCATCTCGCTGCTGTAACATTGCGGGTACACTGCGAATTGCCCAAAGTTGTTCACCAAAGGGTTCAATATCTAAACCAATACGTTGTAGCTGAGATACTTGTACTGATGATAATTGATAGAAAATGATCGGCGGTTCCATGGGAATGATTTGCCAGCGATCGCACAATTGCTCGTACAATATCCGCTCGTGGGCTATGTGCTGTTCCACTAACCACAAACCACCAGGATGTTCAGCAACTATATAAGTATTGTTTACTTGACCTACGGCTTTGAGGGTGCGGGAAGTAGGGGAAGTGGGGGGAGTATGAGGGGTAGAAGGATTGGTGTTATAAGCACCAGTTTCTTCTGCGACTTTGATTAATTTTCCCACTCTACTAGTATGAACTGCCTCTTGAATCGTGTCAGAGTTGATGCGGAGTGCTTGTTCAATCGCTTGATTAACTTGCTTTTGCCAGTAAGTCAAGTCATTAAGATAAATTTCTGTTTTAGCTGGGTTGCGGTTCCAGTTGATTTGATCTGGGGAAATCAACAAATGTAGACAACAAACTGGGTAGCGATCGCGTGGTAATGTTCTGTGAAATGCTCCTAAGATAGTTTGTTCTAATTCTGGTGCTTTGACCATTCTGCCGTTTATCGCTACCCGCAGCCAATCTGGACGATGGCGATGGCAGCGATCAGGCAATCCCACAACTAAATTCAGTGTAGAGACTTTAGATGTAAGGTCTTTAGAAGAATCGGGGAATTCTAGTTGCAATTCTTGCAAGTCACCCGGACGCACTTGCTGGAGAAGTTGCGGTATGAGTTTCCCCATTGTTGGGGCGGGAGAGATAGTGAACCATTCCCGGTCATTTTGCCAAACTTGCCAAGCAACTTGGGGGTGACAAAGGGCAATTTGGTAGATTGTTGCTTGCACTGCTTTCATTTGCTGTGCTAGTGCTGGTAATCCCTGACGTCTGGCTATACAACTACCAAAGAGATTGGAGACTGTGACAACTGTACCAGGTGCGATCGCAGCGACTTGTTGCTCTAGTATTTGCCCTCCATAGCCGTACACTACTCGCCAACCGACGCCTTCTTCCGTCCCCCCCGTCAACGGAACAGATATACGTGCAGATGGACGACTCAAGATTTCCAATTCTGCCAAGGTCGTTAAACTGTGTAAGGCTTCACCACGAAATCCCAAACTAGTGATTTTCCATAAATCTGCACAGCTACGAATTTTACTTGTGCTATGAGCTGATGCTGCTCGCTGTAGGTCTTCCAAGTTCATACCACAGCCATTATCAGCAACTCGAACTCGCCATTGTTCAGGCCATAAAGAAACCACAACCCGTGTTGCCCCTGCGTCAAGGGAATTTTCTACTAGTTCCCGCACTACAGCTGCTAAAGAGTCTATTACCTCTCCAGCTGTAATTAAGTGTACGACTTCTTTTGGTAAAACTTGAATTGTGGATACCATAAAGTCTAGTTTAGGCGAGGAGTTAATTAATTTAGCATCTAAATAAATTTCCTTTTATTTCTATATAAAAATTTATATTTTTTAAGTTAAATTTATTCAATTTTGTCAATCTTAATAAAAATATTTATTATTTTTAAAAAAAGCTCGAGAAAAATAAATTCTTTGATAGATTGCTGTTTATGGTGAAAATCAACTAACTATTAGGCAAGGCTATTATGCTTGATTCTGTTGCACACAACTTGAAATCTCGTCTGGAATTTGGTCAACCTGGTTTTTCGATAGTTGATGTACGCGATCGCAGCAGCTACAATATAGGTCATATTACAGGAGCAGTACCCATTCCCTTAGCTGAGTTGGCAAGTCGTGCTAAAACTGCTTTCCACAGCAAGCGTGAGATTTTTGTTTATGGTGAAAACGATGATCAGGCTGCCCAAGCTACACAGATTTTAAAAGAGGCAGGTTTTGCTCATGTTACTGAAATCAAAGGTGGCTTGTCTGCCTGGAAGTCAGTTGGAGGTGCAACAGTGGAAGTATAAGGGGAAAGGGAAACGGATACAAGGGAAGGGAGAATTATTTAACAGGTCTCTTCCCAATTCCCGATACCCAATACCCTGTCCCCGATCTAATGTTGCATCGCTACAAGTTTACTATCTTCATGATTGAGCAACCCATTTAACAACGATACTGGACGTTGACCGTAAGGCCAAGCAAAAGCATGACGGAAAGCTGCATCTTGACAGGCTTGGAGCTGTTGAAAGTTAATGATGTCATAGGTGAGAAGATTTTCGTATTCAAACGGTAAACGGACGTTATGTAGCCCGGCGTTATCTGTACAAATGGCGATATCTACTCCAGCATCAAAACAACGGTCAAAAACAACTTTAAGTTGCCGGATATCCTCTAAAGTACCTGTTTTCAGGTAAGTTGTCGGGCAAATTTCTAAACACTGATTACGTTTGGCTAAATCTGGAAGTAATTCGGGGTGTAACAAAGGAATTTGGATACCGTGACCAATTCGCATCAGATAAGGTAACAGTTCTGGGTAGCAACCAGCGGTTGTTTCGTAAAGATGTCCTGTTGTGCCAATTCCCAGAGACAGGGCATATTCGTATAATTCTACCCATTCTTCTAGGCGATCGCCATAATAACTATCCCCGCCTGCCACGTCTACTGCACATACATACTGCTTATTTTGTGCGCCTAAATCTACAATCGCTTTGTTCACCTCATAGGGTAGACGGGAATGCATACAAAGAATTTGACTTGTGACAATCGGATACTCAGATATTTTGCTCGCTTTACCCACCACTTCAACAATTTCCGCCATTTTGTCAATTCTTTCTGATTGACTCAGGTGTTCTGGTGTTCGCAGATAAGGTGTGTAACGTAATTCTAAATAAGCCAAATTTTCAAATATATAAGCACCCCGCAGCAGACGATAAATAAAATAGGGTAGAGTCTCTACAGTTTGCACACTTTCAACAAGAGTGTGTAACTCTAAATATTCATCCAAAGTATTACGCGGACGTGTGTAAAACTCTTCAAAATCTCCATAGTTAGCAAACCGAGAAATTAACTTAGAAGAATGACGTTCAAAGTATCGCCATAAAACTCTTGGTACGACCGAACCACCAAGGTGTCTGTGTAACTCTGCATATAAAGCCATAGTAGTGTATTTAGAATAAATTTTAATTATTATTAACAGTAACAAATAAAAAAACAATCTGCTTTTGGATAAATTTTTTGTAAGTTTCTTTAATTACTTTTTTGACTGCGGCAATTATCAGTAATAATTCTTTCACCGTACACAGTTTTGATAAAAATGCTTTTACTCCTACAGCTTGTGTTCGGCTAGATTTTGTCGGGACAACAGTCTACCAGTAGCAATAATTTTGACATTGGGATTTATTTTGTGTAGTGTGCTGATCGCGACACTCCGAAATAAAATATCTAGTCTCTTCACTGAATTCGCGTATAAGCGATACAGTTAAAATTACCTAAATGCGATGCCATTGTTTTTGATGTAGCGCTTTTGCATTGAGTACATCTAAATTTGATTTGCTAAAATTTGCCACAAAGTTTAGACAAAAGTGCTTTGACTGCCATATCTTGGACTTTGGTAACTTTCTCTCCTCTCAACAACCAAGTACTTTCAGGATGTATACCGCACCTACGTTTGTCTCCACTAAACTTTTGCTTTCAAAGCTTGACATCTGCTCCCAAATTTGTCGATAATTAACGTTTGTGAAAACTTTAGCTTTTTAAAATAAACTCTTGGCTAACGTCATTGTTATAGGTGCCCAGTGGGGCGATGAAGGAAAAGGAAAAATAACTGACTTACTCAGCCGCTCCGCAGATGTCGTAGTACGTTACCAAGGGGGTGTCAATGCTGGACACACAATTGTAGTCAAGGGTCAAACCTTTAAATTGCATTTGATTCCCTCTGGTATTTTGTACCCGGATACAGAGTGTATTATTGGTTGTGGAACAGTCATTGATCCACAGGTTTTAATAGCAGAACTCGATCAAATAGAAAAACTTGGTATTTCTACCAAAAACTTATTAATTGCTGAAACAGCACATGTGACGATGCCTTATCATCGCTTGATTGATCAGGCATCAGAAGAGCGGCGAGGAAATCATAAAATAGGGACGACTGGTCGTGGCATTGGTCCAACCTATGCCGACAAATCGGAGCGTACAGGCATCAGGATGTTAGACTTGATGGATCCCCAAGGGCTACGTGACCAGCTAGAGTGGACTATCAATTACAAAAACGTAATTTTAGAAAAGCTTTATAACTTACCACCGTTAGAACCCCAAAAGGTAATAGACGAATACTTAGGGTATGCAGAAAGGTTGCGCTCCTATGTGGTCGATACCTCGCTAAAAATTTACGATGCGGTTCAGCGGCGGCGCAATATTTTGTTTGAAGGCGCACAAGGTACACTTCTCGACCTCGATCACGGGACTTATCCCTACGTCACCTCTTCTAACCCAGTAGCGGGAGGGGCTTGTGTTGGTACAGGACTAGGCCCGACAATGATTGACCGGGTAATTGGGGTAGCAAAAGCCTACACCACTCGGGTTGGTGAAGGGCCTTTCCCCACAGAATTAGATGGGGAATTGGGAGAATTGTTGTGTGACCGCGGTGCAGAATTTGGTACAACCACCGGACGCAAACGTCGGTGTGGCTGGTTTGATGCGGTTATTGGTCGCTATGCTGTGCGTATCAATGGCTTAGACTGTTTGGCAATCACCAAACTAGATGTCCTCGATGAATTAGAGGAAATCAAAGTTTGTGTTGCTTATGAAATAGACGGCGATCGCTGTGAACATTTTCCCACCAGCGCCCGTAAGTTTGCTCAGTGTCGTCCTGTTTACAAAACCTTGCCTGGGTGGCAGCAGTCTACAAGTAACTGTCGCTCTTTAGATGATTTGCCACGACAAGCATTGGATTATCTAAAATTTTTGGCAGAATTAATGGAAGTGCCGATCGCGATTGTTTCTTTAGGAGCCAGCCGCGATCAAACTATCATTGTTGAAGACCCCATACATGGCCCCAAACGGGCTTTGCTACATGCTGATGGCTCTCCAGCTTCCTTGCTGAGTGCCTAGGCTAGCCCAATTTGTCGATTCACTACTAACAATTTCTATGGAACTTACGATTGAGTGTAAAAAGCGGCCAGAAGGTAGCAAGCCTAATGCTTTGCGTCGTTCTGGGTTAATACCTGCTAATTTGTACGGTCACAAAGGTAGCGAGTCTGTTTCTCTAGTTGTTGATGCTAAAACTGTTGAGCAGTTGCTTAAAAAGGCTCGTGTCAACAAAACTGAGTTTGAACTTAATGTAACAGATTTGGATTGGCGCGGTACAACGGTGATCCGAGAGGTTCAAACTCATCCAGCGAAAGGGACACCTTATCATCTAAGTTTTTTTGCTTCCAGCAAAGGTTGATACAGTTTGTCATAATTGCTGATGGAACCAGGGTTTTCACCCTGGTTTTTTATTGATTGAACCGCGAAGACGCCAAGGACGCTAAGAAATGACAGAGGTTTTAGTTCCACCTTTAATTCAGCAGATGTTGCAGCCTGGGTTTTATCCTCATCAGGTGCAGGAACCAGTGAAGTTAATTCAAACGCATGTTTCTTATGTGTTATTGACTGGGGATTTTGTTTATAAGTTGAAGAAGCCAGTAAATTTTGGCTTTTTGGATTATTCGACTTTGGAGAAGCGTCGGCATTTTTGTGAGGAGGAGTTAAGGTTAAATCAACGGGGTGCGCCGGAACTTTATTTGGAAGTATTACCTGTTGCTTTGGTGGGTGAGCAATATCAATTGGGGGGAACGCCAGTGGTAGAGTATGCACTAAAGATGCGTCAGTTTCCCCAAGAGGCGTTGTTGAGTGAGATGTTTGAACAGGGGAAATTAGAACAGAGGCATATGGTGGAATTGGGACGGGTAGTGGCAGAATTTCATGGGAAAACTGTTAGTAATGATTACATTCGTTCTTTTGGAGAAGTATCACAAGTCCGGGCTGCGTTTGAGGAAAATTATCAGCAAACGGAAAGGTATATTGGTGGACCACAGACGCAGGTGCAGTTTGAGGAAACGAAGAAATATACAGGTCAATTTTTTGCAGAGCGTGGGGAACTGTTTAAAAGTCGTATTGCTAATGATTATATTAGGGAATGTCATGGCGATTTGCACTTGAGAAATATTGCGCTATGGCAAGATAAGATTTTGCTATTTGACTGCATTGAGTTTAACGAGCCGTTTCGCTTTGTTGATGTGATGTACGATGTGGCGTTTACGGTAATGGATTTGGAAGCGCGACAGTCTCGAGATTTAGCTAATGTGTTTTTGAATACTTATGTTGAACAAACAGGGGATTGGGAAGGTTTACAGGTATTACCTTTGTATTTAAGTCGCCAAGCTTATGTCAGGGCGAAAGTCACTTCGTTTTTGCTGGATGATCCGGGTGTACCAACAGAAGCTAAGCAGGAGGCGACGAAAACTGCTGCTGCTTATTACAAGCAAGCGTGGGAGTATACTCAGCCGCGTCAAGGACAGCTAATTTTAATGTCGGGCGTATCTGGTTCTGGAAAGAGTACAACAGCTCGGTATTTAGCTCAACAGATAGGAGCAATTCACATTCGTTCCGATGCAGTGCGCAAGCATTTGGCGGGTATTCCCTTGCTGCAACGTGGTGGAGATGATTTGTATACCCCCGAAATGAGTCAGAAAACTTATACACGCTTACTGGAGTTGGGGATAATGCTGGCAAGTCAAGGTTTTAATGTGATTTTAGATGCCAAGTATGATCGCCAGCAGTTACGACAAGAAGCGATCGCTCAAGCCCAAGCTAAGAAAATACCCTTGCAGATTTTGTGTTGTACAGCACCACTGGATGTTTTACAACAACGTCTGCAACAGCGTACTGGTGATATTGCTGATGCAACTGCTGATTTATTAGCGTCACAACTTGATACTGCTGAGGGCTGGACTGAAAAAGAAAAACCATTTGTGAAAATTTTGGACACAACTCAACCAATACAGGCACAATTAAAGGAAATATTTACGAAGGAAGGCAGAAGGTAAAGATTTACAAAAAGCCTTAACAGTGAATTTTAGATTTTGGGATTTGGATTTCAGTGATTAGGAAAGTAATTTTTGTAATTGGCTTGATGCTGATTAATCCAAAATCCGAAATCCATCTTGAAAAGCTTTGAAGTTCCCTCCGGGACGCTGCGCGTAGGCGCGTAAGCGACTTCTCGTAAGAGTACGGAGGTTTCCTCCGCTCAAACTTTTCGCAAAATTCAAAATCGGTTGACCTTATGACACCACAGAAGAACAATTTCAAGCAATTTCTATCGATATCGCCCAATTTTTTAAATCAGATACTATTTGGGATCTTTTTAACACTCATTTTTTTAGTGGTACGTTACCCACTACCTGTAAGTCTTTTCTTGGGTATATTAGGTGGCTTAGCTGTAGGCTGGCTAACAACAGCTAGTAAAGGTACTCCCCAAGGTGATTCAATAGCCTCTTCTGAGGGTATTGATGCGGGTTTAAAATACTGGTTATTCTTCTTACTCGGCTTTGTGTTTCTGGGATATCAACCATCCGTAAGTATATTGCTGGGTTCGTTAGCCGGTATTGGTGGAGGCTGGATTATTGCTTGGTGGAAAAGTAAGGAAGAGACTAGAACTCAAATCCCGGACGAATTAATAGATGAAACACAACTAGAGTTACCTCCTACCCCAACTGTCAAGCGACGAGTCAGAAAGCCTACACGTCGCTACCGTCGTTCATCTGGAGGTTCTAACTGGCCACAATTTTGGCGGAGGTAAAAAAGTTTTGTTAGTTGTTAGTTGTTTGTTGTTTGTTTTCTCCCCTGTCCTCCCGTCTCTCCATCTCCCATGTTCTTGTTTCTCTCAAAGTTGCTACCACTATTTTTTTATCCTTTGGGGCTAGCTAGTATTTGTTTGCTGGTAGCACTGTTCATGTTGTGGAAACGTCCTCGTACAGCAGCGATCGCTATCACGTTGGCGCTAGTGATATTGTTATTAAGTAGTAATGCCTGGATTGCTAATTTACTAGTGCGATCGCTAGAATGGCAGTATTTGCCACCTGCACAACTACCAAATGCAGAAGCAATCGTTGTGTTAGGCGGTGCTACTAAACCAGCTTTGCCACCACGACCAAGTGTAGATTTAAATGAGAGTGGCGATCGCGTTATTTATGCTGCTCAACTTTATCGCCAAAACAAAGCCCCTTTAATTATTCTGAGTGGTGGGCGCATTGATTGGGGCGACAATCAAGGTTTATCAGAATCTGAAGATATGGCCCAAGTCCTTACCTCTATTGGTATACCATCAGAAGTTCTCGTTCAAGAAGCTGAATCTCTCAATACCTATCAAAATGCAGTAAATGTCAAAAAAATACTTGACACTCGTGGGATTGGCCGGATTTTACTAGTGACTTCCGCTATGCATATGCCTCGGTCATTTTTAATCTTTAAGCGTCAGGGTATTGAGGCTATCCCTGCACCTACTGATTTTCTGATAACTAACACCGAAATCAAAGCACTCGGCCATACTCCTAAAGCTGCTATTTTGAGTTTGTTACCAGATAGTTCTAATTTACATAAGTTTACTGTGGCAGCTAAAGAGTATGTTGGTATGTTTGTCTATCGTTTGAGAGGCTGGCTGTAATAATAAATGAGGAGTTGAATAAGTAATTATGAACTTTCACTCTTAAATTTTTGCTTTTAATTCATTCAAGTTATGTCTAAAGACTTACCACATATTATTCCTTGTCCTCAACCTCAAATTGAGGAAAGTTTTGCTGTCTACCAAACCACTCACCAATTTTATCACGAAGTTAAAACCAGAACAGATTATCAACAATACTGTGAGTGGTATTACGCAACAGCAGAACAACATCGTCAAGACCTAAAAAAAATGCGCGGCGAATTGAATATAATGCAGTTTTTTGTTCGCCGCCAATGAGGGACGTTAAATAATTTCTAACTCCTTTTCACGGAAGTGAGCTTTGAATTTTTTGCTAAACTGCACTAGAACAGGCAAGTTAGCACTAACTGGTCTACCGTGCCACTGGGTAACAATATCTACTACCTCTCCCTCTGTACCTTTTAGATCAAATGCATTACCACGATGCTCGGGATGATGGTACACTACCACGGATTCTTTAACACGAACGCGATCGCCTTTCTTCATAATAGAACTTACACCTAGCTTCTGCTTTTCCACAAGTGTCTCCACTGCCATCCCTCACTGAACTTGCTGCTGATAAAACATAGACTGCTTGCAAAAGTCGTTTTTGGCTTCTAAGCAGTATTGAGGCGTGATTTAACGCCTTAATACTACCTAGACAAACAAAGCCTGCCTATGCAGGCTTGAATATGGTTCGTTCTCTTAGTCTAAGACCCTTGTTTTCCAATCGATGGGAGAATAAGAGAACCAGGTGAGATATAAAATCACCTGTTGCTTTGCCAAGGGGCCTAACCATTTTATCTTCACTCTAGGGTGATACAGCAGTCAAGTTAGTTAGTTATGGTTGTTGATTGTTGGTGGTTGTGGTTAATTATTGTTTTTCTCCCGTGTCTTTCTTTGCCACCCCGCCCGTGCTACGCGCACTCTCCCCGCAAGTGAGGAGGGTGAGGGTGGGGTGTACTCCATCTAGATGCAAAGGGGTGTTCAGGCATAATTACTTAAGCTTGCTGCTGAGGAACCTGTGTCATTTGTGCTAATTGCTTTTCTTTATCAAGTCTGCGCTTTCTAGCATAAAGCTGAATAGTCACCGCCATCAGCACAACCAAGCCAAAAATAACCCAAGCAGTCAAATCTGTAGGCAAACTATTCTTAAAGACAACCAACATCACAATCACCACCAATAAAACTGTTGGTGCTTCATTCATCGCACGCATCTGTTTACTAGTCCATTTGCATCTATTTTCTGCCAACTGTTTCATCAAACGAGCGCAGTAGTGATGATAAACAAGTAAAAGTGCCACAAATCCGAGTTTATAGTGTAACCAAGTTTGTTTTAAAAACTCTGGTTGCGTCACCAGTAACCCAATTGCACACGCCACAGTCACCAGCATTCCCGGAGTTGTGATGATGTTGTAGAGGCGCTTTTCCATAATTTGATACTGATTTTTTAGTATCGTCTTTGCTGGTTCTGGTTCTTGTTCAGCTTCGATGTGATAGATGAAAAGACGCACTAAATAAAATAACCCAGCAAACCAAACCACAACGCCGATTATATGAAATGCTTTAAACCAAGAATAAGCCATGAATTTTAACCTGTGTTTCTACTCTCAAATATCAGGTTAAGGCAAAATCTTGTACGGCAATTGCTGGGAATGAAGTTGAGTGATAAAGAAGTGTGAAGTTTTTCAAGCCAATCATGGTAAAGCCCCACGAACCTTGCGATAAAAATTTAACTCCTCTATACTCCTACATCCTTACACCCCCACACCCATTTTCAAGTGAGATTATCTTTGTTTCTAAACTGCTCAGCGTATTGCTGCAACCTTTGAAAATAATCAAGATTCACAATCTCAGCAATATCGCTTTCTTTTTTTGCTTGGTCTATTTGAATTTTTAACTCTAACACTTCTTGTTTGAGCTTTTGTTCTCGTTTGTAAAACTCGCTTCATTTTGGGACAGAGGAATTTGTTTTAAACCAAGAATTGGCTGGTGTTGAGCGATCGCTTATTTGTCATGACCCACATCTGTTTACCGACAGATATGAGAAGCTATGGTTAAACTAGCAGCGATCGCACAAGCAGCGAATAAAATCATTCGCTCTTTTGTTGTTAATTTTGAATCTACAGGTAGTTCTCCTGTATAACCACGAACTACCATTGCTGCATAAACTCGTTCTGCTCTTTCTAAACTGCGGAGATACAAACTACCAATCATCGCTGCACTGGCGTAACGTAACCACCCAGCTGGGCCACTCAGACCCCGTAATTGAGCAGCACGCTGCATTCTCTGTACTTCTGCCAATAAGATTTCTAGATATTGTCCAGACAGCAGTAAACTTTGCTTCAAACCACTGGGAACAGGCAAAGCCTTCAGAGCAATACCAAAACTATGTGGTGGTAAAGTTAACAAAAAACTATTCATTGTGAGTAAGCAAACAAGAGAACGAACCAACAAAAAACTGGCTCGTTCCCATCCCAAAGGTAAAGCCACACATGAGAGAAATATTAATTCTGTACCCAACAAGCCTGTTAGTTGAGGTAGGGGTGCGCGTAATAACACAGTCCAAATAAGGGCGATGGAAGCATATGCAGCTAGCCAGTACCAAGCTTCATACTTTAACAAAGCCGCCCCGATGACAATTACCAGAGATAGCTGTAAGCGTAAGGGTAATGATAGTTTAAGCATTCTTTGGTTTTACTACCTGTGCAATGCCAAAGGCAACGGCAAAGCAAACAATCGAACCAATAATTCCGGCGATACTTGTACCGATGGGGCCCAATCCTTCTATACTATAGTCAGCGAAAGGTGTTGGTACTGCTACTCTTACCTGTTCGGCGAGGTTAATAAAGCCTAAGTTTTCTGCAACTCTTTCCAAACCATCTGGCCAGGCGGAGGCTACTAAGGAAAGTAAACCAGAAATCAAAAGAACAATGACTACTGGCACTACCCACCCTTGCAACTGGCGTTGTTCTCCAGGTAACAAATCTGGTCGAACTGTGGCTAGGTAAGCTAACACACCCCCAGTAATCAAACCCTCGCCAATCCCAATCAAAATATGTACACCAGTCATGGCTGGTAAAACTAGTCCCAGAGGTGCTGTTCCCGAAATAGCTAACTCAATCGCACAGGCGATCGCAGCTACAACCACACTCACAGCAGCAGCGATCCCAGCTGCTAATGGTAAGCGACTTCTGTAACCCCCAAACAATCGCTGTAGGGTTTGGGTTAAACTCCAACCTACCCAGACTCCCACTACTGCCATGTTAAAAATATTCGCTCCTAAGGCAGTGATTCCTCCATCGGCAAACAACACAGCTTGAATAATTAAAACTGTGGCGATGCATATTGTACCAGCCCCAGGATTACCAAGAATGATTGCTGCTAAAGTTCCCCCTAATAAGTGACCACTTGTACCCCCTGCAACTGGGAAATTAATCATTTGGGCAGCAAAAATAAAGGCAGTAGTTAAACCCAAAATAGGTGCATGTTTAATTCCAAAAGCATCCCGTGATCGCGTCAATGCAATACCTAGTGCAGCCACACTTGCCACACCAGTAGCTGCTGCTACTGGTGGAGAAATAAAACCATCAGGAATATGCATTAGGTATCTCCCGTTTGTGTTTTTATTTGTACAGAGTAATTTTTATAACTAAGACATGAAACTAATTCATAAAAAACAAAATTTGCTCCTCTTGTGCAATGCCCTCGCGGGGGATTTTATACTCTTACTTCAGGATTATTGACAACAAAGTTTGTATAAAATGATTTACTTATAATTTTGATTGTTAAATCCTGTAAGTTAACAACATACAAAGCAAATAAATTTTGTTGCGTTACAATTTGTTGTCTAACACTTATGTTTCAATGCATATAATAAAGTTAAGAAATTTAAAAAAATCAAAAATTAAAATAAATAAAATTTCACATCAAAAATCAATAATTAAAATGCGTAGCAATCCTCAACGAGTTGTGAAAATTGAGAGAGTCATATCATGTCCGTTTGAAGACTTATCATATCTGTGAAGGCCGGTAATTGGTAATGGGTAATAGGTAATGGGAAAAACCAGTTATATCATGTTCGCTTAAATACTTATACTGTCGCGTGGGCTGGTAATAGGTAATGGGTAATTGGTAATGGGAAAAACCAATGACCAACACCGAAGCATAATATCGTAAGCAATTAGTCGAACTTGATATTACCTGTTACCTACAAGACCAACCATATCGTAAGTAATTAGCCGGACTTGATATCAGATACCCGACCTCTTAAAGAAGTCGGGGATCTTGTTTTTTACAAATCTCTAAAAATAAAGAAATTTATTTAATATTCGCTGTTGTAATTGCTCTAAAATAGTTTCATTTTGAGTTACTTCATCCACAGCACGTAGTATCTCACAAATTAAAGGCACTCCTAACTGTAACTCTTCAAGAGTGTCACCTTGAGAAAACACATCCTTGGGTTCTCCTTCCAACACTAACCGTCCCCGATCCATCACAAACATCCAATCTGCCCAACGATATACTAAATCAAGGTCATGGGTTGCCATTACTATTGTTGTGCCAGTAGCATGGATATCTTGTAAAGTTGTCATCAACTTACGAGTATGCAGTCTATCTAGATAGGCTGTTGGTTCATCTAACAATAATAATTCTGGTTTTAGCACCATCACATCTGCGATCGACACTCGCTTTTTTTGACCTAAACTTAAGTGATGTACAGGTCTTTGCGCAAGTTCGATTAAATCAAATTCAATTAATGCTTGCTCGACTCGCTGTTGAATTGCAATCTCTGGTAAACCTAAATTACACAGTCCATAAGAAATATCTTCTTCTACCGTGGAAGCAACTAGTTGTTGTTCTGGATCTTGGAAAACCACACCAACTTTTTGACGCAATTGCACTAAGGATTTACGATCATATTGTAGTGGTTTACTTTGCCAAATAATTTTACCTTTATCTGGTTTGTATAAACCATTTGCTAATAAAAAAAGGGTGGTTTTGCCACAACCATTTTGACCAATTAATGCACACTTTTTTTGAGCAGGAATTTTTAAACTAAGATTATTAATAGCGGCTTGCTTAGCTCCTGGATAGGTGTAATGTACTTGTTCAAATTCTAGTAACCATTCCTGCATTCTGCCCCCATTCTAATGCTATTAATAAAGCACAGCCAAAAATAGCCTCTATTATATATCGCTTTGATTGATGATAACGATAGGGATGCCAAACCCGCAATTCTCCATTAAAGCCCCTGGATTCTAAACTCAAGGAAACTTGACGATAGTTGTCTATTGTACGTTTGAGTAATTGTCCAATTAACAGCGCTAGACTTCTGATTCCAGTAGCAAAAGTACGGTATCCTCCCCTAGCTTGCTGAGCAACCCATAATTCAGAAGCTGTGCTTAACAGTACAAAAATAAAACGATACATCAGTAATAAAATTTCAGTAATAATTACTGGACAGCCGATGCGTCTTAAAGTTTGCAAGAGTGCAGTAAAAGGAATAGTCAGAATGATGAAATACAAACAACAAAGAGAAGCTAAAGCTCGTGTTAAAATTGCCCAACTCTGTACAACACCGTGGTGACTAAGGTATAAGTAATAATTGCCAAAATTTAATCCTGCAATTGAGTCTTTTTCTACTAAATTTAAATGAGATATGTCAATCCCGTTGATGACTAAAGCTGGCAAACTTGTTAACCAAAAAAAAGTTGCGACGTAAATCAACTTTAAATATGTTTTGCTAGGAATTTTTGCATAAATTACTGTCCAAATAGTCATCCAAAGAGCAATCATAACTTGTATAAAAGAATGACCAAAGGCAGAAATTATTAGTAGGACACTAGCAAATAGCAGTTTTTGTTCTGGTGGCAACCAACACAAACGATTAGTATAAGCTAGGGTGTCAATCTGAATTTTCATTACGACGATTTTGTTGTTCTGAGCGTCCTCTATACAGTCCAATTACATAACCAATTACGCCAGCCCCTGCAGCCGCTTGCACTGCAAATAATAGACTCTCAACTTCTCCACTTGGTAATTCAATTAATGAATTAAACCAAGGTTGATATTGAGGCTGTATCTCTTTAATTGCTTCTTCAGCTTGACCATCTGCTCCACCAAATTCTGCATCTTGAATGAGCATTAAGGGTATTACTGATAATGCAACTACTGCTAATAGTAATAACCAATTATTCCATCGATGTTTTTGAATTTTTGATTTTGGATTAGTCATAAGTTAATAGTCTATGCTTATTTGTAACATCACATCTGTTTTGAAAAAGGGTGTAGAGACGTAGGAGGAGTTAACATTTCATTCCTTCGTTGTGGTCAATTGTGGAAGTCTTACACCCATTTTTTTGAGCGCCAAGAAATAAATTCATTGGCTGATAGCTTAAGTCTACAAAAGTACACTCATCCAGTTGCTCAACCATCTTCAGTCAACTTCAGATGACTTTGGCTATAAGCCTGGAACCTTAGTTCCAGACCTAATCCAAACAGATTACTCATCCTGCTTGATTAGCTGCAACATTTCTAGTTCTTGACGACCATAGTTAGCAAGCCAGTTCCAAACTAGTACTGTTAATAATCCTTCACTAATTGCTAAAGGAACTTGCGTAATAGCAAAGATGCCTGCAAATTTTATAAAGGAAGTGAGGACTCCGCCTGTAGCCGCAGGAAATGCCAAAGCTAATTGAATAGAGGTGACAATATAAGTCACCAAATCTGCGATCGCGGCGGCGAGAAAGATTGCTAGCCTTTGTTTACCCGTTGGTACAACCAAGCGGTAAATCCAATAGGCAATAAATGGCCCTGCGATCGCCATTGAAAATGTATCCGCTCCTAGTGTAGTTATACCACCATGAGCCAAGAGCAACGCTTGAAACAGTAGTACCAAACTACCCAATACAGACATGGCTAAAGGCCCAAATAATATTGCTCCTAATCCTGTACCTGTGGGATGAGAACAACTACCAGTCACCGATGGCATTTTTAAGGCAGATAGCACAAACGTGAATGCTCCCGCCAACGCCAAGAGTAATTTTAATTGCGGGTTTGCTTGGGTAATCTGTGATATTCGTCGTAACCCCAACACAAAAAAAGGTAAAGCTACTATCCACCAAAATACTGCCCATTCCACGGGTAGAAAGCCTTCCATGATGTGCATGGCGTAGGCTGGTGCAGCTGCACTTACGACTATATAAAAGCTAAAAATCCCCAGCAAAATGGGTAATAGACGTTTCACCTTAAGAATTATTCTCAAAATCAGCCATTCCATAAATATGTATAAGGACTTAGTTTATATTGGCAGTTTTTAATCTTCAAGTTGATTATATAATGATTATCATTCTCTAAAAAAATAGATTAAATTTTGTATATTCTTACCTATGGTAGATGCATTTATAAATAAAAAATTAAACATTCACTGCAAACCTCACAAGAACAGCCCCTCTCCGAGCTTGCGGAGAGGGTGAGTTAAAAGTGTATTGTATGCAATGGCATATTGTCATATTTGCAACTTTAAAGTCACTCAAAAACAATTGACAATAATTTATAATTCCTATATGAATAAAAAGTAATTGCAAAATATTTGCAGTTTGTCTTGGACTGCAAATATTCGTGATACTACCATGCCTAACTACTTTGCTCTCAACCAAGGAAAATTGTTGAATCGCCGTCAACTGCTCAAACTAGCATTAATCAGTGCAGGCGTCACAGGAGCAGCTGTGCTATGGAGTAGATTAACAGCACAAAAGCAGTTGGCAAGAGTACCACCTTTGGAGACAGAGGAAAATTTTAATAGTGCTGTGAACCCGGTACAAGTATTGCGGAATTTTGATTACGGGACACTGAAGCAAGAAAACGGGCGGACAATCCGGGAATTTCGTCTTACTGCTGGAACTTCGGCGATTAAACTCAATAGTGCTGTATCTTACAACATCTGGGACTTAAATGGTCGCATTCCTGGCCCAACACTGAGAGCAAAACAAGGCGATCGCGTGCGGATATTGTTCTTCAACAAAGCTGGACATTCGCACTCTTTACATTTTCATGGTGTCCACCCAGCCGAGATGGACGGCGTTCGTCCAGTTAGTAACGGTAGCGCAACAATTTACGAGTTTGATGCTGAACCCTTTGGTGTTCATCTTTATCACTGTCACATTGAACCAGTGACTCGACATATTGCCAAAGGATTATACGGCATGTTCATCATCGATCCACCCAAGCCTCGTCCAGCGGCGGATGAGATTGTATTAGTGATGGCTGGGTATGACGTCAATGACGATAACCACAACGAATATTACGCCTTTAATGGTTTACCCCATTACTACATGGATAACCCTATCCGCATTTATCAAAATCAGTTGATTCGATTGTATGTCCTCAATATTATTGAATTCGACCCCGCAGTGACATTTCACTTGCACGCCAATTTCTTTGATGTTTATCCGACTGGAATGACTCTGACTCCTAGCCAAAAAAGTGATGTAGTGACGATGGGTGTAGCAGAAAGGCACATCTTAGAATTTGCTTTTCGCTATCCAGGTAAGTATATGTTTCATCCGCATCAAGACGCGATCGCAGAAAATGGGTGTATGGGCTTATTTGAAGTTGTGGCTGAGAAAGACTATCAAAATCCAGCAAAAAGCGTAAAATCGTAGCATTTTTAAATTGAAATTAATTATTAAATTTTAGCCTTTTCAAGGGTGAAATAGTTGATAAATACTTTCACTAGGTGCAAAAATAATTTAGCCAAATCTACAATAAATCTCAAATATAACCGTGGCAATTCCCTAGGGAAGCGAACTACGGACTCAAATGCATATCCAGTAAGCTTTAGCTTACTTGAAGTAAAAACTCTGGAAATTTATTTCTTGGTGGAATAGGTGCAAGATCTAAGTTTACTTGCTTTTCAATCAGTGAACTTTACCGTTGGGAAACTTATACCCACTTAATAAAGCTAATAACTAATAACTGTATCAACATTTTCAGGAGTAAATATGAAAAAATTTCGTTATTTGTATTTAGCTGTGACTGCGTGTGCCATAGTAACTTTGAGTTCTTGTAACGACGGCACTTCAACCACAGAAAATTCACCCTCAGCCAGTACTCCCAATTCTGTTGCTCAGACAACAGAAGCAGTAAGCCATAGCAGTCATGGTAGCAAAAAACAAATTAACATTAATACAGCTATTTTGTCTGAGTTAGATAAATTTGAAGCGCAGCTAGGTGTACCAGCATTATCAAATAAAATTCAGGCAAATCGTCCCTACGCTAGTCCAGAGGAATTAGTCAACAAGAAGGTAATTACCCAAGAACAGTTTGACAAAATAAAGGATCAAGTAACTGTTCAAGAAGTTATTTTAACTGGGGAAGCCAAAGATATAGATTACATGACCAAGCTAGGGTTGATGAAAGGACATCTGATTGTAGCGCAAGAGCTATTGGATCAAAATCAACCGAAACAGGCAGAACCTCATATTGGTCATCCAGTAGAAGAGATTTATGTTGATGTGGAAGACCAATTAAATGAGCGTCAAGTCAAAGAATTTAAGACAACTTTAGTGAATTTGCAAGATTTGGTGAAATCTAACCCCAAAGACAGCAAAGTCAAGACTAATTTTACTACTTCTATGCAGTCGGTGGATAGAGCGATCGCAGCCTTACCAGAAACTCAGCGTACTCAGCCATCATTTGTCCTCCAGGTAATTAATGGCCTGTTGGATTCTGCTAACTCAGAATATGGTGCAGCTGTCGCCGACGGTAAAATCACCGCAGCCATCGAATATCAAGATTCTCGTGGCTTTGTACTCTACGCTGACGAGTTGTATAAAAGCATCTCTAGCCAGGTTGCTAAAGATAAGCCAGAAGCAGACAAAGCAATTCAGGCGAGTATGGCGCAACTGAAAAAAACCTGGCCAAGTGTGATTCCAGCAGCCAAGCCAGTCAATACTCCTGAGGAAGTCACCAAACAAATTAAAGCGATAGAATCAGCATCTCAAAAAGTCATTGACGCTGCCAAAACCCAAGCACAGCGATAATTAAGTTTGTAGTCAGTGCTGTCTTCGCTCAACAAGGACAAAAGTCCTGACTACAAACACAATAATACATATGGTTAGATTACTATTGACTTTTTGTTCCAAACTATGAATTTAAAATTTACTGAGAAATGGATCAAAAGTTAGACATCTCTAACTTATAGTTCATAACTAAAAACTTCTGGCTTTTAACGAAAATTAAGAACTAATGCAAGAACTTGACCAAAAGAAAACAATTGACCTGCTCAACGCCATTATGGAGTTTGAATTGGCAGGAGTTGTGCGTTACACTCACTACTCTTTGATGGTAACTGGCCCCAATCGGATTCCGATTGTAACTTTCTTTAAGGCCCAGGCAAACGAATCTTTGCTGCACGCTCAACAAGTAGGTGAAATTCTCACAGGGTTAGATGGACATCCTAGCCTAAAAATTGCCCCAATAGAAGAAAGTTACAAGCATTCAGTGAAACATATTTTGGAAGAAAGCTTGGCACACGAAAAGAAAGCACTTGATTTGTATAAAAAGTTGCTTGATACAGTAACTGATGCAAGTATTTACTTAGAAGAATTCGCCCGAACTATGATCGGTCAAGAAGAGATGCATAATCTTGAACTGAAGAAAATGTTACGCGATTTTAGTTAAGAGTCACAAGTCATTGGTCATTAGTCATTAGTTATTTGTTGGTAGTTGATGGTTGGTTGTAATTGCAAACAACAAACAACAAATAACAAGCAACATAAAAATGACAAATTACCAATGACAAATAACAAATGAAAAAGGACAACTGATGGACTTTAGTACTGCTTTACCTACTTTTGTAATTACACTCCGAGAAGGAGTAGAAGCAGCCTTAGTAGTTGGTATTGTCTTGGCTTTGTTGAAAAAAGCTAAACAATCCCGACTCAATCCTTGGGTGTATGCTGGTGTCGGTGTTGGTATTGCCTTAAGTGCGCTGATTGGCGTGTTATTTAGTTGGGTAATACAAGTATTGGGAACAATTAATCCCCAGTACACATCTGTTGTTGAACCATTGATGGAAGCTGTATTTAGCGTACTGGCCATTATCATGCTCAGCTGGATGCTGATCTGGATGACCAAACAAGCTAGATTTATGAAAGCTCAAGTAGAGGGAGCGGTAACAGAAGCTTTAAAAGATAATACTAATGCTGGCTGGGGTGTTTTTAGTTTAATTTTGATTGCTGTTGTCCGCGAAGGCTTTGAAACAGTTCTATTCATTGCTGCTAATTTTCAACAGGGGCTAATTCCTGCTCTTGGGGCTATTGGTGGGATTGCACTTGCAGCAGCAATTGGTGTACTTTTATTTAAATGGGGAGTTAAAATTAATATCCGCCAATTTTTCCAAATCATGGGTGTTTTGTTGGTATTAATTGTTGGTGGATTAGTAATTTCTGCATTACATAATTTTGACGAAGCCGCAGCTAATTATGCCCTCAGTAATCGTGCTTCCGAAAGCCTTTGTTTTTACTACGAAAGGTTTACCAAAATTCATTCTTGTATACTAGGGCCAATGGTTTGGAATACAGCCAATATCCTACCTGAAGAAAAATTCCCCGGTATTCTACTCAAAGCCTTGTTTGGCTACAGAGAACATCTTTATGTTGTGCAGGCAGTAGGGTATGTTGTATTTTTATTGACCGTTGGAGGTTTATATTTCCGTAGTATTATGGGTGGTTCTGCTCAAGATAGTAAGAATATTTCAGCAGGACAAAAATCGGTTAGTCCAGCTAAGGAATAGGGATTGGGGATAGGGGAAGATAAGAGATAAATACTTCCTTGTCCCCCTTATCCTCCTTGTCCTCCTTTTCTCCCTTCCCTTGTCCTTGATCCCCGATCCCCTATGACTAAAATATCCGTTCAGCAATTATTGATTTATCCTGTTAAAGGATTAAGTAGTCACAAGTGCGATCGCGTCTATCTCAAAGTCGGACATGGTATTCCAGGCGATCGCGCTTTTGCTTTGATGTATAAGCAAAATGCCACAGATACTAGCTTGACTACTGTGTCTTGGATGAACAAGCAAAACTTCGCCATGCAAAACGACTGGCCAGGACTCGCTGCTTTGAATTGTTTCTATGATCCAGACACTGGCACTTTCACAGTCAAGCGCAAAGCTGTAGAGTTATTAGTTGCTGATACTAAAACTGGCAAAGGAAGGGATTTGATCTCAGCCTTTTTCACTGGCTACCTAGCAGGAATTTACCCTAGTCAGGCTGCGAGACACCCTAACCGCGCCCCTCTACAGCTAGTTGGAGAATTTGACAAAACTCGCTATCCTGACCGGGAAGCAGTACATATTTCCCTTGTCAGCCGAGGCACTATTGATAATTTAAGTCAATTAGCTGGACAGCCAATAGACGTACGGCGCTTCCGCCCAAATATTGTTGTAGAAGGTGTCCCTGCTTGGGGAGAATTTGACTGGGTGGGGAAAGAAATACAACTCGGAACAGCCCGAATCGTTGTGACTGCCAGAATTAATCGCTGCTTAAATATAGATGTTCATCCTGAAACCGGAGAAAGAGATATGAGGTTACTGTCTCTTTTGCAAGAGCAATTTCAGCATACCCAGACTGGTGTTTTAGCGCAGGTAATTAGTAGTGGTAGTGTGGCAATAGGTGAAGAGTTAATGATAATGCCTGATGTGAAGCTGTGAACAATAGTATGTTTAAGAAATCGACCACCGATGAACACCGATAAACACCGATAAATGCAGATAGATTTAGACCTCTTGTATGAATTGTGAACTACCTACACTTCCGCTTACGCGGTAAGGGGCAAGTTTGCGGGTCTTATTCAGCTTCAACCTAGCAGTAACGGGGAAGCCGCTTGAGCGTGTCTACATCTGTGTTCGTTAGTTGAACCAGGAGAAAACGCTAACAACGAAAAACTTCACTCCAACTCTCTTTGCAAGTTCGGCCTGTTTGATTGTAATTTACTTGTTCCTTTACGTCCTATCGGCACACACATTGGTGTTCCCACCACTGGATCATTAACAACACGACACTCTAACCCAAAAACCTCTTGTACCATCTCCTCAGTCATTACCTGCTTTGGTTCCCCAGCCGTAAAAATCCGACCATCTTTGACAGCAACCAAGTAATCAGCATAACGACACGCGTGATTTAAATCATGCAGCACCATGACAATAGTCCGTCCTTGAGTTTGGTGCAACTCATACAACAAATCCAACACTTCTATTTGGTGCGCCAAATCTAAAAAAGTAGTCGGTTCATCCAAAAGTAAAATATCTGTGTCCTGTGCTAATGCCATTGCAATCCAAGCTCGTTGTCTTTGTCCACCAGACAAAGTGTCCAATTCTCGCTCTGCCAAATCCAGTAAATTTGTGATTTCTAGTGCCTGTTGTACAATCTTTTCATCTTTTGCTGACCACTGCTGCAACCAATTTTGATAAGGATAACGCCCTTGTGCTACCAAATCTCTTACTGTTAACCCTTCTGGTGCAACTGGTCCTTGGGGTAAAATACCTAACTGCTGCGCTACTTCCTTAGTGGAAAGCTTAAAAATAGACTCTCCATCAAGATATACCGTGCCACCAAGGGGTTTGAGCAGCCTGGCTAAACCTCTTAACAAAGTTGATTTACCACAACCATTCGCACCAACTAAAACACTAATTTGTCCACTGGGGATTGCCAAATTCAAATCACGGATAATTGGCACACCATCGTAAGCTAAAGACAGGCTTTTGGTTGATAGTCCTTTCATAGGCGAAACCATGATGAATTATGAATCACGTAAGACTGTGAATTGAAGAAGTAATATAAGGTTTTTCAGCAATTGTCCAGAGTTTGATTTGATTAACGTAGACGCGATCATAGGCTTAAGCTAGGGTACACAATATAAGGCAATGAACACCGATAATCTATCTGTGTTCATCGGTGTTCATCGGTGTTCGACTTTAAAAACATAATTTTTGCCATAGTTTCATGAATTATGAATCAATTTGTCCCCAGTCTCTTATTTTTTACGATTACGAATTAACAAATACAGAAAATAAGGAGCGCCAACCGCAGCAGTCACCACCCCACAAGGTATTTCAATGGGTGCAAACAGTGTTCTTCCCAGGAAGTCTGCTATCACAACAATCATTCCGCCTAACAGCGCTGAGGTAGGAATTAATCCTTGATGGTTTGCACCCACCAACTGTCTTCCTATGTGGGGTGCGATTAAACCAACAAAACCGATATTTCCGGCGGTGGCGACTGCTGCACCTGCTAAGGCTGCACCCACTAGCACTAGTAACCCACGCTCCCATTCCACGCGAGTACCCAGACCTTTGGCGACATCATCTCCCAAGTTCAAAGCGTTCAAATGCCTTGCTAGGAGCAACGCCGTTGGTGCGAAAACAATCAACCAAGGTAAGAAGGAAAATACTTGTTCCCAGGTACGTCCGTAGACACTGCCAGCCAACCATACTAAAGCGTCACTGACGTTATAAATATCTCCAAAGGTAATCAACAAGCTGGTGAAAGCACTTGCGATCGCAGACAAGCCAATACCCATTAAAACTAATAGAACTGGGGAGCTACCTTTGTTCCAAGCTAGCGAGTAAATTAAAACACTCATCAATAAAGCACCAACCAAGGCTGCCAAGGGTAAAGTATAAATTAGTACTGAATTAATTAGTACAATTGCTGAAACAGCCGCCAGACTCGCTCCGGCATTGATGCCAATAATTCCAGGATCTGCCAGAGGATTACGTGTTAAACCTTGGAAAATAGTGCCAGAGATGGCCAGTGCCACTCCCACCATCAAAGCCACAAGAGTACGGGATAGACGCAAATTATAAATCACGAAGGCATGATCTGGGTTTCCCGTATCTATACCCAATACAGTTTTGATGATATCCAAGGGTGAGATTGGATATTCACCCCTGCCCAAATTCATCACCATCGCCACTATAGTGATTAATCCCAGAAATAGCAGCACCAGTGGTACGCGTCGGTCAATCCGGAAGGATATCACCTGGGAACGAATGACTAGCCAATCAACCTTCATTTTTTCACCTTAGACTTAGCCAGATACACAAAAAAGGGAGCGCCAATCAGTGCTGTCATTACACCCACAGGTAACTCCTGGGGTTTGAGTAACAGGCGCGCAGCAATGTCTGCAACCAAGAGTAAAATCGCACCTAAAACGGCACTATAGGGTAAAATCCAACGATAATCGGCTTTGATGTAGAATTTCACCATATGGGGAACTACTAAGCCAATAAAACCGATGGGCCCAGCAAGAGCGACTGAACTGCCTGCTAGTAAAACTACGCTAATGGCAGTAACTATTTTGATCCAAGCTGTCTTTTGACCTAAGCCTTTAGCTACATCTTCACCCAGACTCATAGTGGTAATTTGCCTACCAAGGGCAAAAGCAACTACTAATCCAACCATGACAAAAGGTAGTGCTTGCAAGAGTATGTTACTATCGCGTCCAGCCAGGGAACCTGCTAACCAAAATCTAATTTCTTCTAAAGTTCGTTGACTGAGGATCAGAACAGCAGTAGTGAGAGAAGAAATTAGAGCCGTGAGTGCTGCGCCTGCGACTGTGAGATTCAGTGGGGTAGCTCCTCCCCGTCCCAGAGAACCCAGAAAGTAGACTAACGTTGCTGTGACTCCTGCACCCAAAAAGGCCACAATCGTTAAAACACTCAAACTGGAACTGCCAAAAATAAAGATTGTGGCAACTACAGCCAGTGCTGCTCCTGACTCTATACCTAAAATCCCTGGATCTGCTAAGGGATTGCGTGTCAAACCTTGCATTAATGCTCCCGATACTGCTAAGGCTGAACCTACAAGGATAGCAATGAGTACACGCGGTAATCTCACTGTCTGGACGACTAAGTGTTCATAGGAACCATCAAAGGCGATAAAAGATGCCAAAATCTTGTCCAGGGGAATGTCTGCTGCACCTAGGGTGACACTGTATACCAAGCAAATTAGCAGGATACACAATCCCAGAACCAGACCAAGTAAGGTTGGCATTTGTCGCTTTTTCAATCCTCTTGGTGACACTGTGGTCGCTTTTGTCATTATCTTGCTGTTACTTGAAAAATTTAGACTCTGTGGGCTATTTGTTTTGTAATTTGCACTCTCAATATTTAACAGTTTTTAAAGTACTAATTTGATAATCTTTCTTGATAAATTTATATATAGATTACATTATTATGTAGATTATTTAGCTATTTCCTCTTTTTTTATAACAATAAATATACCATTCCAGTTTCTTGTAAAGCCTGATATAATTTCTCAACAAGGTGGCGTTGTTAGCTCAACGAGAATCTGCTTGGTCATTGGTCAAATGACGGTCATAGAAATAATACACTTCTTGCAGAAGTCAGGGGAAAGGGTTAAAGGGATTAAAACATCCTTTCCCCTTTAATATGCACCCCAATTCTTGCAAAAGATAATTTTGCAAGAGGTCTAAAAGTTATACGCACAATTTACTTAGCAGTTTCAGTCACCAGACGTTATACCTGCACACGGTGGTGGTAATGAGGATTGACTTTTTATCCAGGGTTTACAAAAGAGTATCAAGACGCGTTTTACCGTTGATACTCGCTTTGATACTTATTTTGTTTGTAGGGAGCCAGACTACAGCTGTATCAGCCAAATCTACAGAAATATTATGGGATACCTATGGTGTACCGCACATCTACGGTAAAGATAACCGGAGTGCATTTTATGGCTTCGGTTGGGCGCAAATGCAAAGTCATGGAGATTTGCTTTTACGTCTCTACGGTCAAGCACGGGGACGTGCAGCCGAATACTGGGGAGAGGAATATCTAGACTCAGACCGATGGGTGTTGACGACAGGAATACCAGAACGCGCTCGTAGTTGGTACAAGGTACAGAATCCTACTTTTCGTAGTTATCTAGATGCTTTTGCTGCTGGGATCAATGCCTATGCTTCCCAACACGGTAACTTGATTAATGATGAAGTAGAGGTGGTGCTACCAGTCAAACCAGAAGATGTCATGGCTCACCTGCATCGGGTACTCCACTTCACTTTTGTAGTCAATCCAGAACAAGTCATAGGACTAAGCCAACAAAAATTACAAGCAGGGTCTAATGGTTGGGCGATCGCACCCAGTCATTCTGCTAGTGGAAACGCAATGCTTTTAGCCAACCCACACCTACCCTGGTCAGATTTATTCCTGTGGTATGAAGCTCAAATCACCGCGCCTGGAATTGATGCTTACGGAGCAACACTTGTAGGTATTCCGGTGTTGGCGATCGCATTTAACGACAACTTAGGTTGGACTCACACTGTTAACACCCACGATGGCTGGGATGTTTATGAACTGACATTGGCAGGTAATGGTTATCGCTTTGATGGCAAAGTTCGCGACTTCCTTTCCAAAACCCTCTCCTTGAAGGTGAAGCAGAAAAATGGTTCTTTGCAAGAACAATCATTAGTAGTGAAAAATTCTGTCCATGGACCCGTCGTCGTTGAAAAAGATAATAAAGCCTTTGCCCTGAGAGTTGTCGGTCTTGACCGACCAGGTGTCCTCCAACAATGGTGGGACATGGCACGTTCCCGAAACCTCAACGAGTTTGAAAAGGTACTCAAGCGATTGCAATTACCAATGTTTACGGTAATCTACGCCGATAGAAAAGGGCATATTATGCACCTATTCAACGGTCAAGTTCCAGTGCGATCAAATGGTGATTTTACTTACTGGGAAGGTATTATTCCAGGCAATACATCCAAAACTTTGTGGACAAAAATGCATCCATACCGGGATTTACCGCGCATAGTTGACCCCAAGAGCGGTTGGCTACAAAATACCAATGATCCACCTTGGACAACCACATTTCCAGCCACCATCAAAGCAAATAATTACCCGCCCTACATAGCGCCTCGTTTCATGGATTTCCGCTCCCAACGTTCTGTAAGAATGCTGGATGAAGATGAAAAAATTTCTTTTGATGAAATGATTGCATATAAGCACTCTACCCGTATGGAACTGGCTGATCGGCTTTTGGATGATTTAATCCCAGCTGCTCGCAAATACGGTCAGGACATAGGACGGCGAGCAGCTAATATTCTAGAAGCCTGGGATCGGCAAGCCAATGCAGATAGTCGGGGAGCAGTATTATTTGCCCTTTGGGTAGAAAAGATGGACTGGGATCAGGCATTTAGTAAACCTTGGAGTGAAAATTCACCACGCACCACCCCTGATGGTTTAGCTAATCCGAAAAGTGCAGTTGCAACACTCGAAGCAGTAGCAGCACAGGTAGAAAAGACTTATGGGGCGCTGGATGTTCCTTGGGGGGATGTCTTTCGGGTAAGGGTGGGTGATATTGATTTACCTGCCAATGGTGGAGATGGTGATTTGGGGATTTTCCGTGTACTCAACTTTGCTCCTAGTGAAAACGATCGCTTCCAAGCCGTTGCAGGTGATTCCTATGTTGCTGTCATTGAATTTTCCAATCCTGTACGAGCAATGGCACTCACTAGTTACGGTAATGCATCGCAACCAAATTCATTTGATGGTGGTAAGCAATTACAGATGTTTGCCAAAAAACAATTACATCCAGTTTGGCGTCAGCGTCAGGAAATATTAGCTCATTTGCAGGAGCGACAGGTCTTCTAATATCGACATGCAATGGCAATTCTTCGGGTTGAATAAACGTAAACTTATCTATTTGTGGTTCCAGGAGCAGGTACAAGCAGCACTGATGTCGAATTCCCGATCCCCCTTTAACTAAAGTCACCCATTCAGGTGAAGTAAAAAATACTTGGCGCAGGATACCATCAAGGAAAGTTAAGAAACTATAAGTTAATTATTTATCTATACACATGCTCTTTCCTGTGCAAGATGCATCCTAACGGAACTTAAGTTCAATAGGAAACTAACGATCTTGGCAACGGATAGAAAATTTTCATCAATATTTCTTTCTTGTCTCCCGCTTTACCATCCTGAAATCCAAGTTATTTTTCAAGGCTGCTGTGATGAATACTCATATAGAAATTCCCGTTATAGGCAAAGTGAAGCACCCCCAACGCTGGCTAATTGGGCTAATGGCAGCTGGGATTTTGGTTGTTGGCAGCACTACAACTTATACTTTGGTAAATCGGGGGGCAAGTAGAGAAGATATTGCAGCGCTCACTATTCCTGTAGAAGCAAAAGATGTCACATTACGGATTACTGCCAGTGGTAAGGTAGTACCAGCTCAAAGCGTGAATATTAGCCCGAAACAACCAGGAATTGTGGCAGAGCTAAGAGTTGAACAAGGCGATCGCGTCCAGAAAGGACAAGTTCTTGCTGTGATGGATAGTGCAGATGTCAATGCCCAAATTCTGCAATATCAAGCCAGTCTAGATCAAGCCAAAGCACAGTTAGCAGAAGCCCAAGCCGGGAGCCGCCCCCAAGAAATTGCCCAAGCCAGAGCGCGTTTAGCACAAGCCCAAGCACAACTAGATCAAGCCCGTGCTGGTAATCGTTCCCAGGAGATTCAAGAAGCCCAAGCTCAGGTAGATGATGCTAAAGCACAGGTAAACTTGACACAGGCACGAGTCAGGCGATATCGAGAATTGGCACGACAAGGAGCCATTTCTCAAGACCAATTAGATCAGTACGTGAGTGAAGACACAAGGGCAAAAGCTGTTCTTCAACAAGCTCAACGCCGATTATCACTACTAGAAAGCGGCTCTCGTTCCGAAGAAATCGCCCGCCAAGAAGCTGCTGTTGCGGAAGCCCAAGCAGCATTACGCTTGTTGGAAAATGGTACTCGTCCGGAAATCATCGCTCAACGCAAAGCAGCCGTAGGTGTTGCAGAAGCACAGTTAAAGGCGGCTCAGGTGAAGCTACAAGACACAATCATCCGCGCTCCTTTCGCAGGAATTGTGACTCAGAAATATGCTAACGACGGTGCGTATGTAGCACCGACTACTTCTGCTTCTTCGAGTGCCTCGGCTACTTCCAGTTCTATCGTTGCTCTAGCTAAGGGTTTAGAGGTGTTAGCACAAGTTCCTGAAGCCGATATTGGCAGAATTAAAAAAGGACAACAGGTAGAAATTGTTACCGATGCTTACCCAGACCAAGTATTTAAAGGTCGTGTCCGCCTGATTGCTCCCGAAGCCGTGAAGGAAGAAGGTGTGACATTGTTCCAAGTACGAGTAGCTATTACTACGGGACAAGAAGTGCTACGTTCTGGCTTAAATGTTGATTTGACGTTTTTAGGCGATCAATTAGATAATGCCCTCTTAGTACCGACTGTGGCAATTGTTACTGAAAAGGGTGAAACTGGAGTACTTGTCCCGGATGCTCAAAATAAACCTCTGTTCCGTCCAGTGACAGTGGGAGCGCAGGTAAAAGATCAGACTCAGATTGTGTCTGGTGTCGAAGAAGGCGATCGCGTATTTCTCAACCCACCCAAAGACTATAAACGCGAACAGCAAGCAAAAGAACAACAACAATGAACCTAGTAGAAAGTATCAAAATGGCAGGGAAAACCCTGCTGTCAAATAAATTACGTAGTACTCTCACCATGTTGGGTATTGTCATTGGCAATGCTTCCGTAATTGCCATGATTGGGATTGGTGAAGCTGGACAAAAGTATGTAAATAAGCAGTTAGAATCTTTGGGACCAAATGTGCTGTTTATCCTTCCTGGAAATCGCGAAACTCAGCGCATTTCTTTTGAAGTACCGAAAACTCTTGTCTTAGCTGATGCAGATGCGATCGCAACTCAAGTACCAACGGTAGCAGGAGTTGCTCCAGAGTTGAACAGAAGACAAGTGGTAACTTACCGCAACCGCAACACCAACGTCAACATTATTGGTACAACTCCCACTTTCCCAGAGGTACGGGATTTTGACATGGCTCAAGGACGGTTTTTCACCGAAGTCGATATTAAGCGCAATAATCAAGTTACGGTACTGGGTGCGAAATTGGCAGAAAGACTTTTCAATGAAAGTAATCCTGTCGGCGCACAGCTGCGAATCAAAGATTCCAGCTTTCAAGTCATTGGTGTGTTGGAAGCTAAAGGCTCAAGCTTGGGTGCAGATTATGACGAAGCAGCCTTGATACCAATCACCACATCTGCAAACCGATTAGTGGGACGAAATTCTCCCTATGGTATTGGTTTAGATTACATTGTTGTCTCCGCTCGTGATGCGAATAGTGTTGATGGTGCAGAGTTTCAAATTACAAATTTGCTGCGTCAGCGACACAAAATTACTGGCGAAGACGACTTTACGATCCGCACGCAAAAAGATGCAATGCAGACTATCGGCCAGATCACAGGTGCATTGACAATTATGCTAGCAGCGATCGCAGCTATTTCTTTAATTGTCGGTGGTATTGGCATCATGAATATCATGCTTGTCTCTGTCACCGAACGCACCCAAGAAATCGGACTGCGCAAAGCAATAGGTGCAACCCAGCAAGACATCCTATTACAGTTCATGATTGAAGCTGTGATTCTCTCCGCCGCAGGTGGTTTAATCGGAACTGCGATCGGTGTGAGTGGTATTTTGTTAGTGGGAGCCTTAACACCCTTAGATGCAGGAATTTCTGTAGTCGCAATCACTCTCTCAGTCAGCGTTTCCGGTGGTATTGGTTTATTCTTTGGCGTTGTTCCTGCGCGTCGTGCTGCGAAACTAGACCCCATTGTAGCTTTAAGAAGCGCTTAGTTTTGTGAAAGGTTCGTAGTCAGCGCTTCAACTTTGAATTGAGCGAACTAAAACAGTGTTCATCTGTGTTCATCTGTGTTTATCTGTGTTCGTTTGATCTAAAGCCTAAAGCCTGATTTTTTGCAAAAAGTCTATAGAAATAGGAAGTAGTCGAATGAGGAAATGAGTGGAGATAATAAAGAATAGGGGATAAATGACAAATGACAAATCACAAATCATCAATCATTCGGTTAGAAAATATCTTTAAAATATACGGCAGTGGTGAAACTGAAGTCAAAGCACTTAACAATGTGAATTTAGTAATCCACGAGGGCGAATATTGTGCAATTATGGGCCCATCTGGTTCTGGGAAATCCACAGCGATGAATATTATTGGCTGTTTAGATCGCCCCACATCAGGACATTATTATTTAGATAATCTCGATGTGGCACAAATGGATGATACCGAACTTGCCCACATTCGTAACAAAAAAATTGGCTTTGTCTTTCAGCAATTCCACCTTTTACCCCAACTAACAGCACTAGAAAATGTAATGTTACCAATGGTGTATGCTAGTGTGGACTCCGGGGAAAGACGCGATCGCGCCGTCGAAGCACTTAAACGCGTTGGCTTGGAAAAACGTATCAACAACAAACCAAATCAGCTTTCTGGAGGACAACAACAAAGAGTAGCGATCGCTCGTGCGATTGTCAATCGTCCGGTGTTGCTGCTAGCAGATGAACCCACAGGCGCGCTTGATTCCCGTACCACCCAAGAAGTATTGGATATTTTTACCGAACTAAATACCACTGGGATTACAGTTGTCATGGTAACTCACGAACCAGATGTTGCCCGTCAAACTCAACGTATTGTCTGGTTTCGTGATGGACAAGTGGTACACTCGCACCTTACCCCGGCTGATTTGAATCGTATGGCGACGTTAACTGAAGTGTGAAGGGTTAGTTAATTGATAGTAGTTGATAGTTTCTCATTAACTAACGTGTCAATCCAAAATCCAAAATTGCATGACTTTTGACTTTTGATATTTAACTATTATTCACTACATCTAACAGTTCACTTGGATGGTGAATTAAATAATTTGGATTTTGTTTAGCTAAAACTTCTGGAGAATTAAACCCCCAACTGACTGCTACGACTTTGATATTAGCTTTTTTAGAAGCTTCAATATCTCTAGTTTCATCTCCCACATAAATTACTTCTTCTGGTTTCAGTTGTTTTTGTTTAAGCAGATTATTAATAATTGTTGTTTTACCAAAAATAGTTATGCCAGAATAAATAAATTCAAATAAATTATCTAATTCATTAATTCTCAAGAATTCCGTCACATTGTCTTTAGAGTTAGACGTGATAATTCCTAGACGATGACCTGCATTTTTCAAGTTTATTAAGGCTTCTTTCATGCCTGGAATTGGTTTTAGCTCTGGTATTTTACTTTTTAATTCTCCTTTGATTTTTTTGACTAAAAAAGGTATTTTAAATACAGAAATACCTGAATAATTAATAATTTCCCTAGAAGTTAAATTTCTCAACAAAGCTAGTTCTTCTGGAGTAATTTGCACATAACCAAACTCTTTAGCTAAACGGTTAGCAATACTTATAAGTGCGTCTACCGTATCAGCGATTGTGCCATCAAAATCAAAAATAACTACTTTCTGGGTCATTCTTGTGCCTGCTGGAATGCGTCTAGGTTAGCACGGGCATTCCGTCGTAACATTTCTGGCTTAATTCGCCGCAACGCCGATGCCGGAAATTGTTGATCCCAGTCCTGATCTGAGATTTGGGCTAATTCTATCAGTTTGGGGGCAATATTCCCAGGATATGGCTGAAAGTCATCCACATCAGTTGGACTAGCAAAACGCTGATTCCAAGGACAAACATCTTGGCAAATATCACAACCAGCAATCCAACCTTGTAAATTAGATGCAATTGTCTCTGGTAGCTTTTCCTGACGATTTTCAATCGTGTGATAAGCAATGCAACGATTGGCGTCTACTACGAATGGACTAGTTATAGCATCTGTAGGACAAGCCTCTAGGCAGCGAGTACAATTACCACAATGTTGTGTATGGGGTTTGTCTGGAGTTAACTCCAAGTTGGTTAGCACTTCTCCCAAAAATACCCAAGAACCATATTCCCGGGTAATCACATTCCCATTTTTGGCAATCCAACCAATTCCGGCTTTTTGCGCCCAGACTTTATCTTGTACCGGACCTGTGTCTGCATAATAGCGTGCTTGAATGTTTTCACCTAATCCCTGCAACCAAAGCGAGAGTGCTTTTAATTTTTTGTGCATGACTTTGTGATAATCCCGCCCCCAAGCATAACGAGAGATTTTACCGTATTCCTTGCCTTCAGGGCGTTGGTGTGGCGTATAGTAGTTGAGGGCTACACAGATTAGCGATCGCACATCACTCATCACTAACCGAATATCCTGGCGCTTAGGAGAAGTCATCCATTCCATGTCGGCGTGATAACCAAGCTTAATCCATGCTTGCAACCGCTTTATCTCTGTATCGTCCCCATCTACAGCAGCTATTCCGACTTTGTGAAATCCTAACTCCAGAGCTTTTTGTTTAACTTCAGCACTGCTTGTTCCCGGCAATTGATTCATTTATCTTATCTGAAATTTGCCGTAACTACGGCATCGCTATTTTACACTACCTAGTCAATACATATATTTGCCATTTCTTAGACATGGTATTTGTAAATTTTATTTGCAATTTGTAAATAAATGATGCAAGATATATATCGGAAGCAAAAATAATGCTTTCAGTAGTTCCCAGCGTACAAACTATCGACTTTGGTGCAATCATGACATTTACTACTGATTCAGCACAAAACCGCTTTTCTAACACTTTCAACTACAGCACCCAAGCAGTGGATGCAGTTGCATCCACTGTGGCTGTATTTACAAACTTGAGTGTAGATGATCAGCTGGCAGTACTTTGGTATGCTTACACTGAAATGGGGCGTTCAATTACACCAGCTGCTACAGGCGCTGCTCGTTTGCAATTAGCCGAAGGTCTGCTGAATCAAATTAAGCAGATGACTCATGAAGAGCAGTTACAGGTAATGCGTGATCTGGCTGCCAAGAAAAATACCCAGTTCTGCCGTTCCTATGGTATCCTGAGCGCTAACACCAAGCTAGCTTTTTGGTACGAACTGTCTGAATTGATGGTTAAAGGTTTTGTTGTTCCCATGCCATCTAATTATCAATTGTCTCGTGATGGTGTGCAGGTATTGGAAACATTAAAAGAACTCGATTTTGGTCAACAAATCACCGTTCTCCGTAAGGTCGTAACTGACATGGGTGTTGACCCTCTCGCCGACTAAGTATTATGAAGGCAGGAGTCAGGAAAAAGCAAGTAAGATTTTTGCACGCTTTCTGATGTATACACTTCATTGTAACCA
Organism: Fischerella thermalis PCC 7521; assembly: GCF_000317225.1. Classification (GTDB taxonomy): domain Bacteria; phylum Cyanobacteriota; class Cyanobacteriia; order Cyanobacteriales; family Nostocaceae; genus Fischerella; species Fischerella thermalis. Next base: position 207,196 of record NZ_AJLL01000033.1, read on the forward strand.
TTTAAGACATTCTGGCATCCTGCTTAGGTTCTGTAAGTATCTTTCTCTATCTCCCCTTATTTCCAACTACCAAGTTGCTCTTTATATTCCCATCTGGGTAATATAAAGAGTCTTTTTTATACTCAGGAAGTACAAAGTTGTAATTCTTTGAAACGCAGAGGATTGGGGAGTTAGCGCAGAGGGACGCAGAGTATCGGTAAATTTAATCCGCCACGAATTAATGGAATGCTGTACTCGGCTACATTGAGCTATCACCTACTAACAACAAACAACTACTCTATCTTGGACTTACCCAATTTACTGGTGTGAGAATAAATTCTCTGTCTTGATCGCCTTAGTCAGTTTTAACGGACTCAAATCTTGTTGCAGTCAGATTTATCTGACTTAAGCTATAAGCCAAGAAATTTATTTCTTGGCGGGATGAAAAGTTGGTGCAAAATCGAAGACTAACAACTAACAACAAACAACTCACAATTAACCACTAACCAACATAAAAAATACATCTCCAGCAACAGGATTAAATTGATTGTTATTTGTAAATTAATGGAAATATAATCTGGAGTTAATTTTATGGTTTTATCACAATCATCTAGAAATACTACACAAGAATTAACTATTGAGGGAATTACAGAACCAACTATCCTGTGTTACTTTCAATCGTTGAATGCAGGAGAGTTTGATGCTACTGCTAATTTATTTGCAAATGATGGTGTAATGCATCCACCTTTTGAATCTGGAATCGTAGGACCAGAGGCGATCGCTAGTTATTTAAAAAAAGAAGCTGTGGATATTAAAGTTTATCCCCGCGAAGGAATATCTGAGACTTTGGAAGAAGGTGTAATTCAATTTCAGGTGACAGGAAAAGCGCAAACTTCTTGGTGTGGGGTCAACGTTTTATGGCAGTTTGTCCTCAATCAGCAAGGGGAAATTCTTTACACCAAAATTAAATTGTTAGCTTCTCCTCAAGAATTGCTGAAAATGCGACGAGGTTAGTTAGTTGTTAGTTGCTAGTTGTTAGTTGTTCACCACTAACCACTAACTACCAACCACTAACAAATTCTAATTTTTTATTGCTGCCATTTGTTCAAAAGAGCGCAGTAGTAATCTTCGTCCTAACTCTATATCTTTGGGCGCACACTGCCAATCAGGATGTGCTGTCATGAGCAAACTGTCCAAAGTTTCTTGATCGAATAAATGCCAGACAGGGGCGCCATTAATTTCTGTTTCTATGGCATAGCAATTAGAGCTAACACAGTGAATCTTACAAGTATCAGCAATTCTTGCCAAGGTCATTTGTTCTCCTGGTTGTAGCGAACGAAATTGCTGCATGACTTGCTTCAGTTCGCTTTTGGCAGACACAATCAACCCAGGAAGCGCTACTGTTAAATTTTTGTCTCCATTTACCATAATCCAGTAGTGACGACTGGGGTCAATTCCTTCTAACCAGGGTAATTCATCATCAAGACGATAGCGTGGTGACAAACAAAACAAGGCTTCCATAGGTAAAACAGTGACTTTGTTGTGCAATATTTGAGTGAGATTTATCACCGGACACGTGCAAAGTCGATTGTTGAACTTGCGATCGCACCCGTTCTATCCATAATTAATGCCTTACCGAGTCAAGCACACCCCCAAAAAAACTTTCGGAGTCGCACTTGTGGAAAATGGACGGCAAGGTCATCTTAGCGATATTTTTATTTTTTGATAAATATCACCTATAAATCAAATAAAATTAGCAAAAGTTATTAAACTAATTAACACTTCTTAATATCAAGGCTGCTCAAAAATGCACTTAGTATAAGCAAATTCTCTATAAGTAAACACTCTGCGCCTCTGTGCGCTCATCTTTGCGAGATTCTACGTTTAAACTCGCTAATAATGTACTAATTAAGCAGAATCTGGCAAAGTCACTTCTAGTTTAAGACAGTTGTAACCATCAACCTGTAACTTGTATTCAACTTTATCCATGAGACGATTCATAATTAGCCAACCATAACCACCTTCTTGTTTATCCGTGGGGCTAGGAGGGAAATAGTTGGATAAGTCGAAGCCATCCCCACGATCCCAAATTTCCAAGGCTATATCTCGGTCTTTAAATTCCAAACGGATTAACACTGGTAAAGAGGGCTGATTTCTATGGGCATGACGCACAACGTTAGAATAAGCTTCTACCAAAGCAAGTCGTAGACGACTTGATTGTCGTGACCAATCAATCGATTCTTTGAACTGGATTTCCAAGCATCCCAACAACCAGTTTTCGACGATGCTTAAAAACTTCAGGTCGCTTGGTACATGAAGCTCACTTTTCATCATTTAAAAAACCTCCAGTGAGAGTATAGTCTGATCATCTTCTTGAATATTGTTGTCAGCCTGGATACGAGCTAACAAATGATTGAGGGATAGTGGTTGAGTTTCTTGTTGCAAAAGTTGCCAAAGACCATCAAGATGTAGCATGGAACGATGATTTGACTTAAAACCATTTACTGAGTTTTCTGGAACACAGGTCTTTTTTGTCACCATCGCCTCAGTAATGCCGTCACTGGTAAACAGTAGGATGTCCTTGGGAGCAAGAAACAATTGCCCAAAATCTGCTTGCCATTTGGGTAAAATACCCAAAGGAATACTACGTATTTTTAGGTACTGGGGATTGTCTATATCAGTTTCACGAGACCACAGCAGAGGATATATATGGCCTGCATTGGCATAAACAAGTTCTCTGGTGCTGGGAGTATATCGGGCTAAGATGAGAGTGATAAAGCAATTGCTACTAATTAAGTCATCACCCAAAGCTTTATTCAGATTTTGAATTACCATGTTGGGCATAGCTGGTGTTTCCTGAGATAATTCCCGGCGTAACACCGAAATTGCACTAGCCATAAACAATGCAGCAGGGACGCCTTTACCAGAAACATCACCCACTGCTAACCATAAATCTCCTTTGGGATGGACAAACACTTCAAAAAAATCTCCGCCGACTTCACGGGCGGGGTAACAACAAGCTTGTACCTTTACACCTTTGATATCAGGTAAGCTTTGACGTAGCAAGTTGTTTTGAATTTGGCGAGCAATCTCTAATTCCGCTCGAATCTGTTGTTGTTTTTCCTGAAGACGTTGATAGAGTTTTGCCTGAGAAAGGGCTAAAGCTGCTTGTTCCGCAACACCTGTGATTAGCTGGATATCCTCGTCTTGCCAAGGTTGATCTCGTCCTGTTTCATAGAGAGCAAGAACAGCAAGGAGATGTTGCTGATAAATCAGTGGCACCGCCAATTGGTAACAAGGATTATCATTTTTATTATATAAACTATGCTGATAATGCTGAGTTTCTAGAACTTGTTCAATCAAAAAACTGGCATCGAAAAATTCACAGGAATAGGTAATTTGAGGATCTAAGTAGGAGAATTCATCTGCTGTCAAACAATTGCTTTCTACTGGTCTAAGCAAGCAATAACTAGTTTTAAAAGACTGACCTATTGTGGCAACAATTTTCTCCAACATGCTGGAGTAGTCTAAAGACTCACGTATTGCAGTGGTAACAGCATTAAATAATGATTCTCGTCGTAGGGCGCGACGTAACTCTTGAGTACGCTTTTTGACTAGCTGATAGGCGTCTGCTGCTTGCTCAACAATTTCTTTGAGTCGATCTGGTTTCCAAGGTTTAGTAATGTATTTAAAGACCTGACCAGAGTTAATGGCATCAACTAAATCTTCAACATCAGTAAAACCAGTCAGCAATATGCGAATCGTATCAGGAAAGCGCTCTACTGTCAAACTCAAAAATTCCGTGCCATTCATCTCTGGCATTCTTTGATCAGAGATAATCACAGCCATTTCGCCTTCTTTGTCCAAAATTTCAAGTGCTTTCATAGCGTGATTTGCTTTGTACACTTGAAAGTCTCGCCGAAAAGTGCGGTAGAGTAGTTCTAGGTTATCTGGCTCATCGTCTACAACCATCAATTTAAGTTTTTCTACATCTGTCTCAGTCATATTTGACTTCACTATTCCAGATATTTCAATGGCGGAATGGCGTAATCATATCTGTTACACCTAATCGTCATTAGAACATTAAGAAAGACCGTATTCAGGGTAATCAACTCATTTTTAACACATATTTATGGGAACAAAGTAGTAATTATACTGATTAGCGAATAGGGAAATCAAATTATTTTTCTAGTAGTTTGTCTAGCCTATCCAACTAATCCAGAACGCAAAGCCCTAACCGCTGCTTGGGTACGGTCGTCAGCACATAGTTTGTTTAAAATGTTACGAACATGTGTTTTGACAGTACCAACCGTAATGTATAACCTTTCTGCGATTACAGCATTACTACAACCTTCTACAATCAGTTGCAGTACTTCTAATTCTCTTTCTGTGAGGATGTAGGGGTCAATTATATCTTCTTCAGTACCATTGTTTTCTAGACTTGGCACTGAAACTTTATTCTCTGTTGTCCCCTCCAATTTCAATGGATTTTGTTGTGCTTGTTGTAATACAATACGGGCGATCGCTGGATCAATCCAAGCATTGCCATTGTAAGTAACACGTACAGCTTCTGGTAAATTATCGAACTTAATATCTTTCATACAATAGGAATCAGCCCCAGCAGCAAAAGCTGCTAGAACGGCTTCTTTATTATCACGCAGAGTCAAAATTAATACTTTTACTCCCGAATCTTCCCCATTGTTAAATGCTTTGACCTCCCGTGTGAGTTCAATACCATCTTTATCTGGTAAACCAATATCTATAATTGCAATATCTGGTTGTATAGTTTTTAACAATTTTATCCCATCAGCAGCGTTAGCAGCTTCTCCCACCACTTCTATTTCTTCTTTTTGCTGTAGTGCTATTTTGATACCTACACGGGTGAGGTCATGATCTTCTATCAATACCACACGAATTTTATTCATAGTCAATTCTGCCTGTTGCACTCTTAACTGTGTATGATTGAGTTTACTAAAAAGTTTTAGAAGATGGAGTGTGAACTACTTGCAAATTGAGAATAGCCAATAGCGAATCCTGAATTAGTTTGAGTTTAGTTGCTTGATGCTGCACTAAAAATAAACGACTTAAATCATGAGTTTGCACAATACTTTGATGTTAAGGGGTGAAGATAAAGCCCTCTCTATTTTTACTTTTATGCCTAATGCTTTCTACCCTCATCTTGTGTTTGGAAATTGAAGAATACTGTAGTATAAAATACTTTGTATTTATTAATACAGCATAAATTTCGACCTAAAGTATCTTGAGCAGAGTTGCAATCTGCGTTTTAGGAGGAATGTAGCGAAAATTATCTAATCAAAATTTGTGATATAAAATACGCATTTTTCAGGAATTCTCTATTTGCAAAAATTTGTTAGACTATCGTTCGATGGACATTGGTGTGAGGCTACTCAAAAATAGGCTATGTTTAAACCGCCTAAAGTATTTTCGGTGTTGGGGCTACCAGTTCATATAATGACTGATTATCCAAGCTGGTTGCTGGAAAGCCTGAAGCAAGGCATGGGAGCGCATGTAATTACGCTTAATGCCGAAATGACTATGCAGGCAGAACAAAACAAATCTCTAGCTGAGGTAATAAAAACTGCCGAGCTAGTTATTCCAGATGGAGCGGGAGTAGTTCTGTTTTTGCGGTGGCTGCGGCGGCAAAAAGTGCAGCGAATTCCAGGAATCGAGCTAGCAGAGACACTGTTGCGAGAACTTGGAGAAAAACAAACGGATGCAAAAGTATTTTTCTATGGTGGTGCTACTGGAGTTGCTGCCAAAGCCGCAGATTACTGGCAGAGGCAAATTCCGAGTTTGGCAATAGCAGGTACACATTCGGGTTTCCATTCCCCAGCAGAAGAAGAACAATTACGACAAACTCTTGCTCAAGTCCAACCACAAGTTATTTTTGTTGGTTTAGGTGTGCCACGTCAAGAGTTATGGATTGCCCAAAACCGCCATTTGTGTCGCCAAGCAATTTGGATCGGTGTTGGTGGTAGCTTTGATATTTGGTCTGGGACAAAAACTCGCGCTCCTGCTTGGTTGGGGAACAACCATTTAGAGTGGCTGTATCGGCTATACAAAGAACCTTGGCGTTGGCGACGCATGTTGGCTTTACCTAAATTTGCCCTGAAATCCTTGATTTATGGTTTGACTGTCAAAGAAGCTATAAGTCAGTAATGGACTAACACTACTAAAATAGCGTGTTAGATTTTGTAGGTTGGGTCTGGTAAACTTGACCCAACCTACAAAATTCACACTATTACGAATATTTTTGTAACCGACTAAAACATTATTTTGATTAAATTTTTTGTGCGCCTGGTTGACCGTTTTCAACTACAAACGAAGCTAGGGTGCTGATGGAGGCGTTTTCATCAGTAATTGTCGAGACAACACGGTAATCACTTTGCCAGCGATCGCGCGTCAGGTTACAACGGACGTAACCCCGGTAAGCACCATCAAAAAATTTAGTGTGGGGATTGTCACTCAAAGCAGCTTTGACTGGAGCAATAAATTCGGTTGGAAAATCTGATGAAATTGAAGTTCCCACAAACTCAGTACCGACTGTAGCTGAATCTGGGTTTTGGAAATCTACTTTCAGGTCATTTACCCAACTAGAGTGGATATCTCCGGTAATCACCACTGGGTTAGAAGGTTGGCGTTGAGCTAAAAAATTCAAAATCCGATTCCGTGCAGCTACGTAACCATCCCACTGATCCACGTTGAACAGTCCTGTTTCTGGGCGAGGATCAAAATCGTATTCCGCAAACATAGTCTGCTGAGCAATCACATTCCAGCGTGCTGATGACTTATCGAGACCTTTGAGCAACCACTGCTCTTGTTTTTGGCCTGTCATCGTGGCTTCTTCAGCCAAAGCTTGGGAGCAACGGGGCTTGAGTCCATCATCACAAGGTTGATCAGTACGATATTGACGGGTATCCAACACGTTAAACTCAGCTAAATCACCAAAAGTAAACCGTCGATATAGCTGCATGTCAGGCCCTTTAGGCAACGAAAAGCGGCGCAGGGGCATATGTTCGTAGTAAGCTTGGTAAGCGTAAGCCCGCCGATTCACAAACTCTTCCTGACTTTGATTCTCTTCTGGTATCAAACCAGCGTAGTTATTTTCTACCTCATGATCATCCCAGGTAATAATCCAAGGAAACTTGCCATGAACAGCTTGCAGATTTGGGTCAGTTTTGTATTGAGCGTGACGGTTACGATAGTCTTCTAGGGTAAAGATTTCAGAACCAATATGCTGGCGTAGCTTGTCAGGTTGGGCTTCGTACTCGTAAATGTAGTCACCCAAATGCACTACTAAATCGAGTTCCTCTTCCGCCATGTGCTTGTAGGCTGTGTAATAACCATTTTGCCAATCTTGGCAAGAGGCAAAAGCAAAGTTGAGTTGTGGAATAGAGGAATTCCGGGCTGGGGCTGTGCGAGTCCGACCTATCGGGCTAACTTCCTTACCCACTCGGAACTGATACCAATACCAACGCTCAGGTTCTAGTCCGCGCACATCAACGTGTACTGAGTGGGCTAGTTCAGGAGTTGCTAAGGTTTGACCACTTCTGACTATCTTGGTCATGTTTTTGTCAACGGCAACCGACCACCGCACTATAATGTTTTCTGGTGGCATTCCCCCACCATTAAGTGGGTCGATCGCTAGACGTGTCCATAACACCACACTATTAGGTAATGGATCACCAGAGGCTACACCAAGACTGAATGGATAACTAGAAAACCTGGGCTGTGCCAATACTGGATGCCATTGACTAGTTACTGCTAAGCCTGTGAAAAATCCTGCACCCAGTAAAAAATTTCGCCGTCTGCACCGGATTGATAGCAAGCGATCGCCATCCATCAGTTTCATATTGCCCCACTTGGTAGTATTTATTAATTCGTTTCTCAGTAATTTGACCATGCAAAACGAACATATCAATCCATAACCAAATGGGGATTAAGGTAATGTTAAAGTTGATCTTT